>SIBR01000019.1 GCA_009695065.1 Opitutus sp. | reverse complement strand
TTCGCCGCTCAGTCCGCCCTCGCGCAGGGAACTCTCGTCGGCCGTGTGACCAATTCCGCCACAGGCAAGCCCTTGGAGGGCGCCCGGGTTGAATTGAAAGGCACGACCCGCTTCACCGACGTCGATTCAACCGGTGAATACCGCTTCACCGACGTGGCGCCGGGAACGGTGACCGTGAGCGTGTCCTACACCGGGTTGAACACGGCGGAGGAAACGGTGACTGTTACCTCCGGGGCGCCGACCCGCCGTGACGTCGGCCTGACGTCTGACATCTATCGCCTCAGCAAGTTTGTCGTCTCGGGCGAACGCGAAGGCAATGCAATGGCGATTCAGCTGCAGCGGAAATCGGACGGCGTGAAGAACATCGTCTCGACTGATTCGTTTGGCAGCTTGGCCGGAAATCCCGCCGACCTCCTCATGCGTCTGCCGGGGGTGGAAGCGGAGTCGGTCGGTGGCGACCGGCGTTACGTGAGAATCCGCGGTCTTAACCAGACGTTGAGCACGGTCACGATGGACGGCAGCGCCGTCAGCTCGGGCTCCGGCACCTCGGGCGGCGGTCGCGAATACACGTTCAATCCCGTCGGCTCGGATACCATCGAGCGCATCGAAGTCGTCAAATCGCCCACGCCCGACATGTCGGCGGACTCCATCGGCGGGGCGATGAATTTTGTGAGTAAGAATGCTTTTAACCACGGTGTGGGCCGCCGCATCAGTGGATCGATTGGTGGTATCTGGCGGGCTACCGATCCCCGCGATCCACTGCATCGCACCTACTCGATTTCCTATTCAGAGGTTTTCGATGAAAAGATTGGTGTCTCCTTCAACTACGCCCAGCGCCAGCACGGTACTATTATCGATATCGCCAACACGAACTGGGGCAACAGCGTGAATGGCACCACGGATCCGCGCTACAATACTTCTTTTAACACGGAAGACTTTGAGAATTACCGGACGGGCTGGGGTGGCGGTCTGCGCATCGACTATAAACTGAGTGCCAACTCCCGGTTTTACCTCAACAACACCATGGACAAGTATCGCGAATACGCGAATCACCGGGGCTGGTCTGTTTCTACGGTGGCCGGCACGGTGGTGTATGGCGCGGATGGCCGGCCGAGCACCAACGCTGCCATTAAGCCAGGCTGGACCAGTGACATGACCGAGTGGGTACCGGTTGACTTCATCAATTCCGCGGGAAATCGCATAGCGCCCACCACCTTTACCTCAACGGCGCGTACGGAATACCGGCGCGACCAATCGTTCAACACGCAACTCGCCGGTATCCATCGCTACGAAGGGCTCGAAATCGATTGGTCGCTCAGCCAGTCCAAGGCCAAGGCTCACTATCCGGGCAACAAAACGATGAGCATCATGACGAGAGGTTTAGGGCTCAAAATTGAGCGGCAGTCCGAGCCCTATTTTCCCCGCATCACTCAGACCGGCGGAGCCGACATTACGAAGCTCAGCAGTTACACGAATAATCAATACGATGTATTGATTCAGTCCGGTTGGGACAACTCGCGTGGCGCCTCGGTCGACTTTAAGAAATTGTTCACCACGCCGGTCCGGACTTATATCAAGGCCGGCTACCGTTGGCGCTCCAAGATGCGCGATACGATGAGAGAGACTTTTCGGCAGTTTTACGTGGGACCAGATGGTATCTTAGGCGTCAATTCGGCCACGGGCCTCAATGACGACAACCTCGCGCAATTTATAGACCCTGCCTACAAGCCTCCGGGCACCCGCCTTTCACGTTATCCGACGGTCCCGATCGCGATGATGCCCGGCCGCGACACCCCGGGCTCCGCTTTCGGCAGCACGGGCTTCAATGTTGAAACCGCCCTGAAAGCGACCCCCAACCAGTTCGCCCCGGATATCGTCTACAATACGCTAATGCCCATCCAGGGCTACACGCGTTTCGATGAAAGAATTGCCGCGCCTTATATTATGGGCAGTGCCGAGGTCGGTAAACTGAACATCATGGGCGGAGTTCGCGTCGAGACCACCACGGTGTGGGGCGAAGGCCCGTTGCAGGCGCTGAACAACGCGGAACGCGCCCTGCGCGCGGCGTATGTCGGACCCGTGATGACCGCCCAAGGTCTTCCGGCGATCGCCGGCAGCATCACGGAGAGCCAACGCCGCGTCCGCGCGGAGTGGGCGACCCGGCAAACGGCCGTGGGTGAATATCGGAAGGTCTTCCCCGGGGTACATTTCAAATACCAGCCGACGCCCAATATCGTCTCCCGCCTCAGTTGGGCCACCAACATTGGCCGGCCGGCGATCGGGCAGCTCATTCCCACGACGACGATCAATATCCCAAGCGCCGACACTGGCCAGGGGTCCATCTCGACCAGCAATCCCAGCCTCAAGCCGCAGTTCGCGAACAATTTCGACCTCGCCACCGAGTACTACTTCGAGCCGGCGGGCGTGTTTTCGATTGGGCTCTTCGTGAAGGAAATTAAGGACTTCATCTATACGCGGTCTGGTGCCACCGTGAACAGCGGTCCCGATAACGGCTACGGTGGCCAATATGTCGGTTATCTGATCACGACCCAGGAAAATGGCGGCTTCGCCAAGATCAAGGGTATCGAGGTGAATTACAGTCAGCAATTCACCTTCCTGCCGGGCTGGTTGAACGGTTTCGGCGCGTTCGCCAACTTCACCCGGATGTCGGTCGTGGGCAATTACGGCACAGGCAGCGCCATCAACACCGGCATTGTGGGAACCAACCCGCTCGCGCCCACGTCCGAGGTTGCGGGCTTCAATCCGGAGACCGCCAACGCGGGTATTTCCTACATCAAGAATGGCGTGACGGTCCGGTTGGCGTGGAACCACAATGGACGATATCTGGGCGGCTTCAGCCTCATCCAGTCGGCGTTAAATTATAACCGGGCGCGGGACGTCGTCGACATCAAGACGACCTACCAAATCTCGAAGACCTACAGCGCCTACTTCGACGTGGTTAACATCTTCGCCGAGGCGGATCGCGCGTCGGAGGCCTTCGATGGCGCGCCGCGCAACGTCCACAAGATGCAGCCGATGTTCTTCTTCGGGGTCAACGCGCGCCTCTAGGCCTAACATTTACCGATTCGTTGTTTGAGCAGAGCAGGCGCAAATCCCTTTGCGCCTGCTCTTTTGTTTTGAGCGGCTCTTGCCGCCGTCCCTTGGGCCTCCGCGGCAGGGACTCGCTGGTGTGGGGCCGGCCGAACCGCAAAACCCGGCGGGTGCGGTTGGGCTGATTTTGTCGGTGGCCGCCGGATTTCCTGTCCCCGGGGGGTTCCCCTCCCAAGCCTCCATTACCCATGCACCTTTCCTCTCCACCCGTTCCTGCTTCCTTGAAAACTGTGTCGAGCCGGGGCCGGGGTGTGCCCGCCCGCCGGGCACTGGTGGCCGGGTTGCTTTGCTGGTTTGCCAGTCCCGTTTCCAAGGCGTTGGCGCAGGCCTTGCCCGGCACGGAGGCCTTGGTCGAAACGGGGGACTTCGCGGAAAAAATGCTGGATGGATTCGATCGCTATCTCATCCGCGCCACCGACCTCGCCCCCGCGCAGCGGGCGCAATTCTGGCAGACAGATTTTTCCTCCCCCGCGGCCTACGAAAAGTCGGTTGAGGCGAATCGCGCCCGGTTTCGTCAGGTCATCGGCGTCGTTGACCGCCGGCTGCCGTTCGATGCGCCGTCCCGGTTGTCGGTCGTGGGCGAATCGCCCACGGTGGGGAGTGGCGCGGGTTTCAAGGTGTACGCGGTGCGATGGCCCGTCCTGAACGGCTTGGATGCCGAGGGCCTCCTGCTGGAGCCCGACGGAACGCCAACCGCCCGGATCATCGCCTTGCCCGACGCGGACGAATCCCCCGAGGCGCTCGTGGGCCTCGAACCCGGCGTGCCGCCGGAGCGCCAGTTCGCCCGGCAGCTCGCCGAGAACGGGGCGCGGGTTTTGGTGCCGATGCTCATCAATCGCAGCCCGGCGAAGGGGCAGTGGGGCAAGGCAAAATATACGACGAGCCAGCCCAACCGGGAATTTATCTACCGCATGGCCTATCAGGTGGGCCGCCACATCATCGGCTACGAGGTGCAGAAGGTGCTCGCGGCGGTCGATTGGTTTGAAAAGAGCGCGCCGTCCAGCCCGGTCGGGGTGATCGGCTACGGCGAGGGCGCGGTGATCGCCCTCAGCAGCGCGGCGTGCGACCGCCGCATCCAGTCGACCGGGGTGATCGGCTCCTTTGCGCCGCGCGAGTCCATCTGGAGCGGTCCAATCTATCGCAACGTGTGGGGATTCGTCCGTGAGTTTGGCGATGCCGAGCTGGCCGGGTTGGTCGCACCGCGTTCCCTCGGCATCCAGGCCAATCCGGCTCTGGAAGTTTCAGGGCCCCCGCCGTCGAGTCAGGAGAACGGTCGCGGTGCCGCGCCGGGCCGCTTGGAGAAACCCTCGGAGGCGGCGGTGCGCTCGGAGACGGACCGCGCCGGGCGGATCTACCAGCGGCTGGGCACACCGGCGGCTTTCGCCGTGGGGAACGCCAGCGAGCATGTGTGGCGCAGCCTCACTCGAAAGGACCTCCGGCCGTTGTCTGCCACGGGCGCACGGCTGGACGTGACGGCCTCGCGGGCGGCCGAGCGGCACCAGCGCCAGATGGAACAACTGGTCGACCACATCCAAGCGGCGGTGCGGGACAGCGCCAGCGTACGAAAAGAGTTTTGGCGGAACGCCGATGCCAGCTCGATCGCGCGTTGGAATGAAACCAAGGAGGAATACCGCCGGTATATGTGGGAGGAAGTCCTTGGAAAACTGCCGGCGGCCACCGCGCCGCTGCAGGCACGCACCCGCCAGATTATGGACGAGCCCAAGTGGCGGGCCTACGAAGTTCAACTGCCGGTGTTGCCCGATGTCTTTGCCTACGGAGTGCTGTTGGTGCCGAACGACCTGAAGCCGGGCGAGAAGCTCCCCGTGGTGGTGGCCCAGCACGGGCGCGCCGGGCGGCCGATGGACTTGATCAGGACGTCGGATGCGCGCACCAAGCGGGCTTACAAGGAATTCGCCGCCCAGTTGGCCGATCGCCGCTACATCGTCTACGCGCCGCAGAACCCGTATATTTTCGAGGAGCGTTATCGCATCGTGCAGCGGCGGGCCAATCCGCTGAAGCTGACGCTCTTTTCCTTCATTCTCGCCCAGCACGAGCGGACACTCGACTGGCTCGCCACGCTCCCGTTCGTGGACGCCTCGCGCATCGGTTTCTACGGGCTTTCCTACGGCGGGAAAACGGCGGTGCGCGTTCCGCCGCTGCTCAACCGTTACGCGCTCTCGATCTGCTCGGGGGACTTCAACGAATACGCCCGGAAGATGGCCGGCCTCGAAATGCCGATGTCGTTCATGTATACGATCGAGTACGAGACCTACGAATTCAACCTCGCCGGCACGTTCGATTACAGCGAAATGGCCAATCTGATGGCGCCCAAACCCTTCATGGTCGAGCGGGGGCACGACGATGGCGTGGGCGTCGATGAATGGGTCGCGTACGAATACGCCAAGGTGCGACGCTTCTACACCCGCCTGAAGATTCCGGACCGCACGGCCATCGAGTTCTTCGACGGTATCCACGAGATCAATGCGAAGGGCACGTTCGAGTTCCTCGACCAGCATTTGAAAAATGCTCCGGCGGCGGCGACCCGGCCGAACTGAGCATTCCCGAGTATGAACCGATGCAATCGTTCGTTGGTGGCCGCCCTGGCGATCGCGGCCGGAAACTTCCTGGCCTCCGTCGCCACGGCTGCGGACATTCGTGAACTCCCGGGCACCCGGCCGCTCACGCTGTCGGGTGATATTTCCGAGACGATGATCGCGGGGGTGGACCGGTTTCTCCTGCGCGAGACCGAGGCGTCGGTGGTGGCGCGCGCAGGCTACTGGCGGCGGGACGTTTCCTCTCCCGCGGCCTATGCGGCGTCGGTTGAACCCAACCGCGCCCGGCTGGCGCAGATGCTGGGGCTGAGGGATGAACGGCTTAAGTTTGCCGACATCGAACTGGTGGCGACGCCGAGTCAGCCGGCGCTGGTCGGCAGCGGAAACGGCTTCGACATCTACGCGGTGCGGTGGCCGGTCCTCGAGGGCGTGAATGGCGAAGGTCTGTGGCTCGAGCCCACGGGTCGGCAGCCGTGGGCGAGTGTGGTCGTCGTGCCCGATTGCGAGCAGACCCCGGAGGCGCTGGTCGGGTTGTCCACGGGAATACCGGTCGAGAACCAGATCGCGCGCCGGCTCGCGGAGCGCGGCTGCCGCGTGATCGTGCCGACGCTCATCAATCGCGGCCGGGAATTGTCGGTGATCGCCGGTGGAAAACGCCGGTCGACCGCAACGCATCGCGAGATCCTCTACCGTTCGGCCTTTCAGATGGGCCGGCACCTCATCGGCTATGAGGTGCAGAAAATCTTGGCGGCGGTCGACTGGTTCAGTTCGTCCGCCGGGACGAAACCGATCGCGGTGGTCGGTTACGGTGAAGGCGGCTTGCTCGCCCTGTATGCCGCCGCCCTCGACCCACGCATCGGCGCGGCGGGGGTCAGCGGCTATTTCGATTCCCGGCAAAACCTCTGGCGCGAGCCGATCGACCGCAACGTGTTCGGGCTACTCCGCGAATTCGGCGACGCTGAGATTGCCTCCCTGATTTTCCCGCGCGCGCTGGTGGTGGAAGCGGCGGCCGCCCCTGAACGCGTGATTCCGCCCGGTGGCGATGCCGGACCGGGTCGGCTGGTCACGCCTGAAGTTACCTCGGTGCGGCGGGAGGTGCAGCGGGTGCGGGAACTGGTCGCGGGTCTCGACGTGCTTCAGCAGCTGGAACTCGTTGAGAGCGGCGGAGGCCGCGGGCCGTTTGGCAGCACGGCTTTTCTGCAAGCCGTCACCGGACGACTGGGCAGTGGGGAGAAACTCGACGCGACCGGGGCCCCGGTGCGGGCACACGGGGCCGGGCCGGACGCGAGCCAGCGCCTGACGCGTCAGTTCCGGGAGCTTTCCAATTTCTCGCAGCGGCTCGTGGACGACGGCATCCACGTCCGGGCGCAATTCACCGCGAAGATCGACCGGAGCTCCGGTCTCGAGAAATTTGCGGAGAGCGTGAAACCGTACCGCACGTATTTGCGCGACGAAATCATCGGCATTTTCGATCGGCCGCTTGAAACGCCCGCGCCGCGCACCCGCCTGCTCTACGACGACCCGGCGTTTCGCGGCTACGAGGTGGTCCTCGATGTCTTTCCCGATGTGATCTTCTATGGCACGCTGCTGGTGCCGAAGGACGTTGCGCCCGGAGAGAGGCGCCCCGTGGTGGTCACCCAGCACGGATTGGGTGGGCGGACCGAGGACACCGTCACGGGTGACAAGACATCGTATCGCGACTTTGCGGCCCACCTGGCCCGCCGCGGATTCGTGGTTTTCGCGCCGCAGCATCTCTACCGGGGCGACAATTTTCGCACGTTGCAACGCAAGGCCAATCCCTTGAAGCGAAGCCTCTTTTCCGTCATGACCGCCCAGCATCAGCAACTGCTGGCCTGGCTGGGCGGCCTCGATTTCGTGGATAAAACGCGGATCGCCTTTTACGGAATTTCCTACGGCGGAAAATCCGCCATGCGCATCCCGGCTCTCCTCGACGGTTATTGCCTTTCGATTTGCGGTTCGGATTTCAGCGACTGGATCTGGCGCACGGTTTCCAACCGGTTTGAGAGCGGGTATCTGGCCCATCAGGAATACGAGATCTTCGAGTTCAATCTGGGCGGCACGTTCAACTATGCGGAACTGGTGGCGCTGATCTGTCCCCGGCCCTTCATGGTGGAGGATTTTCTGCACAGTGGAATCCATGAAGAGCGCAGTGCCGCGGAATACGGCCGCGTACAGCTCCTGTATCACAACCTCGGAATCAGCGAACGCACCCGTTGGACCTATTTTGGGACATTCCGGGCGGGGGTTCCCTATACGCGACGCGAGACCTTCGATTTTCTGCATGAAAAGTTGCGCTGGCCGCAGCGTCCGTGAAGAACGGCGCGCGGTTCGCCAGCGCTTCAACCCATCCCCATGACGATTCCGCTTCTCCTTGCTCGGGCTCGTGCCGTGGCCGTCGTGCTGACCGGCGCCGCGGCGCTGTTGCCATGCCGCGGGGCGGCGGATGCCACCTTCCAATCTCCCGCGCGGGGCGCCCGTCCGGCCGCCAGCGCGCCGGCGAAGAGCGGGCCCGCTTCCGCCGAAGAAGTGCGGGCGCATCCACGTTTCACGCCGGATGTCGCGCGGTTCGTGGAAAATTTCAAGCCGGGCGGCCACGATTTGACCGGTCAGATCACGCTGCTTCCGCCCCAGGAAAGTCTGAAGCAGCTGCACGCCCCTGAGGGCTATGCGATCGAGCTCGCTGCGCATGAGCCGGTCATCCAGCAGCCGATCGATTTGCGCTTCGATGAACGCGGCCGGCTCTGGGTGGTGCAATACCGGCAGTATCCCTTTCCCGCGGGGATGACGGTCACTTCCTACGACCAGTACCTGCGCACCGAGTTTGACCACATCTCGCCCCCGCCGCCGCATCACTTTCGCGGTGCCGACAAGATCACGATTCTTGAGGACACGAACGGCGACGGGATCTATGACCGGCAAAAGGATTTCGTCGACGGGCTCAACATGGCGACGAGCATCGAGTTTGGAAACGACGGCGTGTGGGTGTTGCAATCGCCCTATCTGCTTTTTTATCCCGACCGGAATCACAACGACATCCCGGACGGCGATCCGGAGGTTCATCTGACCGGCTTCGGCCTCGAGGACACCCACTCGCTCGCCAGCAGTCTGCATTGGGGCCCCGATGGCTGGCTGTACGGCGCGAAAGGCAGCACGACCAACCTCGACATCAAGGGGGTGCGCCTGCTCGGGCAGGGCATCTGGCGCTATCATCCGGTGACAAAAGCTTTCGAGGTCTTCGCCGAAGGCGGGGGCAACACCGTAAGTTTTGAAATCGACCAGTTCGGCCGCGCGTACTCGGGCACCAACGGTTACACCCGCGGGTTCCACTACGCGCAGGGGGCCAGCTACAGCAAGGGGTGGGAGAAGGCCGGCCCGCCGATGAATCCCTTCATTTTCGGTTTCTTCCGCGACATGGAACACGAGGGTTACAACCAGCGGTTTCCGCAGACCTTTCTCCTTTATGAAGGCGGGCTGCTGGCCGATCTCCAGGGCCAGATCGTCGTGGGAATGTCGATGACCAACCGGGTGCAGGCCAGCCGGGTCTTTCCGGACACGTCGACCTTTCGTACGGTGGACGGGCTCTCGCTGGTGCTTTCGGACGACAAGGCGTTTCGCCCGACCGATATCGAAGCCGGACCCGACGGCTGCATCTACGTCGCGGATTGGTACGAATCCCGGCTCAGCCATCTCAATCCGAAGGACACGTGGGACAAGGCGAGCGGGCGGATTTATCGCATCACGCCGAAGAACTTTGTACGGCCGGCCATGACCGACGTGCGAAAGTCGTCGACGGCGGAGTTGATCAAATTTCTTTCCCATCCGAACCGCTGGTACCGCGAGGTGGCCCGCCGGCTGCTCGTGGACCGGCCCGAACCAATCGATTTTTTCCTGAAGGAGATGGTGGACCGGGGGGATCAGGCCGCGCTGGAGGCCTTCTGGGTTTTGAATTTGCGCGGAAAACTGGATCGCGAGCTGGTGACGAAGGGGCTGCGGCACACGAACGAACATATCCGCCGGTGGACGGTCCGCCTGCTCGGTGACCAGGGAAATTTAGCGCCCGAGCTGCCGGCGGCGCTGGCCAGTCTGGCGCGGACCGAAACCAATCCGGAGGTGCTCAGCCAGCTGGCGAGTTCGGCCAAACGGCTGCCGGCGGGGCAGGCTTTTCCCATCATCCGCGAGCTGCTCCAGCGCGATGAGGTGGTGACGGACAAGCATATTCCGCTGTTGGTTTGGTGGGCGATCGAAAGCAAGGCGGACACCGGTCGCGCCGAACTGCTCGCGATGCTCCGGGATCCCGCGATCTGGCGGACAAGACTGTTCACGGGTCACGTCGCGCAACGACTCGGCATGCGCTACACGCTCGATCAAGGACCGCGGAAAACCTACACGCTCAAGCAGGGCAACTATTCGCCGTGGATCATCGAGTATTCGCCCGAGCATTTGCGCCGTAATTTGGAAACGTGCGGCCGGCTCATCGCGGCCGCGCCTGACGATGCCGGCATCGATCGCCTGATCGAAGGCATGGCGGAAGGGTTGGCGGGAAAAAATCAGGCCGTGAGTTCCCCGGAACGATGGACCGAGAAAAGCCTCGCCGAGCGGTTGCCGCCGAAACCGGTGGGCCTCGTGCCGGACAATCTCCGTGAGATCATCGAAAGGCTTTGGTCGACGCGGTCGCCGCACTCGGCCGCCCTCGTGGCGCTCGCGGGCCGGCTTAATCACCCGGGCGCCGTGGCGGAAGCGGTCGCCATGGTGCAGGCCGGAAAGCTTTCCCTGGCGGACCGTGAACGGTTGATTGACGTGCTGGGATCGACGGCCACCCCGGAGGCGTTGCCGGTCCTCGCCGGTTTATTTGCCACGGAAAAGAACGAGGCGCAGCGCACGAAAATTCTCACCGCCCTGGACGGTTTCAGCGACGTCGCCGCGGCGGACGTTTTGATGCAGGTCTATTCCCAGCTCAGCCTGCGCCACCAGGTGCTGGCCCAGCGCATGCTCAGCGAGCGGTCGGGTTGGGCACTGGTGATGCTGCAGCGGATGAACGCGGGAACCTTCAATCCCCGGATTCTCAGTGAAAGCAACACGGCGACGATCCGGGCTTACAACAGTCCGCAGCACACCGGGTTGCTGGCGAGCTATCAGAAAAGTCGTGCCGAAGATCCGTCGGAGCGCGCGGGCCAGCAGCTCTTCGAGCGAGGCAAGACGGCCTACGCGCTGAACTGCGCCCCCTGCCATCAGGACAATGGGCAGGGTCTTTCGCTGCTGGCTCCGTCGCTCGTCGCTTCGCCGTGGGTACAGCAAGGCGAGGTGCCGATGGTAAGAATCGTGCTGCACGGAAAGGAAAACCCGGCCCACCGCATGGTGATGCCTTCTCTGCGGCATCTGGACGATGGTCAGATCTCCTCCATTCTCACCTATGTCCGGCGCGAATTCGGCAATCAGTCCGGCATGATCACGCCGGAAAAGGTGGCCGAAATCCGCGGCGCCACCGCGGGTCGCCAAAAATCCTGGACGGACAAGGAACTGGCCACTTTGCCAAAGTGAGGCGGGTTGAGAGCGGGTTGGCGGCCGCGCTCAACTCCGCTCCACCACGTAGACCTGCGTGTGCCCCGACTTGTCACTGGCGAAGACCACTTTGGTTTCGTCGTGGCTGAAGGAGGGATGGGGGTGCGTCCACTGCGGGCCGTAGACCGTGTCCACCGCCACCTCCATCCAGCTCAGCGCGCCGGTTTTGGCCTCGCTGCGAGCGCGTGCGAAATCCTCGGCCAGCGCGTAGCGCGAGGTCTTCCATTGTGAGCCACCGCTCGATGCCTGCGAAAGGCAGAGCCGCGTGCGCTTGCCAGTGGCCACTTCCACCAGATGGAGCCCTTCGTCGGGATGATTCGTGTCGCACAGCACGAGCTTGCCGTCGCGGTTCGGGGTGATGTGCCAGGCGTTGAATTCGGCGATCACGCGGCGCTCCCGTGTGGCCCAGTTCATCCGCATCAGCGCGCGGGGCCAGACCGTGTAGACGAGATCGCCGGTCCGCCCGAGAAAGGTTTCGTGCACGACGAATTCGTCGTTGGTGTTGGCGTAGAGGCATTCCAAGCCCGAGCCATCGCGCCGCACCCGGTGCATGCGCGGCGCCGGGTCGCCGGCGAACTCGATCCATTCGGGATCGAGCGGGTGAAACTGCGGATGAATCACGGTGCGCGGGAATGGAATGAACCGCCACTCGGTGCCGTCGGCCTTCCCCGTCATGATGCCGGACTGGGTTCCCTGCTTGGCCGCGGCCGTCAGCCATTGGCCATCGGGGGCCAGCGAACATTCGCCCAGTTGCGCCGCGGGATCGTCCATCACGCAGGTCTCTTCCAGCGTCGAGAGGCGCAGGATCCAGATCCCGCCTTTGCGCACAAAAAACACGCGCTCGCCGTCCGGATGGATGGCCGGCGAGAAAGGGTGGATCGGCACCCCGTCCGTCAGCTGGCGGAGTGGGCCAGCGGGGAAGGGTGTGATCGCGAACAATTGCGCGGATCCGGTGCGATACGACACCACCAGCAGGGTGCGGCCGTCGGGCGTGAAGGAACTTTGGAGGAAATACGTGGCGTGGTTGATCGACGGATGCGACGTCATCTGGTGCACCACGGCGCCCGTTGCCGAATCGCGGCTGGAAGTGTGTTCCGAGGGAAACAGGTCGCCTTTCATCGGCTCATTCGAAGGGCCCGCCGGGAGCAGAGCGATTCATTTTGAGACGTGAACGGACCCGAGCGCCGGTGGAATCGCGTGGGGTCGACGCCGGATGGCGCCCTGGTGAGCCTGCTCGAAGCCTCCTGTCTCAAGCGGGCGACGCCGCGCGGGTAAAGGATGGCTTCAGGTCGCTTGTCCCCGCATAACCCTCCTGAGTTCCCCATGAAGTTTTCTTCCCCTCTCATTGGCCTGTTTGTCGGTGCACTTGTTCTCGTTGCGCCTTCGGCGCGCGCCCAAGCCGCCCAGACCACGAAGCCGAACATCATTTTCATCCTGGCCGACGATCTTGGCTACGGCGAACTCGGTTCCTACGGCCAGAAAGCGATCCAGACGCCCGCGCTCGACCGGATGGCGGCGGAAGGCATGCGGTTCACGCAATTCTACGCCGGGAACACCGTGTGCGCCCCGTCGCGCAGCGTGTTGATGACCGGCCAGCACATGGGGCACACGCGGGTGCGCGGCAACGCCGGGGCGAACAACCAGGCGGCGCAGACCTTGCGCGCCGGCGACGTGACGGTGGCGCACGTGCTGCAACGGGCGGGCTATGCGACCGGGTTGGTGGGCAAGTGGGGACTCGGGTTGATCGACGAGGAGGGCGAACCGCGCCGGCAGGGCTTCGACGATTACTTCGGTTTTTTGAGCCAGAGCCATGCCCACAATCACTTTCCGGATTTTCTCTGGCGCAATGGCGAGAAGGTGCGATTGCCGAACGTCGTGACGCCCGTGGGAGTGGTGGAGGGAACCGGCTACGCGACGAAGCGCGTGGCTTACGCGGGTGATCTTTTCGCCGACGAGGCGCGAACGTTCGTGGAGCGCAACCGGTCCCGGCCGTTTTTCCTCTTCCTCTCACTCGTGGTGCCGCATGCGAACAACGAGCGCATGCGCTCGTTGGGCGATGGCAACGAGGTGCCGGATTACGGTGCCTATGCCACCCGGCCCTGGAATGACCGGCAAAAGGGGCACGCGGCCATGATCACGCGGATGGATAGCCAGATCGGCGACCTGCTGGCGCATTTGAAGACGTTGGGGCTCGACGAACGCACCCTGGTGATTTTCACGAGTGACAATGGCCCGCATCGCGAAGGCGGACCGGACTACGATCCGGCCTTCTTTAATGCCAGCGGGCCGTTGAGCGGCATCAAGCGCAGCCTCAAGGAGGGCGGGATCCGCGTGCCGTTCATCGCGCGCTGGCCGGGACGGATCAAGGCGGGAGCGGTTTCAGGCCAGGTGGGCTATTTCGGTGACATGATGGCGACCTTTGCCGAGCTCGGCGGAACCAAGCCGCCGGAAAAAACCGACAGCCTTAGCCTCGTGCCAGAGCTGTTGGGCCGGGGCACGCCGCCGAAGCACGAGTTTCTCTACTGGGAGTTCTACGAGGGCGGGGTGAGTCAGGCGGTCTTGCTGGGCAGCCGTTGGAAGGCGATCCGCCCCAAGTTGACGGCACCGGTCCAGCTTTTCGACCTGACCAACGATCTGGCGGAAACCACCGATGTTGCCGCTGGAAACCCGGAAATCGTGGCGCGAATCGCCGGCATCATGCGCTCGGCTCACGTGGACAACGAGCATTGGCGGTTCGATGCCGCTCCCCGAGTCGCGCCCTGATTCGCCCTCGGTAACCGGCCCGTGGCTGGTATTTGCCCCGATCCAATTGACCTGACCCCGAAAATTTGAGCCGCCTTGGGTGTTAGTCTGGGCCAAAAAGGGGACGAAGGGGACACGTCTTGACTCTTGACTAGGTCCTGCGGTGAGAGCTCCACGGCTCCAGCTTAGGGCGCGGGAACAGAGTTGCCCTCTGAATCTATCTGCTCGCGGCTGTGAGGGGCCCGTCGGGACTCACGCGAAGCAGCGCGAAGGCGCGAAGCAAGATCCTACAGGTGGCTGCGAGCGTGAGCGAGTGGCCGCAGGGGTTCGGTCACAACAGTGTGGAAAGCGGAGAATCCAAGCTTCAAACCGGTGGAGCCTGAAGCCACGAAGCCAGGAATCAATCAACCTGCGTCCAGTCCTGCCAGCTTGACCAACTCCCGCTGGCGATCGTCGAAGGTTACAAAGCGCTTCGCGCGCAACGCCAAGGTTGACGCCACATGCACGATATCCATTCCCCGGGCGCCGACGCTTTCGGTGTGGCGCCGGCCCAGGGCTTCGGCGTGCTTCAGCGCCTTCGGCCAGTCGAGCGGTACGGCATGCAGCACTCCGGCCGTCAGATCATTCCCGATTTCATGCAGCGCCTGTTCCCTCTGGGCCGAGGTGATCTGCCGGCGAAAGACGCACAGGCGGATGGCATTCCGCAGCTCATGCTCGGTCACCGGAGTGAGCAGCAGGGGCAGCAGCCCCGGCGCCACCCGGGCTGCCCGGGTTGAGTTGGCATCCTGCACGTGCAGCGACACGAGGAAACTGGTGTCGGCATAAACCGGAGCGCCCATCAGTATCGGCCCTTGTTGTCCGCCAAAATCCCGGCCATCGCCTGCGCGGGGATGACTTTTTTGCCATAGATGCGCCGCAACCGGGCCGAGAAGTCGGGGCGCTCAGGCTTGTTCCGCGGCGCATCCCCGGCCGGGGTGAGGTTTGCGACCACCTTGCGCCGGCGCGTGATCGCCACCTCCTGGCCGGCGTTTACCCAAGCCAGGACCTTGGGAAACTCGGTGCGAAGCTGGCGAACCGTGGCTCGTTGGGTGCGGGCATGACACGACCACAATCCAGCCGGAATACTTCGTAAAGAAAGAGATGCCGCCGGCGGTGGCGCTACGGATCGTGACTCGGAGCGGCGACGGAAGGGATCGACCTTATTTTGCGGCCGGGGTTGCGGGCGAAATCCGGCAGGACTGCCAGGCGAGAAAGCGCCAGCGACCATTCTCCTGGCGCCAGACGGACAGGAAACTCAGGTGGAGGTCATTGGTCGCCCCCTTGCTGGCCACCTTGAAATGCCCGCGGCCCGTCATCAGCACGATGCCGGGTGCGATGGGCTGAAAGGCACGTTCCTCGTAGTCGAAGCTGACGTATTTCTGCCGGCCGCTCGAAAGCCCGTCGGTGAAGGAGGCCCTGGTGTCGACGGCACCGCTCGAATGCGCATAGCGCAGGTCGTCGGAAAAGATGGCGGTCAGCCGCGCGCGGTCGCCGGTGAGCATGGCGGCGGCGCGTTCGTCGTCGGCGGCGCGGACGGCGGCAATGAGCGGGTCGTCCGCGGCGTGCAGCGAACCGAGCGCGAGGGCGAACCACAGGGAAAAACGGAGCAGGGTTTTCATGGTGATGGAGAGGATGCCGGGCGCCTATTTTGCCGGGGCGGCCGGCGGAGTCACGAAGCATCCCTGCCAGGCGAGCAGGCGCCACTTCCCCTTTTCCTCGCGCCAGACCGCCAGAATTCCGAGGACGCTTTGGATGGGCTTGCCGGCGTTGCGCGCCTTCGCCTCAATCCGCCCCGTCATCAGCGCGATCTGCGGCGACGGAAACGTGAAGTTCCGCTCCGTGTAGTGCAGGGAGAAGTATTGGGTTTGGCCGCTGGTGAGCAGGTTGATGTAGCCGGCTTTGTTGTCCACCGCTCCCGTGGCATGGCCGTAACGCAAGTCATCGGAAAAAATCGCGTTCAGCCGGGCCCGGTCGGCGGCGATGAAGGCGGCGACCCGCTCATCATCCGCGGCGCGCAGCGCGGCGACCAATTGGGCATCGGGGGCGGCCGCGCTGAGCGAGCAGGCCAGGGCGAGCAGAATGATCAGAGAAGACAGGCATTTCATGTTGGGGCGGGGACTTTTGCCGGGCCGGGCGTGATGTCAGCCAAGGGTGCGCAGCAGTCGGGGGCAAGCTCGGGCGGTTGATCGACGGGTGGGAAGCCGCTCCGCCGGCGAAACCAGTTTTCATTTGTTATCGATGGAGGCGAATCCGATAGTCCGCGCCATGCCTGCCCCGTCCTCCCCCGTCGCGCTTCGGCGGCTGTGCGCCGACGTGGGCACCGTGGATGGCGTGGGAGTCGAGGAACGCGTCGCCAAGTATGCCACGCGCTCGATCAAGAAGGCGGCGAAGCTCTGGGGCCTGAAAAAAGCCGTCTCGATGGTCGATCTCACCACCCTCGAGGGCAAGGACACCCCCGGGAAGATCGCCTCACTTTGCCAGAAGGCGCTCCAGCCGCATGACGACTCGGACATTCCCGCCGTGGCGGCGGTGTGTGTTTATCCCTCGATGGTGCGGCACGCGAAACCGCATGTGGCCGGCACTGGCATCAAGATCGCCTCGGTGGCGACGGCGTTTCCCAGCGGCCAGACGCCGCTTCGGACCCGGCTCGCCGAGGTGCGCGGCGCGGTGGCGGACGGCGCGGACGAGATCGACATGGTGATCAACCGCGGCGCCTTTCTCGCCGGCGAGTTGGCCCAGGTCCAGGACGAGATCGCGGCGGTCGTCGAGGTGTGCGGCGGCGCGGCGCTCAAGGTGATCCTCGAGGTCAGTGAACTCGAAACCTTCGACAACATCCGGGCCGCGTCGTTTCTGGCCATGCGCGCGATCCGCCCGGGCGATTTCATCAAGACAAGCACGGGCAAGACGTCGCTCAATGCCACGCTGGGCAACAACCAGGTGATGCTCGAGGCGATCCGCGATTTCTACCTCGATACCGGGATCGCGATCGGGATGAAGCCGGCTGGCGGCATCCGCACGGCCAAGCAGGCGCTGCAGTTTCTCGTGGCGGTGAAGGAAACGCTCGGCGACGCCTGGCTGACCAACGCGCGCTACCGGTTCGGCGCGAGCTCCCTGCTCAACGACCTGCTCCGCCAGCTCGAAAAGGAAAAGACGGGCGCGTATCAGGCCCCGTACTATTTCAGCGATGCGGCCGAGTCCTACTAGCCGCCTGCCTTCCCCCGGTGGATCAAACCATGGCAACTGTAGTTAAGAAAAAAAACGTTCGCGCCGCCGCCCGCCGGGGCCGGCCTGCGCCTGAATTGATCTTCGGCGACCTCTGGGAATTCGATCCGGCGCCGGAGACCGCGGACCCGAAGCTCAAGCCGCGCTATGATCTGTTCATCGACGGTGCGTTCGTGGCGCCGAGGAGTGGGCGATATTTTGCCTCAATCAATCCGGCGAATGAACAGAAGCTCGCGGACATCGCGCTGGCCGGGCGCGAGGATGTCGATGCGGCCTACGCCGCGGCGCAACGGGCGTTCGACACCGTATGGCGCCGGATGCCGGGCCGGGAGCGGGCGAAATATCTCTACCGTATCGCCCGGCTGCTGCAGGATCGGGCGCGGGAGTTCGCCGTCGCGGAAACCCTCGACGGCGGCAAACCAATCAAGGAGTCGCGCGATTTCGACGTGCCGATGGCGGCGGCGCACTTTTTCTACCACGCGGGCTGGGCCGACAAACTCGACTACGTGGCGCCGGGCCGCCGGGTGGCGCCGCTCGGCGTGGTGGGGCAGGTGATCCCGTGGAATTTTCCCCTGCTGATGCTCGCCTGGAAACTCGCGCCGGCGCTGGCGATGGGCAATTGCGTCGTCCTCAAACCCGCCGAAACGACGAGCATCACGTGCCTCAAGTTCGCGGAGATCCTGCAGGACGCGGGATTGCCGCCGGGCGTGGTGAACTTTGTCACGGGTGCGGGTGAAACCGGCGCGGCGGTGGTGAACCACCCCACGCCGGCCAAGGTCGCGTTCACCGGCTCGACGGAGGTGGGCAAGATCATCCTGCGCTCGCTCGCCGGCACGGAGAAGAAGCTGACGATGGAACTTGGGGGCAAGGCCGCGAATATCGTGTTCGACGACGCCCCGCTCGACCAGGCGGTCGAGGGCATCGTGAACGGCATCTTTTTCAACCAGGGGCACGTGTGCTGCGCCGGTTCCCGTCTGCTGGTGCACGAGCCGGTGGCGGAACGCGTCGTGGCGAAGCTCAAGCAGCGGATCAAGGTGCTGCGCGTGGGCGATCCGATGGACAAGAACACCGACATCGGGGCGATCAATTCTCAGGCCCAGCTGAGGAAGATCCGGGCACTCGTCGCGAGCGGGGTGAAAGCCGGCGTGGAGATGTTCCAGCCCCCGTGCCGGCTGCCGGCGAAGGGATTTTATTTTCCGCCGACGCTCTTCAACGGCGTGACCATGAGCCACCGTATCGCCCGCGAGGAGATTTTCGGCCCCGTGCTGAGCATCCTGACCTTCCGCACCGTGGAGGAGGCGATCGAGAAGGCGAACAACACCGCCTACGGGCTGAGCGCCGGCGTGTGGACCGACAAGGGCTCGCGCATCCTGAAGATGAGCGTAGAGCTGAAAGCCGGGGTGGTCTGGGCCAACACGTACAACAAATTCGATCCGACGTCGCCCTTCGGCGGCTACAAGGAAAGCGGCTTCGGCCGCGAAGGCGGCCGGCCGGGGCTGCTGGATTACGCGGTGTTGAAAGCTTGACGAAATTTAATGTGGAAAGCTGGAAAACGGGAAACGAACCCCTGAATCATGCCAGCGACGTCTTCTTCCCCTCCGTTTCCTGATTTCCCCATTCAAAATCATTCCATGCCCCGTCTCCCCATCACCAAGACCCCCAAGCCCTACGTCGGCGGGGCCTTTATTCGCTCGGAGAGCGGGCGCACGTTCCCGCTCAAGACCGTCGCGGGGAAATTTTTCGCCAACGTCCCGCAGTGCACCCGCAAGGATTTGCGCAACGCCGTCGAGGCCGCCGCCAAAGCCGGCCCGGGCTGGGCGAAGCGCACCGCCTACAACCGCGGCCAGATCCTCTACCGGCTCGCCGAGATGCTGGAGGCGCGGCGGCAGGAGATGAGCGACACGCTCGTACGCTTTGGGGCGGCGAAATCCGCGGCGGCTAGGGAAGTCGATGCCTCGACGGACCGGTTGGTCTACTACGCCGGCTGGGCGGATAAATACGAGCAGGTGCTCGGCAACGTGAACCCGGTCGCCTCGCCGCATTTCAACTTCACCGTCACCGAGCCGATGGGCATCGTTGGCGTGATCGCGCCGGACGTGCCATCGCTGCTGGGCCTCGTTTCGCTGGTCGCGCCGGTCATCGTGAGCGGCAATACCGGGGTCGCGCTCGCGTCCGAGGCGTCGCCGTATCCGGCCATCCTGTTCGGCGAGATGCTGGCGACGAGCGATCTGCCCGGTGGCGTGGTCAACATCCTCACCGGCCTCCGCCGGGAGCTGGTGCCGACGTTTGCGACGCACACGCATTTGCGGGGCATCAGTGCCACCGCCAGCGCCGACGAGCGCAAGGCGCTCCGACTGGGGGCCGCCGAGAGCATCAAGCGGGTGCATTTCGCCGAGGCTAAGACCGAGGCCGATTGGTTCGGCGACAGCGCGCAAAGCCTCTACGCGATTCGCGATTTCCTCGAATTCAAGACCACGTGGCACCCCATCGGGGCGTGAGCCAATTGATGAAGCTGGGAATTTTTCGTATGGGCGCCCGGTTCTTCGCCGCGATTCTCGTGCTTGGTGTCGCAGTTGGGGCCCAGCCTCCGTCCGCCACCGATGACGCCCGTGCGCAACGTATCATTTCCTCCCCGGCGTTCAAGGCGGCGGTGGCGGTGTTCGAGCGGGACTTCGACCGGTTCGTCGACGAAATCGTGCTGCTGACCGAGATCCCCGCGCCGCCTTTCGGCGAGAAGGCCCGCGGCGAGGCTTACCTCAAAATGTTGCGCGCGACCGGGCTTGAGCAGTGCGAGACGGATACCGCCGGCAACGTCATGGGCCTGCGCCGGGGCCAGGGTCGCGCCCCGTTGCTGGCGGTAGCGGCTCATCTCGACACGGTTTTTCCGGCCGGAACCGAGGTAAAGGTAAAGCGCGTGGGGACCACGTTGCGGGCTCCTGGCGTGGGCGATGACACCCGTTCGCTCGCATTTCTGCTGGCGGCGTTGCGCGCGATGCGCGAGGCGAAGATCGAGACGGCCGGGGATATTCTGTTCATCGGCGACGTGGGTGAGGAAGGCGCGGGCGATCTGCGCGGCATGCGCTATTTGTTCGGCGAGGGTCCGTGGAAAGGGAAGATCAAGCGCTTCATCACAGTCGACGGGACGTCCAACGACGTGGTGACGAACGGGGCGTTGGGCAGCCTGCGCTATCGCGTCACCTTCAAGGGCCCCGGCGGCCACAGTTGGGGCGCGTTCGGGCAGGTCAGCCCGGCCTTCGCCATGGGCAATGCCATCGCCCAGCTGGGGAAACTCGTCGTCCCCCGGTCGCCCAAGGTCTCTTACAATGTCGGCATGGTGACCGGTGGCACGTCGGTGAATTCGATTCCGTTCGAGGTGGCGATGGAAGTCGACCTGCGTTCGACCGCGCCGGATGAACTCAAAAAGGTCGATGCGCGATTCAAGGAAATCGTGGCGGCCGCCGTGGCCGAGGAGAATGCCGCGCGGGCCACGACGTTCGGGCGGATCACCGCCGACGTTCAACTCATCGGGGACCGGCCCTCGGGCGTGCTCCCGCCCAAATCACCGGAGCTGCGCCAGGTGGCGGCGACCATGGCGGCATACGACAAAGCGCCGGTTTGGACCGCGAGCAGCACGGACGCGAACATCCCGATCGGCCTCGGCATCCCGGCCTTCGCGCTGGCAGCCCAGTCGGCGAATCGCGGGGCGCGTTCCCATTCGCTAGACGAATGGACCGATGTGGAAAAAACCACGGCGGTGAAGGATTTTTCCCTCGCGCTGGCGATTCTGCTCACGGTGGCGGAGTTGCCGTAGCGGGCTGGATCGGCTCCTCCAGCCGGAGTGGGGCGCCGCACTTTGTCTTGCGGCAAGTGGTCGGCGATTGCCAATTGTAGGTCGTGGGCCCTTTCCGCCAGGTTTTCGTCGCGTCGTGGTTTACCCTTTTGGGCAGCAGTCTGGTGACTGCCGCGACGCCGGATCGCGTCACGCTGCAATTGAAGTGGACCCATCAGTTTCAATTCGCGGGCTACTACGCGGCAGTCGCGCAAGGCTACTATCGCGAGGCGGATTTGGACGTCGTGCTCTAGGAGGCCGTGCCCGGCCGGGATCCGGTGGAGACGGTCCTGAAGGGTGGGGCCGAGTTTGGCGTGGGCAATTCCGACCTGCTCCTGTTGCGGAATCGTGGTGAGCCGGTCAGGGTGCTGGCCGCGATTTTCCAGCACTCGCCCCTGGTGTTGCTGGTGCGGGCGGGGCACGATGGAAACGTTGCTGTGCAGCCCCGCCTCCCGGGTGGAAATCGTGCTCGGCAAGTTTCTGATGGTGCTCACGGGATCGCTCAGCGCGATGGTGCTTTCGCTGCTGTCCATGGGCGCGACGGCAATCGCGATGGGGTTGATGTTCGCCGGTGGCGCTTCGACGGCCGTGGCGCAGGCGGCCGCGCGGGGTGGCCCGATGCCGTTGATCGATCCGGTGGAGCTGCTGGGCGTGCTCGCGATGGCGTTGCCGGTGGCGGTGTTTTTCTCCGCGGTGGAACTCACGGTGGCGCTGTTCGCCTGCACCTCGAAGGAAGCGCAAAGTTACCTCGGCCCGATGGTCCTCGTCGTGTTGGTGCCGGCCGTCATCGGGATGTTGCCGGGCATCGAACTCAACGCCCGGCTCGCGCTGATTCCGCTCCTCAACCTTTCGCTCGTGTGCCGGGAGATGCTGTCCGGCGTGTGGCACTGGCCTTACATCGGCCTCATCTTCGCGTCATCGTGCGTCTATGCCGCCGCCGCGCTGGCGCTGGCAGTCCGCATGTTCAACCGCGAGGAAGTTCTGTTTCGAACGTAAATTTTTTTCAAAACCGGGGGGTGCCAGGTAAAGCTGGGGTAAAAGCCCCGTGCTCCCATGGTATTGCGGAACGGAAGCGCGTAGGGTGGGGACAGCGCAAGGAACCCATCATATGAATACGCTCGTCACCTTCCCTCCCGCGGCGCCCGAGCTCAAACTCCCGCCCCGCGCCTCCTCCGAGAAATGGGCCGCCACGCTGGTTGAAGAACGCCGCCGTCTGCAGGAAGATCAGGACGCACTCCGCGAGCGCGAAGCCAATCTGCGCGACTACGAGGCGCGCCTGCGCGCGTGGCAGGCGGAAATCGACGCGGGCCGCGAGGTTGCTGGCGGGGTACGGTCGACTCCCGTGGTAACGGTGGGGCAGCGGTCTGCCAGCCGCCAGCCGTGCAACGAAGATCCGGCACTGCAAATGGCTTGGGAGAAATTGCACCGCGCCCGCGAACTGCTCGAAACCGAGCAGGCGCACCTGCGCGACGACCGGATCGTGTTGCGCGGCCAGGAGGCCGCGATGAAGAAACGCGAGGAGGCGCTCGACGCCCGGGAGGCGCGCCTCCCGGCCCGCGAACAACTTGCCGCCGCCGCGGCACCGCCGCCTGCCGACAGCGAATCCACGGTGTCCGCCGTCACCCGGCTGACGCGCGCGCCCTTTGATCTGGCCCGTTCGGTTTTCGGCGGGAAAAAATAGCCGTCCTCGCTTGGTGGCGCCGTCGCGCCGGCCAAATTTCCGCTTGCCGCGCGCCGCCGCGCGCCTCCGCTTCCGTCCCAACGAGGGCGGGCAATTGCGTGCGCTGGCGTGGATGGGCCCGGCGACAATGGGCACGCGCTGAAATCATGCGCCACGGCTAAAATCAGCCGTAGTTTGCCACCGCCGAGCCCGACTCCCAACCGAGTCGGGTTTTAAAATTCTCCCATTTCTCACCTCCGTTCCTCCCATGCCCACGCTCGCGCCCGTCCGCCCCTGTCCTGTTTCCACCGCTCTCGATCTGCCATCGGTCTCTTTCTTCGGCTGTTCGCTCGCGGAATATTCCCGATTCTTCGCCCTCGATCTTGCCGCGTTGCGCGACCGCGGCGTACTCGACGTTGCCGCCGGCCCCGCGTCGTTCACCGCCGAGGCATGCGCGCGGCGGATCAACGCCGTGGCCGTCGATCCGCTCTATGACTGCACGCCCGGCGCCCTCGCGGCCCACGTGCAGATCGATTACGCCCGGATGTTCGCGCAAATCCGGCAGAGGCCGCAGCTTTTTCGGGTCGGATCGCCGTCGCTGGCGCGGTTGCGACGGGAGCTGCGGCGCACGGGCCTCGCGAGCGAAGTCGTTCCGGTCGACTTCGAATTTTTTGCCGGCGGCCATTCGATGCTGGTTTTAACGGAGCGGCCATGAGCCCCCGACTGGACGGGTGCGCCCGCCGGCGCCACTCGACCACGCGGCGATTTTCACGTCGCAACGAACGGCGGGCGACCACGGTTGTGGCCTCGTCGCGGAGCGCGCTTACGGATTTGCGCGCGCGACCGCGAACTGAAACGGTGCGGCATGTTTCCCCAGCACGTCATCGCCGGCAAACGCGACGGGCATGTCCTCACGCGCGCCGAGCTGGAGTCGTTTGTCCGTGGCGCGACCGATGGCTCGTGGGCCGACTACCAACTCAGCGCGATGTTGATGGCGATTTTCTTTCGCGGCATGACTCCCGAGGAGACCGCGCACTACACCGAGGCGATGCGGAATTCCGGCGTCGTGGCGGACCTGTCGAATGTGAGGCAACCCAAGGCCGACAAGCACTCGACCGGTGGGGTGGGCGACAAGGTTTCGCTGCACCTGGCGCCCATGATCGCGGCCTGCGGTGTCGCAGTGCCGATGATTTCCGGGCGCGGGCTCGGCCACACGGGCGGCACGCTCGACAAGCTCGAATCGATTCCGGGTTTTCGCGTCGACCTCACGTTCGCCGAGTACCGTGCCCAGGTGGAGCGGATCGGGCTCTGCCTGATCGGCCAGACGGCCGAACTCGCGCCGGCGGATAAGAAGCTCTATGCGCTCCGCGACGTGACCGGTACGGTTGAGTGCGTACCGTTGATTTGCGCGAGCATTCTCTCGAAGAAGCTGGCCGAGGGCACGGACGTGCTGGTGGGCGACGTCAAATTCGGGCGGGGCGCGTTCATGAAGGACAAGGCGGCCGCCCGGGAACTCGCCCGCACGCTCGTCGCCGTGGCGACGGCGATGGGCACACCCATGCGCACGGTGTTGACCGCCATGCACGAACCGCTCGGTCGTACGGTCGGCAATGCCCTCGAAGTCGCCGAGTCGATCGCCTGCCTCAAGGGCGACGGCCCCGCCGACACGATGGAAGTGACCTATGTGCTCGGCGAACAGATGCTCCTGCTCGCGAAGGTCGCTGCGACGAAGGAAGCCGCCCGCCGGCAACTCGAAGCGGGCATTGCGAGCGGCGCGGCGCGGGAAAAGTTTCGAGCGATGATCGTTGCGCAAGGTGGCGATGCCCGCGTGCTCGACGAGCCCGGGCGACTGCCCCAAGCGACGCTCGAGATTCCGTTGGCTGCGCCGCGGGCCGGTTACGTGCAGGACGTCGATGCGATGGGCGTGGCGCTCGCCGCGCTCCGCTTGGGCGCCGGACGCGCGAAGACCGAAGATAAGATCAATCATGCGGTCGGCGTGAGCGCGCTCGTCAAGATCGGTGAGCGGGTCGAGTCCGGCTCTCCCCTCGGTGTCATTCACGCCAACGACGGGGTTTCCCTCGCGGAGGCTCAGGGTATGCTGGCGCGAGCGATCCGGGTCGGCGATCACCCCGTGGCCGCGCCACGGCTGATCGAGGAGATCATCGGCTAAGGCCGCCCACCGCCGGGGAGGGTCGCGCCGCGAAAGATTTTCGCCTGATCGCGATCAGGTCGATTCCATCTCCGTCAGTTTTGTTGCGGCTTTTTCCCATTCCGCGGTCGCCGTGGCGATTTGGTCGACGACGGTGCTGAGCTCGCGGTTGAGGTGGTGGAACTTGCCCTTGTCGGCGTACGTTTCGGGCGCCTCCAGTTTGTTCGTGATCTCGGCCTGCTTCGCTTCGAGTTCGACGACCTTCTTTTCCAGCTGGCCGACGTGCTCGCGGAATTTTCGGACCTCGTTGGGGCTCGATTTTTTCGCGGCCGGCATGGCAGCGGGCTTGGTTGTTAGTGCGGCGGTGGCCTTCTGCTGCACCGGCCGGGCATCGGTGAAGCCCGCCGTCAGGGCGGCGCGCGCGTCGCCGGCCTTGGACTTCTCCAGATAATAATCGTAGTTGCCGGCGTACGGCGTGAGGCGGCCGCTGTGCACGTGCAGCACATTCTCGGCGAGCGCCTTGATGAAATGCACGTCGTGGCTGATGAAAATGAAGGTGCCCTCGTAATTCTTCAGCGCGCCGATCAGCGCATCGATCGACGCGATGTCGAGATGGGTCGTCGGCTCGTCCATCAACAGGAGATTGGGCGGGTTGACCAGCAGCCGGGCGAGCGCGAGGCGCGATTTTTCGCCGCCGGAGAGCACGCCAATGGGCTTGTGCACGTCGTCCTTGCGAAAGAGAAATGCGCCGAGGATGGCGCGTGCCTGCTGTTCGGTGAGCTGGTTTTCGTTCGTGCGCAGCTCCATCACGTTTTCGAAAACGGTCAGCTCCGGCTTGAGATTATCGAGCCGGTTTTGCGCAAAGTAGCCCGGAAAGACATTGCTGCCGAGTTCGCGCGTGCCGCCTTGGATCGGGATCACGTCGGCGAGGATCTTCAGGAGGGTGGACTTGCCCGAGCCGTTGGGGCCGACCAGGACCATCTTCTGGCCGCGTTCGGCGGTGAAGTTGAGGTCGCGGTACACCACGTGGTCGCCGTAGGCCTGTTGCGCGTGCTCGAGTTTGATGACCTTGAGGCCGGAGCGCGGTGGCTGGGGAAACTTGAAGTGGATGCGCTTCAGTTCCTCGGTGGGCTCCTCGACCGCGACGGCCTCGAGCCGCTCGATCTGCTTCTCCTTCGACTTGGCGCGCGAGGCCATCGAGGCCTTGGCGCCAAAGCGGTCGACGAACTTTTGCAGGTGGGCGATCTCGCGCTGCTGATTCTTGTACGCGGCGGCCTGCTGCCCCTTGCGGGCTTCCTTTTCCTGGAGGAAATTATCGTAGTTGCCGTGGTAGTAATGGAGCGTGCTGGCGCGCAATTCGAGCATGCCGGTGCACAGCGCGTTGAGGAAGGCCCGGTCGTGCGAAATCACGACCAGCCCGCCGGGGTAGCGCGTCAGATACTCCTGAAACCACAGCAACGCCTCGAGATCGAGATGGTTGGTCGGCTCGTCGAGGAGCAGCAGCGCGGGTTCGGCGACGAGCAGGCGCGCGAGATGGGCGCGCATGACCCAGCCGCCGGAAAAGGTTTTCGCGAGCTTGTCGGCGTCGCCGTCCTTGAAGCCGAGGCCGGCGAGGATTTTCTTGGTGCGGGGCTCGAGGGTGTAGTCGATGTCGTAGTCGTCCTCGTCGGGTTCGAGCTTCTTGCCGCTGGTGGCGATGTGCAGGATCGTTTCGTCGCCGGCGGGAGCGCTTTCCTGCGGCAGAAACCCGAAGTCGGCGCCGCGTTCCCATTCGATCGTCCCGGAGTCGGGTTTCTCCTCGCCGAGGATCAGGTTGAACAGCGTCGATTTGCCCGCCCCGTTGGGGCCGACGAGCCCGAGCCGGTCCGTGCGCGCAATGAACAGCGAAACGTCGTGAAAGAGTTCGCGGGTGCCGTAGGACTTCGAAATGTCGGCGATGGTGAGCATCGAAACCGGACAACACACCGAATCCGGCGCCCCACGTCAACCTTGGGAAAACCGGGGTGGTGGGTCAGTTTGAACCGAACGCTGCGGTCGGCCTGTTCCGCCAATTGGGAACCTCCGAGGCAATGCCGCATATTCCTCTTTTTCGCGTCGTTAAGGATCCCTGCGATCACACCGGGGCGGACTGGTTTCAGCGGGTGGTGGTGAGGGCAACGCAGCCGGCGACGGCGAGAACCCCGCCAAGCAGGGCGCGCTGGGTCGGGCGGTCGCCTTCTAGCCAGCACGCGATGGGAATCGAGAGGAGCGGCGCGGTGGCCGCGATGGGCAGCACAATGCCGCCCGGCGTCGTGGCCAGCGCCCATTGATAACAGGCCACGGCGAGGACCGGGCCGGCGAGTCCGTTGGCGAGGAGCCATCGGCGACCGTGCGTGCCGCCCCTCGGCGCCGCGGTGGGTAGGCGGCGGAGCCGACGCAGCACCAGAAACCAGACGAGGGTGAACGCTAGTCCGGCGAGGATGCGATGGTAGGCCGCCGTGATGCCAAACCCGGCGTGGCGCGTCGCCTCGCCCGCCGCATCGGCCACGAGCACACCTTTGCGGCTGATGAGTGCGCCGAGGCCCTGGCCGGCGGCCGCCACGAGGCCGAAGAGGAGGCCGATCGGTCGCACGCGCACCCGCGGTGGGCTCGACTGGCTGGGAGTGATGGCGATCGCCACGCCGGTCAGGATTAAGGCGCCCCAAGCCATCTGAGCGGGGGTCAGCCGCGTGCCGAGCCAGAACCACTCGCCGAGCGCCGCGATCGGCGCGGCGAGGCATTGCGTGATCAGCACGGTGATCCGTGACCCCAGGAGCGGCAGTGCGGCGAAGACGCCGAGATCGCCGAGCCCCATGCCGACCACACCGCTGAGGAAAAACCAGCCGAGGCTCGCGCTGGTCAGGCCCCCGCCGGCGAGGTGGGCGAAGAGCCCGAGCACGACCACGGCCACGATGAACCGCCCAAGGTTCGCCTAGACAGATCCGTTCTCCCGCACGCTATGGCTGGCGCAGGTGGCGTTGAGCGCAAAGAAAAATGCGGCGAGGAAGGCGGCGACCATGCGGCGACAAGTAACGCGCCGCCGCGGCGCTGCCACAAGGCAAACCGGGAGGCGGAAAGGATAGGCGAGTCCGCGACGGAGTCCCATCGCCCCGCGGTCCAGCCCGCAAGCGGCCCACTTCGGCGGATGATTTCACTTTTCCGTGAGCCGAGGCGCGGCATGCTGGATCCGCATTCCCATGTCTTCCCCGACTTCGCCTGCCGTCTTGCCGACCGACCACAAACCCTTCGACTGGCCGCTCTGTTATGAAGCGGAGCGACTGGTTGCCGGACAGATCGAGGCCTTCCTGGCGCGGAATTCATTCGCCCGCCGGCTGGCTGGGCGGCTGCGCGACGAAACGGGCACCGATTTTTTCGAATGGGTCGATCACCTCGTCCTCGCGGCCGACCACGCGGCGGCCTGGCGCGCGGCGGGTTTTGTGGAGGAGCGGGTCGACGCCCCGGCGGGCACCACCGTGCTGTGGCATCCGCAGGCCATGATGCCCCGGGTGCTTCTGCGGGCGGATCTGGCGGTTGATGATGTGCCACCGGTGGTGGCCATCCGTCCGGAAGTGGTGGCGGATTTTCTCGCCGCTCACGACTTGGCGGCCCCGATCGAGGGCGCCTGGGGCGCGCGGCTGCGGCGGGCGCTCCTCGCGGAGGAAGGCGGTGCGCGGCTCGAGGCGGTCGAACGGCTCGGCCATCGCGGCTTTCAGGTGCGTGAGCCCACGCCGGAATTCGTCCGCGGCGCATTGCAGGCGGGGGAATTGTGGCGGACGCGAAAGCGGGACTTCGTGGACGATGCGGACGGCGTGCGGGAAGCCTTCGCCCGGCTCGAGGCCGTGCTGGCGCTCGTGGATCGCGACGCGGCCTGCGAATTGTTTTTCGCGGAGGAACGCAGATTCTGGGAGTCGCGCAACCGCGCGGCGCGGATCCAGAAGCGCCGGCAGGACCAACTCGGGCTCGGCTGGGGCAATCACGACCACCACACGTTCCGCTGCTCGCGGGCGCGGTTCGCCGACCTGATGGCCTTCCTCGGCCGGCTCGGTTTCGAGAAGCGCGAGCGATTCTACGCGGGCGCGGAGGCGGGCTGGGGCGCGCAGATTCTCGAGCAGCCGGTGGCCGGCATCGTGGTCTTTGCAGACGTCGACCTGATGCCGGAGGAAACGACGGTCGATTTCTCGCGGCAACGCCTACCGGCGGTCCCGCAGCTGCGCACCGTAGGGCTGTGGTGCGGCCTGCACGGCGACAGCTTTCTGCAGGCGGGCATGCACCACCTCGAGGCGCGGTTCGATTTCCCGCGGCTGCGCGACCAGCTGGCGGCCGAGGGCGTGGCGACGATGAAGCCGTTCTCGGACTTCGAGTTCCTGCGGCAGGCCTTCACCGAGGGCGAACGCTGGGCGGTGCGGCCGGCGCGCATCGAGGCCCTGCGCCGGCCGGGCTGGATCAGCGACGCGCAGGTGCACGGCTTCCGGCGCGACGGCGCGATCGGCAGCCATTTGGAAAACCTGCAACGCAAGGGCGGCTTCAAGGGGTTCAACCAGAAGTCGGTCAGTGCCGTCATCGCGGCGACGGATCCGCGCCGGGTGCAGGCCGGGCATTGAGCGCGGTTCGCCGGGCGGGACCGGAAATTTTTGTGGCCAAGATTTTTTTCCGCGCTCTTGCTCGGGATCACTCATGAAAGCCAAACGCCAGACGAAACGCCCCGAGGATATCAACGCGCGGCTCGCCGCCCGGAAGGGGCCGGTGTCGCAGTTCATCGCGCGCCACTACCGGCACTTCAATTCCGCGGCGTTGCTCGATGCGGCCAAGGGTTACGAGACTCACCTGGCGGCCGGCGGGAAAATGCTGGTGACGCTGGCTGGCGCGATGTCGACGGCGGAACTGGGGGTCTCCCTCGCGGAGATGATCCGGCGGGACAAGATCCACGCCATCGTGTGCACGGGCGCCAACCTCGAGGAGGACATCTTCAATCTCGTGGCGCACGATTACTATGAGCGCGTGCCGCATTACCGTCACCTCACGGACCGGGATGAAGAAGAGTTGCTCAGCCGGCACATGAACCGCGTGACGGACACGTGCATTCCCGAGATGGAGGCGATGCGGCGGATCGAGACGGTGGTGCTGGAGGAATGGGTGAAGGCGGACCGGGCGGGGGAGCGTTATTTCCCGCACGAGTTCATGTATAAAATTTTGCGCGGCGGAAAACTGAAGAAGAGCTACCAGATCGATCCCAAGAACTCGTGGATGGTGGCGGCGTGCGAAAAAAACCTGCCGATCGTCGTCCCGGGCTGGGAGGATGCGACGCTGGGCAACGTGTATGCGGGCCACGTGATCAGCGGCGACGTGAAGAACGTCCACACCGTGCGCACCGGCATCGAATACATGACGTGGCTCGCCGAGTACTACACGAAGACGGCGAAGAAACTGCGCAACGGCGAGGGCTCGATCGGCTTCTTCCAGATCGGCGGCGGCATCGCGGGCGATTTTCCCATCTGCGTCGTGCCGATGCTCCACCAGGATTTGCAGCGCACGGGCGTGCCGCTGTGGGGTTACTTCGCGCAGATCAGCGATTCCACCACGAGCTACGGCAGTTATTCGGGCGCGGTGCCGAACGAGAAGATCACTTGGGGCAAGCTGGCCGGCACGACGCCGAAATTCATCGTCGAGAGCGACGCGACCATCGTGGCCCCGCTGATCTTCAGCTGGGTGCTCGGGCAGTAGGCAGGTCAGAGGTGTAAGAGGAGTAGGAGGCGTAAGCCATCTTGCCATCTGCCCCGCTTACACTTTCTCCGCTCCCTTTCATGAACGCGCTCGCTGGCGAGAAATCGCCTTATCTGCTTCAGCATGCCGGCAACCCCGTGCACTGGCTGCCGTGGGGCGAGGCGGCGTTTGCGCAGGCGCGGGCGGAGCAGAAGCCGATTTTCCTCAGCATCGGCTACTCCACCTGCCACTGGTGCCACGTGATGGCGCACGAGTCGTTCGAGAACGACGCCGTCGCCGCGATCCTCAACGAGCATTTCGTCTCGATCAAAGTGGACCGCGAGGAGCGGCCCGATGTGGACAAGGTCTACATGGCCTACGTGCAGGCGATGACCGGCCACGGCGGCTGGCCGCTCAGCGCATGGCTGACGCCGGAGCTGCTGCCCTTTTACGGCGGCACGTATTTTCCGCCGGAGGATCGCCACGGGCGCGCGGGTTTTCCGACGATCCTGCAGGCCATCGCCCGCGGTTGGCGCAACGAGCGCGACAAACTGATGGCCGAGGGCGAGCGTGCGATCGCGGCGTTGCGTGACTATCACGCCGGGAGCCGGACTCAGGACGAGACGGGGGATCCGACGGCTGGACCGCAACCGCTGGCAGTGGCGGCCGGATCGGCGTTCGACCGGGGCTTTCAGTATTTTCACGAGGCTTTCGATGCGGCCCATGGCGGGTTCGGCGGCGCCCCGAAATTTCCGCGGGCGTCGAACCTGAGCTTTTTGTTTCGCATCGCGGCGCTGCAGGGAGCGGCCAGCGACCCCGGGGCGGAGGCGGTCAAGCTGGCGACCGCGACGTTACGGGGCATGGCGCAGGGTGGCATCCACGATCACGTCGGCGGCGGGTTTCACCGCTACTCGGTCGATGAAGGCTGGTTCGTGCCGCACTTCGAAAAGATGCTCTACGATCAGGCGCAGATCGCGCTCAACGCCCTCGAGGCCCGGCAGGCGACAGGCGACGAGCGGTTCGCATGGCTGGCGCGCGATATTTTCGATTACACGCTGCGCGACCTCGCGAGTCCGGCGGGGGGATTTTTCACGGCGGAAGATGCCGACAGCGTGATCGCCGCGGGGCGGCCGGAACATGCCGAGGGTGCGTTCTATGTGTGGACGGCGGACGAACTGCGGGATGCGCTCGGGTCGGACTATGCTTTTTTCGCCGGGCATTTCGGGATCACGGAAGAGGGTAATGTTCCGGCGCAGCTCGATCCGCACCGGGAATTCGGCGGGAAAAACATCCTCGCGCAGCGCCGGACGCTGGCCGAATCGGCGGGGCAAGGCGCGCTCACGCCGGAACAGGCCAGCGAGCGACTGCTGGCCGGGCTGGCGGTGTTGCGCGCGCGGCGCGACCGGCGGCCGCGGCCCCATCTCGACGACAAGGTGCTCACTGCGAACAACGGATTGATGATCTCGGCGCTGGCACGCGGAGCGCAGATTCTGGAGGCCGGCGATCCGCAGGCGGGCCGGTTGATCCCGGCCGCGATCCGCGCGGCGGAGTTTGTCGAGCGCGAGCTGTTCGATGCCGAACGTGGCCTGCTGTTTCGAACGTGGCGAGAGGGCCGCGGGACTACGGCCGGTTTCGCGGAGGATTACGCCTTTTTCATCCAAGGCTTGCTGGATCTCTATGAGGCGTCGTTCGAAATCCGCTGGCTGCAATGGGCGGAGCGGCTCCAGGCCACCATGGATGGATTGTTTTGGGACGCGGAACGGGGTGGCTATTTCAACTCGGCAGCCGGCGATCCCGGGATCGTGCTGCGCCTGAGGGAGGATTACGACGGCGCGGAACCGGCGGCGAGTTCGGTGGCCGCGATGAATCTTTTCCGCCTGGCGGGAATGTTGAATGTCGAGTCGCTGCGGGCGCGCGGCCTGCACGGCGTGGAGGCGTTTCGCGCCCAGTGGAGCCGGGCACCGCAGGCGATGCCGCAGATGCTTTGCGCGCTGGCGCTGGCCTTCGAGCCGCCGCGGCACGTGGTGCTGGCGGGCGATCCCCAAGCGACGGATTTTCGGGCGCTGGCCGCCGTGTTGCACGAAACGCTCGGTCCGCGCCGCCTGTTGCTGGCGGCGGACGGCGGTGCGGGACAGGCGTGGCTGGCGCAACGCGCCCCGTGGCTGGTTGAAATGAAGCCGTTGGCTGGCCGCGCGACCGCCTACGTCTGCGAGGAATTCGCCTGCAATGCGCCCGTGACCGATCCCGCGGACCTTCGCCGGATGCTGGGTGGGGCGTAAATTGGGCTCGCCGATCGCCGGGTGGTGGATGCTGTCCGTGAGAGGGTGGAAACTGCCGACGGGATATTACTTGGTCTGCCGTGCAATTTCTTGGTTGCGCCGCGCTAGGCACGAATTGACCTAGTGCCCGTCGTGAAAATTCTCGCCGTCGAAGATGATGCTGTGGCCCGCGCGGTGTTGCGCCAGGCCCTGCGTCGTCTCGGACACGAGGTGGTGGAGGCGGGGGATGGCGAGGCGGCGTGGGAGGTATTGCAGACTGAACCCGTGCGCGTGGTCGTGAGCGACTGGATGATGCCCCGCGCGGACGGGCTTGATCTCTGCCAGCGCATCCGCAAGCGGGCGGGGGCGGAGTATATCTATTTTATTCTGCTCACGAGCCGCGATGCGACGGCCGAGAACCAGACGGCGGCGGCCGACGCGGGGGTGGACGATTTCCTGACCAAGCCGCTCGACTTGCCGGAGCTGTGGACCCGCCTGCGGGTGGCGGAGCGCATCCTGCGTTACACGACGCAAGTCCGGCAACTCGAGGAGATGTTGCCGATCTGTTCCTACTGTAAGAAAATCCGCGACGACCAGAATTACTGGCAGCAACTCGAAGGCTACATCAGCGAACGCACCGGCAGCGATTTCAGTCACTCCATCTGCCCCAACTGCCACACCCGCGTCATCCTGCCGCAGCTGGAGCAGCTCAAGATCACCGCCCCGAAAACCACGCCGACCGTTGAACGAAGCACTTAAGCGCATCGAGGAGAAGATCGCCTTTCTCGAACGGCACGTGACGGAGCAGGACAAGGCGATGCTGGAAATGGCCGATGACCTCGCGCGGCTGCGCCGCGAACTCAAGGCGCTGCGGGAGCGCTCCGGGGGCGGGAGCAATACCGACGGTGGCGAGGTGGAGCCGGACGAACGGCCGCCGCACTATTGAGCCGGGGGCGGGGCGGGCGGATTCGCCCCGGGCTAAAACGCCGCGGTGACTTCCTGCTGGTAACCGGGATCGACGGAGAGCTGGCCGAGCGCGGTGCACTCGACCTCGTCGTTTTTGTACAACTTGAATTGGACGGATGCGCTGGCATCATTTGTTTCCCAGCGCCACTTGCCGATCGAGACGAACTGCAGGGGCACGCCTTTTTCCCAGCTCAGGCCCGTACCTTCTCCGCGGATGAAGAGCCGGTTGCTGATGCCAATGTAGGCCGTGACGATCAGCCGCGTGGCGCCATCCGACGTGAGGACTCGTTCGGCGCTGCTGGAGGCCGGGTGCGACGAGTCGTCGATGCCCAGGTCGAGATCGGCGGTCGCCTCGGGTTCGGATTTTTTCGTGGAGCGCTTGCGGGGTATTTGCGGGGCGTCCGATGACGGCGGCACCTCGGCGGGCGTGGCGTCATCGGCCGGAGTGGCGACATGGCCAGCGGGAAACGGCGTGTCCGTGGACGGCGCCACCGGGGCGATCTCCGGATTTTTTTCGGCGGAAATCGGCGGCGGTTCGCTGACCGAGGCCACCGGCGCGTCGGCCGGCGGGACGGTTACTGCCGCCCCGACGGGGGACTCTTCTTCCTCGGGCGAAACGGCCGCCAGATCGTCGCGCCGCGGCTTGCGCGGTCGTTTGGGTGGGTGGGCGGTGCTCTCCGATTTGGGCGATGAGGTGGGGTCGGCTGCGGATTCGGACGAGACCGTGGAGTCCTGGGGCGCGGCAGACTTTTCCTCGAGGTGGGCAGCGGCTGCGGTCGGGAAGGCGGGGGCGACCACGGAGAATTTCGCCAGTTCCTGCGCGATGCGTTCAACGACGGCGGCGCCGGCGCCGGCGAACCGGGCCTCGATTTCCCCGAGCGCGGCGGCACCGGCGGCCAGGTGCTGGTGGGTTGCGGCCTCGAGTTTCGCGAATTCGGCCACGGTCCGGGCAATTTTGTCGGAGATGGTCTGGAGGCGCTCGCTCTCCGTGGTGCGCAGGGCCACGAGTTCGTTCTCAAGCTCCTCCTTCTCGGCGTCCGTCGCGTTGTTCAGTTGCGCCTGAAATTCCGCGATTTTTTCCTGGAGCTTGTGCGGCAGATGCTCCGCCTGCCGAAGATTTTTCTGCGCCAGTTCGGCGATGCCGTGCAGGCCGCCGGTCGCGATGCTGATCTGCTCGGCCGACGACGTGATGGTGCGGGCCAGGGTCTCGAGGGCACGCTGGCGATCGTCCAGCGTCTCGTTTTTCTGCCGCTCGAAATACATCACCAGCGGCACTAGGACGACGAGCGCGCCGGCGAGGACGCAGGCAACGATCGAGATGATCGCCGCATTCGACAGCGGGCGCGCGGCGTCGCGGGCGATGAAGACCGCCGCACCGAGCAGCGCGGCGTCCGCCACGAGGAAGATCCAGAGCGGCAGTTTCGGAGTCGGGTCGGAAGACGTCATGGGGCGACGCCGGCTCCGGCGGGTGATCTCCCGTCGTCCCGCGGTCGCGGGAGGGCGGCGGAAAAGCCGGCGCGGCAAGCTGGCGGCGGGTCGTTTCTGCGGGCCATCGCCGCACGGCTCAAGGACAAAGGCGTGAAATCGGAGTTGAGCCGCGGCGGAACGTCGCGCAATTTGCGGGCGCGCGATGAATACTTCCCAATTCATGCGAGTCGAGCGAGAGGCCAAGGGAGGCGCGCGGCATTACGTGATCCATGCGCATGACCCGAAATTTGCCCTGGAACTCACGCCCGATGGCGCGGCACCCGACAAGATCGGGGCCGGGGTGATCAAGCGGGTGCATGTGCCCAATTCGTGGGCCGGCGACTACACCAAATATGCCAAGTTCATGACGGCGGCGCAGGAGTTTTTCGCGAAATCGTTTGCCGAGCCGGTGCCAAAGCGCGAGACGCGACGTTTTCAGGCGTGACTAAGGAGGGGGCAATCGGTTGCTGCTGAAACGAACGGCGCGCCGATTTCGGCGGACATGCGCGATTCCGCAATCGCGGTTCGTTGTTCGGGGCGGGGATAAAGAGGGACGACAAAAGGTGGGTCGGACGGAGCCAGTCTCACTGCGATCACACGCTCGTGGCGGCGAGTCCGGTTGAAGCCGAAACTCCCGTGGGCGGCGCTTACAACCTCCGCCACACCATCACGCACAGGGAAATGAGCACGCCGATGCGGAGCGCGCCCTCGAAGGTGAGGAAGACGAGGATCCATTTCAGGCCGGCGCCCCGGCGCAGGGAAAACCCGATGGCGCTGACGAACAGCAGGCCGAGGCCGTGCATCCGGGCATAGGGCAGGATGAGCAGTGCCAGCATCCAGAACCAGTAGAGCACGATGGCAGTGCTCCAGAAAAACGCCGTGATTTCGCTGAGGTTGAGCGCCCGCGGGTCCGCGCCGCGGGCGATCTGCTTGATTCCGAGATAGCGCTCACTGAGCACCAGTTGCCACAGCTCGAAAATCAGGAAGAGCGGGGCGGCCAGCAGCAGCACGTTCATGGAACGAGAAAAACGGCCGCATTCCGCGATGGCAATGCGGCGGACACACCGGGGTTCGGCGGCCCGCGCGATTCAAACAGGCCGCCGGCGCCAGGATGATTCCAAGGTCCCCGGCGTTACTGGGCCGGCGCAATCCGGGCGATGCGCTCCGGCAGCAGCACATAGAGCGCGCCGTCGGGGCCGCCGATCACATGGCGGACCCGCCCGAGGTTCTTGAAGAGAATCTCCTGATGGAGCACCTTGCCGTCCTTGATCTCCACCCGGCGCAGTTCCTGGGCGGCGAGCGACGCCACGAACAGGTTGTCCTTCCACTTCGGGAAGAGATTGCCTGTGTAGAAATTGATCCCGCACACCGCGATCGAGGGCACCCAGTAGGTGACGGGTTGTTCCATCCCTTCCTTGGCGGTGATGTCGGTCATCGCGGTGCCGTCGTAGTTCATCCCGTACGTGATGACCGGCCAGCCGTAATTGCGGCCGCGTTTGACGAGGTTGAGTTCATCGCCCCCGCGCGGACCGTGTTCGGCGTCGAAAATTTCGCCGGTGCCCGCATGGACCGCAAGTCCCTGCGGATTGCGGTGACCGTAGCTCCAGATCGTGCGCAGGGCCTTGGGGTCGTTGGCGAAGGGATTGTCTGCCGGGATGCGGCCGTCATCCCGGATGCGGTGAATCTTGCCCGTGGGCCATTCCAGGCTTTGCGCGTTCGGGCCCGTGCCACGGTCGCCGATCGAGAAGTAGAGATGGCCGGACCGGTCGAACGCGATGCGCCCGCCGAAGTGGGGGCCGCCCGCCGCCCGATAGTGCTCCATCGCACCCTGGTAAATCGTTTCCTGCCCGACCAGCGCGCCGTCCTTCAACTTGCCGCGGATGATGCGGGTGAGGCTCAGCACCTTGCCCGTGGCGTCCTTCTGGGGATCGGCATAGGCGAGATAGAGCCAGCCGTTGCGGGCGTAATTGGGGTGCGGCACGACATCGTAGAGCCCGCCCTGGCTGGTGGCATCGACTTCGGGTACGCCGGTGATGGGCGTCGCCGCGAGCCGGCCGTTTTCCACGAGCAGCAGGCGGCCGCGCTTCTCGGTGACGAGCGCACGATTGCCGGGGAGAAACGCGAGCGACCAGGGTTCGACGACTCCGCCGACCCAGGTGTTGAGCTGGTACGGATGCAACTCGCTGTTGACCGTGATCGACTCGGCCGGCTTCGAGAACGTGGCCTTTTCCCGCTCGAACTTGGCGCGTTGTTCCCGGATGTAGATGACGAACGCGCGAATTTCCTTTTCCGGCAGCGCCGCCGACCAGGTGGGCATCCCCTTCTCGGGAAATCCGTTTCGAATGCTCTTCGCGAGGCTCTCGTCATCGCCGCCGGCCGTCCAGACATCGTCGAGCATCGACGGCGCCTGCGCGCCTTCGAGATTGGCGCCGTGGCAGGAGGCGCAGAGTTCGGCGTAGCGCTGGACGACCGCATTGGGGCGCGGGGTCTGCGCCTGGAGGTTGACGAGGCCGGCGAGCAGCATGGCGCCGACGAGCCTGGGCGGAAGTGAGTGGAGGAGGGGGTGCATGGGACTGCCCAGCAAATTCATGGGCGGTCCGGGTGCAATCCCGGTCTTGGTTTTCCGGCTTTTTTGTCGGACGCCGGTCGCCCGGGAAAACGAAGCCGACCGGCTCGCGTCCGGCGTTTACACGGCCCCGAAGAATTTCAGAATGCGGCGCAGGCTGGTGACAAGGACGTCGATTTCCGCCGGCGTGTTGTAAACGTAGAAGCTCGCGCGGGTTGTGCTCGTCAGGCCGAGCTTCCGCATCAGGGGCTGGTTGCAATGGTGCCCGCCGCGCAACGCGATCCCGTCCTCGTCGGCAAACGTGACGATGTCGTGGGCGTGCACCTCGGCGAACGCGAAGCTCACAAGGCCGCTGCGCGCCCCGGTCGGGCCGAGCAGCCGGATGCCGGGCAGGCCGGCGAGTTTCTCGTAGGCGAGCTGCGCGAGTTCGCCATCGTGGCGGGCGATCGCGTCGCGGCCCAGCGCGTCGAGATAGTCGCAGGCGGCGCCGAGGGCGACGGCGTCGGCGTAGTTGGGCGTGCCCGCCTCGAAACGCTCGGGCGCGGGCTTCCACTTGCTGGCGTGGTATTCCACGACCGAAATCATGCCGCCACCGCCCTGGTAGGGTGGCATCGCGTCGAGCAGCGCGCGCCGGCCGTAGAGCGCGCCAATCCCAGTGACACCCGCCATCTTGTGGCCGGAGAACGCGTAGAAATCGCAACCGAGCGCGCGAACGTCGACCGGCATGTGGCCGATCGATTGGGCGCCGTCGACAACGGTGATGATGCCACGGGCCCGCGCCGCCGCGCAGAGTTCGGCCGCGGGATTGATCGTGCCGGTGGTGTTGGAAACGTGGGTGAAGGCGAAGAGCTTCACCTCGGGCGTCAGCAGGGACGCGAGTTGGGCGAGGTCGAGCCCGCCCTCGACGTTGGCGCCGAGGACCGGCAGGTAACGCAGCCGGGCGCCGGTGCGCTGGGCGATGAGTTGCCAGGGCACGAGATTGGAGTGGTGCTCCATCTCGGTCAGCAGGATGACGTCGCCGGGCTTCAGGTTCGCGCCGCCCCAGCTCGCCGCGACGAGGTTGATCGACTCGGTGGTGCCCCGGGTGAAAATGATTTCGACGGGATCGGCGGCGTTGATGAACCGGGCGACGCGCGCACGCGCGCCTTCGTAGGCATCGGTTGCGCGATTCGAAAGCGCGTGCAGTCCCCGGTGCACGTTCGCGTTGTCGTGTTCGTAGAAGCGGGACAGCGCGTCGATCACGACCCGGGGCTTCTGGGCGGTGGCGGCGTTGTCGAGATAGACGAGCGGTTTGCCATTCACCTGCTGGTGCAGGATGGGAAAGTCGTCGCGGACGGTGGACCAGTCGGGCATGGCGTGGGAAATTTTTTCTCGTTCCTCGTTCGCCGCAGCGTGCTGCCGGGCGCAGGTGAATATCCGAAGACGAGCGGGAGGTGGATTAGTCGACGTGACTCTCCGTGGTGGTGTCGGCGGGATCGCCGTGGAGGGCGTTGAGGGCGGCGTGCCAGCCGAGGGTGGCGCACTTGATCCGCGCCGGAAAGGCATGGACGCCGGCGAAAGCCGCGAGGTCGCTGATCTCGTCCAGCGCCTTGCCGGTCGTGACGATGTCGTGGAATTGCTGGAACAGCGCCTCGGCCTCGGGCGCCGTCTTGCCCTTGAGCTGGGTCGTCATCAGCGACGCGCTGGCCTGCGAAATCGCGCAACCGGAGCCGTCGAAGGAGATTTCCGCGATGCGATCGCCGTCGAGCCGCAGGTAGACGTTGCACTGGTCGCCGCACGACGGGTTGTCGCCATGCGCGACGCGATTGGCGGTGGGCAGCTTCCCGCGATTCCGGGGCCGTTTGTTGTGGTCGAGGATGACCTGCTGATAGAGATCGGAAAGGTCGGCGGACATGGAACGGCGAAGCTAGCGGAAAGCCGGCGAAGCGCAAAGCGGCTTTTGAATATGCCACGAATCGTGGCCGGACTCACTTGGCCGGGCCGGTGTGCTCGCGTTCGAGCAGTGCCCGTTTCCGCTCCACGCCCCAGCGGTAGCCCGACAGCGTGCCATCGGTTCGGACGACCCGGTGGCAGGGAATGGCGACGGCGATCGTGTTCGCGGCGCAGGCGCCGGCCGGATGGCAGCGTTGGCATGGGCGAAAACCCGCCGCCTCCGCCTCGGCTGCCGAGGCGTGAAAGGCGACGTTTTTGCGCAAGGCGGTGCGCGATGGACACGAGGGCCGGCAATAGGCTCCCGTTGTCCGGACCGAGTAGAAAAATTTTCCATCGGCCTCCCGGTCCTTCCGCAGGACCGCCCTCCAGCGCTGCTCATCCGTCGCATAGGTGTGCGCCTGGGGGCGACGCGAGGCGGGAGCGGCGGTCTTGGGTTTCATGGGTGGGATCCTAGCAGTACGAGGCACATTAAGAACTCCGGTTCTTGCTTTCAAATTCGACTCCTCTGCGCCGCGCTTCACAGTTCCGGACAGATCAGACTGACGCAACCCTCCTCAAGCCTGGCCGCGCGCTCCCCGTTGAAACCGATGAAAACTTCCCCGACCGGGCCCGCCCTCGATCGCCGGACTTTCCTGCGCACCGCCACGGGTGCGGCGGCGGCCTTCACCATCCTGCCCGGTCGCATGCGGGGCGGAGTGCGGCAGTTGTCGCCGAATGAAAAGCTCAATATCGCGGGCATCGGCGTCGGTGCGCAAGGGGCGTCCAACCTCGCCAACCTTCCCGGAGAAAACATCGTGGCGCTCTGCGATGTCGACCACGCCTATGCGGCCCGGACCATCGCGAAATATCCCGACGCGAAGCTCTACGTCGATTACCGTGAGATGCTGGAGAAACAAAAGGACATCGATGCCGTGGTGATCGCCACGCCCGACCACACGCATGCGGTGATTGCCCTCGCTGCGATGCAGGCGGGCAAGCACGTCTATTGTCAGAAGCCGTTGTGCCACGATCTTTACGAGGCACGGACGCTGACGCAGGCCGCGCGCGAATCGAAAGTGTGCACGCAGATGGGGATCCAGGGACACAGCACCGAGGGCCCGCGGTTGATCACGGAATGGATCGCCGATGGCGCGATCGGCGAGGTGCGCGAGGTCGATGCCTGGTGCAGCCTCGCCTACTACCCGTGGGGTCACGCCAGCTGGAGCTCGAAATGGGGTCGGCGGCCCGCCGAGACGCCGACCCTGCCCGACAAACTGAACTGGGACCTGTGGCTCGGCCCGGCGCCGGAACGGCCCTATCACCCGGCGTATCATCCCCGCGTATGGCGTTGCTGGTGGGATTTCGGCAACGGCATGATGGGCGATCGCGGCGCCCACACGCTAGACCCGGTGGTCACGGCGCTCCAGCTCGGTGCCCCCACGAGTGTCGAGGCGACGTCGAGCGATCTGAATCCCGACACCCATCCGATCTCCTCCGTCATCACGTTTCGCTTTCCCGCCCGCGGCCACCTGCCGTCGGTGAAGCTGACGTGGTATGAAGGCACGCGCGCGCCGCGGCCGCCGGAACTCGAGGAAGGACGCCGCATGCCGGAGGAGGGCGGCATCATCTTCAAGGGCAGCAAGGGCACGCTCATGGCGGGGCATACGGGCGACGGCCCGCGCCTGATTCCGGAAACCCGGATGCAGGCCTACCGCCGGCCGGAAAAGACGCTGCCCCGGGTCAACACCTCGCACGAGCAGGAGTGGGTCGACTCCGCGAAAGCCGGGCGCAAGGCCGGCGCGTGCTTCGAGTACTCCGGACCGCTCACCGAAATCTGCCTGCTCGGCAACGTCGCGAAGCGCATGGACACCCGGATCGAGTGGGACGCGGCCAATCTCACGGTCACGAATCTGCCCGAGGCGAACCGCTGGGTGCGCCCGGCCTACCGCAAGGGTTGGACGCTCTGAGCGGTCCGGCCCCGGGCGGTGCAGCATTGCCATTTTTCGCCCACGTCATTCCCTGAAGGCGCGTCGCAGCCCCAGCGTTTCACCTCCATGAATCATCGCATCGTTCTGATCGGCGTTCTGCTTTCACTGGCCATTCCTTCCTTCGCCCCGGCTGCGGCCGGCGATGTCGTGCTGGCGCCCAAGCTGCGTCGCGACACGACGGTGCAAACGAGTTCGTGGCTGCCCGCCGAAACCGCGGTGATCGTTTGCGACATGTGGGACGACCACACGTGCAAGGGCGCGGCGCGGCGGGTCGCCGCGATGGCACCCCAGGTCGACGCTTTCGTGGCGAAGGCACGGGCGCGCGGCGTGCTGATCGTGCACGCCCCGAGCGACGTCATGAAATTTTACGAAGGCACGCCGCAGCGCAAACGTGCGCAGGAGGCGCCCATGGCCGCGGCCCCGGTTCCGATCCGTTCGCGTCAACTCATGCCCGAGCGGGAAAGTGCGCTGCCGATCGACGACAAGGACTGGTGCGACTGCCGGCCGAAATGCGACATCGCCGCGAGGAGCGCCAAGGGCTGGCCGTGGACCCGGCAGATCGGGACGATCCGGATCTTTCCCGAGGATGCGATCAGCGACAAGGGACAGGAGATCTTCAATCTCTTCCAGCAGCGCGGCATCAAGAACGTCGTCCTCTGCGGCGTGCACACGAACATGTGCGTGCTGGGCCGGTCGTTTGGCATCCGGCAGATGGTGCTGCTCGGCAAAAACGTGGCGCTCGCCCGCGATCTCACGGACTGCCTCTACGATCCCGCCAAGGCCCCCTATACGACGCACGACAACGGCACGGCCCTGCTGGTCGGCCACATCGAGAAATACTGGTGCCCGTCGTTCATGAGCGCCGACTTGTAACGGCGCGCCTTGGTCGGGCCGCGCCCGGCTGTGACCACTTCCGGGTCGACCCAGGTGCGGCGAACGGGCTTGTTGGCGGCTTGCCTCCCTCGCTCACACTGCAGCCGATTGGCTATCTTCGCACCCGCCAGCAGGTGAGGTTTCAGGCTGGCCACCAGCCCGTCGCCGCCGAGGAGGAGCGCAACGAATTGGAGTTGCTGCCGGACTGCGGCTATGAACAGGCGCTGCAAGACCTCGCCGGCATCGAACGCGTGTGGCTCCTGTGGTGGTTCCACGGCAACGCGGGCTGGCGCCCGCTGGTGCTGCCACCGCGCGGCCCGTCGCGCCGTCGGGGGGTCTTCGCCACGCGCTCGCCGCACCGGCCGAATCCACTTGGTCTCACCGCCGTGCCCTTGCTGGGCGTCGAGGGCCGGCGCCTGCTGCTCGGGCCCTGCGATCTCCTCGACGGCACGCCCGTTTTCGACGTGAAGCCCTACGTCGCCGCCTACGACGCGTTCCCCGCGGCCCGCGCGGGATGGATCGATGCGGTGGAAGCGGGATTGCGCGAGCCACCGCGCTTTGCGGTGAGCATCTCGGGCGCGGCGGACATCCAGGTGCGCTGGCTGCGCGAAACGTGGGATATCGATTTCACCCGCCGGTTGATCGAGTTGCTCTCGCGCGATCCCGCGCCGCACCGCACGCGCCGGATTCGGCGGCGCAACGCGAGCCAGTCGGAGATCGGCTGCGGCGCATGGCGCGCGGTGTTTGCGATCGACGGCGAACGGGTGTGCGTGCTGGCGATCGAGCCCGCCTTTCCGATGAAGTTCCTCGCCCGGCCCGACTACCTCGACGTGCCGGACCGCGCCGCGCAACTGGCCTTCCTCGAACGCTGGCCGCTGGCACCGGTGGCCAACGCGGCGGATTCCCCGGGCGGGATGCCGGCCTGACGGTCCCCGTGTGCGCCGGCGTTGTCCGGGGGGCGGCGTGTCGGGCGGGTGGACGCAGCATCGACATCGCCGGGCGACGCCGTTTCGCTGGCGGGCGTTCGCCCCATGCACCGTCGCTCCTTTCTTTCCCGTCTCGCCGCGGCATCGACCGCCCTTGCCGCCCGCCCGCTCCTCGCCGCGTCGAAGTCCAGCGCGCCGAAGATCAAACTCGGCATCGACAACTACGCCGTCCGCGCCATGGGCTGGAAGGCGCCCGAACTCATCGCCTACGCGGCCGCGATCAAGTGCGACTCGCTCCTGATTTCCGATCTCGACGCGTTCACGAGCCTCGAGGATGGCGCCCTGCGCGAGATCCGGAGCCAGGCCGAGGCGGCCGGCATCGCGCTCTATCTGGGCAGCTGGAGCATTTGCCCCACGTCACGGTCGTTTAAGGCCAACCGCGGCACCGCCGAGGAACATCTTCGGCTCGGCCTGCGCGCCGCGCGAACCCTCGGCTCGCCGGTTTTTCGCGTCATCCTCGGCACCATGGAGGATCGCAAGACCGAGGGCGGCATCCGTGCGCGCATCGCCGACACGGTCGCGGTGCTCAAGGCCTGTCGGCGCGACGCCCTCGAGTCCGGCATCAAGGTGGCGGTCGAAAACCACGCGGGCGACATGCACTCGTGGGAACTTCGCGACTTGATCGAGGCTGCCGGGCGCGACTTCGTCGGCGCCAACATCGACTCGGGGAACGCGGCCTGGACGCTGGAGGATCCGATGGACGTGCTCGAAACGCTCGGGCCCGTGACAATCTGCTCAAGCCTGCGCGACGACATGATCTGGGAGACGCCAGAGGGAGCGGCCGTGCAGTGGACCGCCGCGGGTGACGGCCTGATCGACTGGAAGAAATACGCGGCGCGCTGGGCCCAGCTGTGCCCGTCGGTGCCGATCATGATCGAGACGATTTCCGGATCGCAGCGCACCTTTCCGTACAAGCAGCCCGAATTTTGGAAGTATTATGACCGGCGGCCCGCCGCGCTCGCCCGGTTCGAGGCCCTCGCCAAACGCGGCCACCCGCTCCAGCCGTTCAAGGCGCCGGCGGGACCCGAGGGCAAACAGGTGACACAGGATTTCCAAAAGGCCGAAATCGAAAAATCGATCGCGTATCTCCGCCGTGAAGTGGGCTTGGGCGTGCGGAGTTAGTTCCTCTCAAAAAACGCCCACGAATTTGTGGGGTTCGTGGGCCAATTTCGTAAAATCTCCCTCATGAACCGCCGTAATTTTCTCCATCACACCGCAGCGGCCACGGCCTTCGCCGCGCTCCCGTTTGGCATCCGCGCCGCCGACAAGGCGGGCGCGAAAAAATACCGCACCGTCCTCATCGGCTGCGGCTGGTGGGGCAATAACATCCTCCGCGAGGCGATGGCCAGCGGGGCGTGCGAGATCGTGGCGCTGTGCGACGTGGATTCCCGGCAGTTCGAGCCCACGCTGGCCAATGTCCGCAACGGCACCGGCGACACGCCGAAGCTTTTCAAGGACTACCGCGAACTCCTGGCCCAGGCGAAGCCCGACATCGCCATCATCGGCACGCCCGACCACTGGCACGCGCTGCCCATGATCGCCGCGGTGAAGGCGGGTGCGCACGTTTACGTGGAAAAGCCGATCGGGCACACCGTGATGGAAGGCCGTGCGATGGTGAACGCCGCGCGGGCGACCGGCCGGGTCGTGCAGGTCGGCACGCATCGCCGCGTTTCGCCGCATAACATCAGCGGCCGCGACTTCATGCGGTCGGGCCGGCTCGGGGAGCTCGGCATGGTCCGCTGTTTTGTCCACGGCGGTGGTGGTCCGGAGAAACCGATTCCGACCGTGCGGGTGCCGAAGGAGCTCGATTGGGATCTGTGGTGCGGCCCCGCGCCGCTGCGGCCCTACAACGGCATCGATCCGCGCGACCCCAATGCGGCGCGGCGTGGCGGACTGCACCCCCGCGGCTTCCGCAACTACCTCGACTTCGCCAACGGCACGCTCGGCGACTGGGGCATCCACTGGCTCGACCAGATCCTGTGGATCACCGGGGAGAAGTACGCCAAGAGGATCTTTTCAAGCGGGGGCCGGCCGATCGCGGGGCCGCCGGTGCTGACCGCCGACGAGCAGACACCCGACGCGCCCGACCACCAGCTCGCGACGTTCAGTTTCGAGAAGTTCGACGTGCAGTGGGAGCACCGGCGGTTCGCGGGCAACGCCACCGACAAGGGCGAGAACGTCGGCTGCTATTTTTACGGGACCAAGGGCATCCTGCACATCGGCTGGCAGAAGGGCTGGACGTTCTATCCGGTCAATGCCAGCGATCCGGTGATCAATGAGCCCGCGAAGCTCAACCAGCCCGACGGGCAGAACATCAAGGAGCTCTGGGCCGATTTTCTGGACGCGATCGCCACCGGGAGGAAACCCGTGGCCGACATCGGCGAAATTCACCTGGCCACCAACTTGGCGCTCCTCGGCATGCTGTCACTGAAGCACGGTCGCAGCCTGGAGTGGGACGGTGAGAAAGAGCGCATCATCGGCGACGAGGCCGCGAACAAGCTGTTGCGCCGCAACTATCGCAAGGGGTGGGAATATCCGAAGGCGTGAGGAGCGGGCCGGTGATAGGCGAAACGTCGGTGTAAACCCTGCCCTGTTGCCCGCCTTCGCCATGGCTTCGGCGGGCAGTTTTCTTTCCGAATCGGAAAGAAAACTGGCGGAGAGGGAGGGATTCGAACCCCCGGAACCCTTTCGGGTTCACGCGCTTTCCAAGCGCGCGCATTCGACCACTCTGCCACCTCTCCGGGTGCTGGATCGACCGCTTGAAAGGCGGCCGAGCGTAGTGCGAAGCGGACAAAGAAGCGTCATGCGCCCCGGCCGGTCAACGGTAAATCAGCGGTACCTTAATCGGAGCGGTTTTTACTCTCCGTCGCCGCATGGTTTCAGTTCCGCTGTCCGGGCTCGCCGTCGGTCCTTCTAAGGTAAAGGCTCCGGAGCGTAATTGGAAAACCGACTTGCGCGGCGGGGGAGGGCACCCAACCCTGCGGGGGTTTTTCCCTTCAACCACACCTGTTTACCATGGTCACCTCGAACACCGAACTCGGCTACAACACCAAGATTGAGGGTGATGTGATCGTCTCGCGGGCCGATGCGATGATCAACTGGATCCGGAGCAATTCCATGTGGCCGATGCCCATGGGTCTGGCCTGCTGCGCCATCGAGTTGATGGCAGTGGGCGCCAGCCGGTTCGACATCGCCCGCTTCGGCGCCGAGGTCATGCGGTTTTCTCCGCGGCAATCCGACTGCATGATCGTGGCCGGGACCGTGACTTACAAGATGGCGCCGCATATCCGCCGGATCTACGACCAGATGGCGGCGCCGAAGTGGGTGATCGCCATGGGGGCGTGCGCCAGTTCGGGCGGCATGTATCGCAGCTACGCGACGTTGCAGGGCGTCGACCGCATCATTCCCGTCGATGTGTATGTCAGCGGTTGTCCGCCACGGCCGGAGGCCTTGCTCGACGCCCTCATGAAGCTTCAGGCCAAGGTGAAACGCGAACCGTCGGCCAAGCAGCTGCTCTCGGCCTGAACCCGGCCCGCCCACTGCTTCCGGATTCCCTCATGCCCGCCGACGCCCTTACCGCGCTCAAGGGAAAGTTTCCCCAGGCGTCCGACCGTGCCAGCTCGGATCATCCCGCGGTCAACGTGCCCATGGGCGAACTGCCGGCCGTGCTCCGTTGCCTGCGCGACGAGTTCGGGTACGATATCATGACGGATCTGACCGCGATCGACTGGGCGGAGGGCGTTTCGCCGCGCTTCACGATGGTGTACCACCTCTTTTCAAGCACGCAGCACACTTACCTGCGGGTCGCGGCCAACTGCACGAGCGATACCGAGCCGGTGGCGCCCAGCGTGGTCGGCCTGTGGCCCGGGGCCAACTGGCACGAGCGCGAGTGTTACGACATGTTCGGGATCACGTTCGACGGCCACCCCGATCTTCGGCGCATCCTGATGTGGGATGGCTATCCCCATTTTCCGCTGCGCAAAGAATTCCCGCTGGCCGGCATCGAAACCCCGCTGCCCGACGCGGAGATCACCGAGGAAACCGGCACGGCGGCCATCGCGGCGCCGATGGCGGGTGGCCCGTTTGTGGCGGCGCCGGGCGAGATCAACCTGACGGAGGCCGAGCCGCGCGCGAAGGACGAAAGCTGGAGCGACCGCCACGTCCAACCGGGGCAGACCGAACTGCGCCAGAAGAAAGATTGATCCCGTGACCCGCACGACACCGAAAATGAATACCCAACGGCCGGGAGCCTTCGCTCCTTTCACGGGTTTCGCGGGCAACTAAACCGAGCGATGGCCACCGATTTTACCTTTCCCGATTCGGCCGCGAAGGCGGCAGGCGCCGCCCAGGCCGCGCCAGCGGAGTTCCAGACCGAGAAGATGTCGCTCTCCATGGGGCCGTCGCATCCGTCGACCCACGGCGTGCTGCGTCTGCAAATGGAACTCGACGGCGAGATCCTGACCAAGTGCGACCCGGTGATCGGTTATCTGCACCGCGGCGACGAGAAGATCGCCGAGAACATGACCTACAACCAGTTCGTGCCGTACACGGACCGGTTGGACTACATCGCACCGCTCGCGAACAACATGGCGTATGCGATCGCGGTGGAGCGGCTGGCGAAGCTCGAGGTGCCGGCCCGCTGCCAGGCCATCCGCGTGCTCACCGCGGAGATGGCCCGCGTTTCCTCGCACCTGCTCGGGCTCGGTGCGTTCGGGATCGATACGGGGGCGTGGACGGTGTTCATGTACTCGTTCACCGAGCGCGAAAAACTCTACAAGCTGTTCGAGGAGCTGACGGGCGCGCGTTTTACGACCAGTTATTCGCGCATCGGTGGCCTGGCGCGCGATGTGCCGGACGGCTGGTTGGAGCGCGTCAGCGCGTTCTGCGACCAGTTCCTGCCCATTCTCGAGGAGATCCTGAAGCTCCTGACGCGGAACAAAATCTTCATGGATCGCACCGTCGACGTCGGCGTGATCTCCAAGGAGGATGTATTCGCCTACGGCCTGACCGGGCCCAATGCGCGCGGCAGCGGCGTCGCGGTCGATCTGCGCAAGGACAAGCCGTATTCGGGCTACGAGCAGTATGAGTTCGATGTGCCGGTGGGCACGAAGGGCGACTGCTACGACCGTTATCTCGTCCGCGGCGAGGAGATGCGGCAGTCGGTGCGGATCATCAAGCAGGTGATCGCGAAATTCCCCGGCGGGCCGTGGTATGCGACGGAGGCTAAGAAGATTTTCGGGCCGCCGAAGGACAAGGTGCTGAGCTCGATGGAGGAGCTGATCCAGAATTTCATGCTCGTGACGGAGGGGCCGCAGATGCCGCCGGGCGAGGTGTACTTCGAGGCGGAAAACCCGAAGGGCGCGCTCGGATTCTACGTCGTGAGCAAGGGCGGCGGCGTCCCGTGGCGCCTGAAGATCCGGTCGCCCTCGTTCTGCAACCTTTCCATCCTGCCGAAGATCTGCGTCGGCTGCCTGGTTTCCGACGTCGTCTCCATTCTCGGCTCGCTCGATTTCGTGATGGGCGAATGCGATCGCTGAGTAACCGCGCGTACTTTTTCGATGAATCTCAAACCCGAAACGCTGCGGAAGATCGACGAGGTGATCCCGCACTATCCGGTCAAGCGGAGCGCGGCGCTGCCGCTGCTGCACCTGGTGCAGGAGGACGCGGGTTACATCTCGCAGGAGGCCGTCGCATGGATCGCGGCGAAGCTCGAGCTCGAGCCGATCAACATCTACGAGCTCGTGACGTTTTATCCCATGTTCCGGCAGAAGCCGATCGGGCGCCGGCACGTGAAGGTTTGTCGCACCCTGTCATGCGCGCTGCTGGGCGGCTACAAGACGTGTGAGACGTTCGAGCAGGAATTCAACACGCACCGCGGGGAGATTTCCCCGGATGGCGAGGTCACGATTGAGTTCGTCGAGTGCCTCGCGAGCTGCGGCACGGCGCCGGTCGTGTTGATTGACGACGATCTGCACGAGAAGGTCGACGTCGCGAAGGCGAAGGAACTCAGCAACCAGATCAAACGCGAAGCCGCGCAGCGGCGCTGACCGACCCCGCCACCACGCCCATGCCTGCACCCGCTCAACATCGGATCATTTTCAAGCACATCGGCGCGCCCGGCTACACCAACGACCTGGCGTGTTACCAGCGGAATGGGGGCTACGAGATGTTGAAGAAGGCCGTGGCGATGCCGCCCGCGGCGATCATCGACGAGGTCAAAAAGTCCGGCCTCCGCGGCCGTGGGGGCGCGGGGTTTCCCTGCGGCGTGAAATGGGGCCTGGTCGACCGCAAGAGCGGCAAGCCGATCTATCTCATCGTCAACGCCGACGAGTCCGAGCCCGGCACTTTCAAGGATCGCTACATCATCCACCAGGACCCGCATCAACTGATCGAGGGCATCATGATCAGCAGCTTCGCGAACAACGTGAAGCAGGCCTACATCTACATCCGCGGGGAAATGCCGCACGGTGCGCGGATTCTCGAAAAAGCGATCGCCGCGGCCCGCGCGGCGAACCTCTGCGGGCCGAACATCCTCGGCACGAATTACAGCTGCGAAATCTACGTCCATCGCGGCGCCGGCGCCTACATCTGCGGCGAGGAAACCGGGCTGATCGAGTCGCTCGAGGGCAAGCGGGCCTACCCGCGCATCAAGCCGCCATATTTTCCCGCGGTGCTCGGCCTCTACCAGTGCCCGACGATCGTGAACAATGTGGAGACGCTCTGCCACGTGAAGCATATCGTCGAGATGGGCGGCGATGCCTACGCCAAGATCGGCACGCCGAACAACACCGGCACGCGCATCCTCTGTGTCAGCGGCCACGTGCAAAAGCCCGGTTACTACGAGTACGAGGTCGGCAAGATCACGCTTGGCGAACTGCTCAACGAAGTCTGTGGCGGCCCGCTGCCCGGCCGGAAATTCAAGGCGGTCATTCCCGGCGGCTCGTCCGCGAAGATTTTGAAATTCGGCGAGACGTTTACGCTGAAGAACAAGGATGGCACCTCGCGCACGCTGACGGTCGAGGACATCCCGATGGATTTCGACACGCTCGCGGCCTGTGGCACGATGAGCGGCTCGGGCGGCGTGATCGTGATGGACGACTCCGTGAGCATGGTTGAGGCGCTGGCCAACATCAACGCGTTCTACGCCCACGAGAGCTGCGGCCAGTGCACGCCGTGCCGCGAGGGCTCGCTCTGGATGAAGAAGATCACCACGCGCATGGTGCACGACCACGCGCGCGCCGAGGACGGTTCGTTGCTGAAGAGCGTGGCCGTCCAGATCGCCGGCCGCACCATCTGCGCCTTTGGCGAGGCGTGTTCCTGGCCGACGCAGAGCTTCATCGCAAAGTTCGGCGACGAGTTCAAAGCCTACCCGGAGACGAAGAAGGCGGCGAAGAGCGATGGCGCCCTCGAACTCGTCTGAAAATGAACCACCAAGACACAGCGGCACCGGGTTCGAGCAGAACATTTTCTCCGTGGCTCCGTGCCGTTGTGCTTAATCCGACTTTCCTGAAATGATTGCCTCTCCCAAACCCGACCTCGTTACCGTCAACATCGACGGCAAGGAGATCGCCGTGCCCAAGGGCACCAACGTGATCGAAGCCGCGCGGCTGGTCGGGGTGGACGTTCCCTATTATTGCTACCACCCCAAGCTCTCGGTGGTCGGCAACTGCCGCATGTGCCTGATCGAAATGGGCATGCCGGCGGTCGATCCCACGACCCAGGCGCCGATCATGGATCCGGCGACGGGCAGGCAGAAGATCAACTGGATCTCGCGCCCACAGATCGGCTGCGCGACCAACGCCTCGCCCGGCCTGCACGTCCGCACCAACACGCCGCAGATCAAGGATTGCCGCGAGGGTGTGATGGAATTCCTGCTCGTCAACCATCCGCTGGATTGCCCGATTTGCGATCAGGCCGGCGAGTGCAAGCTGCAGGAGCAGTCGACCGGCTACGGCCGCGGCTACTCGCGCTACATCGAGCAGAAAAACGTGAAGCCGAAGCGCACCCAGCTCGGCCCGCGCGTCATGCTCGACGACGAGCGCTGCATCCTCTGCTCGCGCTGCATCCGCTTCTGCAAGGAGATCGTCAAGGACGACGTCCTCGGCTTCATCGACCGCGGCAGCTACTCGACGCTCACGTGTTTCCCCGGCCGGGAGCTCGCGAACAACTACTCGCTCAACACCGTCGACATCTGCCCGGTGGGCGCGCTGACCAGCACCGATTTCCGGTTCAAGATGCGCGTCTGGTTCCTGAAGCAGACCAAAAGCATCGACACCGAGTCGAGCGTGGGCGCCAACACGGTCGTCTGGTCCCGCGAGGGCCAGATCTACCGCATCACGCCGCGCCGGAACGACGAGGTGAACGACATGTGGCTGTCCGACAGCGCGCGCGACCTCTACAAATCCGTGCGGGCCACCGACCGCCTGGCTGCGGTCAAGGTCAACGGGATCGACAGCGCCCCGGACATGGCGGTCAACGCGGCCGCGGAGCTGTTCAAATCGTCCGCGGGCGCGATCGCGGTCGTCGGCTCCGGCCGCAGTTCGGTCGAGGAACAATTTCTCACGAAGAAACTCGCCGCGGCGCTGGGCGCTGCGACGCACCTCGTCAGCCGGGTGGGGCAGGGTGACGGGATCCTGATCTCCGCCGACCGGAATCCGAATCTTCGCGGTGCGCTCGTCACCGGCCTCATCGAGGCCCTCCCGGCGGAAAAACTCACGGGCCTCGCGGCCGCGATCGACGCGGGCAAGATCAAGGCCGTTGTTTCTGTCGGCGAGGATCTGGCCGCCGCCGGTCTCAGCGCTGCGCAGCTGGCCAAGGTGGCGGTCGTTTATCTCGGGACCCATGCCAACGCGACCAGTGCCGCGGCGCGGGTCGTGCTTCCGACCCTGACCGTTTTCGAAAAGAGCGGTGCCTTCGTGAACCAGCAATTCCGCCTCCAGAAGTTTTTCAAGGCGGTGCCCGGCGCGGTCGGTGCCATCGACGATCTGGTCGTGCTGGCGAAGCTGGTTGGCGCCGCCGGCGGGCCGGTGGTCTCCGGCGAGTTGCACGCCCTGTGGGCTGGGATGGCGGCCGAGGTTGCGGCGCTGGGCACGGTCACTTTCGCCAATCTGCCCGAAACTGGGCTGCTCCTCGACGCGACGCCGTGGCTCGGCCTCGCTTTCGTCGAGGGCGAAACGCTTCACTTTAAACCCGCGGCCCGGTCCGCCGCCGCGGTCCCTGTCTGAGATGATCGATTTTTATCTCCAGCTTCATCCGGTCGTGCAGGGCCTCCTCAAGGGCCTTGCCGTGATCATGGTCATTTTCCCGCTCGCCGGCGCCTGCTCGCTCGGGGAGCGCAAGGTCTCGGCCTGGATTCAGGGCCGGCCGGGGCCGAATCGCGCGATCGTGCCGTGGGTCGCATGGATTCCGTTTCTCGGCACTTTCCTGCAGCGGCTCGGCGTGTTTCATCTGATGGCCGACGGCTTGAAGTTCCTCTTCAAGGAGGAACCGGTCCCGGGGCACGTCAACAAGCTCTACTTCATCCTCGCGCCGGCGCTCGCGATGATGCCTGCGCTGACGACCGTTACCGTGGTGCCGTTCGGCGCCTATCTCGATCCGGCAGGCCACGTGATTCCGCTCGCGCTCGCCGACGTCGACGTAGGACTGCTGGCCGTATTCGCGGTTTCCTCGCTCGGCGTCTACTCGCTGATCCTAGCCGGTTGGGCGTCGAATTCGAAGTACCCCTTCCTCGGCGGCGTGCGGGCCTCGGCGCAGTTGATCTCGTACGAGTTGTCGATGACCCTGGCCGTGCTGCCGGTTTTCCTGTGGATCAACGCGCCGGGCACGGAGGGGACCATGAGCCTGGGCAAGGTGGTCGAATTCCAGAGCGGCACGAGCGGTTGGGGTGGCGTATGGTTCATTTTTATCATGCCGGTGGCGGCCTTCATTTTCCTCACCTCACTGTTCGCCGAAACCAACCGGCAGCCCTTCGACATGCCGGAGTCCGAGGCCGACCTCGTGGGTGGTTTTCACACGGAATATGGCGGCTTCAAGTGGTCGCTCTTCTTCGTCGCGGAGTATTCGCACATGCTGATCGGTTCCGGCGTGTTTACCCTGCTGTTCCTTGGCGGGTGGAATCCGCTACCCTGGGTGCCGCTCGCCACGCTCGCCGACTGGCTGGGCCTGTCTCATCCACTCGTGGTGGGCCTGCTCTCGATCGCGATCTTCCTCGGCAAGGTGATCGCGCTGATTTTCTTTTTCATGTGGGTGCGCTGGACTGTGCCGCGCTTCCGCTACGATCAAGTGATGGAGATCGGTTGGAAAAAACTCCTGCCGCTCGCGATCATCAACCTCCTCGTCTACGCGATCGGGATCGCGGTCATTCAGAAATGAAAACAGTTGAGTCGCAGAGTTCACCGAGGCTGCACAGAGATCACGGAGTCCTGAAGGCTTTGCCTGATGCGGTTTATTCTCAGTGCTCTCTGTGTCTGAACGCTACGTCCTCTGTGACCCACTTCTGAGCCAAACCCACTCGCGCCATGGCCATCGTCCCTCTCGAACGCAAACCGCTCAGCTTCGCCGAGCGCACCTACCTTCCGGCGATCGCCAGCGGGCTGAAGACGACGCTGCAGCATCTCTTCAAGCCGAACATCACGATGGAGTATCCCGAGCAGCGCCCGGCGATTCCGCCGGGCTACCGCGGGGTGCCGACGTTGGTGAAGGATCCCCACGGCCGCGAAAAATGCGTCTCTTGCCAGCTCTGCGAGTTCGTGTGCCCGCCCAAGGCCATCCGGATCACGCCCGGGGCCATCGCGACCGACGCGGCCACCGGTCACGTGGAGAAGGCACCCGAGGCCTTCGAGATCGACATGCTCCGGTGTATCTATTGCGGGCTGTGCGAGGAGGTCTGCCCGGAGGAGGCGATCTTCCTCCAGCAGCAGTATTCCATGACCGGCTACACCCGCGAGGAGATGGTGAACGACAAGGCCCGTCTCTATGAGCTCGGGGGCACGCTGCCCGACGCCCACCTCAAGTGGGACAAGAAAAAGGCCGCCGAGGAGCACGGCAACGACCGGCACTGATCGCCACCCGACCGCCATGGGTTCCCTCCTCTTCAACCTCTTCGCCGTTTTCACGATCGCCTGCGCCCTCGGCGTCGTCGTGAACAAGAACGCCGTCAACGCGGCAATGTGCCTCCTGCTCTCGCTGGTCGGGGTGGCCGGACTCTTCGTCAGCCTCAATGCCTACCTCCTGGCGTTCGTGCTCCTGCTGGTATACGCGGGCGCCATCGTCGCGCTGTTTCTCTTCATCATCATGCTGCTCGATTCCCGGGGCGACGAGTCGCCCCGCGTCACCAAGCTGCCGCTGCTGGCGCGGATCGTCGCGACCGGGCTGGTGGTGGCGGGGGTGGCCTCCTTCCTGAACCGCGGGCATCTCGCCGCGCCGGCGCTGGGCTCCACCCCGGCGCTGGGCGCGTCGCTCAAGCTCTACGCCTACCAGCTCTTCACGACCTACCTGCTGCCCGTCCAGATCATCGGGTTCCTGCTCCTGATCGCGCTGCTGGGCGTGATCGTGCTGAGCAAGAAATTCGAGGGCATGGAGGACATCAAATGATTCCCGCGACCCTCGACTCCTACCTGCTGATCAGCGTCGCGCTCTTTGCAATCGGCCTGCTCGGCGTCCTCATCCGCCGCAACACGCTCGTCGTGTTCATGTGCCTCGAGTTGATGCTCGTCGCCTCGACCCTGGCGCTGGTCGCATTCTCGCGTTTCAACGGCACGATGGATGGCAACGTCTTCGTGTTCTTCATCCTCACCGTCGCCGCCGCCGAGGTGGCCGTCGGCCTTGCCCTCATCGTGGCCCTGTTCCGGAAGCGCCAGACGATTCAGGTCAACGAGTTTAATTCGCTGAAAAACTGACGCGCCATGACGATGCTTCAGCACGCTATTTTTGTCCTGGTTCTGCCGCTGGTTTCCGCCGCGGTCATCGCGCTCTTCCTGCGCCGCGCCGGCGGGATCGCCGCCGTGCTGTCGACCCTGTCCGCCGCGGCGATTGCCGTGGTGGCGGTCATCCTCGCGCTGCACCGCGAACGGTTCGAAGCCTCGGTCGAATGGCTGCGCCTTGGCGATTTTGCGCTTTCGATCGGGATCAAATTCGACGATCTCGCCGCCCTCATGCTCGTGATCGTCGGCGTCGTCGGCCTGTGCGTGCACGTGTTCTCGCTCGGCTACATGGCCGGGGACGGCTCGCGGGGCCGTTACTTCGGTGGCCTTTCGATCTTCATGTTCTCGATGCTCGGCATCGTTTTCTCCGACAATCTTTTCATGATGTTCATCTTTTGGGAGCTGGTCGGTTTCAGCTCCTGGCTGCTGATCAACCACTTCATGGACAAGCAGTCGGCGGCCGACGCCGCGAAGAAGGCGTTCATCGTGAACCGCGTCGGCGACTTCGGCTTCCTGCTCGGCATCCTCTGGTGCCAGGCCCACTTCGGCACGACCAATCTCACCGCCCTCGGGACCGCGGTCGAGGGCGGCCAGGCCGTCGTGGCGGCGATCCCGCTCCTCCTCTTCTGCGGCGCTGTCGGCAAGTCGGCGCAACTGCCGTTGCACGTCTGGCTGCCGGACGCGATGGAAGGTCCGACGCCCGTTTCCGCGCTCATCCACGCCGCGACGATGGTGGCCGCCGGCATCTACATGCTGTGCCGCATCAACGTTCTGATGGTGCCCGAGGCCCTGACGGTGATCCTGTGGGTGGGCACCGCGACCGCGCTCTACGCCGCGCTCTGCGCGATCGTGCAGAGCGACATCAAAAAGGTCCTCGCCTACTCCACGCTTTCGCAGCTCGGCTACATGGTGGCGGCGTTCGGGCTCGGCTCGATGAGCGACACGCACACGCACGACGGCGCGGCGCACACGGTCGTCTACGCGGTGGGTGTGGGCGCGGCGATGTTTCACCTGACGACGCACGCCTTCTTCAAGGCGCTGCTGTTCCTCGGCTCCGGCTCGGTCATCCACGGCTGCCATCATGAGCAAGACATCTTCAAGATGGGCGGACTGGCGAAGCGGATGCCGCTGACGTTTGTGACGTTTACGCTCGGCGTGCTGGCGATCATCGGCCTGCCGGGGCTGGCGGGCTTCTTCTCCAAGGACGCGATTCTCTATCTCGCCTACGCGAAAAACACGCCGGTGTTCGCGGTGCTGGCGCTCACCGCGGTGCTGACCGCGTTCTATATGGTGCGGATGTGGAAGATCGTCTTCCTGGGCGCGCCGCGCAGCGCCGAGGCCGATCACGCCCACGAGGGCGGACTTGCGCTCACGGCGCCCCTGGCGGTGCTCGCCGTCCTGTCGGTCATTGGGGGCTACGGTTGGTTCTACTCGGGGATTTTTGGCGGCGCCTTCGATGAGATCCACGAGCTGGTGCCCGAGGCACAGGATTCGGATCACACCGTGATCCTCGTCACCAGCCTTGCCGTGTTGATCGTCGGCGCGCTCGGAGCCTGGGTGGTCTACCGCCCGGCCCCCGCCGATGCGCTCGCCGAAAAGTCCCCCGGCCTGTTCGGGGCGCTGGCGGCCCTCAGGGGCTCGTTCGATCGCGCCTACGACGACTACGTTGCGAAGATCCAGCAGCGGTTCGCGATGGTGCTCAATTTCATCGAGCAGATCTTCCTCGCCGGCCTGATCGTCCGCGGCTTCGCCGGCTTGGTCGGCTTGGTCGGCCTCGGCGCGCGGGCGCTGCATGTCGGCAACCTCAACGCCTACGTCTACTGGTTCCTGCTCGGCGTGGTAACGCTCTGGGCCTTTGCCGCCGGCGTCGTGACTCTCTGATTTTGCGATGAGCCAACTGCCCTTCGATCCCCTGCTTGTTGCCATCGCGGCTCCGCTCGCGCTGGCGCTGCTCATCGCTTTTGGCCTGCCGAAGCGCTGGTCGGTGCGCCTTGCCTACGGGGCCTTCGCGCTTCCGCTGCTGATGGCGCTGCACACCTGGTGGCATTTCGCCGCCGCGCCGCAGACGGCCGGCTACGCGTTCCTGACCAGTTATGCCACCGGCCTCGAGGGTTTGGGCATCAGCCTGAAACTTGGCTTGAACGGCGTTTCGCTGCCGCTCTTCGTGCTCGCCGGCATCGTCGGATTCGCGGCGGGCCTCTACGCCATCCAGTCGCAGGCGGAGCGCTTGAAGCTTTATCTCATGCTCCTGCTGATCATGCAGGGCGGATTGATGGGCGTGTTCGCGAGCGTCGACGTTTTCTTCCTCTATTTCTTTCACGAACTCGCGCTGATACCGACGTTCATCATGGTCGGCGTGTGGGGCGGTCGCGATCGCAGCTACGCGGCGATGAAGATGACGATCTACCTCACGCTGGGCGCGATGATCTCGCTCGTCGGCCTGATCGCGCTCTACGTCCGGAGCGGAGCCAACACCTTCGACCTGATCGCGCTGCGGGCCTACGTGACGGCCCATCCGCTGAACGAGACCCTCCAGCAGCATATTTTTGGCCTCCTGATGTTCGGCCTCGGCATTCTCGTTTCGCTCTGGCCGTTCCACACCTGGGCGCCGCTCGGCTATGGCGCGGCGCCGAGTTCGGCCGCGATGTTACACGCGGGTGTCCTGAAAAAGTTCGGTCTCTACGGGCTCATCCAGGTGGCGCTGCCGCTGCTGCCGGCGGGTCTCGCCCACTGGGCCCATCCGCTCGCGTGGCTGGCGGTCATCGGCAATGTCCTGATCATCGGCGTGGTCACGATCGCGCAGCGGGACCTGAAGCAGATGATCGGGTACAGCTCGGTCATGCACATGGGTTACGCATTTCTCGGCATCGCGGCCGGCTCCACGCTCGGCGTCGGCGGCGTGGTGCTGATGATGGTCGCGCACGGTCTCTCGGTGGCGCTGCTCTTCCTCCTCGCCACGAGCGTGCATCACCGCACGCACACCTTTGTCTTGAACGAGATGGGCGGGCTGGCGGCCCAGGCACCGGTCCTCGCCGCGTTTTTCGTCGCGGCGACCTTCGCGAGCATCGGGCTCCCGGGCTTCGCCAACTTCTGGGGCGAACTCACGATCTTCGTCGCGCTCTGGCAATTCTCGCCGCTGATCACGGCGCTGGCCGTCGCCGGCGTGGTCATCTCGGCGATCTACGGGCTCCGGGCGGTCGCCCGCATTTTCTTCGGGCCCGCGACGCCGGAGTTCGCCGCGATCGCGGCGGCCCATCCGCCGGTCGATCTGCGCTGGGCGGAAAAGCTTCCCGCGCTGCTGCTGCTCGCCGCCCTGTTGTTCGTCGGCTTCTGGCCGAAGTCGCTGTCGGGTCCGATCCATGCCGCCCTGGCCACGGCTGGCGAAAAGACCGCGCATAGCCTCCCGCTCGCCCCGCGCCCCGGGCAGGATAACCGGCCCACCCAAGCCACGGTGACCACCCACGTTCTTCCGTGATGACTCTCGACGCCCTCAAACTCGCCGCGGCGGACAATCTCTGGACGGCCCTCTTTCCCGAGCTGATCCTTGCCTGCCTCGCGCTGGCGCTGCTGGTGCTGGAAGTGGTCCTGCCGAAGCGTCACCACGCGCTGATTCCGGACGTCGCCTCGGCCGGCCTCCTCGGCACGCTCATCGGGCTGTTCATCAATTGGAACTCGGCGACCCTCGGCAGCGATACGTTCAACGGGCTGCTCCACCACAGTGCCGCGGGACAGGTGATGCGCGCCTTCTTCCTCCTGTCCGCGCTGCTCGTGTGCGTGCTGGCCCGGGTGAGCCTGGCGAAGCAGGCGATGCCGCGCATCGAGTTCTATCACATCCTCCTCGTGGTGACGGCCGCGATGATGTTGCTGGCGCAGAGCAATCACTTCGTGCTGCTGTTCGTCGCGCTCGAAACGCTGACGATCGGCCTCTACATCCTCGTCAGCTATTTTCGGACGAGTGGGGCTTCGCTCGAGGCTGGGCTCAAATACCTGATCATGGGTGCGCTCAGTTCCGGGCTGCTACTTTTCGGCATCGTCCTGCTGTATGGCGTGGCCGGCAATCCGACGCTGCCGGCGCATTCGGCGACCTCGATGCGTTACGGCGACCTCGCGAATTTCCTCGCGGCCAATCCGCACAATTTCATCGCCAGCCTCGGCATCGTGCTCGTGCTGGCCGGCGTGGCGTTCAAGATCGGTGCGGTGCCGTTCCAGATCTGGGTGCCGGATGTTTACCAGGGCGCGCCCACGCCGGTGACGGCGTTTCTCGCCGTCGCCTCGAAGGGAGCCGGCTTCGCCGTCCTGCTGGGGCTGTGCGGGGCGGAAGGGGCGTTCGCTTCCTACCGGTGGCTGATCACTCCCGTGCTCACCGCGATGGCCGCGGGCACGATCGTTTTCGGCAACCTCGCCGCGCTGACGCAGTTCAATGTGAAACGGCTCATCGGGCTTTCCGGTGTGTCGCATGCCGGCTTTCTGCTGCTCGGCGTGGTGGCCGCATCCGCTGCGCCGCTCGCGACCGGCGCAGTTTATTTCTACCTCTTCACCTACCTGCTGGCATCGTTCGCCGTGTTCGGCGTGATGACGCATCTCGCGGGGCCGGACGATGCGGACCAGGAACTCGATCACTACGCGGGGCTCGCGAAGGAGAATCCCTTCCTCGCCACCGTGCTCGCCGTCGGCCTCGGCTCGCTGGCGGGCATTCCTCCACTGGCCGGCTTCATGGGGAAATTGCTGGTGTTCATCGCGGCCTTCCAGGCGGGCGCCCGCTGGATGCTCGCGCTGGCCGCGGCCGGCGTGGTGGTTTCGATTTACTATTACTTCGGCTGGATCAAGGCGGCGTTTTTCGCCACGTGGACACCGCCGGCGGATGGGGCCCTTTCGCCCGCCCGGCCCGCGCGCACCCCGGTCGGACTGGCCGCCGGCCTCATGCTCGGCGCGCTGGCGCTCGCTTCGGTCGTGTTGGGTTTTTACCAAGGCCCGCTCGGCCGATGGCTGACGCTGCGGTGATGGAGACGTGGCGTCCTCGCCGCGTCTCGGGCGCCGGCCACCGCGGCTTCAATCCTCCATTGTTAACCAATAGTTGACAACGGCGGATTGGGAGGCTCGCCCCGGAGAAACCGGGGCAGACGAAAGCGGCAGGGCGGCAGGTTTCATGCTGCTCCAGGAACCTGCCCTGTCGCGGTGAGCCGTGGGCGCAGCCCGCTTTTCCAGTCTTCCCGGTACCTGTCGGAAAACTGGCATGCGCCCCGCGTTTTCCGTCGGCCGACTCCCTCCTGGCGGCGCTGGTTCCCCTGCGTAGGGTTCGCTTTAAACCCTGCCATGGAAACCGCCGTCAAGGTCTGGACTGACGAAGAGCTGATGGCTCTGCCGAAGGACGGCCATAAACACGAGCTCATCGATGGGGAGATTATCATGAGCCCGACCGGTTATCGCCATGAAGACATGGCGGCGGCGGTGCTGATGGCGATGCGCCTGCACGTTCGCCAGCACAAGCTCGGCTGAGTCTGCGGCTCGAGCCTCGGCTGCTGGATGGCATCGGGGAACCTGCTTTCACCGGACGTCTCGTTTATTCACAAAACGCGGGTTCCGCGTGGTCAGGACGCAGTGAAGCGGTATTTTCAGGGGGCGCCCGATTTGGTCGTGGAGATTCTTTCTCCGTGGGATCGCACGATTCGCACGCACGACAAAATGGTGGAGTATTTTGACAGTGGTGCGCGGCTGGCGTGGGTGATTAATCCCGAGGAGAAATCGGCCCTCGTTTACCGCACCCCCGAGGCGGACCGCCTTCTCCGCGTGATGACCGACGCGCTCGACGGCGAGGACTTGCTCCCCGGTTTCCGCCTCCCGCTGGCGGAGTTGTTCGCCGAGTTGGCGGTCGAGTAACTCAACCCCAATGCAACGCACCCGGAAAACTCCGACCCGCAATTCTGCGTAGCATCGGCTACGGCTTCATCTGAAAACCGCGAATTTTCCCTCCCGAAGCCAAACCGAGCACGCGCCCGACTGGGGGCGGCTTGGCGTATCTTCGGGAAAAGGCGCTTCGCGGGACCTCAGATGAAGAGGCGTTGGGTCGCGCCCTCTTTTATGTATACTACAAATGATCGTCCACGGACAGCAGCAGTGCGCTGTTTGGGTGATTTGATATGTTAGTCATGGCATCGCTGGTGGCCAAAGATACTGCTTCTTGCCGCGATTTTTTTCGGTGCTGTGAATCTGAACGCACAGATTCACATGTCCGGAACATTTGCCTATTCCGCCCAAGGCAATCTTGTGACCCTTGGTGTCCAAAGGATCGATAATTTTAACTCGATTTTCTCTATCAGCGGCACACTCGCGATTCAACTATGGGCGACTGCCGTGCCTTACAACGGCATCGGCATTCTTACTGGCCACAAGATAGCGGAGGTCAGCATTGGACAGCTGCAAGGCGGCTTTTTCTTCTCCAACCTTTTCCGAACCACGACAATCAATTCACCGCCGGCTGGAACGTATAATATTGTCTTTATTTTGGCTGAGTGGAACGGGTTTCAATATCTCACCGACGATTCTGGAAATTTCCTGACGTTCCAATCATTCGGCGCGGTTATCACTGTTCCAAGCATTCTCACACCGCCTCAGAATATTACGCTAACTGCCGGCCAATCTGGCACGATGACCGTTTCAATTAGCGGTTCGTTGCCGGTCGCCTACCAATGGCTCAAAAATGGTTCGGCCATTGCAGGAGCAACAAGCGCGACCCTGAATTTTGTAAACGCACAGACGGCGGATGCCGGCAGCTATTCTGTCGTCGTTTCCAACGGCGCAGGCTCAGCGACGAGCACCAACGCGACGCTGACGGTCAACGCTGTCGTGATGGCGCCAATGATCGCCACCCAGCCTACGAGTCAGAGTGTGACAGCGGGTAGTAACGTCACACTCAGTGTTTTGACGAATGGGAGCGCGCCGTTCAGCTATCAGTGGCGCAAGGACGGCGCGGCGATCAGCGTCTCGACGGGTGCGACATTGCCTCTAAATAATATGCAGAGCGCCGCCGCAGGTAGCTACACCGTCGTAGTCACCAATCCGGCAGGTGGCACCACCAGTGACCCCGCTATGGTCGGTGTCACCAGCACGAGTAAAGTGATCGGCACCGGTGCGGAGATACTCTCCAACCAATTTGTGGCGTTCAACAACAACACCTTTGACCAAGTGGCCCTTCAAGGCGCCGCCGCGACGATCACCGCAGACCCCCTGCAAATCACCCGGATGTCTTTTGTCGATCTGAACGACGACATCGTGCAGGTCGAGTTTAGCGGTGCCGGTTCTCTTTCGTTGGTGCTGGATGTGCGGTGATCCCCCGAAATCTGGTCCACTTGTAATGTTAGTCTGCGGCCCTAAAAGGAGCCCAGACCATGAAAGGCAAAAGCCACACGACGGAACAGAAGATCCGCATTTTGCGGGAAGCCGATGGCGGCAAGAGCATCGTGGCAGTG
>SIBR01000018.1 GCA_009695065.1 Opitutus sp. | reverse complement strand
ACCTGCGCAAGCTCGTGGACCATCTTATCGCCGCCGCCCGACCCTGGTCCACCCCAGCAGCCGTCGCAGGCCTGCTTCACACCTGGCTCGCCGATAAAGTAAATCCTGGCGCTCCAACATAAAGGCTACATATCAATAGACATTGGTATAATTCGAACAGCCCGGCGATGGCCTGATTCAGGCGCGCCTCGCTGTCTTAGCGGGTGGCGTTGTAGTTCAACCGGGCGGCCGTGAAGTCGCGGCGCAGGGCTTCCTGCCCGGTGGTGTGCGCGACCTGTTTCTCCCAGACGTCGATGGCATGCCCGACCGGCTTGGTGAGTTCGTTCAGCGCCAGCGCGTGGGCCTGCGCCTGTCGGAGCGCGTCGTCCAACGGGCCGCCGTCGACGTTCACAAGCAGTCGGGCCAGTTCCGCATCCGAGCGTGATTCCTCGAGGGCGGTCAGGGTGGCCTGTACGCTCGCCGCCGCGGGGGGAGCCGGGGGCAGTTTGGGCAGCGTGCCGTTGGTCAGGGCGGCCAAAGCCGGACGGCCGGCGGCCGTTTCCAGTTCCGCCGCTGCCGGGGTGCCGGCGAGGGCCTGCCGCAGGGCGGCCGGATCGAGGGGATGTATTCCCGTCGTTGCACCCATCGTGTCCAGGGTGCTGCGGAGAACCACGCCGCGCAGCTTCTTGCCCTGGAAAAAATTCCACTGATCGCCGGCCTTGGACTGCCGCTGGGCCGCCAGCGAGCGGTCGTATTGCGCGCTGGTCATTTCGCTTGAGGCGAGACCGGCGAGCATGGTGGCGATCACGGTCATCACGACGGGCGTGATGCTGAGCACCTTGCCCCACGTGGTCCGGGCGACCTCGGCTTTGAGTTCGTCGGGTATTTCTGCCTTGAGGCGGATCTTGGGAAGGGCGGCCATGCAGAAGGTCAATCGCCTGCGGGCGACGCTTCCAATCCCGAAATAACCGGCCGCCGCCCGGGCGGCGACGGCCTACTGCCGGTTAAACCGGTGGACGCGGCCGAAGAGAGTGTATTCTGAAACCAACAGGTCGCCGTTCGCCAGGAACACCACGCCATGCGGCGCGGTGACGATGCCGGGCCGCCATGCTTCCGGCTTGGGAGTGTTCTTGCCCGCTTCGTCGGCATTCGTGTTGGTGCCCAGCTTGGCGACCACCTGGCCCGCCTTGTCGAGCACCGTGACCTGCCCCTTGAGTTCGCCGATGGCCAAATAGTTTCCTTGTACGGCCACGGCCGCCGGCAACAGCAGATCCGTCGCGACGACGCCAAGAAATTTACCGTCAAGCGAAAGGTGCACCACGCGATTGTTGGTGCGGTCACAGGCGACGATGCGCAACGGGTTGAACCGCGTATCGATGGCGATCTTGTGCAGGGTCTTGAAATTGTAGGGCTCCTTCTTGCCGCCGAAGGACGCGAGGTATTTCCCGGTCCGGTCGAAATGGTGGACATAGTCGCTCGAATAGCCGTCCGTCACAAAAAGATCGCCGTTGGGCGCGACGTCCATCGCGGTCAGGCGGACGATGCGTTTTCCCGCATCGGGATTGGGCACGGTTTCGCCCTGGGCGTTTTTCTTCGTCTTCGGCGTTTCCACTTTGAATTGGTCGGGAATGGCCGAGGCCGGGATCTCGAGCACCTTCTGGCCGTCGAGCGTCAGCTTGAGGATCGTCTGGCCGTTGAGGCGGGGACCGAAAATGAACTCCTGGCCCCGGTCTTTGCGGATCACGAACCCGTGAAAATCATCCGGCGCCCCGGGGACATTGCGGAGGTATTTGCCTTCCGCATTGAAGACCATGATGCCCGCCTTGGGGTCCATGGTGCTGACGTACACCTCGCCCTTGGCGCTGACGGCCACATCGCCGTGCTGATTGCCGAGCTGGGGTCGGCCGGACGGCAGCTTCAGCCAGTTGGGGTCGGCCCGAAAATCCAGAGCGAGGGCGTGGGCGGTCAGGACTGCGAGGATCAGGATGCCGCGGAACGATTTCGTGAATGCGATCATTGTGGGGGGAGTGGCGGGCCGGACAGGGGTGGGCTCGATTGAGGGGGAATTCAGGTCACCGCGGAATTGCACGAAGGACGGGCAATCCCGCGGCGACGCAAGGCTCTTACAGCCGGGAATACGAGGCGGAATCAGCGCAGCACCGCGGTGTGAAACGCCTGCCAGTCATCGAGGGCGTTCAGTTCCACGGCCGCACCCAAGACCGAGCCATCTTCCGGGCAACCGGCGCCGGCCCGGATTTCCTTCTGGGTGGCGTCGTTGTGATGGTAGTTGAGGATGGATTGATTGAGTTCGTACACCGAGGCGCGTCCCAGCTTAACGCCCGGCTGCGCCTTCACCCACGATTCGAATTGGGCATAGGTGGGCTTGTTCGCCGTGATGAACTGGCGTACGGCATCGGCCGTTAGTCCGAGTCCGCTGATCACCATCTGGTCGAAACCCTTGCCGATGCCGGGGTAGCCCGCCGCCAGCTTGCCGCGGGCTTCGAGGGAGACTTTTAACCAAAGCCGGGGAAGGTGCAGTACGCCCAGCGGGCCGGCGACGTTGCAAGGAATCATGGGAACGTGGGAATCACTCATGGCAATCAGGGGGTGGGAACAAACGTTGGCGTCGCTGGAAGGATGCGCAGGCGATCAGCGGCGAATACACCTGCGCGAAATTTGAGTCACTGCGTAATGGGAATCACGGGTATATTGTCGGCCGTAGGCGTTGGACAAGGGAATAGTGCCAACTCCGACGGGTTTCAGCCGAGTGTCGCTGGCCACCGATCGACGCTGAAATTTTCAGGCCGCCGAATCCTGTGCGGAAGAGCCGGAGTTCGCTTGCTCCCATCGAAACGCCGCCTAGTCGTCGTGCGTGCGTCGTACCCCCTTCCCGCACTTTACTCCTGCGCTTGCGGTGGCTTTTGCCGGACTCGGTGTCGCCGGTTTAATGCTGTTGTTCTCGGCCGGCTGCCAGAAACGTGAAGTTGCCGCGCCGTCCAGGCGGGCGGCCGGTGCCTTGCCCGCGAAACTTTCGTTTAACGAGCACATCCAGCCGATCCTTTCGGAAAACTGCTATGCGTGCCACGGTCCCGATCCCGGCTCGCGCAAGGGCGAACTGCGGCTCGATCGGGCGGAGTATGCTTTTGCGCCGCGTAAGGAAGGCGGGAAGATCATTATCCCTGGCGATCCCGACCACAGCCCGCTGGTCCGCCGCATCGAATCGACCAAGGAAAAGGAAATGATGCCGCCGCCGGAGGCGCACAAGACCCTCAAGACGGAGCAAAAAGAGCTGTTGCGCCGCTGGGTCGCCGAGGGGGCGGAGTATCAGGAGCACTGGGCCTTTATCGCGCCGAAGCGGCCGGCGCTGCCGGCCGTTGCGGGGCCGTCAGCGGGCTGGCCGCGAACGGGGGTCGACCGGTTTATCCTCGCGCGGCTCGGTCGTGAAGGGCTGGCGGTATCGCCCGAGGCGGATCGTGCCGCGCTGCTGCGGCGCGTGGCTCTCGACCTCACGGGTCTGCCGCCATCGCCGGCGGAGATCGATGCGTTTCTCGCCGACCAATCGCCCGATGCGTATGAGGGGGTCGTCGACCGGTTGCTGGCCAGCCCGCGTTTCGGTGAGCATCGGGCGCGTTACTGGCTCGACTACGTGCGTTACGCCGACACGCACGGCATCCATTTCGACAACTACCGCGCGATCTGGCCGTATCGCGACTACGTCATCCGCGCGTTCAACGGGAACAAGCCGTTCGACCGTTTTGTGCGCGAGCAGCTTGCCGGGGATCTCCTGCCCGCCAAGACGCTCGATGAACTGGCGGCGACCGGGTTCATGCGGTGCAACATGACCACCAACGAAGGTGGCACGGTGACCGAGGAGGTTTACGTCAACCAGACCCGCGACCGCGTCGAGGCGTTCGGGCTGACTTTTCTGGGGCTCACGACGGGTTGCGCGGCGTGTCACGATCACAAGTTCGATCCGATTTCGCAGCGCGATTTCTACGGGCTGGCGGCCTTTCTCGGCAACACGCTCGAAAAACCCTGGGATTTGAACATCGCCGAGCCGGGGCCCGTCTTGCGGGTGCCCAAGGAGGAAAATCGGGCCGCCGCGGAGGCCGTGCTCGCCCGCCGGGCGGAGTTGCAGCAGAAGCTCGACGACCGGCGGAGCCGCGCCCGGGAACTGGTCGGGGCATGGCTGGGCGCCGGCCATCGACCCAAACCGGTCGTGGCCGACGCCCTCGAGCTGCGTCTCCGGCTCGACGAGGGCGCGGGCGACACGGTGAAGAACAGCGCTCCCGCTGCACGCATTCCGACCTTCAAGGCCGATACCAATCCGCTCATCTGGGGTGAAAGCAGCTGGTTCTGGCCGTCGATGCGCATGGATATTTTCACGCGGCTCGCGCTCGCCAAAACGGGCGACGTCGAGGCCAACGAGAAATTTTCCACGGGCGGTTGGATGATGCTGCGGGCGAAGCCCGGCGGGGGCGTGCGGACCGGCACGGGGAACGGCTCGCTCCTCGCGCGCATGCGGGACGACAACGGCAAGGGTGGCGCCGGTTGGGAGATCTATTACGAGGCGCTCAAGATTTCCGTGAACCTCGTCGGCGATGCCCCGGAGTCCGGCATTTCCCTCGTGACCAAGGAGCCGTTCACCCGCGACGAGTGGCTCCACGTGTTTTTTACCTACGACGGATCGCGCCGCGCCGCCGGGGTGAAGCTTTATGTCAACGGCCGGGCGGTCGAAACCGAGGTGAAACGCGACACCCTGCGCGAGGCCTCGATCCGCACCGAGGCGACGATGCATCTGGGCCGGCGCGACGACGCCCAGCCGATGCGCGAGACGCGTTTTCAGGACGTGCGTTTTTATCGCCGCGCGCTGGCGGCGGATGAAGTGGCGCGGCTGCCGTTCGAGGATGTCGCCGCCGAGATCGTGGCGCGGCAGCCGGATCCGGCGAAGTGGACCACGGACGAGGCCTTTGTTGCCGCCGACCGTTATTTCCTCAGCGAGGTTGAGGCCGAGACCAAGGCGCTTGCCGCCGCGGTGGCGACGCATCAAGCCGCGTTCGACGTGCTGACCGCCGACGGCACGCCCACGCTGATCGCGGTCGAGAAGACGTCGCCGGGCTATGCCGACCTGCTGAAGCGGGGGGACTATTTCGCGCGCCTGGAACGCGTGGGCCCGGCCACGCCGCACTTCCTGCCGAAGCTGCCGCCGGGGGCGGCGCCGAACCGGCGCGGCCTCGGGGACTGGCTGGTGTCTCCCGAGCAGCCGCTGTTTGCGCGGGTAACCGTGAATCGGATGTGGCAGGAGGTTTTCGGCCGCGGCCTGGTCGAGACGGCGGGCGATTTCGGCGTGATGGGCACGCGTCCGTCGCATCCGGAATTACTCGACTGGCTGGCGGTGGAGTTTCGCGAGAGCGGCTGGGATGTGAAGAAACTCTACCGGTTGCTGGTCACGTCCGCGACTTATCGGCAGTCGGCCGCGGTGACCCCGGACCGGCTCGCGAAAGATCCAGGTAACCGGCTGCTTTCGCGCGGCCCGCGTTTTCGGATGGACGGCGAGGTGCTGCGCGATGCCGCCCTGACGGCTGCGGGCTTGCTGGTGGAGAAAGTGGGCGGGCCGTCGGTCAAACCCTACCAGCCGCCGGGGCAGTGGGAGGAAGTGGCGATGCCCGAGTCGAACACGAAACACTACGAGCCCGACACAGGGGAGAATCTTTACCGGCGCAGCGTTTACACGTTTTGGAAGCGAGCCTCGCCGCCGCCGGGCATGGAGACGTTCGACGCGACGTCGCGCGAAGTGGTTTGCACGCGCCGGGCCCGCACCAACACGCCGCTGCAGGCTTTCGTCACCATGAACGATCCGCAGTGGGTCGAGGCGGCGCGAAAGCTGGCCGAGCATGCACTCCGCGCCGGGCCGGGCGACGCCGTGCGCCTGGCGTTCGTGGCCCGGGCAACCGTGGGCCGCACGCTCACTCCCGTCGAGGGGAAACTCGTCGACAAATCGGTGACAACCTACCGCGGCCATTTCGCCAGCCGGGAAGAGGACGCGAAGGCGTTGCTCACCGTGGGCGAATCGCCGGCCGATCCGATGCTGGACCCGCGCGAACTCGCGGCGTGGACCCTCGTGGCGAGCGAGTTTCTCAACCTCGACGAATTCCTGAACAAATGAAGCGCGTGAACCAACGATCGCGATTGAGATTGGCCCGCACTTTCCGCGGCGACACCGGAGTCCGTCGGAGCTGATTTTTGCCCCTTGACCATGTTTCCCCACGATCAGCACGATCCCCATGCCCACCTCTGCTCGGACCATGCCGGGGAGCATCCGACGGTGTGGGACCTGCCGGTGGCGGACTCGCTCAAACGCGAGTGGCTCGAACTCGAAACCCGGCGCCATTTTCTCAGCCGCGGCGGCAAGGCGCTCGCGTGGGCCGGTCTCGCCACGATTCTGGGTAAATCCGCGCCGCAACTGCTGGCCGACGGGGCGTTGTTGCCGGAGATACGCCCGCACTTTGCCCCGAAGGCCAAGCGCGCCATCTATCTGTTCATGGCCGGCGCGCCGTCGCAGCTTGAAACTTGGGACTACAAGCCGCAGCTCGCGGCGCTGTTCGACAAGGATCTGCCCGAGTCGGTGCGCGGCGGGCAGGTGCTCACGGGCATGACGGCCAGTCAGGCGCGCCTGCCGATCGCGCCGAGCATGTTCAAGTTCAAGCAGCACGGCAAAGCCGGGCACTGGGTGTCTGAGCTTTTCCCTTGGACGGCGAAAATCGCGGACGAAATCGCCGTCATCAAGTCGCTCTACACCGAGGCCATCAATCACGAGCCGGCTATCCTCCAGATCACCACGGGCAACATGTTTCCCGGCCGGCCTTCGCTCGGCTCGTGGCTGTCGTATGGTTTGGGCGCGATGAACGAGGAGTTGCCGACGTTCGTCGTCATGACGTCGAAAATGCCCGTGACGAAAAACGTGCAGGCGTTGTCCAACCGCCTGTGGTCAGCGGGATTTTTGTCGCCGGAACATGCGGCGGTCGCTTTGCGCGCCGGCAACGACCCGGTGCTCTATCTCAACAATCCGAAGGGCATCAATCCCGCCGCGCGCCGCGCGATGGTGGACGGCGTCAACGCGCTCAACCGCCAGCTTTACGAACGCCTCGGCGATCCCGAAACGCATGCGCGAATCGCGCAGTACGAAATGGCGTTCCGGATGCAGACCTCCGTGCCCGAGCTCACGAATCTGTCCGATGAGCCGGCCTCGACGTGGGATCTCTACGGGCCAAAGGCGAAGGAGCCGGGCACGTTTGCCTACAATTGTCTCATGGCCCGCCGCATGGCGGAGCGAGGCGTGCGGTTCTCGCAGGTTTTCCTGCGCAGCTGGGACACGCATGCGGATGTGCCGGGGCGGCTGACCGCGCTCTGCGAAGATTCCGACCGCCCGACCTACGCGCTCATCGCGGATCTCAAGCGCCGCGGCATGCTGGACGACACGCTGGTGATCTGGGGCGGGGAGTTCGGACGCACGGTTTATTCCCAGGGCGGACTCAAGCGGGATCTCTACGGCCGCGATCATCATCCGCGGTGCTTCAGCATGTGGATGGCGGGCGCCGGCGTGAAACCGGGAATCTCGTTCGGCCAGACCGACGATTTTTCCTACAACATCGTGAAGGATCCCGTGCACATCCGCGATCTGCACGCGACGATCCTGCACCTCTTCGGGATCGATCACAACCGGCTCTCGTTCAAATTCCAGGGCCTCGACCAGAAACTCACGGGGGTGTTGCCCGCGAAAGTCATCGATGGAATTCTCACCTGAAGCGATGCGACCACGGGCGGGCAGAAACGGTTGGGGCATCGATCGGTTTACCCCGCTGAACCGGCCCACCCGTGCCGGCCTTTTTCAAACACTGGGTTTTTTTGCCCTGACGCTGATCGCCCGGGGCGAGCCGTCGTTTTTTCAGGCGCGCGTGGCGCCGATTCTCGACCGGCATTGCGCCGTTTGCCACGGCGAAGAGAAACAGAAATCCGGACTGCGCCTCGACACCTTCGCCTTTTTGCAACGCGGCGGTGAGAGCGGAAAAATCGTCGCACCGGGTGACACGAAGGAGAGTGAACTTTTTCGAAGGATCACGCTGCCCGCTGACGATGAAGATGTCATGCCGAGTGACGGCAAGCCGGGCCTGACGGTCTACGAGAAAAAGATCATCGAACTGTGGATAGCGGGCGGAGCGTCGGAATCGGCCTCGTTGAGTGCGTTTCCGAATGCGCCGGCGCCCCCGGCACCGAAACCTCCGCCGGTGCCGTTGGCGCCGGACTGGCGGCCGCGAGCCCAGGAAATCGCCGCGCTGGAGTCGGCGGCCGGAGTCCGGCTGACTCCGCGGTCTGCCGTTGCCACGGACGGGCTGGTCTTGCGCACGGTCAGTGCGCCGGGTCGCTGCGACGACGCGGTGCTGAAGCGGCTCGCGCCCGTGGCCGAACTCATCGTCGAGGCCGAACTCGCGCGCACCAAGGTGACCGATGCCGGACTCACGGCCGTTGCGACCTGGACGAACCTGCGCACGCTCGACTTGACGCGAACCGCCGTGACGTCCGACGGAGTGTCGGCGCTCGTGCCGCTCCAAAAGCTGGAATCGCTGAATCTGACGGCGACGCCGGTCGATGACCGCGGCGTGGCGCGGTTGAAAGCGATGCCGGGCCTGCGCCGCCTCTGGCTTTTTGGCACGAAGACCGAAGTTGGTGCGGAGCAGCCGGACGTGGCGGCGAAATAGCCCGCGCATTTTGGTTTCGTGCCCGGGAAGCCCGACTCCATCGTGCAGTCCATGCGGCGATTTCCTCTGCTTCGGTTGGCGGGCACGGTGGCCGTGCTGGTCTGCGCCGGTTGTGCGACGGTCTCCCGCGAACCGCGCAATCTCTCGCTGCTCAAACGGGAGGTTCGGGCGTATGTCGAATCGGGCGATTACGAGCGTGAGATCGCGGTCGTGGCGGCCCGGGCGGCGGCGTGGATCGAGGCAAGAGTGGCATCGTCTGGCGACGTCTAGGCGAGCGCGGTGGCGGGGAAGCTGACGGTGGTGTTCGATCTCGATGAGACGTTGTTTTCGAATTGGCCGAATATGGAATCGCTGGATTTGGGCTATTCGACGGCCACCTGGACCGCGTGGGTGAGCGAAGGCCGGGCGCCGGCGATCACGCCGGTGTGCGAGGTTTATCGTGCGGCCCGGCGGCTCGAAGTCGACGTGGTTTTGATCACCGGGCGGCGTGAGCGGGACCGGGCGGGTACGGAGAAAAACCTCCGGGCAATTGAATGCACCGACTACGTTGCCCTGATCTGCAAGCCCGATGCGGACAAAAGCACGGCGTCCGCCTTCAAGACCGCCCAACGCCAGCGCCTCGCGACCGAGGGGCGTACGATCATCACCAACATCGGCGATCAGGAAAGCGATTTGTTGGGAGGCTTCGCGGAGCGTACGTTCAAGCTGCCGGCTCCGTTCTATCTCACCGAATAACCCGCCGGCCGCCTAGTTCGTGGCGCCGGCCGAGGCCTCGAGGTAGACGCCTTTCAGCGGGTGAAGATCGAGCAGGGTGGCATACCAGCCCCTGACCTCGGGCCGCTTGAGATAGTTGCGCTGATAGAAATAAATCGGGGCGAAGGGGGCCTCGGCGACGAGGATTTCCTCGCAGCGTTGGAAATACTCATAGCGCTTGGCGTTGTCGGCGGTAGTGCGGGCTAGCTCGATCAGACGGTCGTACTCGGCGTTGCTCCAGCCGGTCTGGTTGTTCCCATTGCCTGTCGCCATCAGGTCAAGAAAGGTGCTCGGGTCGAGGTAGTCGCCCAACCACGCGTAGCGGGCGATCTGGTAGTTCATCTGGCGCAGGGTGTCGCTCCAGACCTTGGCTTCCTGATTGTAGAGGCTGACTTCGATGCCGAGATGCTTGTGCCACATCTGCTGAATCGCTTCGGCGATTTTACGGTGGCCCTCGGTGGTGTTGTAGAGGAGTTCGAGTTTCGGGAAACCCTTGCCGCCCGGGTAACCGGCCTCGGCGAGGAGTTTTTGCGCGGCAGCCGGGTCGGTCGGCAGCTGAGCGCGGGCTGTGAAACCGCCGATGTCTGGCGGGGTGAGGTGGCTGGCGGGGGTTTGGTCACCCTTGGAAACCCGCTCGACGATTTGCCGTCGGTCGATACTCATGGCGAGGGCCCGGCGAACGCGAACGTCGTTGAGCGGCGGCTTGGTGACGTTGAATTTATAGTAGTAGGTTCCGAGCGTGACGCCCTGCTGCAGCAGGTGCGCGGGGTCCGTCTTGTAATCGGCGATTTTCTCGATGGGGACTTGGGCGGTGACATGCAGCTGGCCGGAGCGGAAGGCTGCTTCCTCGGTCGACTCGTTTTCGATGGGATAGAAATTCACCTCGTTGAGCCGGATGGCGCCGCGGTCCCAGTAGGTGGCCGATTTCACTAGGCGGATCACGCGATTGGGTCTCCATTCGGCAAGGGTGAAGCCGCCGTTGCCCACCAAATTTCCCGGCCGGGTCCACGCGGAACCGCGGGTGTCGGTTTTGCCGAACTTTTCGATGGTCGCGCGATGTGCCGGATACCAGGACGAGTGACACACGAGGGAGGGCAGATACGGCACCGGATGCGAGAGCGTCAGCACCAGGGTCCGGAGGTCCGGCGCCTTCGCTCCGACCTGGGAAAAATCCGTGAGTTTGCCGGTGTTGAAGGCCTCGGCATTTTTCAGGTGGTGCAGCATGTAGGCGTATTCCGCCGCGAGGCCTGGCGAGAGCATGCGCTGAAACCCGTACAGGAAGTCCGTGGCGGTGACGGGATCGCCATTGGACCACCGGGCGTCGGCGCGCAGGTGAAACGTCCACGTCAGGCCATCGCTGTTCGACTCCCATTTTTCCGCGACGCCGGGAATCGGGTGCAAGTCGCGCGGATTGTAGGTCGTGAGGCCCTCGAAGAGATTCATCACGATGTTGAAATCCTGCTGGCTCGCCGTGATGTGGGGATCGAGGTCGGTCGGCTCGCCCAGATTGCCCCAATGGAGGATCTGCCCCTTCAAGCCGGACTGCACGGCGGACTCGTGTTTCGAGCAGGCGGCAAAGCCGGCCAGGAGCAGGGCGAAGAGCAAGTGGGGGAGGAGAGTGCGGGCGGGCATGGCGGAAGGTGAAAACAACAAAGCCACGCTGATTGCTCGCGTGGCTTGGGAGTGGAGTGACGGCCGTGGGGCTGGCAGGGTTTGGTCGGCGCTTACGGCTGCGTGGCGGGACGCTGCGGGTGGGCGATGGGCGTCGTGGAGGCGGCTTGCGGCGCCCGGGCCTGGATTTCCACGAGTCGACGGTCGATTTCGGCCATCTTGCCGGCCAGTTCTTCTTCCCGCTTCTTGCGTTCGCTGCTGTTCACAATACTCAGGCTGACCGCATCTTTCACCACATTGGCCGGGAGCGAGAGCAACCGGGTGATCAGGCCCTGATCCTTGAAGGAACTAAGGTAGAGCGCGGTGATCTCGTGCGAAAGCTTGAGGGCGTCCTGAGCCACAGCCTGAGTCTGCTGCAGATTGTTGTTCAGCTGCTGATTCTTGGCGAGTTCAGCGGTGAGTACATTGCCGACTTGGTCGGAAATGCGCTGGCTGTACTTGGAGATCGAATCACGCGTCAGGTTTTGATCTTTCGCCATTTCCGAGAGAATGGGCTGAATGCGGTCCGTCATGCGGGAGGAGACCTTGTCCACCTGCTCGTTCTGCATCTTCTCCGCTTCCTCCGCCGATTTTGGGAGGGCATTGTAGGGCATCACCTTCTTGGCGATGGCCTCGGCCAGGGCGTTCATCCGCTCGGTATTGAGCTTTTGTATCTCCTCGTCCGTGCGGAACATGTCGGCCTCGCGCTTGGAGATCGCGTCCCGGAGCAGCTTGTTGGTCGCCTCGATCTGCCGGCGATTTTCATCCGAAGCGGCCTTGAGCGTGTCGTTGGACTCGCGCTGCCGGGCGATCTGGGCCTCTTGCGCCGCATTCATTTGGTTCACGGTCTGTTGGTGAAACCAAAACGCTCCGCCGATGACCAGCAGAGCCGTAAGGATAACGGCGGGTAATTGTTCTTTGAATTTCTGCCACATAAAGGGAACGGGTTAGTTGGGCTGACGCGGAATTGTTAATCGCGAACGGAGGAAAATTGCAAGGCCGCGATCAACGGCGGTTTTGCGGTTGTTTTTCCCCAGGTCCGACGCACGTTGGCAAAATGAGCCTCAATCGCTGCGAGCAGCGGATTTTCGATTATTTGCAGCGTCATGCCGAGGAGCGACACTACTGGCAGGGCAAAGTTCAAACTGTTTGCCGGAGCTTGGGGGACGACCATGCGGCGGCGCACCAGCTGGAGACCGAACTCTGGCGCTACCACGTGGAGCGCAGCGCCGTGGTGACGGCTTTTAAGGAGGCGGTTCGTGCCGAAGGGATCGGTCGCACCAGTATGAGAAATCTGGCGGAATTGCTGATTCGACTGTGGACCGAGCCCAAGCCGAATAAAAAAGTCCCTGAAGCAGAAAGATTTGAGTAAGTCCGGCCTCTGTCGATGAACTCGCGCAAAATAGCGCTAAAGCTCTCGGCATTTTATTCGATAATTCTACTCCAAGCAGTGAAACTATTGTGGGATCCGTGTTTCTTATCGTTCAGACTTTTCTCCTCCGCTTAGCGGTGGGGAATTGGGGTAAGTAAGAAAGCTATGGGCGGGCCGCTTAGGGGTAGGCGGCCCGCCCTCTTTTTTCCAATATCCGCGGGCATTTGAGCCATCCGCCGCCCGCGCCCGGGCGAAGATCGACGATTGCTGCCGCGACCTGTTCGAACTCGTTCGGTTCAACCGGCCAAGTGCCGGTTGGTCTCCGAATGAGCGCTACGGTTCGCCGGCTTTTGAGGCCGTCCGCCTGTCTTCGCCCGGCAGGGCCTAGCTAATCCCTGCCGGACGAACCTGGTCAAACCTGTTCGCTCTTGGCCGCTTTGGGCTGTTCGTGAAAGTCCTGCGGAGTGTAGGTCGGCGTGACGTAGCCGGCGCGAATCACGAAATCGCCAAAGCGTTCGCCCTTGGTGCGTTCGGTCGCGTAACGCCGGATGATCGGCCCGAGGAGCGGCACGATTTCGGACGTGGGCACCGAGGACTTGTAGAGAATATTCAGCCGCGAACCGTTGAACGCGGCCCCAAGGTAGACGTTGTATTTTCCGGGGGCCTTGCCGACAAAACCGATTTCGGCGAGGAACGGGCGGCCGCAGCCGTTCGGGCACCCGGTGATCCGCAGGGTGATCGCGTCGTCCCGCAGGCCGGCGGCTTCGATTTCACCCTCCAGCAGCGTGACGAGATCCGGCAGATAGCGCTCGCTCTCCGCGAGGGCGAGGCCGCAGGTGGGAAGAGCCACGCAGGACATCGCATTCAGCTTCAATCCACTGGCGTGGTTCGCGGTGTCGAGGCGATGTTTGCGCAGCACGGCCTCGATCTGGGAGCGCCCTTCGGGGGCCACGTTGGCAATGATGAGATTCTGGTTGGCGGTCAGCCGGAGATCGCCCTTGTGCACCAGGGCGATCTCGCGAAGCGCGGTCTTCAGCTGGTAGTCCGGCGTGTCTTTCACGCGTCCGCTCTGGATGAACAACGTGAAATGGGCGTAACCGTTTTCGCCCTCCACCCAGCCGTAGCGGTCGCCGGTGTGGGTGAACGCGAAGCGCCGGGGGGAGCCGAGCCGGTAACCGAGCCGCTTCTCCACTTCCTCGCGGAACCAGACGAGACCGCGATCCTCGATCGTGTACTTGAGCCGCGCATGCTTGCGGTCGGTGCGATCACCGTAATCGCGCTGCACCATCACGATTTTCTCCGCGACGTCGACCGCCTGCGCTACCGTGCAAAAACCCATGAGGTCCGCGATGCGCGGAAAGGTCTCCAGCTGGTTGTGCGACATGCCCAGCCCGCCGCCGACCGTCACGTTGAAGCCGGTGAGTTTGCCCTGGACGTCGGTGATGGCGATGTAGCCCAGATCGTTGCCGTAGATGTCCACGTCGTTGCTCGGCGGGACGGCGACGACAATTTTGAATTTCCGCGGCAGGTAGGTATTGCCGTAGATTGGTTCCGCCTCGGGTTCGCCGCCGGCGACGAGTTCATCGCCGACCCACAATTCGTGGTAGGCGCGCGAACGCGGCAGGAGATGGGTGCTGATCGCCTTCGTGACGTGGTAAACCTCGGCGTGCAGCGCCGATTGATCGGGATTCGGATTGCACATCACGTTGCGGTTCACGTCGCCGCAGGCGGCGATGGTGTCGAGCAGCGACCGGTTCACACCGTTGATCGTGCGCCAGAGATCGCCCTTGAGAATGCCGTGAAACTGGAACGCCTGGCGCGTGGTGAGTTTCAACGTGCCGTTGGCGTACTGGTCGGCGAGGGTGTCAAGGGCCAGCCATTGGGCGGGCGTGCAGACGCCCCCGGGAACGCGGACCCGCGCCATGAAGCTGAAGGCCTTTTCCCTGCCCGCCTTGCGCCGCTGGTTGCGGAGATCGCGGTCGTCCTGCGCGTAGATCCCGTGGAATTTGGTGAGCTGGTTGCTGTCCTCGGTGATGCTCCCGGTGTAGGTGTCGGCCAAGTCGCGCAGGATGTCGCCGCGAAGAAAATTACTCCCGGCCTTGAGGTGCTCGTTTTTATGGAGCGGCTTTTCCGGGACGGGAATCGTGACGGGGTCAGGCGTGGAACTCATACGGCGGCGTGGTCGGGGAGGTGGGCGAGCGTTTCGCGCAGCGCGGTGGCGAGCGCGTCGACGGCCCGCGGATGCGTGCCGACAAGTTGGGTGAAATGGCAACGTAGCGGGCTGGACGCCCGCTTTTCCACGGCTTGCGCGATCCGGGCGAGATCCCCTTGAGGACCGGCGTGCCGGCCGGCGGAAAGAAACAACGGGGCAATGACGACATCGCCGCGATCGAATCCAGGTGCGGAGAGCTGGTCGGCAAGCAGGGGTCGGTTGTGGGCGTGGGCGGCGCCCTCCATCGAGGCGGCGGCGAGCGGCCCGATCACGGGGCCGAGTTCAGCGCGGATTTTCCCGGCCAGCTCGTCGCGCAAGTGGGCGGAAACCGGCGAAGGGCCACCATGATCGACCACGATCACCGGGGGCGATTCGAGCGTGCGTGCGGTGATGGTTTCGCGGATGCGCGTGGCGACGATCGCGGCAATCACGCCGCGGGCGGCCAGACTGGCGGTAAACGTGAACTCGAAATTCAAGCCGGGACGCTGGAGGCGATCGAGATCGCTCCGCAACGCCGAACCGATCGCACCTTGGGCGCTGATAAAAAAGGGGACGAAGACGAAATGGCGTTCGCCCCGGGCGAGCTGCGTCTCCATCCAAGGCGCCAGCGTCCAGGCCGGAGCGCCGTCGAACTCGGCGGCGTCGATGCGGCCGCTGTGTTTCCACGAAACCGCCTGAACCGCGACGTTGGCGGCGACCGACAAGGCGGCTGCGACGGCGCGCAGGTTTTGGTGCGCGGCCGGCTCAAGCGAACCGTTATCGATCAGGGCGATCGTCATGACGCAGCTGCGGCGGTTTGCCGGCGGGTCGCGCCGAGGGCAAACCAGCCCAGTTTTTCGGAGAGCGCGGCGACCTCGCCGATGACCACCATCGCGGGTGCGCCGAAGCCGTCGCGTTCGGAGGTGAGGGCGATTTCCCCGAGAGAGCTCAGGAGTTGCCGGTGTTCACCGGTCGTCGCGGACTGGACGACCAGCGCGGGCGTTTCCGGAGAGAGACCGCCGGCCTGCAGGCGCCGGGTAATTGTCTCCAAATTTTTCATCCCCATGTAAATGCAGAGCGTGGCACCGAGCTTCGCGTAGTCCTCCCAATGGATGGCGGAGTCCGCCTTGTTGGGATCCTCGTGTCCGGTCAGAAACACTACCGCGGAGCTGTAACCCCGGTGCGTGAGCGGCACGCCGGCGTAGGCGGCCGCCGCCAGCGCGGAAGTGACGCCCGGAACGATTTCGAACGGGATCCCGGCCGCAGCCAGCGCCTCGGCCTCTTCGCCGCCGCGGCCGAACACGAAGGGGTCACCACCCTTGAGCCGGACGACATTTTTTCCCGCCCGGGCGAGGCGGATCAACGTGCCCTCGATATCGCGCTGCGGGCAGCAAAAGCCCCCGCCTTGCTTGCCGACGAAGATCCGCTCGGCCGTCGGCCGGGCAAGCGCCAGGATGGCGGGCGCCACAAGATGGTCGTGAACGATGACGTCGGCCGCCTGAATCAGCCGGTGCGCCTTGAGCGTCAGCAATTCCGGATCGCCGGGTCCCGCGCCGACCAAATGGACAAGACCCTTCATCGCGAAAAAATCCCCGTGCGGCCGGGGCGGGCGCTCACCCGGGTCCGGCCGTTTTCAATGGAAGGGCTTCGTGGCATTTTCGAATCAGATGTCAGCACCTGCCGCGCCCGCTTCGCGTTCCGGCGGACGCGCCAGACCGAGGGCGAGGGTCGTCAGTTTCTCCAACGATTGCTCCACCGACTCAAGGTCCGTCCGGACTTCCAGCGCGGGCGCGGTGGGTGGCTCGTAGGGGGAATCGATGCCCGTGAACTTCGGGATTTCGCCGGCCCGGGCGCGCTTGTAGAGCTGTTTCGGATCGCGGCGTTCGCATTCCGCGAGCGGGGCGTTGACGAACACCTCGGCGAACGTGATGCCCCGCGCCTTGCAGCGATCGGCCACGTGCTGGCGATCCGCACGGAAGGGCGAGATGAGCGCGGTGACCACGACGACACCGGAGTCGGCGAGCAGCAGCGCGGCCTCGGCGGCGCGCCGGATGTTTTCCTTGCGATCGGTGTCGGAGAAGCCGAGCCCGGCACACAGGCCGGCGCGAAGGACGTCGCCATCGAGGACGACGGGGAGGACACCGGCGCGGAAGAGCCGTTGTTCAAGGGCGGTGGACAGCGTCGACTTGCCTGACCCGGAGAACCCGGTGAGCCAGATCACCGCGCCGCGGTGGCCGAGCAGCGAGGCGCGGGCGCGCGTCGTGACCGGAAGATTGTCGGCTTGGGCGGCCTCGTCCCTGATGGCCGCGTCGATGACGCCGCCGCCGGCGATCCGGCGGCCGCGCATGAGCACGAAACGGCCCAGGGGGGGAATTTTTCCGCCGGCGTCGAAGGCAATCGGCTTGCGCACCCGGAGCCGGAGCTCGGCGACTTCGTGCCTTTTGACTTCGGAAGCGGGCGCGTGGCTGGCGTCAAGGGTGACGGCATCAAGCACGCGCGAAACCGCGACAATGCGGGCGTCGGCCTGCTGGGTGCCGAGCCGCAGCGGCAGCGTGTCGCCGACGCGCAGAGGCTCGGCGTGAAGCCAGAAAACCCGGGCGGTGAATTCGCGTGCTTCAGTCGGGATCGCACCCGGAGGCGCCCCGATCTGGCCGCGTTCCACAAAGAGTTCGTCCTCCAGGGTGACGGCCACGGAGAGGCCCGCGCCGATGCGTCCCTTGAAGCCGCCCTCGATCGCCGGCCAGGTTTCGATGGTCTTCACCCGGCTGCGTTTTCCGCCGGGGTGGAATTCGATCGGGTCGCCCGCGGCGACCGAGCCGGCCTCGACCAGACCCGCGACGATGCGGCGCGCATCGAAGCGATAGATATCCTGCACCGTCAGCCGGAGCGGCGCGCCTGCGATCGGCGCCGTGGAGCGGAATTGCTCGAGCGCCTCAAGCAGGGCGGGACCGCGATACCACGGGGTTTTTTCGTCAACGTGGAGCAGGCCGTGGCCGTGCTTGGCGGCGATGGGCACGAAATGAGCGGGCTTCACGTTGAGCCGGCCTAGGAACTCCGTGAGTTCGGTCCGAATGCGGTTGAAGATCTGCTCGTCGTAGTTGACGAGGTCCATTTTGTTGACCGCGACGACGACCTGCTTGAGGCCGAGGAGCGACAGCAGGTAGCCGTGGCGCCGGGTCTGTTCGCGGAGGCCCTCGTTGGCGTCGACGATGAGGATCGCGGCGTCAGCGCTGGCCGCGCCCGTGATCATGTTCTTGAGGAATTCCTTGTGGCCGGGTGCATCGATGATGGTGAACGCGCGGCGGGCGGTCCGGAAGGGCACCCGCGTGGTGTCCATCGTGATGTTCTGCGCCTGTTCCTCGAGGAGGGCGTCCATGAGGAACGCATATTCGAACTCCATGCCCTCGGCTTTGCAGGCGGCCTGGATGTGCTCGGCTTTGCCCTCGGGCACTGAATTCGTGTCGAAAAGCAGCCGGCCGATGAGGGTGGACTTGCCGTGGTCGACGTGTCCGACCACGACCAGATAAAGGTGATCGAGCGTCGAGGGGGCCGCGAGCGAGCCTTCGGTCGAGCGCCGGATGTCATTGGCGACGGCGGCGGGCGGCTGCGTCTTCGGTGGCGTGACGACGGGTGTGGATTGGGCGGAAAGGTTGCTCATCGGCGGACGTAAAGAGAATCGGCGGTCAAAGATTGAAGGGAGGGCGCGATCACATGAAACCCTTGGCGCGCAGCTTCTGCATGGCGTTGCGCTCGTGGTGATCCTGGGCGCGGCCGGCGCGTTCCGACGTGCGCGTGACCTTCAGTTCCTCGATGATTTCGTTGATGGTGGTGGCGGTGGACGGCACGTCCTTCGTGATCGGCCAGCAGCCGAGGGAACGATAACGCCGGCCGTTGCGGCTGAAATACATGCCGGGCAGAGGCACTTTTTCGCGGTCGAGGTAGCGCCAAATGTCGATTTCCGTCCAATCGAGCAGCGGTTGCACCCGGACGTGTTCGCCCGGCCCTACATCGGTGGTGAAATGATTCCAGAACTCCGGCGGCTGGTCCTTGTAGTCCCACTCGAATTCCGCGTTGCGCGGCGAGAAATAGCGCTCCTTGGCCCGGGTCGAATCCTCGTCGCGCCGGATTCCGGTGACGAGGGCGTCGAATTTATATTCACCGAGGACCTGCTGGAGCGCCACGGTCTTGAGTTCGTGGGTGACCGTGACCGGATCGGTGGTCTCGTAGCCGATGCCGCGTTTCCGCGCGTCCTGGTTGATCCAGACGATCAAATCGAGGCCGTAGTGGTCTTTCGCCCACACGCGAAAATCGAGCATCTCTGGAAACTCGTAGGTGGTGTCGACATGAATGATGGGAAACGGCACGTGACCGCCGAAGGCCTTTTTCGCGAGCCAGATGAGGACGTTGGAATCCTTGCCCATGGACCAGAGCATGCCGGGTTTTTCGAAGTTATGATAGGCTTCGCGGAGCAGGTAGATGCTGTGGGATTCGAGTTCGTCGAGATGCGACATGCGTAAGAAGTGAGTTTTTAGAAAAGAGACCGAGGAGAGTCGAGTGCCGGACGGCCTAAATGCCGGTGCCACCGGTTTCTTCGTGAAGACCGCACTCGCGCTTGAGGCCAAAGAAGCGCGTTTGTTCGGGCGTCAGATCGGCCGTGAGCGGGCGGCTCGAATGCGTGTCGCCGATCGAGACGTAGTCCTTCTCCCACAAGGGATGATAAGGCAGTCCATGCTTGGTGAGGTAGCGGTGGATATCGCGATCGGACCAGTCGATGATGGGATGAACCTTGACGCGTCCATCCTGCACTCCGACGACTTCGAGTTTTCCCCGGGTGCTGGACTGCGCGCGGCGCAGGCCGGCCAGCCAGGCGCGGGCCCCGAGTTCCCGGAGCGCCCGTTGCATGGGCTCGACCTTGACGAGCTGGTTATAGCGCGTGAGGCCCTCGAGGCCCTGTTCCCACAGTTGACCGTGCCGGGCCTCCAGCCAGGCGGGCGACAGGGGGGCGCGGTAAACCTTGAGGTTGAGCTTCAGGCGGGTGGCCAGCTCGTCGGCAAAACGATAGGTTTCCGGAAATAGATAGCCGGTATCGATCAGGACGACCGGAATGTTCGGCAGCACGGCGGCCGCGAGGCTGAGCATGACCGCCGCTTGGGCGCCAAAACTGGAGCTGAGCACCAGCGTTTCGCCGAATTCGCGGGCGGCCCAGGCAATGCGGTCCTCGGCCGAGGCAGACGCGAGCAAGGCGTTCACCGCGGCGACGTCAACCGCGGGTGAAACTTTTTCCGCAGTGGCCATTTTCTAAATCGGGCAGCAGCAAGCGCCGACGCAACAGGGTGCGTGACAGGCGCTGGCGATGGCGGAACGAAACGTCATGGAGGACAAAAATCATGCGCGGCGACCGGCATCCCGCAAATGCGTTTGCTGTCATATCCCGCTGGCCGGCCGGTACCGGATCCGGCGCACCCCCCGGGGGCGGCGGAAGCCACTGGCGGGAAATCAGATATCCCAGTTGTGCTCGTGGGCGGGCGCGCCGCTGCGCTCCACGAGGCCCTCTTTGCTACGGCGGGACCGGATCACGAGGTTTTCGCCCTTAAAATACGCGACGGAATCGTCGGGAATCGATTTCATCAGCCAGACATTGGAGCCGATGATCGAATTTCGTCCGACCCGGGTATCGCCGCCCAGGATGGTGGCATGGGCGTAGATGGTCACGTGGTCGCCGATATCCGGGTGCCGCTTTACGCCCTTGATCGGGCGGCCGTCCTCGTCGACCTCGAACGATTTCGCTCCCAGGGTCACCCCTTGATAAAGCTTCACGTGGGAGCCGACGGTGGCCGTTTCACCGATGACGACGCCGGTGCAATGATCGACAAAGAAATGACTGCCCAGCTGCGCGCCGGGATGAATGTCGCAGCCGGTGCGCTCGTGGCCGAACTCGGTCAGCATCCGCGGCAGCAGCGGCACGCCGAGGTGGTAGAGCACGTGGGCCAGCCGCTGGAGCGAGATCACGAGCACGCACGGGTAGGCGAGGATGATCTCCTCGACGCTCCGCGCCGCCGGATCGCCCTGGTAGGCGGCCTCGACGTCCGTCGTGATGACTTTGCGCAACTCCGGGAGTTGGGCGAGAAAGGCCGTCGTATGCGACCGGGCTTTTTTCGCGGGATCGGCAATCTGGGCGAAGTGCAGGCATTTCTCGAGCTCGGCGGCAAGCCGGCGGTCGATGCCGGCGAGGAGCTGGCCCACGTGCTTGGGCAGTTCGCTTTCGGTGAGCGTCCGCTCCTCGAAATAGCCCGGAAACAGCAGGTGCATGCAGTCGCGGGCGAGCTGGTTGACCGACTCCTGCGACGGGAGATTGACCCCATCGAGGTGATTGATGCCGCCGTGGCTGCGGTAGGAGGCGAGGAGGGCTTGCTTGGTTTCTTCGAGGTGCATGGAGCGCGGCCAACGAGCGGTGAATAGATTCGCGCCGCGGCACGCGAGCCTGAATCGCGACAAGCATCAGATGACAAAACGATTGCCCACCGCGAAAGCGCCGCTTACCGACTTGACCATGAACCCTCTTGCTTATCCCCGTCGGTGTCTCGCCCTGCTGTTCATTTGGTCCGCCTCCTGCCTCGGGGCGCAAGCTCCCCGCGAGCCATCCAGCGGATGGGTTTCGCTCTTCAACGGGAAGGATCTGACCAACTGGGTTCCCGTCGGCAAAGAGAAGTGGACGGTGGAGGACGGCACCATCCATGGGCAGGGCGTCACGAAGGAATACGGTTACCTGCGGACCGAAAAGAAGTACAAGGATTTCCACCTTGCGCTGCGGTTCAAGTGCGTGGCCGAGGGAAACAGCGGCGTGTTTTTTCATTCCGACTTCAAAGAGGGCTCGGTGAACATCACCCAGGGCCTGCAATTCGAGATCGATCGCGTCGTGGGGCACCACACGGGCGGAATCTACGGCGACGGCCGGCGCTGGATCGTCTGGCCCTCGCCGGAAAACGAACTCGTGCTGCGGCCGACGGATTGGAACGACTACGTCTTGATCGTGGAGGGCAACCATTACATCGCCAGGTTGAACGGGGTGGTCCTGGTTGATTTCACCGATCCCTCACCGAAGTCCTTCGACGGCTATATTTCCCTGCAGCTTCACTCCGGCGGACTGGGAGACATGTTGTTCAAGGATCTCTATATTCGCGATCTCTCGAAGCGCTAAGAAAGACGCCACTCCGGCCGGATCGGCCTGGAGGGTGCGAATCATCGCCCGCGCTTCCCTCGGAAGCGGCGGGCGATTTCATTTGGTATCGGGCCCGCCTTCGGGCCGGGCCCGTGACTACTCGATCACGGCTTCACTCCACCGCTCGTATGCGGCGACGAGCGACTGGAGGACGTGCGGTTTGGCGGCGGCCAGATCCTTGGTTTCACCGAGATCGTTCACGACGTCGTAGAGTTCCCACGGCGCCTTGGTGTCGCTGCGATGCAGTTTATACTGCCCGCGGCGCACGGCCGACATGTTCTTTTTAAATTGCTCGAACTCCCAGAATAGATCCCGCGCCGGTGCCGCTTCCCGGCCTGCCAGCACCGCCAGAATGTTCTGCCCGTCCAGCACGCGATCGTTCGGCCGGGGCTGCCCCGTCACCGCGAGTAGGGTGGGCAGAATATCCGTGCTGATGATCGGCTCGCCGCACACCGTGCCGGCCGGCAGCCGGCCGGGCCAGCGGACCATGGCCGGGACGCGGATGCCGCCTTCCCAGAGCGTGACGCCGCCGCTGCGCATGGGAGCGTTGGACGCGACTTCGAGGCCGCTGTGGGGAAGCATGAAGGCCCCGTTGTCGGAGTAGAAAATGACGAGGGTGTTCTCGCGCAGCCCGAGTTCGTCGAGTGACTTCAAGACCCGGCCGATCGCGTCGTCGAGCGCGGTGATCACCACGCGATAGCGTTTTTTCTCATCGGGTTCGTCAGGCGACAGTCCGTAACGCGCGAAGAATTCCGCCGGCGCTTTCCATTCCACCTTCTCGCCCTTCGGCAGGTTGCCACCGCTGGGGTAATGCGGGGCGTTGAAGGGCAGGTAGACGAAGAACGGCCCGCCGGCCTTTCGCCGGATGAAGTCGATGGCCGAGTCGGCGTAGAGATTGGTCGAGTACTTGTCGGGGTGAAACTTCTCGGTGCCCCGGTACAGGTCGTGCTTCCGCTGGTAGCTGTAGGAGTAGTAATCGATGTTGCCCGACGCGTTGCCGATAAACTCGTCGAAGCCGCGTTCCGTCGGGCGGCTGCCCGGGGCGAAGCCGATATTCCATTTGCCGAAACAGCCCGAGGCATAGCCTGCCGACTTCAGATAGGTCGGGATCAATCTCTCCGAATGCCGCAGGCCGATGCCGTAGTTGCCCTTGATGCCCGGCAGTTGCGCGTTGAGGCGGATGCGCTGCGGATAGCGGCCGGTCAGCAGCGTTGCCCGGGAAACCGTGCAGGTTGGCGACGCCGTGTAGAAGGATGTGCAACGCACGCTCTCGCGGGCCAGCGCGTCGAGATTCGGCGTGAGCACGTCGCGGTTGCCGTAGCAGCCCACGTCGCCGTAGCCGAGATTGTCCGCCGTGATCAGCAGGATGTTTGGCGGGCGGGCGGGTGGGGTGGCGGCGTGGAGCATCGCCGTGAGTGCGACCAAAAGCAGACCGCGGAGCGCGAGTTTCATGAGGGGGGCCGGCACTCAGTGGCGCGACATGCCTTCAAGGAACGTCTGCACGCCCTTCAGGTAGTCCTGCTCCACCTGTTCGGAGAACGGCGAGGTGCGCGGCTCGTAGCCCCCGTCGCGGAAGGCCTCGGCCGTGGGCAGGTAGCCGATCCAGCCGTTGGAATAGCCGAAGAAAAATGTGTTCCGGAACGGCGATTCCTGCCGGACCTTGTTTGAGATTTCGCAGAAGAGCTCCACCGGGCTGCCCCACAAAACGGTGTCGTTGATGCGCAGCACGCGCACGGGAATGCGGACGAGGTCGACGCCCCCGCCGCTCTTCGAGCCGTACTTCTTGAGTTCCTCCGACCAGCCAAGGCCCGCCTTGCGGGGCGTTTCGATCCACGTCTCCGCCAGCCACAGTTTCGTGTCCGCCGTGCCGGGTCCCAGGGTGCGGTTCGCCTCGAGGATCTTGTTGCCGAGCAAGACTCGGAATTCCCCGAGGACGCGGGCGTTGCGGGCTTCCTGGACCGTGTAGATCGGCGCCAGATTGCCGGCGGCTCCGTTTACGTAGAGGGTGGTGGCGCCCAATTTCTCCTCGACGTAGGCGGAGGTGATGCCGGGCCCGTCACCGCTGATCTGCATGAAGGAACCGCCGAGCACGGTGCCGTGCATCGCGTAGTTGGTGATCAAGCCGAGCAACGAGCCGTCGGGCCGCTCCAGCCGGATCAGGCCGATCTGGCGGTCGGTCGGCCCGTCGGGGTTGAGGCCGAGCGAGATCCGTCCGTCGAGGTCGCGTGCGCGGCGGTTGATGTTGGCGCGGGCCATGCCCGTGCCGATGGCGATACGCGCCGGTTCCAGTTTGGCCCGCGCCTCCTTGATGCCCGCCATGAGCGAGGACTTGATGAACTGGAGGTACTCCCGGTTCCACGGATGGTCCGAGCGGCCTTTGAGCAGTACATCGTACATGCCCGGCGGTCCGACCTCGGGCGTGGAATGGCTGTGGGTGACCGTCCACCAGACCTGCTTCGGCTCGATGCCCGTCTCTGCCTTCAGCTCGGCGGTGAAATCATCGTACACCGTCGGAGAAAACAGACACAGGTCCGAGGCGACGATGAACACCTGCGTGGTGCCGTCGTCCATGGCGGCGATCCGGTGGAAAATCGGATCGTGGATGCCGGTGGACTGGCGGGCGCCGTAGCCCATGAGCCACTGGGGCGTCTTGGGGCTGATGTCGACTTTGACGGTCGAGGCCCGGAATTCGGCGCGGGCGGAGCTCAGGGCGAGAGTCAGGGCGAGCAGGAGGGTGAGGGATCGCATGGGATTCAACCGACACAGGTCGGACGGGATTTTTAACGGGAAGGGTTCGGCGGGCGGACCTAAGAGAGCGCCTAGCTGAGCACAGCCCAACGGCGTCGCGAGCGAAAAGGTGGCGGGCGGCCGCCGGAGGCAACGCAGTCCCGCGGGAGGGAAATCAGACCACCTCGCACGCGCCGGAGCGTCGGCTTGATGTTTTCGGAATGCACCGCATGCGCCGGCCGAACTCAATTCCATGATGTCAACTATTCGATGACATCTTGGAATTGAGTCGCGCGGGCGGAGAGCGGCGGCGGGGTTACCGATGCGGTGGCCGGGAAAAAAGCGCAGACTCCGCTCGACATCGAATAACAACCCAACTCCACTGGCGCGCGTTTTTCCACCCCCGTTGAGTCAAGCCGGCCAGACCTGAAACCCCGCGTGTCGCCTCCCGAAAAAGACCCCGTCGCCTCGTCCGTCCCCACCCGCGTGCGCCACAGTGTGATCGGCTTCGCCGCCACGCTCGCGGTCATCACCTACGTCGACCGCGTCTGCATTTCCCAGGCGGCGCCCCACATCCAGAAGGATCTGAACCTGACCTCGGCGCAGATGGGGCTGGCCTTTTCCATGTTCGCGCTGGCCTACGCGATCTTCGAGATCCCGGGCGGCTGGCTCGGGGATTTGATCGGGCCGCGGAAGGTGCTGATGCGGGTGGTCCTGATGTGGTCGCTTTTCACGGCCGCCACCGGCTACGCGTGGAACGCCGTGTCGCTGATCCTCTGCCGGTTCTTTTTCGGCGCGGGCGAGGCGGGTTGCTTCCCCAATCTCACCAAGGCCTTCATGAACTGGCTGCCCGGCCCCGAGCGGGCGCGGGCGCAGGCGATCATGTGGCTGTGCGCGCGGTGGGCCGGGGCGTTCACGCCGCTGCTGGTGATCTGGGTCATGGCGTTTCTTTCCTGGCGGAACACCTTCGTGCTGTTCGGCGGCATCGGCGTGGTGTGGGCCGTGATTTTCTACCGTTCGTTTCGGGACGACCCGAAGGATCATCCCAAGGTCAACTCCGCCGAACTCGCGCTGATCCGGACCAGCACCACGGGCGACACCGGTCACCCCCGCGTGCCGTGGAAACGGCTGCTGACCTCGCGGTCCGTGTGGCTGCTCTGGCTGCAATACGCGAGTCTCTCGTATGGCTGGGCTTTCTTCATCACGTGGCTGCCCACCTACCTGCGTGAAACCCGGGGGCTGGAGCTCAATCAGAACGCGTTCATGGTCTGGCTGGGCAACATCCTGAGCGCACATCTTTCCGCCGAGATGACGCGCAAGGTGCTCGTCGCGGCCCTGGCCGGCATCCCGCTCTTTTTCGGCGGGTTTGGCTGCATCGTGTGCGGCCTGGCGACGCCGTGGCTTGCCCGCGTGTTCGGCAGCGTGGTGTGGATGCGCAAGACGCTCGCGCTGGTGGGCTTCACCGGGGCCGCCGTGCTCCTAGTGTATTCCTTTTACGTCAAGGACCCGCTGTTCGCCATGCTCGTCATGGGCATGGCCAGTTTCTGCAACGACCTGACGATGCCCGGCAGCTGGAGCACGTGCATGGATGTCGGGGCGAAATACACCGGCACGCTTTCGGGCAGCATGAACATGATCGGGGCCATCGGCGGTGCCGCGGCGCCGCTCGTGACGGGCATCATTCTCGATTCCAGCGGTCGCGACTGGGCGCTCACGTTCTGGATTTCCGGCGCGATCTATTTTCTCGGCGGCATCTGCTGGCTGGGGATCAAACCCACGGAGCCGATCACGGCGGACGAACCGGTCGCAGCGGCTGTTTGATTGCGGATTGATGACCACCGCGGATGAACACGGATCGACGCGGATAACAATCCAGACCGGCCCGTTGCCGCGCTTCTTTTTCTTTCGTCTTATCAATCTCTGTCTCCGCGAGGTTTGAAGCTCCCGCGATCGAGTTCGATTCGCGTGCAGCCGCGGGAATCCCCGATCAAAAAACTGTAGGAGCGGGTTCACCCCGCGATTCGCGGGCATCGCGGCGTAAAGCCGCTCCTACGATTCATTTTTTTCCGGCTCTATCCGTGTCAATCCGCGTGCATCCGCGGTTGCATAAATCCCCATCACGGCGCGGTGATGTTCCAGCGTACTTTGTAGAATTGCTCGCCGGGCACCGAGCAGGTCTCGGCCGGCTGCAGGAACTGGATGCTTGTCGTCCACCAGTTCGGCGGCTCCGCCTCGGTGAACGCGATCTGCCCGGTGAGCGGATGCACGGCGATGCTTTTTATCCCGGCCCGGTCGGCGAGCGCCGGGTGGGGCAGCAGTGTCCGGGTGGCGCGGTCCACGAGCCAGCAATGCCCGTTCGTCGTCAGGGAAAGGAAGGCCGTGCCGGGGATCGGGTACAGGTCGTGCCCGCCCGATTCGGGCAGCGCGATCGTCGCGACGCGCTTCAAGCTCGGGGTGGCGCGGTCCCAATCGACAAGCTGATAGCTGCGGACTTCCCGGTCGGAAAGCGCCCACACGACCTGGCGCGCCTCGTCCCACACGACGCCGTGCCCCGAGGTGAGTTCCGTGCGCCACAGCTCGCGATCGGATTGGGCGATGTCGAACAGGACCAGGGCGTCGCCCTTCACGCCCTGCGGGTCGCGCGAGGCGGCCACGGCGATGCGGCCATTGGGGAGAAGATCGGCGGAGTGGGCGTTATGGGCGCGGCCGTAGAACACCACGCGGCCGTCGCTGCGTTCCACCAGCGCGACCGCCCCGCCCGACGACGTGATCAGGATGCGCCGCCCGCCGTCGACGGCTTTGCATTCGTCGGTCGAGCGGAACAACGGCCGATACGCCGCGGGCAATTCCGGCCGATCGGTGGCGCGCCAGCTCCAAATCGTCTTCGGCGTGCCCTGGGCGTCGCGCGTGTTGAGGTCGAGAATGAACACCTTTTCGCGGCCGCAGACGATGAGCTCGCGAGGACTGGCGGCCGGCGCGACGCTGGCGGCAACGGCCACCCCGCCGAGAAGCGCGAACGTGGCCAGCAGGATCGTGCGGATGAGGAGCATGGGCTGCTGCGGAGCGCTCAACGCTCGAGGATCGGTCCTCCGAGGTTCACCGCTCGCTTCATGCGTTGAGAGTTAAACGTTGAGCGTTCCGCTCTTCATCAGAACAGCAGCGCGTTATTCTTCGGGTCGTTCAGCAACGCTTCGAACCGCGGGTCGCCGCGCAGCGGGGCGTAGCGCGGATCGCGTTTCATCACGTGGACGCCGGTATCGAGATCAGTGCCGCGACTATTTCCAAACGGCGTGCGCAGCAAACGCGCGTATTCAGCTATGGCCGCGTCCTTATCGCCCGTCCACGCCTGGACGAAGGTCAGGTCGGCTCGAATTCCCTGGGCAAGCACAGCGTCCCCTGCCTCTGGCGTCAGCTCAACGGCTTTCCGCGCGCATCGCAATGCTTCGGTCTTGTTTCCCAATAGGGCCTCCACTTTCGCAAGATTCATCCACACCGCGGCGTCCGACTGACCGGAGACAACCTGGCCGCGCAGCTCGACCGGCAAATTCCCCAGCCGGGCTTTCGCTGCCTCGAGCTCGCCCCGCACCGCGAAAACGACCGCCATTTCGATGGCCGCGGACCCAGCGCGCGGGGCCGAATCGCGATCAAGCCGGATGGCCTCCTCAAGGTCCCCGTGTCGGGCCGCCCATTGTCTACGCAATGCAACACTCAGACTAGAATTCGCCTGTTCCGGTGAGAGCCGGCCGATGAATTCGTCCATTTCGCGGGTGGAACCACTCGCACAGAAGGAATTGAATGCGATGGCATACCCAAACCGCAAATTATTCGGAATCTGTTCCGCCTCAACACGCCACTCGGCGATGGCCTCAGCATATCGACGCCCTGCACTTAACGTAACGGCGAGACCTCCGACGTTGGCGAGATCGGCTGGATCGAGTTCCTTGGCCCTGCGAAAATTTGCGACCGATTCTGCCCACCTGCCCTGACGGCGATGCACCGAGGCCATCCGGTTGTATACCGTCGAGTCGTTTGGGCGGAGCCGCATCATCTTTTCGTACTGTTCCATCGCCCCCCTATAATCGCGCTCACCATAATAGTGGTAATCTCCCAGCGCGCGGATTACGTCCGGGGAATCAGGAGCGAGTCGAATGGCCGCATCGATCGCTTTCTGTGCGTTGGCCAGATCGTCACTTATCGGCGCGCCATACCGGTCGACCCAAGCTGCATACGCGTGCACATACGCGAGATCGGCATACGCATCCGCATATTTGGGATCGAGCTGCACCGCAGCGTTCAAAAGACTGATCTGCTGGGCCAGCCCGCTTCGATTGCCGGGCAATTGCCGGATTGCCCGCGCCTTCAGCACGAGTTCGTACGCGGGGAGATTTTCGGTCGGACGTCGCGCGAGCAGGGATTTTTCCTGCGGCGAGATGGCGGCGCGCAGTTCACCGGCAATCGCCTGGGCCAGCTCGGCCTGAATGGCGAAGACGTCCGTGAGATCGCGATCGTAGTTCCTTGCCCACACATGCTCGTCAGTCGCGGCGCGGATCAATTGTCCCGTGACGCGGATTCGATTCCCCGCCCGCCGAACACTGCCCTCGAGGACGTACGCGACGCCCATTTCTTGCGCGATTTGCCGGATGGTCTTGGTGGTGCCGCGATATTGCATCACCGATGTCCGCGACACCACCCGGAGCTCCCGGATGTTCGACAGACTGGTGAGGATGTCCTCGTGAATGCCGTCGGCGAAAAACGCATTCGCATCCTTGTCGTCGCTCATGTTGGCGAACGGGAGCACGGCGATGGATTTGGCGGAGGCCAAATCCAAAGGCGGCTTCGCCGCGAGGGGTGCAGGCGGGGCGGAGGCCGAGGTCGCGACGGAGGCCGCGGGAGTAGGGGGCGATTTGGCGGAAGGGGGCCGAAGCGCGAAAAAGATCCCGACCGCGAGCGCCACGACCGCGAGCGCGGCCACGGCGACCCGCTTGCCGGTCTTTCCTAGGGCCGCGACGCCCACGTCGCGTGCGGCGCGGGGGCGCGGGTGTCCCGGCTCCAGCATGGTCGCCGCCGTGGCCCGGCTGGTGGGCGTGAGCAGGCGCTTGATCTGCTCGACGAACTGCGGCGAAGGCACGCCATGCGGCAGCCGGGTCCACTGCACCTTCATGAATTCCTCGGGCACTTCCGCCCGTGCCTCGGTCGTCTCGTCGATGACGATCGGAGCGAGGAAGGCGCGGCTCGAGGCCATGTCGTGGGTACGTTCGACGCCCAGCTTCCATTCGCGACGGGAATAGCCTTCGGTGCGCTCCTGCGTATGTTGCGAAATCACCGGCACGAACAACGCGCACTCCCGGATCTGTTGCTTGATCTTCGCGTCCCAGGTGTCGCCGCCGCGCAATTCGTTCTGGTCGAACCAGACCTCCACGCCGAAGGCCCGCAGGGCATCGGCGATCCGGCGGGCGGCTTCGCTGTCCTCGCGGGCGTAGCTGATGAATACAGCCTTGTGGAGACTATCGCTCACGGCGATCGGAGGGGGTGGGGTAGGGACAAAGCGGGGATGTCGTAAGTCAAAGGGTGCTTCCCGCGCTGGCGAGGAGAAACCCGGAGGTGAACGGATGCAGGGCGCTTGGTTGGCCGTTCCGCGGTCGGAGAGGACGGGACCGATTAGATCCTCAACCGCGAACGTCGTGCAGGTTTGCGACGAGCTTTCGTGGAGCGCTCCGATGCTTTCCCCGCGGATGTCGCGGAGGAACGCGGATTGAACCAAGCATTTATCCGCGACGATCCGCGTTATCCGCGGAAAGTCCTGGTTCCGGCTATGTCGGATTGGGGAAACGGGAAAGATGACGGAGGCTTCGCCGTTGACAGAGCCGCACGCGCGGCGGACACATTTCCCGAATGCCCCCAGCCGATCAACTGCCCGTCTTCCACGTCGTGGGATTCACCGGGCACCGGCAGGTCGACGACGAGCCGGGGGTGGCCTGGGCCATGCAGGCGGTGCTGGCGGGGCTGAAAAGCGAAGCGGGCGTCGAGTGGCTCGCGTTGTCCTCGGTGGCGGCCGGAAGCGACATCCTGTTTGCGCGCACCGCGCTCGCTTTGGGCTTGGGCTGGGAAGCAGTGTTGCCGTTGCCGCCGGCGGAATTCCGGCGCGACTTCGACGAGCAGTCCTGGCGCGAGGTCGAGACGCTCATGGCCGAGGCCGAACACGTGCGCATCATCGGCGAGCGGCCCGGGCGCGAGGACGCGTATCTCGATTGCGGCATGGAGGCGGTGAACCACTGCGATGTGCTGCTCACGGTCTGGGACGGCGAGCCGGCGCGCGGCCGGGGCGGCACTGCGGAGATCGTCGCCTACGCGCGCGCGATGGGCCGGCCCGTGATCATCATCAATGCGAAGACGCTGGCGGTCCGCCGGGAAAATTTCGAGCGCCTGAAACTCGGCGATCGTCATCTCGATTTTCTCAACCGGCGGCCGTCGGTCGGTGCGTCGCCGGAGGCGGGCGTGGAAGACGCGGGCCGCAGCCGGGTGGCGGCGTTTCACCACAAGGTCGACCACGCGGCGACCCATGGCGCGCCGCATTTCCGCCGGCTGATTGCGCTCACCATCGGACTGCACGTTGTGGCCACGGGGCTCGCCGCGGCCACGCTCGCGTTCGAGCTGCATCTCGCCGCGCTGCCGTGGGGAAAACTGTCGTGTCTGGTCGGCGCGCTCGCGGTGGCGCTGGTGTTGCGGCGGTATCGCGACCGGCACGACTGGGTCCGCAGCCGGCTGGCGGCGGAGATCACGCGCAGCGCGCTCGCCACGTGGGGGCTACCGCGCTCGCTCCGCCTCTTCGACGATTTCGACTGGGCGGGGCTCGAGCCGCTGCGGCGCTCGCTCGACATTCTCCAGCGGCGGGCGGCGCGGGCCCGGCCGGCGGCCTTCGACGAATTCAAGCAGCGCTACCTCGCCGAGCGCGTCGACGGCCAGCTCGCCTATTTTGCGCGGCAGGAGGCGAGGGCGGTGCCGCTGCTGGCGCGATTGCGGGGCGGGTTTTTCATCGTGTCGACGCTCGCGATCCTTTTCACCGCGGCGTATGCGATTTACAGCGTGATGCCGGCCGCCGTCGCGCCGCACTGGGTGCAGGCCTGGGTCTTTGGCTTTGGCCCCGTGGTGCTGCCGGTGTTGGCGGCGGGATTCATCTCGTTGATTTCGGTCAACGATCTCCACCGGCGGGTGGCGCGTTATCGGGAGATGCGAATCCGGCTCGAAACGGCGCGGAAGGAAGCGGCCTTTGTGCAGACGTGGGGCGCGCTCGAACGGGTGGTGGCGAAGGCCGAGCGCGCGCTCCTGCAGGAGGTGTTCGAGTGGCACTCGATCACGAGCTTCACCGAATCACACTAAGGTAACGGGCAGATGGTTTATCTGGAACTCAGGAACTCGGGAAAAGGCCCCGGGCGGCGCTTCTCTGTAATCGCGGGGAGAAGCCGGGTGTAACCAATGCCTGGCCCGTTCTCACGCGTGGCTCTGCGCGTGAGTTGAGAGCGTGGGGAATGCGAGCTGCGATCTCTTGCTCCTGCTCGTGATCGATCCGGAACGTTGGCGCAGTGGAGCAGGAGCGCGATCAGGATCACGAGCACAAGCATGATCAAGATCACGCCGGGTGTGGCGACCCGGTGGATCGTCCCGTCAGCGGTGCGATTGCTGGCCCCACGGCATCGGCATCGTCGGTTTCCGCCGATGCAGGTCGAGGCGGCGGTCTTTCGGGCGGTCCTTGAACCAGGTCACGAAACGCACGAGCTGTTTCACAGCTTCCTCGTAGGCCTCCTTGCCCTTCTCGGGCGTGGCCAGTTCGGCTTCGCCGAGGACGCCGGTGGCGCTGTAGCTGCTCGTCCAGGAGATGAGGGAAGCGGGGCCGACGCCGAACAGATCGACAAAGTTGAAGGGGCTTTCCTCTTCGTTGAAGCTGATCGTGCCGCTCTTGATCTTGTCGGTGCGTACGTTGTCGCCGTCGAGGTAAAGGTAGAGCGAGGTTTCGAGTTCGCAGGCATGGGCGCAGCCGCCGGGGAATTTGCTTTCGCGCCAGCGCGGCAGGAAATCCTTGTCGACCGTCAGCAGATTCCACCACGCGCCGAGGATGCACTCCGCGTCCGTCTCGAGATTGGTACGGCGGGCGACGAGATCGAGGTTCGGCATGTTCGAACCATGCCCGTTGAGCAGCATGATTTTTTTGAAGCCGTGGTAGGCGAGCGACTTCGTGATATCGAGGACGTGATTGATGAAGTGCTCGTAGTGATTGTTGATCGTGCCGGGAAAATCCATCACGTGCCCGGTGTAGCCATAGCACACGGTGGGCAGCACGAGCATCTTGCCCGGGACCAGGGCGCCGGCACCGCGGGCGATGCCGGAGGGGCAAACCATGTCGACATCGAGCGGGAGGTGGGGGCCGTGCTGCTCGACGGCGCCACAGGGGATGATGCAGACCTTGCCCAGGTCGACCGCGTCGTTGATATCGGGCCAGGTCAGTTTTTCGTAGCGATATTCCGTGGCCGCCCGCGAAGTCTTTAGCCCCTTTTTCGGTTTCATCGGCGGCGACTATCCGGCGGCGGAGAAGGGCGTGGCAATGTCGAACTCGACGAGCGTCCAACCCGGCGGAAAAGCGGGGGTTCGGGCGCGGGCCGGCGGGAAACTCCCGCGGCGCGGAGTATCACTTTCCGGTGAATTCGCTGCATCGCAGTCTTGTCTGTGGCGCGCGGCCGGCCATCGTCGCCGGAATGAAATTCGGCATCTGCAACGAAATCTTCCAAGGCTGGACCCTCGACGACACCTTCGCCTTTGCGCGCAAGGCCGGTTACGACGCCGTCGAAATCGCGCCCTTCACGGTGGCGAAACGGGTCACCGAGATTTCCGCCGAGGCGCGCCAGCGCATCCGGGAATCGGCGGCGCGTGCGGGGGTCGCCATCAGCGGCCTGCATTGGGTGCTCGTGCAGACGGAGGGAATGTACCTGACACATCCCGATGCGGCAGTGCGCGCGGGCACGGCGCGCTATTTTGTGGACTTGGTGAAGTGCTGTGCGGATCTCGGCGGCAACCGCATCGTCGTTGGCTCGCCGAAGCAGCGCGACCTGAAGGACGGCGTGACCTACGAGCAGGGGTGGGCGTGGGCCACCGAGGTGTTCCGCGATGCGGTGAAAGAGGCCGAGGATCGTGGCGTGGTGTTGTGCTTCGAGCCGCTGGCGCCGGTGGAGACCAATTTCGTCAACACGGCCGAGGAGGGCCGCCGGTTTGCGGCGCAGTTCGCGAGCCGGGCGATGAGCATCATCCTCGATGTGAAAGCGATGTCATCGGAGGCGAAACCCGTGCCGCAGATCATCCGGGAAAGCGCGGGCAAGTTCGCCTATTTTCATGCGAACGACACCAACATGAAGGGGCCCGGTTTCGGCGACGTGGATTTTTTCCCGATCGCCGCGGCCCTGCGCGACGTGGGCTACGACGGCATGGTGAGCGTGGAGGTCTTCAAGTTCGAGGAAGGCCCCGAGGCGATCGCCACCCGCAGCCGCGAGTATCTACGCAAGACCTTCGGCGAGTGATCGTCCGCCTTGGCGGAGAGGATTTTCCGGCCGGTTCGCGAGGGCTGCTTACGGCCGGCAAATAAAAACGCCGGCCCCGCTCAGGGAGTGGGGCCGGCGCGAAGATGCGGCGGGCGAGGCCGGATCAGACCTTGTCCTTGATCTCAAATCCCGGGCGGTAGGTGCGGGTCAGGAGGGCGTTGGCCTTCTCGTTATTCGTGAACCGTTCCGTCTTGGGATCCATCGTGAGGGCTTCCCCGAAGACGAGTTTGTCCTTGGCGAGGTCGACCTTGTTGGCCCCGAGATGCGCCACCATGCGTTCATAGGCGTCGGCCGTGTCGCGGTTGCCCATGACTTTCTCGCGGATCTCGCCCGGCGAAGCCTGCTGGCCGAGCCGGTAGGAGATGTTGCCGGTGTGGCACAGGGCGCTGGAAAGATGGCCCTCGGCGATGTCGGCGGTGAGGTCGCTCGATTTGCGGCTGCGGATGGCCTTCACGAAGTTCTCCTGGTGATTGAGGGCGGGACCCTTGAAGGTGCGGATGGCGCGTCCGCTGGCGTCATAGGCGGTGATCGGCCCGTCGCCGACGACGACGAAACCCTGTTCGCAGTGGATCACGTTGCCGACCGAGGCGCCGAACATCGAGTCCATCGCTTCCGACCGGCCGCCGGACGGAAGACCGCGGACTTCGAACACCAGCGAGGCGTTGCCGTAGTCGTGATGGGTGAACAGCGTGTTGGGCGAGTTGCCGTCGTCGTTGTAGCCGAGGCGGCCGCCGACGGTGAAGATGCGCGGCGAGAGGCCTTTTTCACCGAGGAACCAGCGGGCGATGTCCATCTGGTGGATGCCCTGGTTGCCGAGGTCGCCGTTGCCGGTGTTCCACAGGTAGTGCCAGTCGTAGTGCAGTTCCTTGCGCATCAGCGGCTGCATCTCCGCCGGGCCCGTCCACACCTCGTAGTCGATGTGCGCGGGCACCGTCTGCGGGCCCGAGACCTTGCCGATCGTGGGGCGGCGCTTGTAGCAGAGCCCGCGCGAGACCTTGACCTTGCCGAGGTTGCCAGCGTGGACCCAGGCGACGGCCTCCTGGAGACCGACCATGGAGCGGCTCTGGGTGCCGGTCTGCACGATGCGGTTATACTTGCGCGCCGCCTCGATCATCTTGCGGCCCTCCCAGACATTGTGGGAAACGGGCTTCTCGACGTAGACGTCCTTCCCGGCCTGGCAGCCCCAAATCGTCATCAGCGCGTGCCAGTGGTTGGGCGTCGCGGTGGTGATGGCGTCAATCTCGCCGCTCTCGAGGAGCTTGCGCGGATCGCTGTAGCCTTTGACGGGATTCCCCTTGTCGCTGAAGCGCTTCACTTCCTGGGCGAGGACTTGGGAATCGACGTCGCAGAGCGCCACGACGCGGGCGCCTTTGACTTTCGAGAGATCGGCGAGGTGGGCCTTGCCGCGGCCCCGGAAGCCGATGACGGCAACGCGGATGTCGTCGTTGGCGCCGCGAACCTGCGACCAGGAGCGGGGCGAGAGCCCGACGGCGGCGGCGGCCACGGCGGAGGTTTTGAGGAAGGTGCGGCGGTCGAAGTTACTCATGGGGTATTTTAAATCTAAAGGTGAAGGGACGGAACTGAGTAGGAGCGGGAGAATTACTTCTTGATGTAGTCGTTGAAGCGCGCCTCGACCTTGGCGGCCTTTTCGTCGCCGGCATGGAAGAAGAAGCGATAGCGGAAGGTGACGCTCTTGCCGGACGGAATTTTCAGGTCGCCGGCCGCGGGATTTTCCAGCCGCTCGAAATCATGCACGCCGAACGGATTGATCGCGAAGAGTCCGTAGTCGCGCACGTGCCACCACGAGGGATAACGCGGATTTTTCGGGTTGTCGAAAATGGCGACGCCGACGGTCTTGCCGTCGACCAGGCCGTAGTAGTCGACCCATTTGGCGCGCTTGCCCCAGGTGTCGCCGTCGCGCACGCCTTCGCTGTTCACGATATGGCCGGTGTTCACGCGCGGCGCCGCGGGCGAGGCTTTCTTGTCCTTGCTGCGGGCGGCCGGGCTTTTCTGGACGAGGCCTTCCGTGAGGCGGATCGCCAGCGTGCCTTCCTTGGTGTCCTGGAAAACCATGTCGCCATGCGAGGCATGGTGGGTGATCTCAAAATCGATCATCGGGCCATGGGGCGTCTTGTGGATGCGCATCGTCCGCTCGTCCGTGCCTATGATTTTTCCGGCTTGGGTCACGAGTTTGTTGTGCGAACGAATGACCGCGGTCTCGGCCCCGCTTTTGACCTCATCGAAACCCTCGTGGACCGTGACGCCCGCCTTGCCGGCGACCTCGGACCAGAAATCGACGCCGTTGACCATGCCGTGGCCGTAGAAAAGCGCGCGGTGATGCGGGTGATCCTGCATTTCACCCGCGACACTTTTCATCGGGTAGTTGCGGGTCACCGGGGCCTCGCCGGGGCCGATGATCGGGTAAAAGAAGGGCTTCGGGACGCCCTTGAAATAGTATTCGGTGAAGAGCTTGCCATCGATCTCCACCCGAAGGCGGTCATCGAGCGGGGTGATGGTCACCCCGGTTTGGGCGGCGGCTGAGACAGCCGCTGCGAGGAATGCCATGACGGGCAACAGGAGGGAGTGGAGTTTCATACGTGGGGAAAGGAATCAGAGTGGCGAGCGGCAGGACGTGCCACAACGGAAAAAGTGCCGCCGGAAAAAATCTGTGGAGCGGGAACCCGAGCGGCGACGCTCAACGGCCCGGCTGAAGGCTTTACTCTTCGCGTTGACGCCGGATAAAACCAGCCAAGTGGAGGCGGTTAGCCTGGGTCCGGATTTGGGTCCCGGTGAGCGCTCTATCCTCCTGTCCACGTTCTCGTCCTGTCCTCGCTCGATTCCCCAACCACCCCATGATTCAAAAAACCACCCGACGCACCTTCCTCCAACAATCGACCGGCGCGGCGGCGATGGTCGCCGCGGCCGCCACGCTCGGCTCTTGCGCCTCCGCGACCGATCAAGCGGCGGGCCGCCCGGGTGGATGGAAGGCGGGCCTGGCCAAGGCGGTCATCACCCCGGAGACCAGCGTGTGGCTGGCGGGTTACGGTTCCAAGCGGGCGCCCGACGGCAAACTGCATGACCTGTGGATGAAGGCGCTGGCGTTGGAGGATGCGCAGGGCCACCGGGCGGTCCTGATCACGAGCGATTTTCAAGGCGTGCCGAAGAGCGTGAGCGACCCCGCCTTCGCGGAACTCCGCCAGCGCTTCGGGCTGGAGCGCACGCAGGTGATGATCACCTTTTCCCACAACCACTGCGGGCCGCGGCTGGGCGACGACCTCGTGGACTATTATCCGATCGAGGCGGAGCAGGTCGCGTTGGTGAACGAATATTCGGCGCTCATGGTCAAGCGGCTGGTCGCGATGGTCGGCGAGGCGCTGGCCAATCTCGCACCCGCCACGCTGCAGCAGGGGCAGGGGCAGGCGACCTTCGCGGTGAACCGCCGCAACAACATCGAAGCCGACGTGCCGCGCCTCATGGCGGCGGGCACGCCGCTGAAGGGGCCGGTGGACCATAACGTGCCGGTGCTTACGGTGACGCGGCCGGACGGAAAGACCGCCGCCATTCTCTTCGGGTACGCCTGCCACCCCACGACGCTGAGCTTCACGAAATGGTGCGGCGACTACCCCGGTTTTGCGCAGATCGAAATCGAGGAGAAGCATCCGGGCGCGCAGGCGATGTTCGTCAACACCTGCGGTGCGGACCAGAACCCGCTGCCGCGGCGGAATGTCGAGCTCTGCAAGCGGTATGGCCACATGCTCGCGGTCGGGGTGGAGGAGGCGTTGCAAAAGCCGCTGCAGCCGGTCGGGGCGGGGATTCGGACGGCATTCGAGCTGGTCGATCTAGCGTATCTCAAGGTGGTCACGCGGGAGGAGTTGCTCACGACCGCGCAGGAGAAAAACGCCATCCGCGCGCGCTGGGCGCAGCGGATGCTGCGGAAACTGGATGCCGGCGAAACGTTTGAATCCACGTATCCCTACCCGGTGCACGCCTGGCGGCTGGGGAAGGAAATGCTGGTGATTGGCACCGGGGGCGAAACCGTCGTGGACTATGCGCTGCGTTTTAAGCGGGAGTTCGGGCCGGGCACCTGGGTGTGCGGCTACGCCGACGACATGATTTCCTACATCCCCTCCCGGCGCGTGTGGGAGGAAGGTGGCTACGAAGGCGGCTCGAATCTGTACGAATACGGCCGTCCGGCCTTTCGGTGGTCGGGTGAAACCGAGGATCGGATCGCCGGCGTGGTGCACCGACTCGTGAAGCAGGTGCGCGGTTGAACGGAGGCGCGGCCGGAAAGCGATGGTCTGTTTGCAGCTGTTGGCCCCGCGGATTGAGCCGGTCCGAACTGGCAAATAGCTTCCCGGCAAAAGAAACTTCGCCGCACGCTGCCGCACTTGTTGCATGAAATCCGACGCTGCTTCCGCCAATGGTGATTTTGCCCTGCCGCCCCCCGCGTCGGTCGGGATGCGGGTGGACGACGTCGATACTCCCGCCCTGCTGCTGGATCTGGATGCGTTTGAGCGCAATCTCGCGCGCCTGCCCCGCTCGCTCGCGGGCTCCGGCGTGCGGATGCGACCGCATGCCAAGGCCCACAAGTGTCTGGAAATCGCGCTGCGCCAGATCGCGCAGGGTGCGGTCGGCGTCTGCTGCCAGAAGGTAAGCGAAGCCGAGGCGCTGGTTCGAGGCGGCGTGAAGGACGTGCTCGTTTCCAATGAAATTGTCGGGCGGCCCAAGCTCGAGCGGCTCGCGGCGCTGGCGCGACGGGCGCACCTCGGCGTGTGTGTGGACCATGCCACGAATGTCCGGGACCTCAACGAGGCGGCGCGACGCGAGGGAGTCGTGCTCGACGTGCTGGTTGAAATCAACGTCGGGGCCAACCGGTGCGGGGTGGAGCCGGGTGAACCGGCCTTGCTCCTGGCGAAGGAAATTTCGCGCTGCCCCGGGCTGCGGTTCGCCGGCCTGCAGGCCTACCAGGGCGCCGCCCAGCATGTGCGGTCTTACGCGCAACGAGCCGAGGCGATCGCGCTGGCGGTCGCAAAGGTGAAACAGACTCTCGCGGCCTTGGACGGCTATGGCCTGCGCGCGGAGCTGGTGACCGGAGCCGGCACCGGCACCTATCTGTTCGAAGCGGCCAGTCAGGTTTACAACGAGATCCAGGTGGGCTCCTATATTTTCATGGATGCCGACTATGGGCGGAATCTGGACGCGGACGGCGCCCCGGTCAGCGACTTCGAGCAAAGCCTGTTTATTCTGGCGACGGTGATGAGCCATCCGTTGCCGCAACGCGCGGTGGTGGATGCGGGCCTCAAGGCCCACAGCGTCGATTCGGGGATGCCGCTGGTGCAGGGCATTCCCGGGGCAAACTACGTCAAGGCGGCGGACGAGCACGGGCGACTGGAGCTGGCCGATGGCGTCAGGATGGAACTGGGGCAAAAACTGCGGTTGATCCCGGGCCACTGCGATCCGACCGTTAATCTCTATGACTGGCTGGTCGGCTACCGCGGCGATCGGGTGGAATCGATCTGGCGCATCGCGGCGCGCGGCGCTTTCTACTGACCTTTAACCTTACCCGGTTCGCGAGGATGGCTTTTGGTCTGGGCGAGGCTAGCGTTCGTCCCACCCCTTATCGCATGAACTCGTACCCTGAATTGCGCGCGCGACTCGTCACCCTCTATTTCATTCTGATGGGAACCATCGGCACCCTGCCCGCCGCGACGGCAGAACTCCCCCGATTGCAGATCGAGGATCTTTACCGCACCGACGCCGTGACGGATGCGATCACGCTGGCCGACGGGCGGAGCGCGATTTACTGCCGGGTGCAGGCCGACGTGGCGACCCGGACGACAAGCCGTTCGCTCTGGCGGGTCGACGATCAAGGCCCGCCCCGGCCGCTCGAAGCGGGCGAGCCAGATGCGTTCAGCCCGCAGCTTTCTCCGGACGGAAAATGGATTCTGTTTCTCGCCACGCGCGCCTTCCCCGACGGCACGCGTGCTTTCGACCCCGTGCCCCCGCAATCCGATATCGCGGCGGACATCTGGCTGATCCCGGTCGCCGGGGGAAAAGCCATTCCCTTGGGCGGCAAAACGAAGCCCTATGGCCGTGTGATCACGGACACTTTCTACGGCCGGATCGCATTTTCGCCCGACGGCCGGCGGCTCGTGTTCGTGGCGGATGATGGACGTGATCCGCGTACTGAGGCGGAGCGGCGGAATAACGTGACCGTCGTGCGCGAAGACCAGGGTGACGGCTACGAGGGCTACGGACCGATGCAAATCTGGGTGGCGGAGCTCGCCAGTTCGCCCGGGAACGTAGCGGCCGATCGGATCACGCGCGTCACGCACGATGATTTTTGGTACGGCGATCCGCAGTGGTCGCCGGATGGCACGTTTCTCGTCGTGCACGCCAACCGCACGCCCGACCAGGAGGCGGTGCGCTCCAGCATCAACCACAACTACGCCCTCTGGAAAATTCCGCTGTCCGATCACCGGCTGGAGCAGCTGACGACGGGAGACGGTCCGGAATTCTCGCCGCGCATCTCACCCGACGGCGGGCGCATCCTCTGCCTGAGTTCGCCGCGCCGGGGCCCGCACAGCGATGTCTTCAACCTGATGGTGGTGGATCTCGCGGCGGGCGGGCCAAGGTCGACCGTGGTTTTCGATCACCATGGCCCGGGAGGCGATGCTCCGTCTCATCTGGCGGCGACCTCGCCGCTGCCGCGGGAGTGCTGGCGCGACAACCATCGCGTCGTGTTCAACGTCTTTCGCGGCTTGAACTCGGAAGTCCAGAGCGTCGACCTCGACGCCGGGCCCGCGGCCATCTCCTATACCACCCCCGCGGCGCGGCGGAGTCCGCTGCTGCCGAAAGGCGTTTCGGAGGGAAGCGATCGCCTCCGGGCCCAGGACGAGACTGTGCATTGGAAGAGTTTCGACGGGCTCGAGATCGAAGGCGTGTTGACGCTGCCGCCACCGTCGGTCGCCCGGCCGCCGTTCAAGCTGATCCTGCTGCCGCATGGCGGACCGCACTCCCGCGCCGGCAGTGGCGGCGGGTTTCAAACCCAGATCTTCGCCATGAACGGGTATGCGGTCTTTCAGCCCAATTTTCGCGGGTCGACCGGCTATGGTTTGAAATTCCTCGACGCGGACCGCCGCGATCTTGGCGGGGGCGACATGCGCGACATTCTCACCGGCATCGAGTATCTCATCGGCCGGGGCACCGTCGACCGCGAGCGGCAATTTGTCTATGGCGTGAGCTACGGCGGCTTCATGGCGACCTGGCTCGTGGGCCAGACGCGGCAGTTTCGCGCGGTCGTGGCCCAGAACGCGGTCACGGACATGAACGTGATGTGGCATCTCAGCGACCTGCAGAGCTGGTCGGAATGGGATCTCGGCGGACTGCCGTGGGAGATTCCGGAACGCATGCGCGAACGCAGCCCGCTGACCCATGCGCCGCAGGTGCGTACGCCCACGCTGCTCCTCAATTCGCTCAACGACCGGCGGTGCCCGATCGCGATGGCCAAGATGTTTTATCGCGCCTTGAAGAAGACCGGCGTCGATACGGAAATGGTCATCTATCCGGACGAAAGTCACGGCATGCGCCAGCTGCCGCATCGCGAGGACGTGATCCGGCGTGCCCTCGACTGGTTCGAGCGCCACGATCTGGCGAAGCGGAAATAGCCGGGGACGGGCAAGCCCGGGAAATTTTTTCGTTCGCCCCTACCTCAGACGCACGGTGTGGCGCTGGTCCGGGGCGATCCCGAGATCGAGGTGAAGGGTGTCGGGCGGCAGCCACCCGGCGATGTTCTCCGGCCACTCCACCGCGAGGCACCACGGTGAAATCAGAAAGTCGGCCAGCAGGAGATCCTCGATCTCTCGCGCACTATTGAGACGGTAGGCATCGAGATGAACGAGACTGGCGCGGGCACCGTCGCCGGGACGGGCGCGGTGCAGGGTGAAGATGTTGAACGTCGGACTTGTCACGGCGTCCGTGATGCCGAGCCCAAGCGCCAGTCCCTGCACGAACGTGGTCTTGCCCACGCCGAGATCGCCGTGGAGCGCGAGGGTGGAATCGGGCGGAAGGGCGCGGGCGAACTTTTCGGCCAGAGCCCGTGTTTTCTCCGCGCTTGCCGTGGTCACTCCGGCACGAAGCTGGTCGAGAATCGTCATCGTGTTCCCGGCCGACGTGTCGGCCGGCTTTCCGCCGTTCGTCGTTCAGCGCAGATGCTCATAACCGCGAAAGTCCGCGAGGTTCAACGCGCCGGCGGGCAACGCCCCGCTGCGCACGAAACGACCGATCGACGTGAGTCGTGTGCGGGGAAACGTTCGACGCCACGTTTGTTGGAAAGCTTCGACGTCGGCCCGCGCGGCCAGCGCGAATACCAGCTCGTAGTCTTCGCCGTCGGTCAGCGCCGAGCGCACGTCGGCCCCTTGCCGGAGCGGGAGACTCGCGGCATCGAGGGTGGGCATCGTGCCCTTGGGTGTGAGCGCGTGGAGGTCCTTGGCCAATCCATCGCTGATATCCATCATCGCGCGCACCTCGGGCCGGCGCGCGAGCCAGGCGCCTTCCGCCAGTCGGGGAATGAACCGATGGTGATGCCCGCTCGGCAAACTGCGGCCCAGCACGCCCGTGACGAACAACCGGTCGCCGATCCGCGCACCGGTGCGGGTAACAACCCGCGTGACGATCTTTCCGCTGGGGCGAGTGCGCCAAGTGGCCGCTTCGCCGAGGAGAGTGAGGCTCGCCGCGACCACGCCGTTCGCCTGCGCGACATCGCCGCCGACCACGGGCACGCGATAGCGGCGGGCGCACGCCGCCAGGCCGCGGTAAAACTGTTCGAGCCACGCGACACTGACCCGGGCATCGAGCGTCAGCGCGAGCACGGCGGCGGTGGGATGGCCGCCCATCGCCGCGAGGTCGCTCAGGTTGCGTTTGAGGAGTTTCGCGCCCACCGCGCGCGGTGGCACGCTATCGTCGAAGTGCCGGCCGTGAATCACCGGATCGACCGTGATCAGCTGTCGTCCCCGGGAGGCCGGCAGCACGGCGCAATCGTCTCCGATGCCAAAGGGCGCGCGGGGCGACGCGGTGCCCAGCCAGCGCCGGATCGCGGCGATGAGCTTTTCCTCGCCGAGGGCGGCGACGGAGGCGGACGCGTCTGTGGTGAAGGGAGGCACGCGGTTTTATGGGGCGGCCGGAAACCGCCCGCAAATCACAAAAGCCAGCGGCCGGCGGCCGGGCATTGGCCGTTCATTCGGTCACCCCGACGAAGATGAGCACCACCGTATTCAGGTTGAACAGCGCGTGCGCGACCATCGTGGTGGCGATGAGACCGGTGCGCTCGTAGGCCGCGGAGAAAATCAACGCGAGGACGGTCAGCGGGGCGAAGCTCGCGAGGTTGCCGAGGGTCGGCCATTGCACGTGCAGCGCGGCGAAGATCATCGCCGGTAGCAAAAGTCCCAGCGGGCGGGGCAGGCGCGTCCGGAGATAGCGGAAGAGGCCCGCGCGAAAAATGAGTTCCTCGGTGACCGGGGCCATGACCACCGCCAGCAGGATCATGGCGGTCAGCAATCCGGGGGATGTCGTGCGCATGAAGAGATCGATGAGATCCTGCTTTTCCGCCGGCAGTCCGGCGGCTTCCAGGATGAGCACCCAAACCTTGGCGCAGGCGAGGACCAGCGGCAGGGCGATGAGAAACGTGGCCCCGCCGGCGAGGAGGAAGTTGGGCGGGGCGGCGGTCGCGGGTTCCGCCCGGCGGGAAGCGGAGCGATACAGGGCGATACCCGCGAGCATGCCGAGCTGCGCCGCCGCCCCGTTAAACACCATGGCCGTATCGCCGGAGAGCCCGAGCGGCTTCGCGACCATCGAGCCGACAAGCGAAATTAAGAACCCGCCGCTGATCACAAAAAAAAGAAAGGTGAGGAACTCGACGGGGCGTGCCTCCCATGGTGCCAGGGTGGGAAGTTGCGGCCGGTTCCGGGCGGCCGGGCTGAGGACGTGGCGCCAAAGCAGCACGCAGCCCGCGCCGGCCAGCGCCAGCTCGATGCATTCGGCAACAAAGGTCACGTAGTCGGACATGGGCGGGTTAACTGCGATAGACGTCTTTGCGGTCACCGATCGCCGAGATGTCGATAACCCGACCCGCGTCGTCGATCGCGTAGAGAAACCGATGGTCGCCAATCCGGATGCGCCAGAGTGAATTGTTTCCTCGCAATTTCTGGCATCCCGCCGGCCGGGGCTGCCGGATGAGAGCTTCGATCTTGGTAAGAATACGGCCCGCGAGTACGGGCGTGAGCTTTTCCAGTTCTTTCCGGGCCGATTTGGCGAAAACTACTGTATACGCGGACGTGCTCATGGCGCGATGCCGGGCACAACGCCCGGCCGCTTCGATGGTCTACACCGCTCCTCAGGCACTGATCTTTTGCCGGCGGAGCAAAATGCTTCTCACCGCCCCAAGCGACTCACGCGGTTCATGTTTGCGCTTCTGAGCGAGCATCGCGTCGTGAAAATCTTCCCAGAGTCGACGGTGTCGCTTCAGATCGATCACGACCGCGGTTTTTCGCCCGCGTTTGTCCACGACGTAGTCGATGCCGCTCATGATGCCGTAATGGTGATTGGCCGGGACATCACGTCAACGGCTGACAATCTTTCCCGATTCGAAGACCACCCGGCCGCCGACGATCGTGGTCTTCACGCGGCCGGTGAGGGTCTGGCCGGACCACGGCGAGTTGCTCGATTTGCTGAAGCCGGCCTTGGCCTCGTAACGCCACTTCTCGGTGGGATCGAAAAGGCAGACGTCGGCGGCAGCTCCCGCCGCGAGCGTGCCCCCCGGAAGTTTCATGAGCTGCGCCGGGCGGCGGGTCATAAGGTCGATCAGGTAGGGCAGCTTGAACTTGTTTTGCCGCACGAGCACGTCGAGCACGATGGGCAGCGCGGTTTCGAGGCCGAGAATGCCGTTGGGCGCAAAATCGAATTCGCGGTCCTTTTCGTAGTCGGTGTGCGGGGCGTGGTCCGTCGCGATGATGTCGAGCGTGCCGTCGCGCAGCCCGGCGATGAGGGCGCGGCGGTCCTCCTCCGTGCGCAGCGGCGGATTCATTTTGAAATGCGTGTCGTAGCCGGCCAGGGCCTCGTCGGTGAGCGCGACGTGGTGCGGTGTGGCTTCCGCGCTGATGCGGACCCCGCGGGTCTTCGCGCGGCGGATGATGTCGACGGAGAACTTCGAGGAGATGTGCTGGAGGTGGATGTGCGCGCCGGTCACCTCGGAGAGAATGACGTTGCGGGCGACGATCAGATCCTCGGCGGCATTCGGCCAGCCCCGCAGGCCCAGTCGCGTGGACATGATGCCTTCGTTCATCACCGCGCCCTGGGTCATCGAATAGTCCTGACAGTGGTCCATGACGGGCAGGTCGAACATCTTGGCGTATTCGACCGCGCGCCGCATGAGATCGTTGGACTGCACGCACTCGCCGTCGTCGGTGATGGCGACGACGCCGGCCCGTTTGAGCGAGCCGATCGGGGCGAGGGCCTGGCCCTTCATGCCGACGGTGATGCAGCCGGTCGGATACACGTGGACGACCGCGTCGCGCGCGATCACGTCCTTCATGTATTGGATCGTGCCGGCATTGTCGGCCACCGGCGAGGTGTTGGGCATGCACACAACGGTGGTGAAGCCGCCGGCGGCCGCCGCGCGCGACCCGGTGCCGATGGTTTCCTTGTGGGTCTGGCCGGGCTCGCGGAAATGGACGTGGATGTCGATCAACCCCGGGCAGGCGACGAGCCCGCGGGCGTCAATTTTCTTGGCGCGCTTTTTCGCGGCCGCGGGCAGGGACGCGACGAACTTGCCGTCGACGATGAACAGGTCGCCGGGCGCATCGCGTTTGGCGGCGGGGTCGATGACGCGGGCGTTTTGGATCCAGAGGCTAGGCATGGCTTAAAATCGTAATCGTGATCGCAATCTTGCTCATGCTCGGGATCGGAAAGGAATTTTCGATCAAGATCATGAGCGCGATTAAGAGCAGGCCAATCACTCCGTCGGCATGACGTTCTCCGGCTGGCCGCCGGCGCAGAGATAGAGCACGGCCATGCGCACCGCGATGCCGTTGCTGACCTGCTCCAGGATCACGCTGCGCTCGCCATCGGCGAGTTCGCTGTCGATCTCGACGCCGCGGTTGATCGGGCCGGGGTGCATGATGATCGCCTTCGGGTTGAGCCAGGAGGCCCGCGCGGAGTTGAGGCCGAACATGCTGGTGTATTCGCCGAGGGACGGGAAGTGGCCGGCCGCCTGGCGTTCGTGCTGGATGCGCAGGAGCATTACGACCTCGGCGTCCGCCAGCGCCCCGCGCAGGTCGTGCGAGACGCTGACGCCCATCGCAGTGAACCAGTGCGGCACGAGCGTGGACGGGCCGACGAGGGTCACGGCGGCGCCCATCTTGGTGAGGGCGTGGATATTCGAGCGCGCCACGCGGCTGAAAAGAATGTCGCCGAGGATCACCACCTTGCGGCCGCGCAGCGAGCCGAGGTGTTCCTTCATCGTGAAGGTGTCGAGCAACCCCTGGGTCGGGTGCTCGTGGGCGCCGTCCCCCGCGTTGATCACCGGAATGTCGAGAATCCGCGAAAGGTAGAGCGGCGAGCCGGCGGCGGCGTGGCGGATCACGATCATGTCGGCCTGCAGCGCCTGGATGTTTTCGGCCGTGTCGCGCAGGGTTTCGCCCTTCGTGGTGCTGCTGCTGGCGGCGTCGAAGGAGATGACGTCGGCGCTCAGCCGCTTGGCGGCCATGTCGAAGGCCATCCGCGTCCGCGTGCTGGGCTCGAGGAAGAGATTGACGATCGTCTTGCCGCGCAGGGCGGGTACTTTTTTCACGCTGCGCGTCAGCGTGCGCTTGAACGCGGCCGCGGTGGCGTGGATCTGCTCGATCTCGGCGAGCGAGAGTTCCTCGAGGGTGATCAGGTGTCGGCGGTTCCAGGACATCGGTAAGGGAAAGGGGATTACTTCGCGGGCTGCACGGAGATGGCATCGCGGCCGGGAACGGTGCCGTCGAGGATGACCCGGACTTTTTCGCGCTCATCCGCGGCCAGCGAGACGCCCACGTAGTCGGCGGCGACGGGCAGCAGGCGGCCGCCGCGGTCGACGAGGATCGCGAGTTCGACTTTCGCGGGCCGGCCGTGGTCGAACAATTCGTCGAGCGCAGCCTTGACGGTGCGGCCGGAAAAAAGGACGTCGTCGACCAGGATCACGGTCGCGCCGTCGACGTCGGCCGGGATGTGCGTCGGCGCGAATTCCTTGGGAATGGGGTGGCGGCCGATGTCGTCGCGGTGGAACGAAATATCGAGGGTGCCCCAGTCGGCCTGCAGCCCGCCAGCGCGGGACGAAAAACGGGCGGCCAGACGCCGCGCGAGCTCGATGCCGCCATGGGCAATCCCCAGCAAGAGCACCTTTTTTTCGCCGTGGTGGCGTTGGGCAATGGCGTCGGCCAGCCGCTCAATCGCGGCCTGAATCTCACCGGAGCCTAGAGTCTTGGATGTGGCCACCGCGGTTTGTTGTGACGGCTGCGAGGAGAGGTGGGAAGGTTTTTCTAGCGGATACCGAAACTCCACCCCAACTCGATGCGCCCTATGATCCTCATTCGCCTTGTTTTTGAAAAAGGAACGAAGGCAGAATCGGCCGATCCGGTTGATCGCGGAGGCGCGGAAGGGCGGAAATACCGGGAAGCGATCGCCGAGTTCAGGCACGACGCGAGAGATTCATCCTTTCGCGTTTCCGCCCCTTCGCGCTTTCGCGATCGTTCGAGCAGGTCAAGTGAGGCGTGACGGTGTTCGGAAAATCTGCGCAGGATCCCTGCATGAGCAAAGGCACGATCGGGATCGGCGTGGTGGTGCTGGCCTTGGGAGCGGCGGCGTTTTATGCGCAGCATCGCCAAACAGCCGTGCTCCGGCGGGAAATCGGACTCCTGCGCACGGAGATGCAGGGGGCGATGACGGCGGCCCGGGCGGCCGCGGCGGCGCCGGTTGCACCCCAGGCGGGCGGCGCGACGGATTCGGCCGGCGCGGATCGCGCCGTGACGGCGGGCGAACGCGAAGACATTGGGCGGTTGCGCGAGGAAATCGTCGCGCTCCGCAAAAGCACGGTGGCGTTGACGCAATTCGCCCAGAACGCCCAGGCGGCACAGGCGCTGGCGAAAACGTCGAACTCGGTGGCGACGAAGCTGGTGCCGGTCAGCGAATGGAAGAATGCCGGCAAGGCCACGCCCGAGGCCAGCACGGAGACGGTCTTGTGGGCGGCGGTGGGCGGCGATGTCGAGACGCTGGCGAGCGCGCTGACGTTTACCGATTCGGCGCGGGCCAAGGCCGACGCATGGTTCGCCGGGCTGTCGGAGAGCACGCGCCAGCAATACGGGTCGCCGGAGAAGGTGCTGGCGCTGATGATCGCGCGCGATGCCGAGGGCGTGTCGGGGATGCAGGTGATCGGGCAGAAACAAGTCGCGTCGGGCGACGTGGGCCTGCGGCTGCGGTTCGCGAATGCGGACGGCAAGACGAAGGACGAAACCTTTCTGATGCGGCAGTCGGGCGACGGGTGGCGGGTGGTGCTGCCCGACGGCGCGGTGGAGAAGTACGCCGGCCAGCTTTCGGGAGTAAAGCGCGGCGGGAAATAGTTCCCGGGGCCGGGGTCGTCCTCCCCCGTTCGTCGCCGCCACGGCCGCGCGGGCCCGCAGCGACGAAAGTGAACTACCGCCGCGGATTCACGACGATCGTGGCTGTGAGGTCGGTGCCGCTGCTTTCCAGGCGGGCTCGGTTGGTTTGGGCGGGCTGGCGCACGCCGTGCGAGGTGCTGCCGTCGACGAATTGCAGCTGGGCGATGCCGCTGACCTGCAGCGCGCGGCTGTTGTCCTGTTTGAGATCGCCGCCGGTGACGCGTACATCGCCGGCGGAGCCGAGCAGTAGCATCGGGGTGGCCGTTTCCTTCGCGTTGATATCTCCGACGTAGACCGGGCCGGTGAACTGCACGCCGGGCGCCACGATGCCGGTGATGCCGCGCGTGTTCCAGTAATTCGCGTTGCCGGTGCGCAGGCTGCCAAATTTTCCGTTAGTGCTGAGAATCGCGACGTAGGCGAGGTCGGCCACGCCATCGTAGGTGACGTCGCTGCGGAAGAGCTGGCCGTTGACCGCGGTGATGCGACCGACGCTGAAGATCGAAACGTGGGTCGTTTCGTTGGCGCCGCTGACCACGATGCCCGCGTGGCCGGTCATGTAGGTTACGTCGGGTTGGTTGTATTTGATCGCGACGGCGGGCCCCGACGAGCCTTCCAATACGACGGAAAGCGATCCGGCGCCGCTGAACTCGACCTGCACGATGTCGCCGGTGAGATCGACGTACGAAAGACGCGTGATTTCACCGTTGTCGGCGGTGATGGTCGCCGCGTCGCCCTGAAGCAGGACCTGGTCGTAGATGTTGCGGTTGGGATGCCCGATGTTGGCGGCCAGCTCGATGCCGGTGCCGATCACCTTGCTCGTCGTGGCGAGGCCCAGCACCGCGGGCGTGGTGGCCACGTTGCCGCCGCTCGCCACGACGGCGGTGTAGATTCCGGTATGGGCGGGTTGGACATTGGCCAGCGTGAAGGTGGCACTGGTCGCGCCCGCGAGGTCGCGGCCGTTGCGCTGCCACTGGTAGGTGGGCGTCGGCGTGCCGCTGGCGGCGGCGGTGAAGGAGATGCCGGCTCCCGGGGTTGCGGACCGGCTCGCGGGTTGGGCGGTGATGCTGGCGGCAGTGAGGACGCGGCCCAGCCGGCGGGCGTTTTGCCGATACTGCGGCCACGGACCCGAGCCCGCGGCGGCGCCGATGTCGAAGGCGTAGAGTTTGTGGTCGTTACTACCGACGTAGAGCGTGCTCCCGAAAATCACGGGGCTCGAACGAATCCAGTTTCCGGTGTCGTAGGTGCGCTTGAGCGTGCCATTCGGATTGATGGCGTAGAGGTTGAAATCGTAGCAGCCGATGTAGATCACGCCGTTGGCATCGACCGCCGGCGAGCTGGCGCGGACTTCCCCGCCGAGCGGGTAAACCCAACGGGCCGCGCCCGTGGTGGTGTCGACGGCGTGCAACTTGCTATCGTAGCCGCCGAAATACACCACCCGGCCATCGGGGCTGAGCGCGGGCGAGGAACTCGAACCCAGCGCCGCGCCGGAGTAGCTCCACCGCAGCGTGCCGGCCGGTGAGACGCAGAAGAGTTTCCCGGTGTTCAACACGGTAAAATAGATGTTTCCCGCGGCGTCGATGGCGGGGACGGTGTAGATGTCGTTGTCGGCCGCGAAGGTCCACTTGAGCGTGCCGTTGGGATTGATGGCATAGAGTTTCTTGTTCTCGGAGCCTTGGTAAATGGTGCCGTCGGGCGCGATGGCCGGACTGCCATAGGAAACCGTCGAGCCGACATTGTAACGCCATCGGGTGGTGCCGTCGGCCGGGTTGAGCGCATAGAGGTAGCCGTCGTCGGCCTTGATGTAAACCGTGCCATCCGGCGCGAGCGCCGGGCTGTTGGACATGGGCGAATTCGCCCCGAAGTTGTGCGTCCATTTCAACGCTCCGGCCGGGGTGAAGGCGTAGACGCGTCCGTCGTTGGAGCCAACGTAGACCGTGCCGTCGTCCGCGATCGCGGGGGAGCACGTGTCGATCAGGCCGTTGGTGGCGTAGGTCCACTTGCGGGTGCCGTCCGATCCGAAGGCGTAAAGCGAGCGGTCGCTGCTCCCGATATAGAGAGTGCCGTCGCCGGCGACGGCGGGTGAACTGGTAATCGCGCCGTTGGACCCGCCCTGCCAGAGCGAGTCGGTGAGGCTGAGGGTGAACTGGCCGATGGTCGCAGCGGCCCGGGCATCGACGTAAAAATAGTAGGTGCCGCCCGCGAGGGCGTTGAACGTGCAGAGCGCGCCAGTCTCCGTCGTGCCGGCATTTTCCGCCTCGTATTTGAGCGTTGCGAGGGTCGCACCGGTGAAAACGCCGAGGAGCGGATCGAAGTCCGCGCTGACGGCGGAAACTTGAAACCGGCCGGTGCGCGGGGCGACCCAGCGATACCAGAGCGAGCGCCCGCCGACCCAGCCCAAGATGTGCGGTTCGCCGGATTCGCGACTGCAATTGGCGTTGGTGGCGGTGAGGTGGGTGCTGACCCCCGTGATCGTGACGGGCGAGGCGAACGCATCGTTGGCGGGCGTCGTGCCGAGGTTGAGCAGGGTGAGGCCGGTCTGGGCAAATTTCCCGTCGACGGCGAACTGGTAGGTCGTGCCCGCCTGGGCGCTAAACGTCAGCCGGCTGCTTATCGTGCCGACGTTGTTGTCGCCGGTGGTGTTGTCGTTGGCGGCGACGGGCGTGAGCGCGCCGACGGCGGACCCGGTGTAGATAGCGAGCACGGTGTCGTAGGTGCTGCCGATGGTATCGATACTGACGGTGCCGCTAGTCGGCGCCGTCCACTCCCACCAGAGTGAAGACGTGGCCACGGCCCCGGCGTGGGCGGGTTCACCGGTTTCGGCGATGGCCCCGGCATTACTGGCGCGCAGCGCGAGGTTGTCGCCACTGAGGCGGGGACGCCGGGAGAAATCATCGTTGAACGGTCGGTTGCCATTGGGCTCGTCCGCGGTTTGGAGCGCCCGGAGGAGATTCAGCCGCCCGCCGGTTTGTGATTTGCCGACGAACGTGATCTGCGGGTTAGGGTTCGTACTGGCCTCGACGCCGCGCAGCAGGCGATTGATGAGCTGGCGGTAGTTGTCGGTGGGAAAACGCGCCTTGAGCAGGGCCAGCGCACCCGCCACGTGTGGCGCAGCCATCGATGTGCCGCTGAGGGTGCCGGTGTTGTTGGCGTAGTTGAGTGAAACGATCTCCGAGCCCGGTGCGAAAAGGTCCACGATGCCCCCGAAATTGGAAAAGAGCGCGAGTTCGTCGCGCCGGGTGGAGGCGCCCACCGTCACGATATTGTCGAGCGCGTGGCTGCCCGGGTAGAAACGCGTCGTGTCCATGTTGGCGGCGGAGTTGCCTGCGGCGGCGACAAAGAGGATGCCGGCATCGCGGGCCGCGGTGACGGCACTCAGTTCAGCGGCCGAAAAACCAATGCTGCCCGATTCGCCGTAGCTGGCGTTGATGATATGCGCCCCGTGCTCGACCGCGTAGTTGATGCCTTTAACGATATCCGACACCGAGCCGGTGCCGCTCGCGGGGAACACCTTCACCGCCATGATCTGCACGCGCCAGGCGACGCCCGTCACGCCAAGCGCATTGTTCCCGATCGCCCCGATTGTCCCGGCGACGTGCGTGCCGTGGCCGTTGTCGTCGCTCGGAATGTTGGTCGTGATGCCGTTGGTGTAACGCGCGCCGTGCAGGTCGCCAAAGGTGGGCGCGGGGTTGGTCCAGAGATTGGCCGCGATGTCCGCGTGGTTGAGGTTCACGCCGGTATCGACCACCGCGACGATGACGTTGGGCGCCTCGCGAATGATATCCCAAGCGGCCGTCGCCTTGATGTCGGCGCCAACGATGCCGTTGGAGGCGCCGTTGTTTTTCAATCCCCAGAGCGAGCCATCGAGAAACGCCGGGTCGGTCGGCTCGACCGCGATGTGACGGAGGTAATCCGGTTCGACAAACTCGTAGCGCCCCGTCGCCTGAAGCCGCGCGATCGCGGCGGACACGTCATCGCTGTCGTCCAGTTCGATGATCCGCAGATCGCCCAAGTGGCGGAATTTTTCGCGCACCCGGATGCCATCGCGCGCCTCCTCGGCGTCGGCCCGCGCCCGGCGGGCCGCGGGCGGGCGGGCGATGATCACATGCTCCCGGCGGCCGAGGGCGAGTTCCCGGGCGGTGAACGGTGCCGGTTCGCCCGCGGCGTTGATCGCGGCATGGGCGAAGGCGGCGGCAAAGAAGAGCCAGGCGGTGACGAACAAACGCATTGAATAGAGAGGCGAGACGGTAGGGACGAAAAAGGGGAAGACAAGTTGTCCGGCGGAAAGAACCATCGCCCCGGTGCGATCAAATGGTTCCAGGCCCTGTAGCACGGCGATCCTGATCGCCCTGCGGCATCTGGCCGGCCAACCTGCGTCACGATGAAACCGGTGCGGAATTCCGCGGGGCTCGGCGTGGTGATGGTTGCGGGGCTGCTGCTCACTTCGTGCAGCGAGGTGGGGACGCCGCTGGCACCCAGCGCCAGTGTTCCGGCCGCGACGAAAATGATCCGCGTGACGGTGCCGGATGGCGGCTGGCGGTTGCGCGTCGAACGGGTGGTTGAAGTCGGTGCCGAAGTGTGGGTGCTCGCCCAACTCCGGCGTGAACCCGTCCCGGCGATACAGGCGATCAGCGAAATCGAGGCGGCAGTTCCGGTCGCCGTGCCGCCGACGAAGCTGCGGGTCTTCGTCGCCGGCAAGACTTGGGCCTGGCCGAACAACGAACCCTACGAATTTGTGCCCTCGCTCGAGGCAGTACTGAGCCAGGCCACCGGCGGTCGAGTGCTCCATCCCGCTGGCGTGAAGTGACCGCTTGCGGATAAGGCGATCCGCCCGGCGGGGCGCCCGCAGGATTGCGGCGTCAAATCGGAGCCAGCCATTCGGCGAGTCCAGGGTCGTCGGTGATGCTGGTTCCCTGACGGTACTCCGGGGCGAGGAGATTCGCATAGCTGGGATCGAGAAAGCGCCGGCAGTGCAATAGCACGCGCGCCTGCTGGCCGGGGGCGCGCACCAGGCGGCCGAGCGCCTGATTCACCTTCATCATGCCGGGGACCTGGTAGACGCGGCGGAAAGCCGCCTCCCGCGTGAGGCCGGCGCGCGTTACTTCGGCCATTCGGGCACGCTGCACCGCGTTGACCTCGGGAAGCGCGGGTCCGACGACCATGGCATGGGTGACGCGGCCGCCGAGGGCGTCGATGCTTTCGGCGAAACTCGAACCCAGGACGAGGAAGAGCGCGTGGGCCGTGCGCAGCGACTCTTCGACCCAGACGGTTTGCGCCGCGAGTTCGCGGAGCTTCGGTTGCAACGCGACGCGCAGGTCCGGCGCGTTCGTGGCGAGTTCCCGCGCAATGGTGTCGGCGTAGGCGTAGGAGGGAAAAAACACGGCCACGACGCTGCGCGCGGCGGCGTGAAGCGCTGAGATCGTGGCGGCGGTCGTCGTGTAGTGCAGCGAGCGGTGTTGGAACGTCGTGTCGACGCGCGCATCGAACGCGATGGCGTAGCTGCCATCGCGCCACGGCGTATGGGCGCGCAGCAGCGCGGGGCCAGCGGCGGCACGCGCTTCTTCGACGCGGAGGAGGTCGGCGGCGCTGGACAGTTGCCGGTAGAGTTTTTTGGTGTCGCGCTTGGTCAGCGTCCCGAGGCGATCGGGTGCGGGCGAAACGGATTTCGCAGGAACCTCGGGCACCGCGTCCAGCCCGCAGGCGGTCGCGAAGCTGTCGACCGGGGTCAGCGTGGCACTGGCCAGCACGACGCCGCCGAACTCGCGCAGCGTGCCGCCAATCGCGGTGGCGGCGTCGAGGCAGGTGAGCGCGAGTTCGCCGTCCCGGGGACACCACCACAGGCGCGGCAACTCCGCCGTGGCGAGTTCCTCGACGAGCGCGGGCAGCCGCCAGATCGCATCCGCGGTGGCGGCGCCGAGGGCGGCAAAGTCGAGCGCAGCGGCGGGGAGGGCGTCGGCGATCGCCTGCAACAGATGGCGGACGTCGTCTTCGTCGGCGGGGGGCAGCCTGTCCGTGGTGCGCAGATGATGCAGGCAGTGGCTCCAATGGTCCCACGCCGTGACCAGCGCGGTGGATGCGTGGGTGCGGTGAAGCTCATCGCGCACCGCGAACGCCTCGGCGGCGGTGAACGCATGCGAGTAGGCGTCGGCGACGCGCGACGGCAGGTTGTGCGCCTCGTCGAGGAGGAGGAGCGTGCGGGCGGGGTCGAAGCCGGGCTGCGCGAAGAAGAGGCTGCGGTTGCGCGGCGCGAAGACGTAGTTGTAGTCGCCGATCCAGAGGTCGTTGAACGCGAGCGCCGCCCGGGTGATTTCGTAGGGGCAGATGCGCGCGTGGCGGCCGGCAGCGCGCAGGGTTTCGAGATCGCGGGCGTGGTGTTCGTCGAGGTAGAAACGGGCGAGCCCGCTTTCGGACCAGCGGGAGGCCGCGTCGGCCAGGTAGGTGCAATTGTCGCGGACACAGTGAAAGGTGTGGTTGACGCAGTGCTCGCTCTTGTTGCGGACGTGCCAGGCGGCGACGGGCGTGGTCGCGCCGGCGAGAGACGCGGGCGGGTCGTCCCGCCCGGGCGGAGTTGCGGTCATGCCGGCAAGCGTGCGCACCACCTGGAGCTGGCCGGTGGATTTGCTCGTGAGGTACAGCGCGCGATCGAAATGCCCGGAGCGCAGCTGCCCGAGGGCAAATTCGAGCAGCACGCCGGTCTTGCCGAATCCCGTGGGAGCCTCGAAAAGCGTCAGGGGCTGGCGCTCGAACAGCGCGGTGAGTTCGGCCTGCGTAGTTTCCTGGCCGGGCCGGGCCGTGGCGAACGCGGGACGAAAGCGGAGGTCGCGCAGTCGTTCCCGCGCCCGGAGGCGCAAATTCAGGAATTGGGTGACCTCCTCCAGCCGGGCGTGAAAAAGTCCGTCGTCCGCGGGCGTAAGCGGGATCGTCTGCGCGAGCCCGCTGTCGACCTCGACGAAGACGAGTTCGGGGCGCACCGCCCGACCAATTGATTTTTCGGGACAATCCACGTTGTCAACTAAGAGTCGACCGAGTGGATCGTCCGGCCCGGAAGCGGAAGGGCCGGAGGAAGAAATGGGCGCGGAGGCGAGGCGGGTGAGGACGGCGTAGCTGGCGACCTGGATGAAGTATTCGGGGTAGAGGGAGCGGAGTTCGGATTCGTCGGCGGGGAGCGCGCGGGTGACGGTCTTGATCTCGCGCAGCGTGACCGCGGACCCGGCCCGGAGAACCTGATCGATGCGGCCCGTGAGGGTGAGCGTCCAGCCCCGGTGGAAAATCCGGCCGGTGATCGGGATCTCGAAGGTGACGGCGGCGGCATGCTCGGCCGTGGCGCGGGCGCGCAGCTCGTTATGCCAATGCGTGCCGAGTTGCGCGCGCCAGACGCCCTGCGGGCCGCCCGTGGCCTCGCGCGGGCCGAGAGCAAAGTCGGCGAATTCGCCGACGCTCAGCGCCGCGGTGCGCTTAGCGAGATCGAAATTCATGCGGCAAGCCACGCGACCCGGGAATCGCCCAAAAGCAAAGGCGATCGTGTCGCCGGGTTGGAAGCGGGCATTTCATTCAGTCGAGGAGGATCTCGGTGTGGCCACGCAGGTAGTCCTCAAGGCGGCTTTGCAATCGGGCGACGACGGGCGGGCTCGCGGTTTGATCCGTCAGCGGCAGGTTGAGCAGCGCGGCCACCTCCGTGCGGTCGGCCGGCGGCAGGGTGGGAAACCACTGTTGTTTCACGGGGTAACCTTCATCGCGGGCGAAGCGGTAAAGGCTCTTGAGGTAAACGATGTCGGGCCGCGGTCCGGCGCCGAATGCCGTGAATGCGGCCCGTAGCAGATCGACCACCGCCGCGCGGCTGTCCTCATGGACGGGGTTGCGGGCCACCAGCGAGGCGAGCGCCGACGCCAGCCGCAGCGCTTCGTAGCTCCGTCCGATTTCGCCGTGACGGGCGAGAATCCGCGCCTCTTTGACGAACCACGTGCGGCCCTGGTTGGAGGATTCAAGCAGCAGGCAGGCTTCATCGAAGAGATCGAGCGCCGGGCCGGCGTTGGCCGACTTGTGGCCGAAGCGCTGGAGCACGAAGAGCGGACCGTGGTCCGCCGCGAAGACATTGAACGCTTGAAAAGCGTCGGCCGGCGGCTGCTTCAGGAGGACGAAAGCATCGACTTGGAGGGCTTGGGCGGGCACGGGATTTCAGCGAAGCCGACTCATCCGTCCGGACCGGCGGGCGTTCAGCTCAAGGTCGAGCGGATGGATTCCGGCGACGGTGACGGCCAGGGTGGGACGACGGCGCCCCCGGAAATGATCATCTTCATGCCATCGGCCACGCTCATCTCGAGTTCGACGATGGATGCCGCCGGCAACATCACGAGGAATCCGCTCGTGGGATTGGGCGTCGTGGGCACGAATACCGTCCACACATCGGCGGTTGTCCGCAGCTGGGGCTCGCCCTGCGTCTTGCTGGTGAGGAATCCGATCACCCACATGCCCGGCCGGGGAAATTCCACCAGCACGACCTTGCTAAAGAGATTGCGATTTTGGGTGCCGAAGGTGGCGACGATCTGCTTGACGGAATTGTAGACGGCACCGATCGCGGGGATGCGCTGGATCGTGCGCTCGATGATGCTCAGGAAAAATTTTCCGAAGACGTATTGCGACAGGTAGCCGAGCAGGGTGACGAACAGGAGAACCGCGAGGGTGGCCGCCACATCCCAGAGCAGGGGGATGCCCTGAAAGGACTCTGGCAGGTGGCTTTCATAGAGTGGCCGAAACGTGCCGCCGACCACATCGATGAACTTGCTGAACGCCCAGACGGTGAAGATCAGCGGGGCGAGCAGGAAAGCCCCCGCAAAAAACGCGTTGCGAAACGAAATGAGGCGCGAGGGCGCCGGGGAAACGTCGGTCAACATGGAGGGCAAGGGGGGAAGACTCGCCCCGGGTGGGGGAGCAGGCAAAGTTTTTTGCGCCGCCGTGCGCGCGGCGAGAATATGCCGGGGGCGTGGCCATCAGGGCAACCGGCCGCGCCGGTCAGCGGGCCCTCACCGGCGGGCGGAGAACAAAACCTGGGATGGCCGCGTGGGCGCGCAGCAGGGCCAGCGCGCGGGCCTCGGCCCGGCGCATGGCCCGCTTTTTGGCCGGGACAAGGTCGTCGTAGCCGGCCAGATGCAGCCAGCCGTGGACGAGGTAGAGCGTCAGCTCGGTGGAAAAAGCGGCGCTTTCGGCACGGCTGGCCTTGGGCGGGCGATGGGAGGAAGTCGGGCGAGAAACCGATTGGGTCCGCCGCCACGCGGCGTCCACCGAGACGCAGATCTCGCCGGCGGCGCCGAGGGCGGGCTCGCCTTCGAACGTAATGACATCCGTCGGGGAGGGATCGTTGAGGAAATCGGCGTGGAGCCGGGCCAGCGCGGCGTCGGAAAGAAAGACCAGGGAGAGCTCGCCGGTAAAAGCCCGTGCGGGTGGAACCCGCAGGGCCGGGCGGTGGGCGTCCAGGAGGCGGACGGCTCGAACGACGGCGCGCCGGTCGAACTTCAGGCGGGCATACCGGTTGGCGATGGAAATTTCACGGACGGGCATAGGACGGGGCGGGACTCGATCTTTTTTTCCTCATCTTTCTCTTTCGTCCGGCTTTCAGAATCGAGATACCGCAAACTGCGGATCGAAACGAGAGCGATCAAGAGAAAGAGGAAAGAGAACGATGTTCGGCACTCACGCTTTCGCCTCGTTCACCGGCTGGTCGCGCGGGGGATATGCGACGCGGGCGTGGAGCATGTTGAGGAGCGTGAATTGGAAGCTGTTCTTGATGCGGGTGATTTCCTCAAGGGTGAGCGGGGCCTCGTCGAGTTGACCCTCGGTGATCCGCTCCTCCACGAGCCGGTTGATGAGGAGGTGGAGCTGATCCGAGCCCGCCTCCCGCAACGAGCGCACGGCGGCTTCGACCCCGTCGGCGAGGGAAATGATGGCGCTCTCCTTGAACTGGGGACGGGGGCCGTCGTAGCGGAATTCATCCTCTGGCACGATGGGGTGAGCGGAGGCGATCGCGCTCGCGGACCGGTCCGGATTACCGCCGGTGACCGGAAACGGCGGGCGTGAGCGATCGACGGCCTGCTGATAAAAATAGCGGACGAGGGTCGTGCCGTGATGTTGTTGAATGACGTCGACCACGGCGCGCGGCAGCTGGTGTTTCAGGGCGAGTTCGACCCCGTCCGCCACGTGTTGCTTGATGATCCGGGCGGACTCGACGGGATCATGGCCGGCGTGCGGATCGACCCGGTCGCGCTGGTTTTCCCCGAAATATTGCGGATTCAGGGTCTTGCCGACGTCGTGGAAGAGCGAGCAGACGCGGGCGACGAGGGGATTGGCGCCGATCGCGTTGGCCGCATTTTCCGCGAGTTGGGCGACCACGAGCGAATGATGGTAGGTGCCCGGAGCCTTGAGCTGCATCTGGCGCAGGAGGGGATGATTAAAGTCGGTCAGTTCGAGCAGCGTGATGTCGGTCGTGCGCTTGAAGAGCGACTCGAGGACGGGGAGCAGGCCGACGACGCCAATCCCGGTGAGAATCCCGGTGCCGAGTCCGGCCGTCATCTGGCGCCACAGGGTGTCGGCCGGCGTCTGGTCGGCGATCCCGATGAGGGCGGCGAACGCGGCCACGGTGAGGCCGCCCATGCCGGCGGCCCGGACCAACCGCCCGCGGCGGCGGGCATCGTGGCCGAAGAAGATGGTGACGAGCGAGGCGAGGAAAGTCAGCACGAGCAGGTCGAGGCGGTTGCCGTAGATCACGCCGGTGAAGATCGAGATCAGCAGGGCCATGAAGATGCCCGAGCCCGCGTCGATCAGGATGGCGATGATGAGCGGGGCGAAGGCGGTCGGCGCGACATAGGGCAGCGTCGAGGCCCACGAGCCGTCGCGCACGAAAAATTCCGCGCCGCCAAGCGAGTAGTTGGCGCGCACGAGCGCGAGGTTGACGATGACGACCAGCGCGAGGAGGCCGCAGCGGACGTTGCTCCGCAGCGTCTCCGGATCCTCGATGCGAATGTAGATCAGCGAGGCGAGCACCATCGCGAGCACGAGCAGGACGCGGCCGAACAGGGTGAGGCCCTCCTGCCGTTCGGTGTCGCTGTGTTCCCGCCAATACTGGCGGTGCGCCATGAGCATTTCATATTGCTCGGGGGTGACGCGTTCCCCGGCGTCAACGATGGTCTGGCCGCGCACCACATCGAGCGTGACCGGCTTGATCGCATTGCGCGCGCTGGTCTGGCGGGTGTGGGTCGCGGCGCGATCGAAAACGACGTTCGGCGTGACGCCGAAACGGAAGAGCCGGAAAACGGCCTGCGTCGCGGGCCGCGGGACATTGTCCGTCGCGAGGCTGACGCGCAGGAGCGTCAGCGCGTCCTCCAACGTTTGCACCGGCCGCTGCGACACGACGCCGTTCGGCCGGGCGATTTGGAAGACCACCGCGCTATCGGGGCTGAGATTGCCGAGGGAGGAATCGGTGATGCCCTCGGCATAGAGGTCGCGCAGGGTGGCGAGGCCGTTCTGGAACAGCACGCTCCGGGTGCGGGCGTCGCCGACCGTCAGGACGGCATCGATGTCGTCGGCGGTCGCGTGATAGGGCCCGTGCGAATTGAAGGTTTCCGCAATGCTGGCAAGTTCGGCGCGGCGATTGACGAAGCCGGGGGCGGTGGCGGGGTGGACCTGTTCGAATTCGACGAGCTGGCTGAGCAGCTTGGCGGCGGCGATTTCGAAGCGGCGGAGCGGTTCGGTCTCAAGCCGGTAGACCGGCGGCACCCGATTGAGATACTGTTCGCGCGCGGCCCGGGTTTTTTCGGCGCTCTCGTAGTTGAACGACGCCAGCGCCGTGATGCGGGCGGTGGCCACCTGATTGGGCAGCACGGGGACGTTGAGGGTGCTGATTCCCGCGGAGCTGATGAGCACGATGGCGGCGACCGTGACGACAAAGATGGCCGCGGCGACAAACCGGTTTCGATCCAGAAACTCGCCCATCGTCGACCGCTCCCCCGGCGTGCGGCCGGGCCGGCGCGCCCCGAGGCCGCCGACGAGGAGTTTGAGTTGGTTGCGGACGGACATGAGGGATGCGTCGAGGGATCCTACCGCGGCTCCGCGGCGCCGTTTTCGCTGGTGATGGGGTTGCGGTAGTCGTCGTAGGCCTCGATGATCTTCTGGACGAGCGGGTGGCGGACGACGTCGGCCCCGCTGAAGGTGTGGAAATCGATGCCGGGCACGTCGGACAGGATGTGGCGTACTTCGAGAAGCCCGCTCTGCTTCGACCGCGGCAGATCGATCTGCGTGATGTCGCCGGTCACCACCATGCGCGATTCCTCGCCGAGACGGGTGAGGAACATCATCATTTGCTCCGGCGTGGTGTTCTGGGCCTCGTCGAGCACGACGAAGGCGTGCGACAGCGTGCGGCCGCGCATGTAGGCCAGCGGCGCGATTTCGATCACGCCCTTTTCGGTGAGCCGCGCCACATCCTCGGGGTCGAGCATGTCGTGCAACGCGTCGTAGAGCGGACGAAGATACGGCAGGATTTTTTCGCGCAGGTCGCCCGGAAGAAAACCGAGGGCTTCGCCGGCCTCGACGGCCGGCCGGGTGAGGATGATGCGTTCCACTTCGTTGCGCAGCAGCGCGGAAACGGCGGCGGCCATGGCGAGGTAGGTCTTGCCGGTGCCGGCGGGGCCGATGCCAAACACGATCGGGTGGGCCAGCATCGATTGCAGGTAGAGTTTTTGCCCGAGTGTCTTTGGGATGATCGTCCGCCGGTTGGTTGCAATGACCAGCGGTTCCTCCAGCAGGGTGCGAAGCTGGGCGCCCTCGCCGCGGGCGAAGGCATCGGTGATCCGGTGGAAGTCCGGCGTGCGAATCGTCATCCCTTGGGAGCGCGCGTCGTTGAGAAACTCGAAGAGCCGCCCGGCCTGCGTGACCGGGTCGGGCGGGCCGTCGATTTTCAGCCAGTCTTCCCGCGTGGTCAGTTTCACACCGAGGGCGCCCTCGGCGTGGACCAGATTCTCCTCGCGACCACCGTAGAGCGAAGCGAGGTGCCGGGGACTGGGAAAATGGAAGGTCTTGGAAATCACGGAAGCGGCTGAGGGCGAAAGTCGGGCGGTCAGCGCCGGCGGGTGGCGGCGCGCGCTTTTTTGAGTTTCGGGGTTCCCTGGCTCCGGGCGATGGCTGCCGCATGGAGCTTTTCCCACGTGGCATCGAGCGACTGGGGCAGGATGCGGGTCTGACCCAACACGGGCATGAAGTTATTGTCGCCGTTCCACCGCGGCACGATGTGACCGTGGAGGTGGGGAATACTGCCCCCGGCCACGGCGGCCCCGAGATTGAAACCGATGTTGAATCCCTCCGGCTTAAGGGCGGCCGTCAGCAGGTGCTGGCCAATGACGATTTCCTCGAAAAGATCGGCCCGCTCGGTCGGGGTAAGTTGATCCAGCTCGGTGACCTCGCGAAATGGCACGGCCAGAAGATGGCCGGGATTGTAGGGGAACCGGTTCAGGAGAAGGTAGGAGAGGGAGGAGCGGTGGACGATCAGCGCCGCCCGGTCATCGCTGAGCGCCGGGAGCTCGGTAAAAGGTCGTTTCATCGCCGCCGGGTAGCGTGGAGCCTCGATGTATTCCATGCGCCAATGGGCGTGTAGCTGCTGCATGTGATTTAAGGTCGTCGACGACTGAAAAGGGGAGGAAGGAAATCTGGCTGGGAGGGAAAGTCAAAACCCGCGTTGGTTGCGACCGATGATCCGGCCATGAGCTTCGGCGGGGCCGCAGGTGCGGCATCACGATCGAATCATCGATGAAATCGTTCGGCCGATCCGCATGAAGGTGTAAGAAGATGGGAAACAGCGTCTTTAGCGCTTGCGCAATAGTATGACGAACGTCATCTAAATCCGATTATGCGTTATCATCCGGCCCATAAGGATGCCACCCGGCGCCGAATCCTCGACGCGGCGGGCCGAACGTTTCGGGAGCGGGGAGTTTCGGAATCGGGGGTCGACGAAGTGATGCGTCGGGCGGGGCTGACACACGGGGGTTTTTATGCGCATTTCGAGGGCAAGGAGGACTTGATCGTGAGTGCGTGCTCGGCGGCCTTTGAAGCGGCGATTCCGAATCTCGACCGGATTGCCGCGGCGTCCACGCGCACGGCACGGGTCCGGTTGCTGGTGGAGAGCTACCTTGCGGTGCGGCATCGCGACAACCGGGGCACAGGCTGCTTTGTCGTCGCGGTGGGGGCCGACATGGTGCGGTTGCAGGGGGCGGCGCGGGCCGGTTACGCGCGGGCCTTTGCCGGGCATCTCGACCGGTTGGGCGCCGCACTGCGTCTCAGCCGCGATCCGCAGAAAAACCGGGAGCAGGTGACCCTGTTGATGAGCTCGCTCGTCGGAGCGCTCTTGTTGGCGCGGGCCATCGAGGATCCGGAGCGCAGCGCGGCGGTTTTGTGCGCGATGCGGCGGCAGGTGCGGGCGCAGTTTTGCCCATCGGAGCCGGACCGCGCCCGGTCGCTGGAGCCGGCCCACGACTTCATTCGTGCTTTTTGAAATGAAGCTGCGGGTCGTTCTCTCGGCCGGTGATTCCGGGTGCCGGGGGGCCGGGCCGGCGGGCTTGAAAATGAATTCGCAAGTCCACCGGCGGTTGCTGCTATAAAACCCCTTTCTCATGTCTCATTCCACTTCCTCTCCGCGTCGTCGTGTGGTCATCACCGGGCTGGGTGCCGTGACACCCTGCGGCAACTCCGCCCCCGATACCTGGGCCTCGCTCGTGGCCGGCCGCAGCGGCATCCGGCGGATCACCCGGTTCGATGCCACCGGTTGCACGGCCCAGATTGCGGGCGAGGTGCGCGACTTCGATCCGGCGCGGGCCTTGCCGGCGCCCCTGTTTCCGCGGGGTCCGGCCGGCGGTCCGTTGACGCAGGCGCTCAGCCAGAAGGACCTCAAAAAATTCGGACGCTTCTCCCACCTCGGTGTCTCCGCCGCAGTCGAGGCCTACGCCAATTCAGGGCTCGATGCGCATCGGACAAGTCTGCCGCCTGAGCGCATGGGGGTGAATCTGGGCGTCGGCCTCGGGGGGCTGCCCGAGATGGAGGCGATGCACGATACCTGGAAAGCGGGTGGCTTCAGGAAGATCTCGCCGTTCTTCATCATTCAGATCGCCCCCAATCTGCTGGCCGGGCAGGTGAGCCTCGTCCTCGACTTTCGCGGTGCCAACATGAGCGTCGCGTCGGCGTGCGCCACCAGCGGGCATGCGCTCGGGGAGGCGGCGGCGGCGATCGCGCGGGACGACGCGGATGTGATGATCGCGGGCGGCGCCGAGTCCACCGTCACGCCGCTGGCGGTCGGCGCGTTCGCGCAGATGCGGGCGCTGTCGACCCGCAACGATGCGCCGGAAAAAGCCTCGCGGCCCTACGATCGCGATCGCGACGGCTTTGTGCTGTCGGAAGGCTCCGTGGTATTCGTGCTCGAGGAACTGGAGCACGCCCAAAAGCGCGGCGCGCGGATTTATGCCGAATTGCGCGGCTATGGTGCGACGTCGGACGCCTATCATCTCTCGTCGCTTTCACCCGGCGGCGAAGGCTCCGCGCGGGCTATGCGCGCCGCCCTCGCCCGGGCAGGCATGTCGCCTGGGGAGATCGACTACGTCTCGGCCCATGCGACCTCCACCCCCGGCGGCGACGGCGAGGAGGGGGCCGCGATCGCCAGCGTGTTTGCGGACACCAAATCGTCCTTGCATGTCAGCGGCGTGAAATCGATGACGGGCCACCTGCTCGGCGGCGCGGGTGCGATGGGCGCCTTCTCCGCGGTGATGGCCATTCACGACGGCGTGGTGCCGCCGACGATCAATCTCGAGAACGTCGACCCGGCCTGTGAGGCCCTCGGCCTCAACTTCACGCCGAACGTGGCGGTGCGGAAACCGGTGCGGGCGGCGCTGGCCAACAGCTTCGGCTTCGGCGGCACCAACGCCTCGATGGTCGTGGCCCGGCTGGCGTGACCGGGTCCGGCCCCGGCCCCGGTCAGCGTCGCCGGCAGCGGCGGTCGTTCGCGGATTTTGTTGGAGGGCAATCAGGCTCGCATTCCAGCGCCCCGCGCGGTGGCATCCGCCCGTGCTGGCCCAGTTGAAAAAAATCCGAGCGACCCTGCCCGGACCTTTTCTGGCCGCGCTGGCGCCCGGTGCCGGATTCCTCGGATTCGTCGGCTGGGATCAATCGCACTGGTAGCGGACCAAGGAGGATTACAGCTTCGGCTGGCTGGTGCCGGTGTTCGTCGTCTTTGTCATTTACGACCGCTGGCCGCGAATCACGGCGGCCCTCGCGTCGTGTGCCGCCGGGGGCAGTCCACGGGTGGCGGGATGGCGCCAAGGGGTGCTGTGGCTGCTGGTCGGCGGGACGATGATCGCGGGCGTTCTGCTCTTTTTGCTGGGCGCGCTTTATCGGGCCGGCGCGGGTTCGTCCAATCCGGGCACGCTGGCGATCACGCTTGGGGTGGCCGGAATTCTCCTGCCGCTCCTCTTCATCAATGCGCCGGAAACGGCGAGGGCGGCCGCCGGCACCTTGCGCACGGATCCACGGGTGCGGCTCACCGTTTTTTTTATTTTTCCCGCGCTCGTATGGATTGTTTCGGCTCCGATGGTTTCGGTGGTCGAAAGCCAGCTGAGCCTCGCGCTGCTGCGCAAGGTGGTGACGGTGGTGGCGTTTGTCTTCGACCTGGTCGGCGTGCCGATCGAGCAGCAGGGCAATGTGCTGGCCCTGCCCAACGGCAACGTCGGCGTGGAGGATGCCTGCTCCGGGATCCGGTCGCTGACGGGTTGCCTGTTTGCCGGCTCGTTTCTCGCCGCGGGTTTCCTCGATCGCGGCTGAAAAAAATCGCCCTGGTGCTGGCGGCCCTGGTGCTGGCGTTTGCGACCAATCTCGGCCGCAGCCTTTTTTTGACCGCGTGGGCGTATCGCCACGGGCCGCACGCGATCGACGGCACCGTGCATGACGTCGCCGGTTATGCCGTCCTCGGACTCACCGTGGCCGGTCTGCTCTGCCTGCTGCCGCTGCTGAATCTCCGGCTGGCGTCCGACGGCGAATCGCCGCCGGACGCTCCCGGCGCCGCGCCTTAGGTAGTCCGAGGCTCGCCGGCCACGAGTTTTATACCGGATACGTGGGCTCGAAGGAGAGGCGAGCGAGTTCGGGACAAAAAAGCGCCAGCCCGAAGGCTGGCGCTTGGCGCATCCGAAAATTGGCGCGGAAACTAGAACTGGCCTTTTACGCCGAAGACCCAGTTGTCGCCGTATTCCTCCATTTGGCGCAGGTAGCGCTGCTTGCCTTCCTGTACGCCCAAGGGCGACTCATAATACAGATCCTTCTGGTTGGTGATGTTGCGGGCCTGCACGAAAAGCGAGGCGTAGCGGGTGAGCCTATAGTTGAGCGTGAGGTCGAATTTCGTCATCGCTCCCCAGATCCGGCCATACGTGCTCTCACTCGGCCGATCGGCGATCCAGACCGCGCTGAGCGAACCATTGAACCGTTTGTAGGCATAACCGAGTCGGGCGGTCGCGCGTTCCGGGGCGAGCATGACGCGTCGCACGTTTGCGTAAGAGCGAGAGTAGGTGAGCGCAACGTTGATGCCCCGCAGGTATTCGTTCGGGAGGAAGCCGAGCATCTGGTTGTAGGCGAGGTCCATGTTCCGAAACTTTTGAAACTCCAGGCTGTTGGTGGTCGACCGGAAGATGTAAGTGGCGAAGTCGGGATCACTCACGCCAAACTGGGCCGCCGTATAATCGTTCGACTTGATGAAGTTCCTCGCCTCATCCTGCGAGAGGCCGATCGAGAGCTGGCCGGGCGAAGCCCCCCCGAAATAATAACCCAGACGCGACTGGAAAACCTGGTGATATTCCGGCTGCAGGTTGGGATTGGGCGCCGATACAATTCGCGTGTTTTCGTTGATGTTCCATATGCCGGTGAGGCTGTCGATCGGCGGACGGGAGATGCCTTTGTTCACTCCCGCCTGGAACTCGAGGTTCGGTAGGATCTGATATTTTAGCAGGGCTGACGGGAACCAATTATGGTATGTCGAAGTGCGGGTCACCCGCGGCTGGTTCATATACATGTATTGGATTCCGGCGACCGTGAGCGGGCGCCCGTTGAGCGTAGCGGGATTGTTCAAAGAGCCGGCAAAAGGCGACAGCAGCATCTGCGCGCGGGTCAGGGGATCGAATTCATTGAGAGCGTTAATGGTCTCTTCGCCGCGTCCGCCGAACCGCACCTGAATCTTCGATGTCAGGCGCACGTCGGCCTGCGCATAGCCAGCCCTGATGGTCTGGCGAAAATTGCGCGCGTTGCCGATGTAGGAAGTGAAGTAGTTCTCTGCCGTGCTTGTGTTCACGAACTGTTCCCGGTGGTCGCGGAAAAGGTTGTACATCTCCGTGCGGTTCACCCGCGGCAGCACGCCCTGCTGGCCGTTGACGTTGATGGTGGTGAGCGCGTTGGTGGTCCCCATGGTGTACGGGTACCTCGAGGTAAATTGAGGGCCGACATTCGTCCAGTTGCCGAAGGTTCGGATGACGTTGTTGCCAGTGATGGGATCAACCGAAGTCGTGTTTCCACCCGGCCCGTTATACGACCAGACGCTCGTGATGTCGTGGTTGTTGTTCTTGCGGGTCTCTTCATCCCACTTGCCGCCAAATTTGATGACGGTGGGAAACTTCTCGAGGAAAGGAACGTTCCACCGCGCGTTGAGGACGCCGGTCCATTTCTCCGTCGCCCAGGTGCGATCGACGTTGGTCACCCGAGTGCCGCCGGCCCGGCCGTCGGTGGCGGCGCTACCGGTAATGTTGTTCCAATTGCGCAGGTCCATCCAGTCCGGGCCGGAGTTCTGGCGAATGGTCCACTCCCACGATTGGGCATTCGGGCGCGTGGCCGTCCAGCCGCCGAATATGGTGCCAGCCTCAACCCCGGTGTAACCCCGCTCGTTCGCCTCGTAATTATTCACGGAACGGGAGAAGGCTCCCGCTCCGTCGATCACCCAAGAGCCGAGTTTGTATTCGAACTTCGGCGAGATTTGGCGGGTGTAGGAGAGCTTCGTGGCAGCACCGCCACCATTAACGACGGAGGCCGACGTGAAGGCGGCGGTTCGAGCCGGGGCAATGACGTTGAGCATGCCATCACCGCCGACCGTGGAGCGGCCGGTGCTGGCGTTGCCGTTGTCGGTGCCGGCGACGAAAGCGAAGTTACGGCTCCAGAATTCACCTTCGAAATAACTGTAGATCATGTTGAGCGATAGGGTGAGGCTGGGTGTCGCCTTCCAATCGGCGGTGAGCAGAAGACCGTCCTTGATGATAAACTTTCCGCCGTCCTGGGAGTCGATCTGGCGAATGACCGCTGGCCGCGGGTCCGTGGCCGACGCATCGGCGCGGTTGTAAGACATAACAAGGGGATTCTCCTCCGTATAAGACGCGGCGTGGCTGTAGCTCATCAAGATCCCAAGGCGCTGGTCGAAAAACGACTCGGAATAGCCGATCTGCCAGTTTGGTTTCCACCGATATTCCGGCTTATCGCGCGCCTGGGGCACCTTTTGGAGGGTGAACTCCTCGCCGTTGAAGTTTACGCCAAAGTTGTAATCGAAAATCCGTCCTTTCCGGTCGAACGCCCGCTTCGTTTTCATGTTGATCGTTCCCGCCGGGGAGTCGGCGTCGTTCTCGGGGCTCGCCGTGCGGTTGACTTCGATGGAGTCGATGGCGGTGATCGTGAAGCCCTCGAAGCTGGTGGCGCGCGACGACGAACCACCGCCACGGTTGGCGTCCGCACTTGCGCTGCGCATGCCATCGAAGGAGACACCGACATATTGGCCGTCCATGCCGCCGAGCCGCGGACCGCGCGCCTCGGATTCAACGTAGTCGAGATCCACTCCGGGAAGGAATTTCAAGAACTCGCCCACGTTGCCGTCGGCCACATCGCCGAAAATATCGGACGACACCGTTGTCGTGATGTTCATGTTGCGCCGCTGCGCCATGATGGCCTTTGAGTTTCCTTCCCGCTCCGAGGAAACGGTGAAGGCCTCCAGTTTCACGACACTGCCCTTGGCCGGCGTCTGCGATGACTCCATCGTGCTTGTGAGGTTGATTTCGCGCACCGCCGGCTGGCCGGCGGTGACGATGAAGGTTTCGTTCGCCGTGATGTAGCCCGTGAACGCCACCGCGATGGACGCCGGGCCGGCGGGGACATTGCTGAACCGGAAGGTGCCGTCGCTCTCCGTATAGGCGATTTGATTGGTGCCTTCGAGCCGGACCTCGGCGTTTCGGACATATTGCTTCAAGGACGGATTGTACACCCGACCCTGGATGGAGCCACTGTTCGCGGACTGTGCTTGAAGGGCCATGGCCGGGAGCAGCCAGCCGACTGCGAATGCGAGGAAAAACGACGACCAGAGTCGCCGGAGGAGATAGATCGAATTCATGGTGAAACAGCTAT
>SIBR01000056.1 GCA_009695065.1 Opitutus sp. | reverse complement strand
GATCCGTCGCGGGAAATCGCCGTCGAGCTCTACGATCATGTCGGAGATCCGGCCGAGACCCGAAACGTGGCGGCGGATCCGGCTCGATCAAACCTAAGAAGCGAACTGATGCGCCGTCTGGCAGCGGGCTGGCGGGCCGTGCCCCGCCCCGATTAGTCCGGCCACGCCTAAGGCGTGGGGTTTCGGATGGGCGGTTGGGCGCCGACGGCGTTGCGCCAGGCGTCGAGCTGGCGGCGCAGGGCGGCCGCCTTTTCCGGCATGCTGGTGGCGAGGTTGCGCGCTTCGCCCAAATCCTCCCGGAGATTGTAGAGTTCAACCTGATCGGTCTCGAAAAAATGCAGGAGCTTCCAATCGCCCTCGCGAATGGCGGACGAAGGGCTGGCCGATAATCCGGCCATCGAGCGGCGGTAGTGCGGGTAGTGCCAGTAAAGGGCGCGCACCGGAATATTTCCTTCGCCGCGCAGCACGGATGCAAAACTGAGTCCATCAAGCCGGGCCGGCACGGTGCCTCGCCCGATTTCGGCAAGCGTGGCGTGCCAGTCCACGCAGTGTACGATGGCGTCGGTCGACGCACCGGGCTTGGTCACGCCCGGCCAACGGACGATCAGCGGCACGCGGATGCCGCCTTCATAAAGGCTGGCTTTGCCTTCGCGAAGCGGGGCGTTGTCGGCGAGGTGCTCCGTATCGTAGCCGAGGAAACCGCCGTTGTCGGAGCCGAAAATCACCACCGTGTTGCGAGCATGGACGGAGCGATCGAGGGCCGCGATGAGCCGGCCCGTTTCCCGATCCAAGGCCTCGATTTCGGCGGCATAAGCGGGACTGAGTTTTTTCGGCTGAAATTCCGGCTTGGCGGCGTAAGCGGCGATCCGATCCGGGCTGGGGTGGAGCGGGATGTGAGGCCGGGAGAAATTAACGTAGGCGAAAAATGGCGGTGAATCATTCCGGCCCAACATGGCGACGACGGCATCGACCAATTTCTCGTCGGGGCCATCGACCACTTCGCCGAATCCGTGTTCTTTCGGGGAATCATCGAAGCCCCATTTGCCGTAGATGGCCACCCGGTAGCCCGCGGCGGTCAAAGTGTGCGCCATCGTTGGGGTGTTGGACGGGAAACGTCGTGAGAAATTTGGGATGCGCAAATTTTCGTCCGGTGGTGTCCTCCGTCTGGTAACCGGGTTGCCCGGTCGTATGAAGCCGGGCACAATGCAGTCCGGTGACCAGGCAGGCACGCGACGGCGTGCAGACCGTGGAACCGGCGTACGCCTGGGTGAAGCGCAATCCCTCGCGGGCGAGCGAATCGATGGCCGGAGTCGAATAGGAGCGGGCGCCATACGATCCGAGGTCTCGCCATCCGAGATCGTCGGCCTGGATGAAAAGGATGTTCGGCTTTGATTCGCTTTCGGCGGCGGGGAGATACGCCGGGAACAGTCCTGCGAGCAGAAACGCCACGAGCAGACGCCAAGGCTGGCGCCGGGAGCCGGGGTCAGATGGCACTTTCATAAAACCATTTGACCGGCACGCGGGTGAGCATGAGTTCGCGGCCCCGCTCCAAAGCTGGGCTGCGGAAATAGTGAATCAGCGCATGGTCGCCATGGAAAACCACGCCGGGATAAGCCCATTCGTAATTGATGTCGGTCTCCAGCGCGCGGGGCAGGCCCCAACTGCGTCCGCCATCGCGGCTGACCGCGCACAGCAGCGGGCAGCGGGAGATGGCGTGGCCGCTGAGCGATAGGTCCGCCGCAGCCTGCCCGGCCGCTGCCGGGATGCGCAAGGTCTGCGCGGGTAGATTGAAGTTGCAGTTCCAAATCATGAGCAAGTGATCCGTGCTTGGGATTCGCGTCAGGTAGGTCGGGGCATCGGGTGCAACGACCCCTGAGGGGCGGGGTTCCGACCACGTCGCGCCGCCGTTGCTGGATTCGCTGAAGAACGAGTTTCCGCGCCAGGACCGCAGCACCATCAGCAACGAACCATCGGCTCGCTCAGCCAGGCAGGATTCATTCAGGCCTACGTCGACGTTTTCCGTCAGCCGGTTGGAATGGCCCCAAGTTTTGCCGGCATCGTCGGAGTAGGCGATATAGACATGTTTCTGGAAGAATCGGTCTCCTTCGCCCTGCCCGCGCGGGGTGTTGGTGTGGCACTGCACAAGGATGCGGCCTGACGGCAGGGACCAGGCACGGTCATGGCATCCGGTGTGATAGGTGCCGTCATCCGGGGTGATGCGCACGGGCCCCGACCAGGTGTTTCCCTCATCGGTGGAAAAGCGCGCGCGTCGGGCGCAGGGCCCGTAATTATCCTTGTGGTTGCCGCCGCTGCGCCAGCTATAGGCGAGCATCAGGCGGCCATCCTGCAACCGGGCGACGGCGGGAGACATCGTATTCACTTTGGCATCAGCGTCGTCCACATAAACGCGGGGTGGGGACCAGGTCCGGCCGCCGTCTTTGGAGACGATGCCGCTGATGCGGGCATAGCCGTCGTCGGTCTTGGCCGAGCGGCGCAACGCCGAGAACGGCGGGCGCTCCTTCTCCGGCATCCGGTCCACGTCGAGGAATTCCGTCCAGAGGAGGAGGATGGAACCGTCCTTGAGCACGATGCCCGAGCCCTCGGTGTTCTTGGGATTGAGCGCGGAGAACGGCCGCAATAGCTGGCGATCGAGTCCGTCGCCTTTTTTCGGGATGTCACCGGAGCCGGCGGCAAGGCGGGCGGAGGCAGGTTGCGCGGCAAGCCGGGGGAGCACTGCCAAAGCGCCGCCGGTGGCGAGATTCTGAACGAAGGAACGACGACTGAGGGGTTTCATACGGTGATCGACATATTGGCTCCGGGGCCACGGCAAATCAAACGCTGTTCGCTGGTTCAGCCTTGGTGCCACTGCGGACCAAACCGATTAACCGCGGATGACACGGATAAGCCCCGGATGAAGGCGGCCTCAATCCGTGCCGTCCGGACTGCCATATCCCAAAATTTTGCTTTCCTCCGTGCATCTTGTTCAAACCCCAATCTTCCCCGCGGATGGCGCGGATGAACGTGGATAAAACCCCGCGTATCGGACCATCCGCGATAATCCGCGATATCCGCGGAAAAATCTGGTGAAATGGATTCGGTTGCGGCTGGGCCGATCCAGGTGATCCGCGGAAAAATCCGGCGGAATTGGGCCGGTTGCGACCGGGCCGCGCTAAGTTGTGGGCGATCAAGAACGCCTTGGCCTTCACAGCTCCACGTCGGTCACCCAGATGTGGGCGGAAGCGCGCGCGTTGCCGTGGTAGTAAAACATCTGCCAGCGATGGCCGGACACGTGGAGGAGCCACGGATAGCCGAGGTCGGTATTGGGATCCCCTTCGATTTTTGGAAATTCAAGCAGGACGCGTTCGCGTTTCCAGGCGAGCTTGCCCGCATCGCCGCGCCACAACCAAATCCGGCCGGGGGTGTTGCCGGGTACGGCGCGCTCGGTCGTGAGCACGAGGATTTCGCCGGGCTTGGTCGGGCTTTCCACGGCGCAGGGTGCGGCGAGTCGGGCGGCTTTGGGGTTTTCCGAGTCGAGAACGGAGAGCGAAGTTTTCCAAGTGAGGCCGTCGTCGTCGGACGCGCCGACGTATTGCCGGCCGCCGAGCGCGTTTTCACCGCGGAAAAAACCCAGCAGTCGTCCGCCGGCGGGGACGAGCATGGGTTCGACCGCGGCCACGTCGGCAATCCGGCGCGCTTCGCCCCACCTGCGGCCGTTGTCGGGCGAAGCCGAAAGCCAGATCCCGCGAGTGTAGGGTTTGGCCCCCGCGCGGTAGTGGCCGAGCGCGACGAGTCCCTGACCTTTGACTGGAACGATAGCTCCGAAAACCGACCCGGTTTTATTTGGGCCGAGAGCAGAGGTGTCCGAGCGCGTCCACGTGACGCCGTCGTCGGTCGAGCGCCAGCCGAAGATGTCATTGGCCTCATCGCGGCGGTACGCCATCGCGAGCAGAAGTGCGTCGCCGTTCTCGGCTACGCCCAGGGCGACATTGCCACAGTCCAAGTAGCGGGCGTCGTCCTCGGGAAAGCGCATCAGCAGGTGCGGCGCACTGAAAGTCTTGCCGCCGTCGGTGGAGCGGGAAACGGACGGACCTGAGCTCCCCGTGTTATGTCCTTGCCCGGCGCTGTAGGCGAGCAGGACGGTTCCGCGGGGCGTGCGCACTGCCTTGGGCCACGATAGATGAGCGAAACGGTCGCCCTCTGGCGCGGCCACGGCGATGCGGACAGGAAGGCCGGCGGTATTCTTGGCGGCCCAAGTGGGGAGGGAGGCGGCCGGCATCGAGGGAATACCAACGAGCAGGCCGAGGAAGAAAGTAAGGAGGGCGGTTTTCATCGGTAAAGCGAAGAGATGGGCACGGGCATCAGGCAGGTGAGGCATCCGCTGTTAGGGACTGTCATGCACTTTCTTGATGAAGACGCCCTGTTTGGAGTGCGGCGACCTGGCGCCGCTGTCGAAGGCGCGACCCGGCGCGCCGGTCTGGCATGTCGACGAGCCTGGGCTCGTCGACAAAAGCGGCGTCGAGCCGCCGCACTCCAAAGTTCATGACACGCGCTAGGGACAGGTTAATTTAACGCTGATAGGGACAGGTCAATTAAACGGTGAACGCTGTTAGGGACAGGTCAATTAAATGGTGGGTTAACGATAGTAGGACAGGGGCTTGGCAAAATAGGCCAGTCCGGCCTTCACCTTCACCCTTCGTTAAATGGACAGGTTATTCGCGGCATGGAAACCGAATAGGGACAGGCGGTTTTAACGGCATCCGCAGCGCCGGGTCCAGCTACAGCCTTTTTTGCCGCCAGTAGTCGCGAAACGCCTCGAGGCGGGGTAGCGACTCCCGATCTTTCTCCCGGTTGGCGGCTCGCTTGCTAGCCGAGCAAAATGGCGCCGGATTTCCCGATGAACAGGTACCGGACGTGATGACGCGCGAACGTCGCCCGAATCTCCTCGGCCTGGCGGTATTCGAACGACGCCATCGGTCAGCGACCGTAACCCAGCCAGGCGGGCAGGCTGTGGGCGCACCAATCCCGGTATTCGCCCATGGTGCCAAACGCGCGAAACGGCGCATCGTCCAGCACCGGCTTGTAGGTGCGGATGAAAGCATACCGTACGCGCTGCGCCAGCGGCCGGGCGGCTGCCGCCTCGAATTCGGCGAGCCATTCCGCTGGAATCGCGCCGCCTGGTCGCCGCAAGTCCGCCGAAGGCATCGTTCCGGCCTCGACTGTTTCCGCACGTGTCATGCCGCCAGCATGGATCGAGTGGCTCCAAAAGCAATCCGACCTTAACCGTTTCTCAAAGGGACAGGCTGATTGCGGCGTGAAAACCCGTCGCCCGCAAAGTGATTCCGCCCGTCTATATTCTCCCGTCCAAGGACGGCACCGAAGCGCTCGTCGTCGTCGCATCGAAGAAATAGTTGTCAGGGTGTAAAGATTAGGTTCAAGCGCCGCCCTTTCGGCGGCGGCGCTTGTTTTTTACGGGCAAAACCGCGTCGCGGTTTTGCCTAAGCCGTAACGATGCAACGGAAGGTGGAGCCCGTTGTCCCCAACGGTTGACTTGAGAGTGCCCAGTTCAAAACCCGATGAGGACATCGGGTTCCACCTTTCAGTGGATTCGTTCTCGGAGAGGGAACCCACTCCGACTGCATGGTTACGGCTAAACCCGCGCGCCCGCGGGGACTCAGCCGGACTCTTGCAGTTGACTGCGGAATTTGTCCGTGATGCGCCAGAGGGTCAGCTGCATCAGCCAGCCGCGGAACGAGCCGCGGGCGGGGTTCGATTCGAATTCGTGGATTGTTTCTGCGCCGCGCTTGAAGACCTCCTGAGTCACGTCCTCGGCATCCGCGTGCGGCAGGCCGGCCGGCGGGCCAGCCCGTAGATCAACTTGCGATAGAGCCGGTGAAATTCCTCCCAGCTGGTCGCGTCGTCCCACCGCCGGACGCGTCCGAGCAGGCTGGGCCGGGTGTGCAGGGTGGACAGAGGGTCCGGGGTGGGGCCATGAGGTTTTAGCGGCGCCGACGGACCCAGTCTTTCAGGAGTCACGGCGATGTGGAATCTCCAATCGTAATTTTCCCTTGTCTCCCGCGGCGGGCTACATCAGTCGCGCTGCCTCGTAGCCCGCTTCGGGACAGACCGTGTGAAAACTCGAAAAAGAACTCATTTTGTCATTCTGAGCGAAGCGAAGTTACCGAGCGAAGCGACAGGGCTCTAATCCCTGCCGTCGAGTGAGCCTCTTGCGTGGATTCTTCGCTTCGCTCAGAATGACAGACTCTTCACGCAGTCTGGGGAGAAGCGGGATCGGACCAGATATCAGCTTCGAAACCACGCTACGGGCACGCGCATCAGGCAGGTGGACATCCGGCCTTTGATGACTTCGGGATGATCCGATTGTCGCAGGCCGATCCAGAACTCGGAACCGTGAAAAAATACCGCCGGGTAGTCGGTGTTGCGCGACGGATCGTGGACGAGAACCTTTCGACGCGCGTGCGGCCAGGAGCGTCCGCCGTCGGTGCTGACGCAGGCGAGAACGGTGTGACGGTGGCCGTTCATCGGGGCGCGCGCGTCGTAGTTGGGCGTCCAAACGAGCAGCAGGTTGTCCGAGTTCGGCAGCCGCGAGAGATGCGCCGGGGCGCTCGGGCTCGGCACCTCGAGCGTGCGGGGCGAAGTCCAGGTTGCGCCGCGATCAACCGACTCACTGCAGAACTGCGTGCCCATGGCGGTGCGCATGGTCATCAGCAGCGAACCATCGGCACGCTCGACGACCCCGGGTTCGTTGCAGCCGGACTCCGTGCCTTTCACTCCGGGCCAGCCGACTTGCGGCACGGCGATTTCGGGGCCGGTCGTCCAGGTCGTGCCGCTATTGTCGGACCACGCGACCCAAATCTTGCGGTAGTGCGAATCGAAATCGGCCCCGCCATGGCAAGGAGCGATTAGCCGGCCATTCGCGAGAATCGTGAACCGATCATGGCAGCCGGTCTTGTAGCCGCTCTCGGCGACGATGCTCGGTTTCGACCACGTCTCGCCCTCATCGGAGGAAGTGACGAAACGACGCGAGGCAACGCGCGTGCTCTGCCGATGGCTGTAGAGCAGACCGAGCCGGCCGTCGGGCAGGCGGCGCAGGGCGGGCGACATGGCATTGAGTCCGTCGGCGGGCGCCGGAACGAGCACGCGTTCCACGGTCAGGCGTCGGCCTTGGGGGTTGAGGCGTATCGCGACGATTTCGCCGAAGTCATTGTCGCGCTCGATCGCGGAGCCGCCGCCGTAGCGGACGACGCGTTCGTTGCGCAGCCGCGCGTAGCCGGGGTCGTTCGGCCCCGTGTGCCGGCCGTAGGCGAGCAGGACAGAGCCGTCGCGCAGCCCCACGAAACTCGCCTCGCTGCGGCGGGAATGCTCGGCGTCAGCGGCCGCCAGTGGAACCAGCGGGAAGGCGTAAATCGGTGAGGCGGTCATGTGATGGGATGCGATTAGTTCGCGGGTGATGTCTGGCGGAGTGGCATGGCGGCAGATTCCACAAGGGACAGGTCAAGAATCCTGTTCTGATCCGCGATTGAGTTTTTGTTGTAGCCCTGCCCGGGAGGGCAGGGGCAATGAACGGTGGAGCGTCAGGAATCCCGCTTCTCTCGAAGCGGGCTACAGAGACAATTGCAGAAACCGGGGCGAATCGAAGATTTTCACGATACCTCAATGCGTTCGACCGTGTGGTTGTCGAACCAGTCCCAGTCGAGTTCGACGCCGAGGCCGGGGCCGGTGGGCGCGTGCAGCCAGCCATCAGCGTCGATGTCGAGCGGCTGGCCTTTGAGGCCAAAGCGGTAGACCGGGTGAATGACCTCGGCATAGCCAGCATTCTTCGCGGCGAGGTTGCAGTGGAGATTGGCCACGTCGAGGAGCGGCGTGGCCATCGTGTGGATTTCGAGCTTCATCCCTTGCGCGGCGGAGAACTGAAACGCCTTCATCAGCCCGGTGATGCCGGCCTTGAGATAGACGTCGCCGCGGGCGATGTCGTAGGCGCGGACGCGGACCTGCTCGGCGAGTTCGTCGAGCGTCACGGTTTCTCCGCCGAGAATCGGCGTCTTCAGCTCGTCGGCCAGCCGCCGCAGATTGCCGGTCTGTCGATCCGGGATGGGCTCTTCGAACCAGGTGAAGTTCAGCTCATCGAGCACGCGGCCGACTTTTAGTGCGTCGTCGAAGGTGTAGAGCGCGTTCAGATCCTGCATCAGCGGATAGTCGGGCCCGACGGCCTCGCGGGTGGCGCGGATGCAGGGGATGTCGCGCTGCGGGTTGTTCCAGAAATGACATTTGAAGCCTTGGAATCCGCGCGCCTTCATTTCGCGGGCTTCCGCGTAGGCGCGCTCGGGCGTGGGATGAAACGACCAGCCGGTGCAATAACCCGGCACCTTGTCGCGGACGCGGCCCAGGAGATCGCAGATGGGTTTGTTCCGGACTTTGCCGAGAATATCCCAGAGCGCGACGTCGACCATCCCGGACATCGCGTCGCTGAGCGCGTAGAGGTCGCGGTTGGCGCGGCGGAGCCGAAGCCAGAGCCTTTCGATTGCGAGCGGATTCTCGCCGCGGATTTTTGGCCAGAAGACGTCGCGCATCAGGCAGGCGATGGCGCGGCCGTCGCCCTGGTTGCCGTAGCCCATCGTGTGGCCGTCGATGCCCTCGTCGGTGTGTACGGTGACGAGGGGATAGTGCCATGTGGCTGGCCGGCCCGCGGGGATGCCTTCGGTGCCGTAGCGCGGGGCCGCGTCGATGGCGATTTGGCGGACGGTGAGACCGGAAATTTTCATGGGGGCTTAGTAGCCGAGCCGACGGTCGACGAGATTCAGGAGGGGACGACCTTCGAGGTAGCGGTGCAGGTTCTCGCTGAAGATATCCACGACGCGGTCATCGTAGTCCGGGCTGAAACCGGCGATGTGCGGCGAAAGAATCAGGTTCTCGAGTTGCCAAAGCGGACTTGCGGGGGGGAGCGGTTCCTTTTCGAAAACGTCGAGCCCGGCACCTGCGATCCATTTTTCGCGCAAGGCGCGGACCAGGGCGGCCTCGTCCACGATGTCACCACGGGCGACGTTGATCAGAAAAGCGTCGGGGCGCAGGAGGCGAAGTTCAGTTTCGCCGATGAGGTGGTGATTGGCGGGAGTCGCGGCGGCGGCGATCACGACAAAGTCGGCGAGGGGTAACGCCTCCGCGAGTTGCGCGGGGCCGAGAATTCGCTCAGGCAGGGTGCCTTCTGGATCGCCGGTCTCCGGGAAGCGATACCCGTCGTCGCGCCGCACCGTGGGATCGCGTTTCACCGCGATGACCCGCAGTCCCAACGGCCGCGTGATTCGGGCGAGGTGGCGGCCCACGCTGCCATAGCCGACGATCAAAAGGGTCCGTTCGTGAAAGCCGTAGCCCGGAAACCGCTCGAAATTCACCTTGGGCCATTGCCTGTTCTGCTGGCCGGCCAACAGGCCGCGAAAATCCCGGGCCAGGGCAATCATCAGGCCGAGAATCATCTCGGCGATCGGCACGGCCGCTACCCCGCTGGCCGTGGTGATGGCGACGTCGCTGGCCCAAAGCGGCGTGTTGATCAGGGCGTTTACGCCCGCGCCACGGGACTGATACCAACGCAGCCGCGGGAGCCCGGCCAGCGATTCCGGCGCAAAGGAGGTAAAAAGAACTTCCACCTCCGGGCTCAGCACCCCGCCGAGTTCCGCCCGGCTCGAAACGCTGCGCTGCTCGACCACCAGTCGTGGCGACACCGCGCGCAGGCGGGCGAGCTGCGCCTCGGTGAAATGGCGCGTGCAGAGGACCGGAACCTTCCCATTCGGGTTCACGGCACGTTGGCCAGGGCCTGGCGAAGGGCTCCCACCAAGGCCTGCACCTCGGGTTCCGCGAGCGTGGCCGGCCGGCTGGCGAGATTCAGGTCCGCCACGGCCGCGCCGAGATCCAGGGTGACACCGGTGGGCTCGGGAATGAGGTGCCAGTGCACGTGGGCACTGCGCTTGCCGTCGCCGAGAAAGACCACGCGACCGGGATGGAATCTTTCCTCGAGCAGGCGGGAGAGCCGGCCGAGCAGGTGGCCAACGCCCCCGAGATCATCGTCCTCCAGGTCGCTGGTACGGGCGTGATGCCGTTTCAGGATGATGGTGAGGTGCCCGGGCGCGACGGGCTTGCGATTGAACGCGACGACGGCGCGCTCCGTCTCTACCACGAGGTTGGAAAGACTCGCCGCAAGCGGGCCGGAACCAAGCAGCGCGCAAAATTTGCAGTCGCTCATCGGTGGGTAGGGAGAAAGGCCGCCGGTCGGTGGGTTTCGCGGAGCGCGGTAAAGAACGTGACCGGCAGCACCATGACGTATTGCTGATCGTATTGTCGTCCATCCACCCGCGCCGCGGCCCAATAGCCGATGTAGGCGAGGCCCGCGTCGAAGAAAATCGACGGGTAGCACACCCGGTCGTCGCCGAAGCCTTGTTGCGGATTACCCGGGTTGGGCGGAATGGTGATGATTTCCCGATAATCGCCCCACGTCTTGCCGCCGTCCGCGCTGACGGTCGACGCCAGGGTGAGGCGCTGGCCGAGGTGCGTGTTTCGTTCGCTCACGCTCTGCGAATTCCAGATCAACACCAGGTCGTTGCTGCCGGGGAGGCGGGCGATATTCGCGGGCGACTCGGGCGAGAGCAGCGAACTGGGGGCGGGTTTAGTCCAAGATTCTCCGCGGTCGCGCGATTCACTCCAGTAGAGCCGACCGGCCGACGTGCGGCCGATCATGAAGATCGAGCCATCCGCGCGCTCGACGATCGCCACCTCGTGGAAATTGGACTGGTAGCGGCCGATGTATCCCGGCGCGAGTTCGGTCACCGCCAGCCAGTCGGCCGAGAGTTTCCACGTCCGGCCGTAATCATCGGAATAGGCGACCCGGGATTCAACGCGGTCGGACTTTCCTGCGGAGAAATTGCGATTGCAGTGGAGCGGCTGCAGCAGCCGGCCGGAGGCGAGAACCAGCAGCCGATCGTGCGCGCTGGTCCAGTAGCCGGTGTCCGGCGAAATCAGAATTTCCCTCGACCACGTCCGACCCTCGTCCGCGGAATAGCGAAAGACTTTGTCGGCGTTGCGAATCGAGCGGATCCAATTTTGCCGATCCCATTCCGCGACGAGTTTGGCGTTGATCCGTTGGTAGCTGGCGCCCAGTTCGCCGTTGGCGAGGCGGCGGACGGCGGCGTGCGAGGCATTGAACCCGGTGTTGCTTTCAAACATGACCGCGGGCTCGCTCCACGTCTTGCCGCCATCGCGCGAGAGCACCTTGGCGATCACGGTGCGCGCGTAATGGGGGTGCCATTGCGACATGTCCTTCTCGCCGTAGCGCAGGTTGAACGCATGCAGCAGGGTGCCGTCCTTGAGTTTGACGGTCGTGCCCTCGGACTGAAACGGGTACTGGTCGTCGGCGGGGCCGACGAGGACGCCGCGCAAGCCGCCGAGTTTCCAGCTGACGGGATCGAAGGCCTCACGGGCGAAAAGCGAGCCGCCACTGAGCAGGGCGAGGAAGAACAGTGGGGGTAATTTTGTTTTCATGTTATAATTTTTGGGCCTGGAGCTGGTGATTGGCCGATAGGGGAGTGCGGCGACCTGGCGCCGCTTTTCAGCGCTGAAAAAAGCGGCGCCAGGTCGCCGCACTCCAAAGCTACTTCCTCACCCATGACGACTCACCGGCCGTAACGGGATCCTTGTCGCCCGTGGTCGGCGGTTCGTCGAACGGCAGCTGGCCCACTTCATCGATGACCTTCTGGTTCGGCCCTCCCGCGGTGCGGCCGATTTCGGCGCCCTGCGCGGTGAGCGTTTCCTGAAGCTGCGCGATGGAGACTTTCCGGACCGGGACGCCGGCCTTGACGGCCAGCGCGGCCACCGTGCCAACCGCCTGGCCCTGGCCCTGGCAGATGGGAATGACCCGCGTGGAGGCGATCGCCTCGTGGGTGGCAGAAAGACACTTGCCGGCCATGAGCAGGCCGTCCACGTCGCGGGCGATGAGGCTGCGGAGCGGAATCGTGTAGGCGCGGACGTTGTGCGAATCCACCCAGGTGCCGGCGGGACGATGGATGTCGATGTGGTAGCCGCCCATGCTCACGGCGTCGTCGAAGACGCGACCGGCGATTAGATCTTCGCCGGTCAGCAAGTAGTCGCCCATGATCCGCCGGCTCTCGCGGACGCCGAGCATCGGAGCGATTTCGCGCAGGTGCGACTGCTCGAAACCGGGCACGTATTTCTTGAAAAACTTCACGAGGATCGGGATCTGCTCGTAGATTTTGGCGTAGGCGTCGGTCACGCTCTGCGTGTCGATCGGGTTGAGGCCGAGCACGCGGGTCATGACGACGAGGTATTCGTCGGGCCGGTGGAGCTTGACGCCCACGACGCGCGATTGCGGCACCTCGAAATCGCCGGCCGCGCGCGCCTTTTCGATGAGCTTGGCGTAACCGCCGCAGATGATGACGTTCATCCGATCGATCCGCGCCATCATCTTGGCGCGGATTTCCGGATAGGGCGCGATCCACTCGCGATAGTTAATCGCGGGATCTTTGCACCCGGCGATGAAGCCCTCGCGACTGACGCCGCCGAGCTTGAAGACGAGGGTCGGCGCCTGGACGAGCCCGTCGGCGGTGCGGCCCTTCTCCCATTTTACTCCGCCACGCGCGGCCACGTCGCCGTCGCCGCTGCAATCGATCGTGACGTCCGCCTCGATGCGCTGGCGGCCGGACTTGTTTTCCACGATGACACCGCGGATCCGATCGCCCTCGCGAATCGTGTCCACGACCTGGGTGTGCAGCATGAGGCGGACGCGGGCCTCGCGCATGAGCTGCATCAAGATGATTTTCCACCAGTGAGAATCGATGCTGATGCCCGACATACACTTCGGGTCGAATTCATGGGCACTGGCGGCGCCCGCCTGCTGGAGCCGCTGGCAGAATTCCAGGGGAATGCCCTTCACGATCAACCGGTAGTCGCGGTCGTGGAAACCCAGCCACGGGAGCGTGGCCGAGATGCCGCCGAGAAAACCGGCGTTTTCGACCAGCAGCGTGTCGGCGCCGTTGCGGCCGGAGGCGATGGCGGCGGTCTGGCCTGCGGCGCCGGAGCCGATGACGAGAACTTGGGTGCGGATGGTGGTGACGGGGGAGGAGGACATGGGACGGAGGACGGAGGGCGGAGGGCCGAGGAGGGAGGGCGGAGGGCGGCTCAGAGCCTTGCCGCTTCGCCGAAGTAGAAGGTGTCGATGTCTTTCAGTTCGACGTCGTGATGGCTGTAGTAGGAACGGCCGGTTTCGCGGTGTCCGGCCGGCCAGTCGAGTTCGACGCCCTGGCGGACCAGTTCGCGTTGGAAGTCGGCCAGATGGGCCGGGGTGTTGCGGACCGCGCGGGGCCGCAGGTTGCGCTGGAGACAGAAGGCGGCGAGGGCGCCGGCCGCCTCGCCGATGTTCCACTCGACGGGATGCAGCCGGAAGGCGCCGTTGACCACGGAGGTGACACCGAGGTTCTTGCAGGCGGGCAGGAGATTTTCGACGCGCACGGGAATCAGCGCGCCGAGCGGCACCTGCTGGCACCAGTGCTTGCCGTGATTCGACTCGGTCATGCTGCCGCGGCCGCCCTTGGCCGGCTTGTGGATGTCGATGCGGTAGCCGCCCACGCCGATGCTGTCGGCAAATTTGATCGGGCCGGACTTCGCCGGCTCGCGATCATTGCGAAAGTGCGTTTCCTTGACGGTGAACTCGGCGCGAATCCGCGTGGACTCGCGAATGTAAGGATACTGCGCGAGGCCGTCCTCGGTGCCGAACACGTCGCCGCGGGCGCGCAGGCCGGGGAATCCATTCTTGCCCGTGGCGGGATCGGGTAGCTCAGTCTGCATCCAATAGAGCAGACTGAGCGAAAGTTGCCGCGCGGCTGCCATGTGCCGGGTGCGCTCGGCTGCCGAAACGCCGCAGAGCACGCCTTCGTGGTATTCGTTCTGTCCCCAAATCGGCGTCGTGATGTCGCTGGGAAACGCGCCGGGCGTAAAGTTGGTTTTGCAGAGGAATCGCCGAAAACTCCATGGCGCCCCGATGTAGCTGCCGGGCTTGACGCGCCGGCCGAAGTAGTCGCGCGCGTGGCCGAAAAGATCGACGATGGGCAGCTTGGGCCGGCCGCTGTTCTTGTTCTTGGCGTTCCGCCAAAAGTCATAGTCGCGCGGCTTGGCGATGACGTGGTTCTCGCCGGGCAGATAGTCCATCGCGAGGCAATGGGTGAAGCCCATCTGGTCGCGCGGATCCGCGGGGCCCTCGAGCGCATTGGGTTCGCCTGTCTCGGTCTGGGACTCGGCGCCAATCACATGCTCGACGCGGCCGAGTTCGAGCAGTTCCCCGAGCTCCGAGGCATCGAGGATGTAGGGCGCGGCGAGCACCCGCGTCGCGCCGGTCCGTCGATCGAGGACCGTGACCGCCTTGGCGAAGTCGCCCTCCATTGCCACGGCCGTCGGCTGGTGGCTGGTGAGAATAACGATGCGTCCCGCCGACAGATGCGGCGCGAGCATCTCGTGGAGCACAGCGAGACCGACGCGGGGCTCATAGGCGAAGGCGGTGACCCAGGCGGCCCCCGGGTTCAGCATGCGATCGCCGCGCGCGGCGTCAGTGAGCGGGTAATGGCGGCGATAGTAATCGCGCACACCGGTGCGGAAGGCGGCATAGCTTCGCGTCCGGCCGAATTCCTCGATCCACGGGTGCTCATCGGGCGGCACTCCCTGGGCGGTTGCCTGGCCGCCGATCCAGTCGGTCTCCTCGGTCAGGATAACGCGGCGGCCCATCCGCGCGGCCGCGAGCGCCGCGGCGACGCCGCCGAGGCTGCCGCCGATGATCAGGACGTCGGTCTTTAATTCACGCGCGGTCGGGCTTCCGGCCGTGCTGGTGGCCGCGCGAGTCAGCGCGGCGGGCACCGCCGCGGCGACGGAAAGCGTCGCGGCGGATTTCAGGAAGGTGCGGCGGGAAGGGTTCATGGAAGGTTCCGGGAATTGCGGTGTGGGCGGTTGGTTGCTCCTAGTTTGTAGTTCCGTCCCGCATGCGGAACGGAAGGCCTGGAGTGCTCGGATTCCGCCTAAAGGCGGGACTACAAACCCTGGCCCTTGGCGAAATCGCCCCCCGATTCATTTCGAAGTGCGTGACATGTTTTGGGACGGAACCAATGCGAAGGCCGCTCAAACCCGAACCTTGACGACAACCTTCTTGATCCGGGCGGACGCGCCGCTCACGCAGCCGGGCTTGTGTCCGTCCTGCGGCAGAAAAATCGCAAAGCTTCCCGGCGGCAGAAAAAGCGGCGTAGAAGTCGCTGGATCGGTGTAGAGAAGGTAATCCTTCTCAGCGTCGTAGGCCATCGTCGGCGTCAGGCTCGAAGTCGGGGCGTAGGGGATCACTTCGGTCCCTGCGGCGACGTACTGGATGTCGGCGTAGACCCGGTGGGACTCGAACTTCTTCTGACCGGCCGGCGCGGTGTCGTAGCTCTGGACGAGCGCGAAGACGTTGTCGCCGTCGATGTCGGTGCGACCGTCGGGCATGTCCGGCTTGAACTGCGTGAGCCATTTTAGTCCGGCAGCGAAGCGGGGGCTGAGGTGATGGTAAGAGGCCGCATTGGCCAGGGTGTCGATGACCATGGAAAAAATCAGGTGGTGCGAAACCACGCCAGCGGCACGCGCATCAGTGACGTGGACGTGAAACCCGCGAGCACACCCTTGCCGGTCGAGCGGCGCAGGGTGATCCACGCCTCGGTGCCCTTGTAGAGCAAACTCGGGTAATCGAGGCTCTGGCTCGGGTCGTGCGCGAGCACCTTGCGGCGTTCGTGGGGCCAGGAGCGTCCGCCGTCGCTGCTGATGCACGTCATGATGGTGTGGCGCTCGCCGGAGAGCCGGGCCTTGGCGTCGTAGTCCGAAGTCCAGAGCAGGAGGAGATCGCTCGTGCCGGGAATCCGCGAAATATGCGCCGGGGCCACCGGGCTGACGACTTCCATGCTGGTGGGCGTGGACCACGTCGCGCCACGGTCGAAGGACTCACTTTTGAACTGGGTACCCATGGCGGTGCGGATTGCCATGATGAGACTGCCGTCCGCGCGCTCGGCGATGCCAGGCTCGATGCAGCCGGATTCGGTGTCCTGCACGAAACCGTCGCCACCCGGCTTAAACCAACGCACGTATGGCAGTTCGATGGGTTCGCCCAATTGCCAGGTCGCTCCGAGGTCGTCGGACCGGCCCACCCGCACATGCAGATGGTGTTTGTCCCAATCCTCGGTGCAGTGGCAGGGCGCGAGCAGCCGGCCGGAGGAATGCACCGTGAAGCGGTCATGGCAGCCGGTCTTGTACTGTCCGTCGGCGACGATGACGGGGTTCGACCAGGTTTCGCCCTCGTCGCTTGAGACCACGAATCGGCGCGATGCCTCTTTCTGACTTTGCCGATAACTAAAGAGCATGCCGATGCGTCCGTCGGGCAGACGCTGGAGGGCGGGCGACATCGCGTTGAAGCCGCCCTCGGGCGGTGGCACGATCACGCGCTCGTCGGTCAGCGGCAGGCCTTCGGCGGAAAGCCGGCGGGCGACGAGCGGCGCGCGATCGTTGTCGCTGCGGCCGGCATGGCTGGCGTAGGCCAGCAGCACGGTGCCGTCGCGGAGCTCGACGAGACTGGCCTCGCTCTTGCGCACTTTCTTTTCGTCGGCCTCGGCGACGGGGATGAGCCTGAAGGCAAATCCGGGCTGCAGCGGCTTTTCCCGATAAGTCGTCGCGGGTCGCGTCTCAGCGCCGGTTCCGCTGGCCAGCAGAAACGGCAGGGGCGCGGCGGTGGCCACGGTGCGCAGGAAGTGGCGGCGGGAAACGGCGGAATTCATGGAGGGGGGGTGACGGTCAGCTTAAGGCCTTGGCGGCGTGTGCCAACTCGTTGCGAAAGGTTCCATCATGATACCAGTTGCCCTCCGGCCGGGCCGATTTCAGGCCGGCTGGGAGTGCGCGGCAGGGCCCGCAGCGTGATGACAAAATAGGCCGTGAGATGGAGAAAACCGAGGCAGGTGAACACCGGTACATAGCCGACCCGGTGGATGACGGTGCCGGCCAGCAGCGTGGAAAGGATCCCGCCGATCGAGCCTCCGATTCCGGAGAGCGCGACAAACGTGGCCACCTGCTCGCGCGGGAAAGTTTCCGACATCATGGTCAGCAGGTTGGTGTTCCAGCAGGATTGGGCCGCCAACAGCACGGCGATGAGTCCCAGCGCCACCGCGGCGGACGTGGCATGCACCGCCACGACGGCGAGCGGCATGATGCACGCAGCCACGAGCAGCATGCGCCGCCGGGCTTTGACGGGCGTCCAGCCGCGCCGAACCAGCCAGTCGGACAACGCGCCGCCGCCCGGACCGCCGACGTCGGCGGCGAGGTAGTCGCGCTCCGCGGCCGACAGCCGGGGTTGAACATCGGGCGAGCTGTAGTACTTGAGCCAGAAAATCAGATAGAAGAATCCGAGCAACCCGGTGGCGAGGAAGCCCCACTGCCAGCCGTAGCGCAGCGCGACAAACGCCACGAACGGCGGGGCGATGATCGCGCCGACGATGTTGCCATTGGAAAAAATCGCCGTGCAGAGGCCGCGCTCCCGCTTGGGGATCCACTCGGCGATCGCCTTCATCCCCGAGGGGGCATTGAAGCTCTCGCCGAGGCCGAGCAGGAATCGGCAGAGGGCGAGCGTGATCCAGCCCGTGGCGAGGGCGTGCAACATCCCGGCCACGGACCACATCGCCAGCGCCGCCACCACGGCCATCCGCACGCCGATGCGATCGATGACGGCGCCGCAAAAGACGTAGCCGATCGTGTACGCGACCAGAAAGGTCGCCACGATGTAGGAGTACTCGACCGTGGAAAAACCGAAGGTGGCCCGCAGGGTCGGCGCGAGCACCGAGAGCGCCTGCCGGTCCAGGTAATTCAGGACTGACAGGAAAAACAGCAACGCCACGATTCGCCAACGATACGGTATGATGGGGAAAGCCATGGCGGCGCCGGCCCGGCGCTGACGACCATCAGATCAAGGACGGCAGGCGTAGTCGAAGAACTTTATGCCTTCGAGGTCGGCCTTGAGCTGCGCTTCCTGCGCCGCGGTCATGGCGCGCAGCGGCAGGCGGACGGGGCCGCAGTCGACGCCCAGCATCTTCATCACCGCCTTGCCGGCGCCCAGTCCCCCGTGGCGATGCAGGATGGTGATAAAGTCGCGGGCCTTCTTCTGGTCCGCGCGTGCAGCCGCGAGGTCACCGGACTCGAAGGCCTTGATGAGCCGCAGATAGAGCGGCGCGGCGAAATTGTAGGTACTGCCCACGGCGCCGGCCGACCCCAACGCGAGGCCGGCGAGGATGATTTCATCCCGCCCGAACAGCATGGTGAAGCGGCCACCGGCCACCTCGAGCGCGCGACCGTAGTCCATCAGGTCCTCGTGCGTGAACTTTACGCCGGCCAGCGTCGGGATTTTTCCGTCCCCGTGCGTCAGGAAGTCGGTCGCCGAAATATTCACGCCGGTCATGGCGGGCATGTGATAGTAATAGAACGGCAGCTTGGGGGCGGCCGCCGCGATCGGCTGGCACCACGCGATCAGTTCGGCGACACCGGGCGGACGGAAGAAACTCGGGGCCAGGGTGGCGATGGCGTCGGCGCCGATTTCCTGGGCGTGGCGCGCGAGGGCCACGCTTTCGCCCAGGCTCAGGTGGCCGACGTGCACGATCAGCTTGAGTTCGGGCGGAGCCGCCTTGCGCCAGGCGGACGCGATGCGCTGGCGCTCGCTGATCGTCAGGCTCTGGCCTTCACCCGTGGTGCCGCAGATAAAGGCGCCTTTCACGCCATTGCGGACGAGCAGGCTGGCGATCTTGGGAATGACCTCGAGGGCCACTTCGCCGTCGGGGCCAAAGGGAGTGTGGGGGGCGGCAATCAAGCCGTGGAGGCGAGAGTTCATGGAGAGGCGCGCAGTGCTGCGCGCTGGAAATGGGGATCATCTAGCTCCGGCGCGGCGGCACAACCCCGGACGAGTGGTATCATCACGGTACCTTTAGCCCGGATGCATCACGCTCTGCGCCTGGGAGGAGCCACTCTCTGTGCGAGGATTTCGTTGGCGGCCGTGGTCCACGAGCGCATCCGGGCTATCGGCAAAACCGCGGCGGTTTTGCTTTTAATCCGCCTGTCCTGGCAGGTAGCACAGAAACATTGCCGCTGCCATCGCAGGCCATTCGTGAAAACCAACCCGTACGTTCTACGGTCCGTCCCTATCGTTGCAGGTGGCGCCGATTTTTGGAAGCGCCCCGGTGACCGTTAAAAGTTAGTTGGTGGATGGTGGTGCCGCTGCCAGTAAAGGCAGTTGGGGAGTCGAAAACCCGAAGAACCAGCATCCGTGAAGAAAAACATCAAGCCAGCCGCGCCGGTGCAAGCCGCCGCGGTGGAG
>SIBR01000017.1 GCA_009695065.1 Opitutus sp. | reverse complement strand
CAGTCGGCCAACGGCTCCCTCAGCTACATTCCCAATGAAAAGGCGTTCCCCGAGAAGGCCTACGAGGTGCAGAGCGCCCGCGTGGCACCCGGCGGAGGCGAAGTCCTCGCGGTGGCCGCCAGCCGCCTCCTGACGGAATTGTTTCCCCGGCCTTGAAGCGGGCGGCGACCTGTCGGCGCCGGTCGTTGACCGGCGGGTGGAAATAGATTCTCAGCGGACCCGGGCGGCGTTACACACGTCTCCCGCGCCCGAGACCGATTTACCCGTTCACGCTTAACCCGACTGGATTGATGAAGACTCACGAACCCCTCCGACGGCTCAATCCGGCCCGCCGCCTTCTGCTTTGGTGCCGTGCTGCGGCGCTGCTGACCTCATTCGGATTGGCCGGTGGTGCCGTCGCCGCCGAGCGGACCAAGGCGCTTTCGCCGCAGGAGGCGCTGGCCGCATTCCAGCTGGGCGAGCCCGGTCTGCGCATCGAACTCGTGGTGGCGGAGCCGCTCGTGGTCGATCCCGTGGCCTTTGCCTTCGACGAGAACCGCCGGCTCTACGTCGTGGAGGACCGGGGCTATCCCGATCCCATCGACAAGCCCGGGACGACGGAGGGCGTGATCGTGCTGCTTGAGGACACCGACGGCGACGGCCGCTATGACAAGCGCACGGAATTTGCCCGGGGCTTGGGCTATCCCACCGGGATCATGCCGTGGCGGGGTGGGGTTTTTGTCACGTGTGCGCCGGATATTTTTTATCTGAAGGACACGAACGGCGATGGTGTGGCGGATGAGAAGCGCGTCCTGCTGACCGGCTTTTCCGGCGGCCGGACGACCCAGTTGCGCGTCAGTTATCCGACGCTGGGCCTCGACGGAAAAATCTACCTCACCTCCGGACTGCAAAGCGTCGGCGGCGGGAAGGTCACCTCGCCGGAGCGTCCCGACCTGCCGCCGGTGCCGTTTCCGACTCCGCCGGTGGACGGACGTTTCGATCCCGAGACGCTCGTCTATGAAACGGTGGGCGGGAAGGGGCAGTTCGGCCTGACCTTCGACGGCTTCGGGCGGAAGTTCGTGAACTGGAATCGCGCTCCCGTGCTGCTGGTCGTGCTGTCGCCCGCGCAACTGGCGCGCAACCCGTATCTCTCCTTCGCCGACACGGATCAGGAGGTTTCCGAAGTCCAAGGGAAGGCCAAGGTGTTTCCCATCAGCCGGGCGACGGTTTCCGCCGAGTACGCGCCGAGCCTGATGTCCGCGCCCCACAACGGCACGTTCACGGCGGCGTGCGGGCTGTTGATTTTCGGCGGGACGGGCATGCGGCCCGAGCATGTGGGCAACGCGTTCATCTGTGAACCGGCGCAAAATCTGATCCAGCGCCAGGTCCTGAGGCGCGAGGGCGTCGCCTTCCGGTCCTCGCCGCCGAATCCGGGCAAGGAATTCCTGGCCTCCAGCGACAGCTGGTTCCGGCCGGTGTTTCTCGCCAGCGGTCCCGACGGGGCCTTGTACCTCGCCGATTTTCACCGGCGCGAACTCGATCATCCACAATATGTGCCCGAGGAAATGCGGCCCAAACTCGACTTCGAAAGCGGCCGGGGGATCGGCCGCATTTATCGCATTGTGCGCGAGGCGAGCCCGCTGGAATCGGCCGGCACGACGGTCGCCGACCTTTGTCGCGGACTGGATTCCCCCAACGTCTGGTGGCGCGATCGCGCGCACCGATTGCTGGTGGAGCGCGCGGATCCGGCCGCGGCGCCCTTGCTGGAGCAATTGGCGAGGGGGGCGAAACTGGCCGAGACCCGCACGCTGGCGCTCTGGATTTTGCGCGGGCTGGGCCGGCTGTCGTCCGCCACCGTCGCCACGGCGCTGCGCGACCGCGATTCGAACGTCCGGGAGCAGGGCGTGAAACTGGCGGCCGAATTGCTCGCGAAGGCGCCGGACGTGCGCGCCGCGCTGATGGCCATGGGCGGCGATGCGGACGCGCGCGTGCGCTTCGAGTGCGCCCTCGCGCTCGGCTCGATCGACGATCCGGCGGTCGTGCCGGTGCTGGCGAAGATCGCGATCCGCGACGGCGAAGACCGCTGGGCCCGTGCCGCGGTCCTGAGCGGCATCGGGTCGCGGTTGACGGCGTTTTTCGAAGCGACCGACCGGTTGCGCGGAGAAAACCCGGCGGGTTACGCGGCGTTGGTCGAGGATCTGGGCCGGCTTTTCGGAGCGGGCGCCCCGGCGGAAACCTGCCGGAAATTTCTCGCGCAAATGATGGCCGGAGACGGCGATCTGGCCTGGCGGTTGCCGGCCGTGCTCGGTCTGGCCGAGGGCCTGAACGGCCGGACTGATTTTAATGATACGGCGCCTCCGCCGCCCCCACGCGGGGCTTCGGCGGTGGCGCCCCAGGGCCGGCGCGGTGGGAAGGGAGAGGCGGCCCGGGCCGCGAAGCCCGTCGGTCCGTTTGCCGCGCTGCTCGCCAACGAGGCCCAGTCCCCGACCAAGACGGCCTTGGACGGATTCTTCCGGCAGGCGGCGGAAGTGGCGAAAAGCGAGCGGACGCCCATGGCGCAACGGACCAGTGCCGTCACGTTGCTGGGCTATGGGGATTTTGCTTCGGGCGGCCCGGTGCTCGGCGCCCTGCTCGGCACGCGGCATGCGCCGGAGCTGCAGTTGCAGGCGGTACGTTCCCTGGAGCGCCTGCAGGATCCGCGCGGAGCCGAACTGCTCGTGCAGCCGCAGAACTGGACGGGCTACACCCCGCAGGTCCGGCAGGCGGTCATCTCGACCCTGGGTTCCCGACCGCAGATGATAGCCGTACTGTTTGGCGCGATCCGCGGCGGGGTGATCAAGCCGCTGGAAATCCCCTCGACGCAGCGGGCGCGGTTGCTGCAGCAAAACGACCCGGCGCTGCGCAAGGAAGCCGAGACGGCTTTCCGGGAGTTCGAGAGCGGCGACCGGATGCAGGTGTATCGCACGTATCGTGACGTCGTCAAAAACGAGGCCGACGCCGCGGCGGGCCGCCCGGTGTTCGTGCGGGCCTGCTCCGCCTGTCACACCTACAACGGCGCCGGCGGGAAAGTGGGCCCGGATCTGACCGGCCTGCGCAACCAGCCGGCGGAGACGCTGCTGTTGCACATCATGGTGCCGAATTTCGAAATCACGCCGGGGTATCAGGCGTTTTCCGCCACCCTGCAGGATGGGCGTAACCTCTCGGGCTGGCTCGTGGCGGAGGGCGACAACAGCGTCACCCTGCGCACCGTGGGCGGGACCGATGAAACTGTGTTGCGCGCCAATATCGCCTCGCTCGCCGCCACGCCGGTTTCGCTGATGCCGGACGGACTTGAACAGACGATGACCAAGGACGAGATGGCGAACCTGATTTCCTACATTAAGAAGGGCATCGACCTCGGCCAGTGACGCTCGCGGCGTACCGGTTCCGGCGTGCTCCTGAAAACAACGAGATAATCATTCCGATGAAGTCCTCTCTCCCCCTGGCGATCGTGTTGCTGATGATCGGTGCGGCGACGCATCGACTTGGGGCGGCGCCGGCCGAGCCGCCGGCGATCGTGCCGCGCGAGCCGATCATGCTGTTCAACGGCAAGGATCTGTCCGGCTTCTACACGTGGGAATCGGTGCACGGCCGCGAGGACCCCGATCGTGTTTTCGCCGTGGTCGACCAGGTGGACGGCGCTCCGGCGATTCGGTGCAGCGGGCAGCACGTCGGCGGATTTGTCACGAAGGACCGGTACGCCAACTACCGGCTCGTCGTGGAATATCGCTGGGGCCTCGCGACCTGGGATCCGCGCAAGAACCGGACGCGCGCGGCCGCGATCTCGCTGCATGCCCAGGGCGAGGACGGAAACTACCGCAAGGATTTCCGCGGTTCGTGGATGCGCGCGGTCGAGTTTTTCATGGGAGAAGGGGCCGTGGGCGACCTCGTCCTGCTGGGCGGTTACGAGCGCGGCCTGGACGAGCCGATCACGCCCGCCCTCACGGCGACGTTGAAGCCGGGGACCCGGATCTGGGACCTGCAGGGCACGCCGACCGACCTCAAGAAAGGCCGGATCCACTGGTGGGGCCGTGATCCGGAATGGAAGGACGTGCTGGGGTTTCGCGGGCGGAACGACGTGGAAAAGCCCACGGGGGAATGGAACCGCATCGAGGCGATCTGCGCCGGCGGCGATGTGACGTATTTCGTCAACGGCGTGAAGGTGAACGAGGGGAAGAACGGCACGTTCAAGGAGGGCCGCCTCATGTTTCCCTCGGAATGCGCGGAGATTTTTTTCCGGCGTATCGAACTGCATCCCTTGAAAAAATAGCCGGGGCGCGGGGCCCGGACCGGCCAGTCCGCCGCGCGGCATGAAATCGTTTTGAAAATACGCCTCGGAACCAGGCGGGAGATCGGCTACGCCACGACCATGGGAAAAATTGCCCCTTCCACGCGGCGCGGCTTTCTGAAAACGGTCGGCGTCGGCACGGCGACGCTGGCCTGCGGGCCGCAGCTGTTCGCCGCCAACTCCACCCTGGTGACGCACGGCGGATCCGTCGGCGGCGTGAGGCCCGAGGCCATGCTCGAAAAATATTTGGACGGGCTGGCGTTCGCGGCGTTGGACCGGCGCCAGGCGGCGTACGAGGCGTTGAAAACTCCGGAGGACATCCGGACTTATCAGAAGCGCCTCCGGAGTTTCTTTGTGCAACAGCTCGGCGGTTTTCCCGAACGGACGCCGTTGAACGCGCGGGTCGTGGGCCAGGTCCAGGCCGATGGCTATCGGATCGAGAAGGTGATCTACGAGAGCCTGCCCGGATATTTGGTCACGGCCAACCTCTACCTGCCCTCCACGCCGGGGCCCTATCCCGGCGTGCTTTTTTCCTGTGGTCACAGCGAAAGCGGGAAAGCGATCGAAACCTACCAGCTGGCGTGCGCGTTGATGGCCCGGAATGGCCTCGCGGTTCTCAGCTACGACCCGGTGGGGCAGGGCGAACGCCGGCAGTATCTCTCAGGCGAGACGAAGCCCACCTATGGCCCGACCCAGGAGCATCATCTGCTCGGCCTGCGCTGCCGGCTCGCGGGCGTCGAGCTCGCGCGCTTTTTCGTTTGGGATGGCATGCGCGGCATCGATTATCTCCAGAGCCGCCCGGACATCATCGGCGATCGCATCGGGGCTACGGGCAACTCCGGCGGCGGCACGCTCACGTCGTACCTGATGGCCCTGGATGACCGGATCGTCTGCGCGGCACCCAGCTGTTATCTCACCGGATTCCGCCGGCTCTATCAGACGATCGGGCCACAGGACTACGAACAGAACATCTACGGACAGATCGAGGGCGGGCTGGATCATGCGGATTACGTGCTCCTGCGCGCGCCGAAACCCACCCTCATGTGTGTGGCGACCCAGGATTTCTTCGACATTCAGGGCGCCTGGGATGTTTTCCGTCAGTCCAAGCGGATCTACACCCGGTTGGATGCGCCCGAGTCGGTCGACCTCGTCGAGACGGATGAGAAACATGGGTTCTCCATTCGCCTGCGCGAAGGGGCCACCCGCTGGCTGCGGCGCTGGCTGCTTGGAATCGACGCGCCCGTGCGGGAAAAAGCGATCAAGCTGCCCGAGGAAAAGAGCCTGTATTGTACGCCCGAGGGCCAGGTGTTGCGCGTGGCCGGGGCGCGGTCGCTGTTCGACCTGCTCGGCGAGCAGGAGGCGCGCTACCAACCCCGGCAGCCGCAGCCCGCCACGATCCGAACCGCTGCCGGCATCCGTTCGCTAGCCGCTCTGCCGCCGGCCCTGCCCGAGAAGCGGGCGGACGTGACGTGGCAGGGCCGCACGGGTGAAAGCGTGATCTTGAACTACGAGGCCGGGCTGTGGCTGGCCGCGTTGCATTTTCCCGCAGTGGGTGCGGCCGGTTCGGCCGATGCGATCGTTTACCTGCCGGATGGCGGCAAGAAAGCCGCGGTCGAAAACGGTGGTCTCGAGAAAGTGCTCGGCCGCGGTGCCCGCGTGCTCGCGCTCGACCTGCCGGGTCTGGGCGAAATGCGCGCGGCGCCACCGACCCGCACCGCCGCGGCGATGAGCGCAATCGAAACGAAGCAGGCGCAAAAGGCCCTGCTGGTGGCGCGGAACCTCGTGGCGCTGCGGGCCGAGGCGATTCTCGTCGCGGCGCGATTTCTCGGGGTGCGGGGTGGAGTTCATCTCGTATGCGGCAAGGAAGCGGCGATCGCGGCCCTGCATGCGGCCGTGCTCGAACCGGGGCTCTTCGCTTCGCTCGAACTTCCGCTCCCGCCGGCGGCCTGGGCGGAATTCGTGCGCACCGCGCCACTCGCGCTCGCGGCCGGCGATGTCGTGCCGGGAGCCTTGAAGACCTACGATCTGTCCGATCTGATCCGGCTGATTCCCGCCGGGAAACTCCAGCCCGCGCCGCCTTGATCGGCTTTCCATGAAACTCCCCACCCTCGTCATCCTCCTCGTCGGCATGTCGGCTGCCCTCGCCGCCCGTGAGGCCAAGCCCTCGGTCGCACCCAAAGCCTCCGGTACAGAAAAGATTTTCAAGGCGGGCGCCGCCACGAGCAACATCACGCCCCCGATCGGCACGCCCACCGTCGGCGGCTGGGCGCCGGTGCCTTCCACCCATGTGCACGACGATCTGCACGTGCGCTGCCTCGCGCTCGACGACGGCACGACGCGCCTCGTGTTTGCGGTGGTGGACAACGTCGGCGTGCCGCGCGAGGTCTTCGACGCGGCCAAGCTCCTGGTGCAACAGGAGACCGGACTCTCGCCCGACAACATGATGATGTCGGCCACGCACTCCCACTCGGCGGTGAGCGCGCGGGGTGCCAACTCGCTGGTGTTCGGCGCGCCGTTTGACGACTACCAGAAATTCCTCGTGCGCCGCATCGCGGACGGCGTGCGCCGGGCGTTGAACAATCTGGAACCCGCGCGCATCGGCTGGGGATCGGGCCGCGTGCCGCAGCATGTTTTCAATCGCCGGACCCTGCTCAAGGAAGGCAAGAGCGAGACGAATCCGTTTGGCGGGCAGGACCGCGTGGTGACTAACAAAGGGGGCCATCCTGACCGGCTCCGGCCGGCGGGCCCGACCAACCCGGAGGTCTATTTCGTCTCGGTACAGTCCACGAACGGCCGGCCGATCGCCCTGCTCGCGAACTACTGGCTGCATTATGTGGGTGGTCTGACCGGGGCGCAGATCTCGGCGGACTACTTCGCAATGTTTTGCGACCGGATCGAGCAACTCCTCGGGGCGAACGTGCAGAGCCCGGCGTTCGTCGGAATTCTGGCAAACGGTCCGTGTGGGGACGTGAACAACATCGGCGGCGGCACGCCGGGCGTAAAGTACGCCCCGGGCGAACGGATGCGCCAGGTGGCCGACGACGTCGCGCACGAAGTGGCGCGCGTGCACCGCACGCTCCGGTTCCAAGACTGGGTGGAACTGAAATCCGCCAAGGCCGAGCTCGAATTGAAGCTGCGCCACCCGACGCCCGGGATGGTGGAGCGCGCCCGGCAGGTGCTCGCGCGTCCGGCCACCGCTTCTCCCATCCACGAGCGCGAAGTCATCTATGCGCAGCGCACGATGGACGCGAGCAAGTGGCCCGCGACGACCAGCATCGTGATGCAGACCTTCCGCATCGGCGGGCTCGGCGTCGCGGCCGTGCCGTTTGAGACGTTCACGGAGACAGGGCTCGAGATCAAAGCCAAGAGTCCGTTCAAGGACACGTTCACGATCGAACTGGCCAACGGCAGCTACGGATATCTCCCGACCCCAGAGCAGCACGAGCTCGGCGGCTACGAAACGTGGCTCGGCACTAACCGGGTGGAGCAGGAAGCCTCGCGTAAGATCATGGTAAAACTCATGGAACTCTTCAACGAGGTGAAGCCCTGACAACCTGACGATGCAGTCGTAACCGGTTCACTTCACTTGCCGCCGCTTTACGTCGGCGGCTACATTCGAACCCATCGTTATGCGATGCGCGCATAATGAAAAAAACGCCTCTACATTCCGTTCTCAGAATTCCTGCTGCCAGTGTGGCCGCACTGGTCTTTTGCGCGGTGGCATCTGCCCCGAACCACGCCGCCGCCGCCGCGAAGACCGGCCAACCGCGCGCGGTCGATCGCGACGTGGCGCTTACGCCCGAGGCTGCGTTGGCCGCGTTCCAACTGGAGCCCGGTCTGCGCATCGAACTCGTCGCCGCGGAACCGCTGGTCGTCGATCCGGTGGCCTTCGCTTTCGACGAACAAGGCCGGCTGTATGTCGCCGAAGCGCGTGGTTATCCTGAAACACTGGGCGCCAATCCCCCAACCACGGAGGGACGGGTCGCGCGGCTGGAGGACACGGACGGTGACGGACGTTACGATCGGCGCACCGAGTTTGCCACGGGCTTCACCAATCCCAACGGCATCATGGTGTGGAAGGGCGGCGTCTTCGTCACGTGCGCGCCGGACATTTTCTACCTGAAGGACACCAACGGCGACGGAATCGCCGACGAACGCCGCGTGGTCCTGACGGGTTTTGACAAGACCAGGACATCCCAAATCCGCGTCAGTTTTCCCACGCTGGGGCTGGACGGAAAGGTCTACGTCGCCTGCGGCTCCAATGGTGGCACCATCACCTCGCCGGAGCATCCCGAGCGGCCCGCGGTGGTTTTCACGCCGACGGACGGCCGCTTTGATCCGGAGACGTTCGTGTATGAAACCATCGGCGGACGCGGCCAGTTCGGGCTCGCGATCGATGCCTACGGCCGGCGCTTCGATTGCACCAACCGGCATCCCGTACTCCAGACGGTACTCGAACCGGGGCAGCTCAAGCGCAACCCGCACCTTGCCTTCGCCGAAACCTCGCAGGAAGTGTCCAAGGTGCAGGCGGCCGCCAAAGTGTTTCCGATCAGCCGGGTCAGTGTGACCGCGGATTTCGCGCCCAATCTGATGAGTGCGCCGCACGCCGGATCGTTCACGTCCGCGTGCGGGGTGATGGTTTTCGGGGGCGCCGGGCTCTCGCCCGAGCACGTCGGCAATGTCTTCATCTGCGAGCCCGCGCAAAATCTGGTGCAGCGCCAGGTCTTCCGGCTGGAGGGCGCTTCGTTTCGCTCCGATCCACCCTATACCGGGCGGGAGTTCCTGGCCTCCACCGACAGCTGGTTTCGTCCGGTCTTCGTCGCCAGCGGTCCGGACGGCGCGTTCTACGTCGCCGACATGCACCGGCGCGAGATCGATCATCCGTCGTATATTCCGGAGGAGGCGCGCGGCCGGCTGGATTTCAACAGCGGAGAAGGCACCGGCCGAATTTATCGCATCGTGAAGGCGGACCTAAAGGTGAAGGCGACCGTCGCTGGCCGCACCACCGCCGCGCTCTGCCGCGACTTGGAGTCGCCCAACTCATGGTCGCGTGAAACTGCGCAACGACTGCTCATCGAAAAACCGGATCCCGCCGCCGTTCCGCTGCTGGAGAAATGCGCGGCTCAAGCCCGCCTGCCGGAGTCCCGGACCCGCGCCCTGTGGACGCTGCAGAATCTCCGCCGGCTCTCCCCCGCGACCATCGCCCTGGCGCTGCGCGATTCGGCGGCCGGAGTCAGGGAACAGGCCGTCGCCCTCGCCGTCGCCGCGCTCGACCAATCTCCTGAATTCCGTCCGCGCCTGATCGCATTGGCCGATGATCCCGACACGCGCGTCCGCTTTGTCGCCGCGCTGGCCCTCGGTTCGATGACCGATGCCGCGGCGGTGCCGGCCCTCGCCACCATTGCCGCGCGCGACGGGGAGGATCGCTGGGCGCGCGCCGCCGTGTTGAGCGGCATCGGGACGCGCATGCCGGAGTTTCTCGAGGCCATGGGAAAATCGCGGCAGAACAATTCCCCTGCTTTTGCCGCGGTGTTGGAGGACTTGGGCCGAACCATGGGGGCCGGCGCACCGTTGGATTCGTGCCGGCGGTTCCTCGCCCAGATGCTGAACGGGGACGGCGATCTCGCGTGGCGGGTTCCGTCCGTGGTCGGCCTGGCGGACGGCCTGCGGGGACGGCGCGATCTTAAGGTGAAGGCGGGTGGCAATCCCCTGATCGCCCTCCTGGCCGAGGGCACGGATTCAGCTGCGCCGGTCGGGCTGGACGACTTCTTCAACCGCGCCGCCAAAGTCGCGGCGGACGCCGAGGCATCGACCCGGCAGCGCGGCAGCGCAATCGCGTTGCTAAGCTACACCGAGTTCTCCCGGGGCGGCGCGCCGCTGGGCGACCTGCTCGGAGGCGGGCAGCCGCTGGATCTGCAATTGCAGGCGATCAAGGCGCTCGAACGCTTCGGCGATCCGCGTGGCGCCGAAATGTTGATTCAACCGCAGAATTGGTCACGCTACACCCCCCGGGTACGGGAAGCGGTGATTTCGGCCCTCGTGGCCCGGCCGAAAATGACCGAGATATTGTTCACCGCCATCCAAGGCGGGGCGATCAAGCCGTCGGAAATTTCCTCGTCGCGGCGAACGCGCCTGCTCAAGCACACGGATCCCGCGATCCGCCAAGCGGCGGAGAAGCTCTTCCAGGGTCTGGATGGCGGCGACCGGATGCAGGTCTACAAGGGGTATCGCGAAGTCCTCGGCCTGACGGCGGACATGGCCCGCGGCGGCAAGGTCTTTGAACGCGCCTGCTCCGCGTGCCACACCTACAACGGCACCGGCGGGAAAGTGGGGCCCGATCTGACCGGCATCCGCAACCAACCGGCCGACGCGCTGCTCCTGCACATTATCGTGCCCAACCTGGAAATTGCCCCCGGTTATTCGGCCGTTTCGGTCACCACGACTGACGGCCGGTCCATTTCCGGAAACCTCGTGGGCGAAACCGACAGCGGCCTCACCTTGCGCACGGCGTTTGGCACCGACGAATCCGTGCTGCGCAGCAACGTCGCCTTGCTTTCCTCTCTCGGCCTCTCGCTGATGCCCGACGGCCTGGAGCAGGCGATGACCAAGCCGGAAATGGCGGACTTGATCGCCTACCTGAAAACTGGCGCAGATCTTTAACGAAAAAATAGGTCGCACGGCGGCCAGTTATCCCCGGAAATTTCCAGCCTTCCTCCAATCGAATCAAATCCATGAATTGCCCTGTCTTCGCCCCCGTCCAGCCTACTGCTAAATCTCTCCTGCGGGCATGGTGGCGCCGCGCCGTCATCTGCTGTCTGGCCCTCGCCTGGACTGGCGCCGTCGCCGCCGCGCCGTTGCGGGCCGGCATCATCGGCTTGGATACGTCGCACGTGCCGGCCTTCGTCAAACTCTTCAACGATCCGAAGGCGGCGGGTGACATCGCCGGCATCAAAATCGTCGCAGGCTATCCCGGCGGCACCGACATGCCGGCGAGTCGCAATCGCGTTGCCAAGTTCACCGAGACGGTGCGTGCCGCCGGCGTGGAGATTGTCGATTCGATCCCTAAGTTGCTGGAGAAGGTGGACGTGGTTTTCCTCGAAAGCGTCGATGGCCGCATTCATTTGCAGGAGGCGACACCGGTGATCCTGGCGGGCAAGCCACTATTCATCGACAAACCTGCGGGTGGAACGCTGGCCGACGCCATCGCCATCTATGAGCTGGCGAAGAAACACGGTACCCCGTGTTTCTCCAGCTCGGCGCTGCGGTTCACGAAGGGGGTGGTTGAGCTCTCGCAGAAGACGGCTCTCGGCAAGCTCGTGGGAGCCGTTTCATGGGGACCTTGCGACTACGAGCCGGGTACACCCGATCTATTTTTCTACGGGATCCACGGCGTCGAGCCGTTGTTTGCGCTCATGGGAATGGGTTGCGAATCCGTCACCCGTCTGCAGACGAAGGACGTCGATCTCGTGTCGGGGGTCTGGCGGGACGGCCGGGTCGCCAGCTATCGCGGATTTCGCAATGCGAAGGGCGGTTTCGGTCTCGTCGCATTCGGCACGCAGGCGTTTGCCGAGGCGCCGGCCGGCAGCCTTGGCGGCTATCGGGATCTTTGCGTTGAGATCGCTCGTTTCTTCAAGACCCGCAAGGTGCCCGTCACCGCCGAGGAGACCCTCGAGGTTCTCGCGTTCATGGAGGCCGCCGACGAAAGCAAGCGCCAGGGCGGCCGGCCGGTGACCATCGCCAGCGTGCTGGCGAAAGCCCGGACGGAAGCCGCCGGGAAGCTCCCTCGTTGATCGCCTCGGTTCGATCCCTTCACCTCCCAAATCTTACTCTCCATTCCCATGCCAACTCTCACTCGCCGGCGCTTTCTTGAAAACTCCATGCTGACCGCCGCCGCGGCAGCCGCGGCGAAACTTTCCCCCCGGCTCGGGGCGGCGGAACCGCGCCCGGTGAGTGCCAACGACCGGATTACCGTCGCCATCATCGGTTGCGGCATTCGTGGCAAGCAGCACGCCAGCGCACTCGCCGCGCTGCCGGAGTGCGAAATTGCCTACGTGTGCGATCCGGACCTCGATCGCGCCACGGAACTGGCGGCGACGGTGGGCGCGAAACGCGGCCGGAGACCGCAGGCCGTGCAGGACTTGCGTGTCGTGCTCGGCGACAAGTCGGTGGCGGCCGTTTTCATCGCGGCGCCGAATCACTGGCACGCGCTGGCGGCGATCTGGGCGATGCAGGCGGGCAAGGACGTTTATGTCGAAAAGCCCGTCAGCCATACGATCGTGGAGGGTCGGCGGATGGTGCAGGCGGCGCGCCAGCTCGGGCGCATCTGTCAGGCCGGCACGCAGAATCGTTCCCGGGGGCCGCTGGCCACGGCCGTGCAGTACATGCGGGACGGCAAGCTCGGCGAGGTGAAGCTCGCGCGCAGCATCATGTATGGCCTCCGCAAATCGATCGGCGGGCCGACGGAGGGAAAGATTCCGCCGAGCGTCGATTACAACCTCTGGGCGGGCCCGGCCGCGATGGGTCCGCTCACCCGACCGAATTTTCACTACGACTGGCACTGGGTTTGGAACACCGGTGACGGTGAGATCGGCAACAACAACATCCACGGGCTCGACATCTGCCGTTGGGGCCTCGGCGTCACGGGCCTGGCCCGCACGGTGCTCAGCTACGGCGGCCGGGTCGGTTACGCCGACGCGGCCGAAACGCCGAACACGCAGGTGGCGATCCTCGATTTCGGCGGCAAGACGATCGTGACGGAAACGCGCGGGTTGAAAACGGAGCCGTTTCATCCGCAGGTGAAGAACGGTTGGTTTTTCTACGGCACCGAGGGCATCATCGCCGACACGTCACTGTTCGATTTGAAGGGCAATCTGGTCCGGGCGTTCGACGGCAGGAACGAGAATCACTTCGCCAATTTCTTCAAGGCGGTGCGCTCGCGCAAAGTCTCCGATTTGAATGCGGACATTCTTGAGGGCCACCAATCCACGGCGCTCATCCATGCCGCCAACATCTCGTGGCGTCTCGGGCAGCCGGCGTCGCCCGCCGGGATCGAGCGCGAGCTCGGCCAGCTCAAGGTGCACGACGATGTCGCCGCCACCTTCGCGCGCACCCGCCGGCACCTCGCCGACAACGACGTGAGTGTGGAGAAGTCGCCATTGACGCTCGGCCAGCTGCTGCGCGTCGATCCGGGTCAGGAACGGTTCGTCAACAACCCCGCCGCGAACGCCCTGCTGGCGCGTGAGTACCGGAAGCCCTTTGTGCTGCCGACGGAAAAAGAAATCGGCGTCTGATGGCGGCGGGAGATTTTTCGCGGCGTGGCGGCGCGGCTCCATTTTCAACTACGGTTGACCGGGATGATTCCGGTTCACCGGACTTATTTCTTTTTCATTCGGTCCGCTTTGGACTGATCGTCGACGCAACCCTGAGCTCTTCCCCATGAAATTGTTTCCGATCGTACTCCTTGGTCTATATTTCGCCGGGTCCGCGCTGCCCGCGGCCCAAACCACTCCGCCGCCGGCACTGCCCAAGGTGGTGCTCGTCGGCGATTCCATCCGCCTAGGCTATGCTCCCGGTGTCGCGCAGTTGCTCAAGGGCAAGGCCCACGTCGTCAGCGCGCCGGCGAACGGCGGCGACAGTGCGAATGTGCTCAAGCACCTCGAGGAATGGATCATCCGCGAACAGCCCGACATCGTGCATTTCAACTGCGGGTTGCACGACCTGAAGCGGTTGCGCGCCACCGGGCGTCATCAGGTGGAACTCGCCGACTATGAGGCGAATCTCCGGCAGCTCGTGACCCGCTTGCAGCGCGAGACCAAGGCCACGCTGGTTTTCGCGAATACCACGCCGATCATCGACGAGCGGCACGCGCGCCGCGGCGCGGATTTCGACCGGAGCGAGGCGGATGTCCGGCGTTACAACGCCGCGGCAGCCCAGGCCATGCGGGCGGCCGGCATTCCGGTCGACGATCTGCACGCGATGGTCACGCAAGCCGGAGCGGCGCGCGTCATGGCGGCGGACGGCACGCACTACACGCCCGCCGGATACGAGCGGCTGGCGGAGGCCGTGGCGGACTGCGTGCGGCGCCATATCCTCGTGCGGCGTTACGCCACGCCCGCGGCCGCCGCGCCCGTTTCGGGTCCCGAGGTCGCCCGGCGTTACCGCACCGACGAAGCCGCGCGCGATGCGGCAGTACCGCCGGCCTACAAGCGGCTGCCCATCGGAAGGTTTCCCATGCCCGCGGATGCCGCCGCGTGGCAGCAGCAGCGTCCGTCCGTCCTGCGCACCGTCGTGCAATCGCTCGGTGAATTCCCATCGCGGCCATCACCGGCGGTCAGCCGCGTCGTCAGCCGGGAATTGCGGCCGGGCTACACGCTCGACCGCGTGGCGCTGGACAACGGCGAAGGCCAGGAGATCAGCGCACTCCTGCTGGTGCCGGAAAACCGCGCGCCTGGCGGCCCGGCGATCCTTTGGCTGCATTCCTCCACGCCGGACAAGAACCAGCTCATCACGCCGAACTCCAACGGCGGGCCCGATTCGCTCGGCGAGGTTTACATCCGCGCCGGTTATGTGGTGCTCGCGCCCGACGCGTGCTGGTACGGCGACCGGGCGGAGGATACGCCCAGCGGCCGCCCCGAGGCCTATGATCGGGAGAATCGCGCGTCGGTTGAACTGTCGCAAAAAAGCCTGCACAAGCTCGACCTCTGGCTGGGCCGCACGCTGTGGGGGCGTTTCGTACGCGACGATCAGATCGCCCTCGATTATCTCAGCAGCCTGCCCGTCGTGGACCCCAAGCGCATCGGGGTCACGGGCATGAGCATGGGGAGCACCCGCGCCTGGTGGCTGGCCGCGGTCGACGAGCGCGTTGCTGCGACGGTCGGTGTGGCCTGCCTGACGCGCTACCAGAACCTGATCGAGCACGGTAATCTGCGCGCCCACGGCCTGTATTATTTCACGCACGGCCTGTTGCGGCATTTCGACACCGAGGGCGTGCTCGCCCTGATTGCCCCGCGGCCCTATCTCGCGCTCACCGGTGACCTCGACTACGGTTCGCCCGTCGACGGGATCCGTGTGATCGAAAAGAAGGTCGGCGAAGTCTATCGGACCGTCGGTGCTCCCGAATCCTTCCGGAATGTGATCTACCCCGACGTGGGCCACACCTACACGCCCGAGATGCGCGCCGAGATGCTCGCGTGGTTTGAGCGCTGGCTCAAGCCGACGCGATAAACCCAGCTCGCGGGTGATGGCGGCTCCGGCGGGGTGAAGGCCGTCCGGGCCTCAGCGCGTTTCGAGGAGCGCGGGTGTGACGGGCCCGGTCGCGACCACAACGCGAGCCTGCTGGCGGTAGGCGCCGGCGGCGGCTTCGGACACGGGCTGGCCGGTGGAGGACCGCGGATTGACCACGATCACCTTTCCCTTGCCGGCCACGGCTGCGAGGTCGGACAGGTCGAGGTCCTGCAGCACGCCGGGCACGATGAGATCGCAGAACGTTTCCGGGCATTCCGGGGCGCGCACCAAATCCATGTAGGAAACGAGCGCTCCGCTGGAGATGGTGCGGGCGATTTTGGGTTCGAGCGCGGCGGCGAATTGGGCGATAGCGCCGAGGTTGCCATGGCCGAGGATCGACACCTTGCCGGAGTCGACTTCGGGCCGGGCGGAAATCACGTCGAACACGGCGAGCAGGTCGTTGGTGTGGATGCCCGCCATGGTCTGGCCGACGAGGATCGCGCGCATCGCGGTGCGATAGCGCATCGAGTAGTAGTTGTTGGGCTTGACCGGCGTGCGATCGACGCCGGGCAGCTGGGCCACGGCGACAACGTAACCCGCCTTCCGCCAGGCCCCCACTTCGGGATCTGATTCCACCGGGCTGGTCGCCGCGTCGTCGCGCAGAATGATGACAGCGGGCTGGCGGGCACCCGAGCCGAACGGGAGGTGCAGGATGACTTGGATTTGGGCTCCGGTGACCGACGTGACGATCACCTCGTCGCCGACGAGGCCACTGCGGGTCTGCCGGCCGGCGGAGAGGGCGGTTGGCTGGCGGCGGGCGCGGGGAATGGCGAGGCGGGCAGCGATCGTGTCGCGGGCTTTTTCCGCGTTGGTGACGTTGCCGAGCTTGCGCTTGGGATAAATTTCCTCGGCCCAGTCCTGATTGAGGCGCTGGGAGGTTTTTGAATTGAGCGCCGTGACAGTGAAACCGGTTTCCGTGCAGGTCAGCGTTTTCTGGGCTTCGGGTTGCAGGTCGGCCGGTTCCGGAGCCGAGGTGGGGCGGTCGTAGAGCCATTTTTCGAACCAGGCACAGGCGGCGTCCCGCCGGGGCTGCGACCAACCGTGACCGTCGTCGTATTCGAAGAAGCCGGCTTTTTCCTTCGCGCTGAGCAGCGCGAACAACCGCTGCGCTTCCGCGTGCTGGGCGCGGGCGCCCTCGATCGGAAACATGTCGCGGGTGGCCGTGAGCATCGTGATCGGCCGCGGGGCCATGGCGACGGCGTAGTCGGAAAAATTCAAACCGTGCTGGATGAAGCCAGGGATGATCTGTTCGGAATCCTGGGGCCCGTTACTGTTCCAGAGCTTTTCCCACGAAGTCCAGTAACAGGACGGCGCGGCGGCGGCCAGGCGCGGCTCGGCGACGGCGAGGTAGGCGGACTGCGTGCCACCGCCAGAATTTCCGGTGGCGCCGAGGCGCTTCGGATCCACGTCGTCGCGCGTCAGCAGATAGTCGACGGCGCGAATCCCATCCCAGATGAAGTGGCGGGCGAGTGGCCGGCCGGTCAGCAGGCATTGCAGGCCCGGGCTGATGTGGCCTAGCGACTTCATCGCGCCGGTCTTCGGATCCTGCAACTCGAGGCGTTCGCCCTGGCCCGGCGGGTCGTACGCCAGCACGATGAATCCGCGCTGGGCGAGGGAGATGAATGCGCGCTGGTAGGTGGTATTCGCCTTGCCGTCCTGCACGGCATGTCCCGCCGCGCCGACGATGGCGGGGAACGGACCGCGGCCGGTGGTGGGAATGTAGACGTTCGCGGTGACGAAGCAGCCGGGCACGCTTTCGTAGATCAGGTTTTCAACGCGATAGCCCTTGCGGTCGAACCGCCCGGTGATGCGGGCGTTGAGCGGAGTGCGGGTCTGCGGCAGGCCGCCGATGCCCTCGAGGAACGTCGTCCGGATGTAGCGGCCCCGGGCTTCGACGTCGGCGGCGGTCTTGATGCCGGCCAGCGTGGCCGCGCGCGCCTGCCACTGCTGCTCGGCGAGGCTGGTGAGGTAATCCTTGAGCGGATAGTTTTCGGCCGGCTTCGGGGTGGGAGCCAGTGGCGCTTTGGCCGCATTCGCCGCGTGCGCGATCACGCCGGAAAACGTGAAGGTGGCGGCGCTGACCCAAAGGGTGGCGGCGAGGGTGCGTGAGCGATTCCGGAAGGCGGCGGGGTCGAGCATGAGGCAGGGGGTTAACGTGACGCTCCGACTGTGCCCGCGCTCCAGTGGCACGATCAAGGAAAACAAAACTCCGTTGCGGGATTTTACCGCGTGATCTCGCGGCGTGCCCCGCTCCTTAGGGTGGCGCTTTGCCACCGCCGCCCGTCTGGGCGAACGTGATCTTCACGAGCCGCAGCTTTTGATTCTGAGGGATTCCCTGCATCCCGCCCCGTCCGCCCGGGAAGGCCGGTAAATTCATGTCGGGGCCGCCGTCCGGGGGATTATTCATCATCGGTGGACCCATGCCGCCTGCGTTTGGGTTAAAACCGCCCCCCATCATGGGGCCGCGCCCACCCGTTCCGGTGGGACCGCGGCCGGCCATGCCGCCACGGCCGGCGCCGCCGGGTCCCATCATTAGAGGCGCGTCGATTTCCGCGATGGATTCGTAGTTGGCATCGTCGGGTAGCGCGTTTTCCACGGCCTCGAGTGAGCGCGCGTACCAGTAGATTGGTTTGCCACCAGACCATGCGCGGAGGTCGGCCCAGGCGCGTGCCTGGCGTTCGCGCGGCGGCACGCCGTCGTAGCGGGCCCGTTGCGCGCGGTTCTTGTCCATTTGCTGCGGATTGGGCTGATCCGGATCGAAGTTGGCCGGTCTCTGTCCGCCGCGCCGACCGGCACCGGGGCCAAGCGCGCCGCGTCGTCCGCCGGGGGCCAGCGGGCCCGCCGGGCCGTTGCGCGGCCCGATCGAGCCGGCGATAGATTCGTCGACCAAGCGCCATTGGCCCGTGGCATCGAGGCTCTCGCCCAGCTGTCGCTCAACGATGACGACACTGCGGGCCGGGACTTCCTTCTCCAAGGTGGTGCGTGCCCGGGCGGCGGCGCGCAGGGTGGTTTGCATGCGCGTGGCCATTTGTCCGGCCGCGGCGCCGGCCGGCAGCAACTGGAGTACCGCCACCGTGATCCAGACGGCGCGACCCGCATCGCCGGCCGCCGCCGTCACGCGGGTGAGCAGCCACGCGCCCGCCACGGCCAGTAAGGGAAACGTGGGGACGAGAAACCGCAGGTTGCCGTCGCCGGTGCCGAAATAGTACGCCATGTAGAGCAGCACGAGGGGCACGGCGATGCCCGCCAGCAGCGCGCCCGCCGCGCGGTGCCGCACATCGGCCACTAGCCCGGCGAGACCCGCCGCGCCGAACGCGAAAAACACCCCGAACCCCGCACCGCCGAGGCTTTGCAGGTAGCCCAGCCAATGGGCGGTAAAATAGTTCCAGCCGAACCCGGTTTGTTCGTTGGTGAGGGCGTAGCCCGTTCGCCAGAACGCGCCGTAGGCGGAGGCATTGTGAATCAGCAGGGCGCCGAACGGACCCGCCGCACCCAGCACCGTCGGCCACACCCGCCAGACCGGCCGCACGCGCCAGAGCAGCCACGCGCCGATCGCGAGCCCGGCGAGCGCCTCCGGATAGCGGATGGTGGGCACGATGCCGAGCAACAGCCCCGCGAGCAGTCCACGGGCGGGCGAAAGATTTTCCGCGAAGCGCAGGAGCGCGAGGATTCCCGCCGTGAGGAAGAACGCCGTGGCGACGTGCGCGTCGGCATCGAACGCGTGTTGTTGCACCGTGGCGTTGGTCGCGAAGACCGCCGCGGCGAGCAGCGCGGACCCATCGCCGGCGAAGCGTCGCGCGAGCAGGAAAACCAGGAAGACGGTCGCGCTGGCGAGCAGCGGATTGACGAGCAGCGCCGCGGGCAACCCGCCGAGTTTCCACGCGCCGGCAAAAAGGATGGGGAGTCCCGCTGGATAACGGCTGTGAAATACGCCATCCTTCGTCTCCAGCCAGTGCATCCCGACGAATTGCGCGGGCGAGCCGGTGGTGAGATGAGTCGTGCCCGTGGTCGCGAGCAGTCGCGCCTGCACGATGTAGCCGTTGGAGTCCGGACTCATCGTCGCCGGTGCGAGATGTGCCGCGAGCCACCCCAGCGTTAACAGGGCGAGCGCCGCGGCGCTGGCGAGCAGGAGCCGCCGGGGAAATTTGACGGGGGCGGGTGGAGTTGGGGCTTCGACCGATGCGGGGTTCATACGGGGAGAAATGACGCCGGCGGGAGCGGGTCGGTTGCAGGGTGTGGGGGCCAGAGATTTGCGCTGCGGATCAACCCAACGGCAGTCGGAGCAATTCCTCCGGGACAAAGGCGATGAATCGTCGGCCTATTTCCCCGCTGCGACCACTTCTAAGACGCAACGGAAGCCATGGTTGCCGCTGCGATCGGTCGCGTCGAACGTGATGCGGTTCGACGACAGCAGCATGGCCTGTCCATTGCTGTTGAAGCCGCCTCCACGCATGACGCGATTGCGGGCCGTCTTGCCCTGGCCGCCGTACTCGTCCTCCACCCACTCGTAGACATTGCCGCCGAGATCGTAGATGCCGAACGCGTTGGGCTGAAAGCTTCCGACCGGCGCCGAATACTGGAACCCGTCATTGTAGTCCTTCAGCGGGCTGCCCTCTTTCTTGTAATGGGTATCTCCGGGGGCGAGGGCGTAATTGACGTCACCGTAATTCCCGAATCGCGGCGGCCATCCCGTGCCCCAGGGGTAGACATCCTTGATTTTTTTATCCTTTTCCGACGGCGTCGTCCCGGCCTCGGCCGTCAGTCCGACGGCTGCACTCCATTCCTGGTCGGTGGGCAACCGATACCGCTGGTTGCGCCCGATCGCTCCAGCGGACTGTTCCTTCTGGGTGAGCCAGCGGCAGAACTCCTGGGCATCGTTCCAGGAAACGCCACCCACCGGGTGGTTTGGCCCCTGCGCGTAGCCCGGTTCGCGCCAGTCATATCCTTCGCGCTGTTTCCCCACCTTATCGATCCACGTGTACATCTTGCGCTCCGTCTTGTAGCTGACGGCGCTGGCAAAGGCTTCAAAGTCCTTTACCCGGGTTTCAAATATACTGACCAGGACACTCGTGCCGGCTAACGGCACGAATTTAATGCCGAGGCTGTTTTCGTGAGGCGCGTCCGCTTTCGGCTCTGCGGCGCGCACGTCGACGCTGGGGCAGTGAAGAAAGATCGCTGCGACCGATAGCAGTCCTAGCTGAGCGATGCCCGGCCGGGCATGGCGGCGCGAAGCCAGCCCGACTGAACCAAACGGCCTGATGGAGGGTATGTTCGTTTGCATGGTAAACGGGATAATCGGATGGATTCGGGGCCGGCGCATGTCGGGGCGAAAATCCAGCCGGTTAATTTCTGGGTCGAAACGAGGCGGGGCGGAATGTGCCGGGGTGATGGCCGAAAATTGGCTTTTCGGAGTGGTTGCAACGCAAGTCGCGAGACCAGTGGCCGTCAACGGGCGAATGGCTTCCGATGCTTCCGCAGGGCCTTCGTAAGTTTGCGATCACGACGGACTCGAGTGCCTGGTGGCGCTGATGAGGTCGGCGATGCAAGCCACATGCGGGGCAGGCTCCACTCATTCTGGCCGCAGGGAAGATGCCACTCTCCGGTCACGAGAGATTCCTCACCTTGCTTGCAACCGGCCTTCCCGCGGAAGGCTTCCACAGGGGAAATCGGGTCCGGCCCTTTTAGGGCATCATGGATGCCCTAAGCATCTATTTCTCGTGTTTGGACTGAGACAAGTGCTCCCTTATCTAAAAGATATAAAATATTAATAGACAAATAGTAAAATTATCTTTATTCATCATGAAATCAGTCGATTTCATTCGGCTGGCCCGGACTCTACGAATCGCACGAAAGTGGGATATATCGGAGAGTGAGCACGGGGGCTGTGATGCCGTTCAATTTTAAGTTGAGATTTTTCCAATAATTTGGCCCCTTGAGCAGCTTCACGACGGATTTTCCCGTATGCCCAGAAATCGTCTCCACATTCTTAGTGCTTCACCGCGCGATTTTTCGTTGAGGGCCATTTCCCAAGTTTCCAGCAAATAGAATCTACCAAAAAACCATGAAACATCAGAAAACCCTAGCATTGCTAATCGCCTCGCTTGGCGCGGTCGTAGCCCCGCCTCTTGCGGTGCACGCTGCGGACAGTAGCTCCGCCCAATCCGGCACCTCCACCCTGATCGGTACCGTCACCAATTCCGCGACCTCGCGCACCTTGGAAGGCGCGCGCGTCGTGTTGGTTGGCACCGGCCGCGAAGTCGCCACGGACATCACCGGCACCTATCGCTTCGACAACGTTTCGCCTGGCAGTGCGACCTTGTCGGTGTCCTACACAGGTTTGAACACCGTACAGGTTCCCGTTCAGGTCGGTGCCAGCAGCAGCCGCCAGGACGTGGGTTTGACCTCGGATATCTACACCCTCAGCAAGTTCGTCGTCTCCGGCGAACGTGAAGGCAATGCCCAGGCGATCACGCTGCAGCGCCTTTCGACGGGCGTGAAGAGCATCGTGTCCTCCGACGCGTTTGGTGGTCTTGCCGGCAATCCCGCCGACCTCGCGGTCCGTCTCCCGGGCGTCGAGGGCGAAGCGGTGGGTGGCGACTTCCGCTACATCCGCATCCGCGGCATGAGCCAGAACCTGAGCACGATCAGCCAGGACGGCAATCGCATCGCAGATGCGGCTTCGGCGGGCTCGAGCCGCGAGTTCCAGTTCCAGACGGTCGGCTCCGACTCCGTCGAACGTATTGAGGTCGTTAAGTCGCCTACGCCGGACATGGACGGCGACTCCATCGGCGGCAACGTCAACCTGGTCTCGAAGAGCGCGTTTGACAGCTCCGGCGAGCGCCGCATCGCGGCCTCCGCGGGCGTGATCTGGCGGGCTTTCGACCCGCGTGCCTCCCACCCGGTGCCGAGCTACTCGTTCAGCTACTCGGAAGTTTTCGCCAAGAAGTTCGCGGTCTCCGTGAATCTCGGCTATCGCATCCACGAGGTGCTCTACAGTGCGAACGGCTTCGGCCGCGAGCAACTGGCCAGCGGCACCGCGGGCCCGGCCTACATCTACTCGGTGGCGCCGAGCGACCAGACCTTCTCGCGCACGCGCGAGGGCGGTGGCGTCAAGCTCGACTACAAACTGAGCGACAGCACCCGGTTCTACGGCAACGTCACCTACAACAAGCACCTTGAGCACGGCCTGTTTGGCGGCAACACCTTCGCTGCGACCTGGCAGACCAACCAAGTGGTCGCCACGCGCGATGCCGCCGGCAATCTGACCGGCACCGGTGGTATCACCCCGGGCTATACCGACCAGACCACGGACGTCCGGGCGGTCGCCGCCAGCCAGCTGAACCTGGCCACCACCGAGGCCTTCAAGGAAGGCGAGACGCAAACCGTCCAGTTCGGTGCCAAGCAGCACTGGGCCGGCTTGGACGTCGACTACGATATCTACCAGTCCAAATCGAAGTCGAACTACGCCAACAATGCCACGATGACGTGGACGCTATCTGGCATCGGTTTCCGCGTGACCCGGGCCGACACGGACAATCCGACGGTCGTGCAGACCGCTGGTCCGGACTATCGGAATCTCAACAACTATAGCTCGAACGTTTATACCAAATCGCGCAGCGCCGGCTGGGACCAATACGAAGGCGCGGCAGTCAATCTGAAGAAGCAGTTCCAGACCGTCGTTCCCACGTGGGTCAAGACCGGCTTCCGCCTTCGCGACCAGAAGCGCGAACTGCGCAACACGACCCGCCGCTACTCCTACCTCGGCCCGGACCGTGTCCAGGGCACCAATCCCGCCAACGGGATCAACGACGACAATCTCGCGCAGTTCGGCGGGGTTACCCCGCCTTGGGCGGACGACCGTGCGCTCGGAGGCTATCCCAAGGATCTGCCCATGCCGCTGAAGCCGAATGAGGGCAAGAACACGCTCGTCGTTGAAAAGGCCCTCGCCGCCACGCCCCAGTACTTCCAGCAGCAAGTCGCCAACGATGTTTCCAACGAACTCGCCGGCAACCAGAGCTTCAATGAGCAGATCAACGGTTATTACTTCATGGGCAGCGCCGATCTCGGCAAGCTGACCATCACCGGTGGCGTTCGGGTTGAAACCACCAAGACCAAGGGTGTGGGCTCCTTGCAGATCATCACGGCGGAAGAAAAGGCCCGCCGCGCCGCCTGGGTCGGGACCGTTACCGACGCCGAACAGTACCGCCGCACCTTCGATGAATACAACCGCCGGCAGACCGCCACGGGGCAGTATCGCACGGTGTTCCCCGGCCTTCACTTCAAGTACGAGCCGATCAACCGCCTCGTCATGCGTCTGAGCTACGCCACCAACATCGGGCGTCCCGCCATTGGCCAGCTCATCCCGCGCACGACGGCCAACATCGACAGCCTCACGGTGTCGACCAGCAATCCGAGTCTGAAGCCGCAAACCGCGAATAACTTCGACGCGACGGCCGAGTATTACTTCGAGCCCTCCGGCGTGCTTTCGGCGGGTGTCTTCCTCAAGGAAATGAATAACTTCATCTACACCTTGGGCGGCCAGATCGTTCCGGCTGGCGTCGACAACGGTTTCGGTGGTGAGTACGCAGGCTACACCCTGACGTCGCAGCGCAACGGTGGCGCCGCCAAAATCAAGGGCATCGAGCTGAGCTACAGTCAGCAGTTCGCGTTCCTGCCCGGCTTCTGGAGCGGCTTGGGCGCCTTTGCCAACAGCACGCACATGAAGGCGGAAGGCAACTACGGCAACGGCAATGCCATCGCTCTGGCCCCTGCGGCCAAGATCGCCGGCTTCAATCCGTTCGTCGCCAACGTCGGTATCTCCTACATCAAGGACAAGGTCAGCGTCCGCTTCCAATACAACATGCGCGGTCGCTACCTCGGCACCTACAGCACGAACGAGTCCCGTCAGGTCTACCTGAAGGCCCGCAACACGCTCGACATCAAAACCGTCTACTTCTTCTCGAAGCGGTTCAGCGCTTACTTGGACGTCGTGAACATGTTCGAGACTCCCGACCGTTGGACCGAGTTCAACGGCGGTCGTCCGCAATCGATCGGGCATCTGACCCGCCAGATCCTCATGGGCGTCAATGCCCGAATGTAATCGGTAGGCGAACTTACTGCTACTGCGTTTAACTTGGGGCCGTGGGATTCGTTGGCAGGTCTTCGTGACCTCCGACGAGCCCACGCCCCAACTGTTTTTGGAGCACGCCATCGCGCCGAATCCGGGCGGGGCGGATCTCGCTCGGGATCGGTGGAGTGAGCCGTCCTCGCGCGTTCCAATCGGCCTAGACTTTCGCGGAGTGATCTGTCCGATTGATGGCGTTCCGGCGGTCTACCCCGAGGTTGTCCTTCACGCGCCGGATTCCCCATGAACTTCCCGCATCGACGTTGGGTGGCTTCGTTCCTTTTGCCGATGGCCGCGGCATTGTCGCTCCATGCTCAGGCTCCGTCGGACCCTGCACTCAGATCAAAACTGGGTTCCACCGTTTTCGCTTGGGAGGACGTCGCGATCAAACCCGGCGCGACCAAGGCGGGCCGAAGTATCGTCAATCGTCCGACAGCGACATTGGACATTTTCGAAAGTCATGTCACCTCGCTGAACCCCGGCGTACCGTCGCACCCACCGCACCGTCACGCGCAGGAGGAGTTCATCATTCTGCGGGAGGGTACGCTCGAAGTGACCATCAACGGGCAATCGCAGGTGGCCGGGCCGGGCTCACTTCTGTTCTACGCCTCCAACGATTTTCACCACGTGCGGAATATCGGGAAGATTCCGGCGACGTATCTCGTTTTCAACTATCGGACGGTTGCGACGGCGGCGGCGCCGGAGCGCAGCGCTGCCGAGTCCGCCGCGCCGGGTACGCTTCGGTCGAGCGTATTCGATTGGGAGAAACTGGCGGCCACCGCCACGAAAACCGGGGAACGCCGCGGCATCTGCAATGGCCCGACCGTCACGCTGCTCAACCTCGAGGCGCATGTCACCACGTTGCGCCCGGGTGAGGCGCCGCACGCCTCCCACCGTCACCCCGATGAGGAACTGATCGTCGTGAAGGAGGGTCTGATCGAGGCGACGATCAACGGCCGGACGCACCGGGCCGGTCCGGGTTCAGTTTTCTTTTTCGCGTCCAACGACGAGCACGGCCTGCGCAACGTGGGCGCGTCGACCGCCACGTATCACGTCGTCCGGATGGTCACGGCGGCGACGCCGAAGAGGGCGATCCCGTAGACGAGGGCTCGCGACCGGGCGTTGATATCGTTGCACTTCCGCGGTGCTCTCTCCGCGAGCCGTTGGGCCGAAACTCCTCTTGAAACCGAAAACCGTGCCTCTGGCAGGCGCGTGGCCTGCATTCCGATCCGAAATTTAGAGAACCCTGAAATCCAATTATTAAATGATCACTCAGTCATGGATGAACCCAGTTTACTGCCTGCTTGTCGGCGCGATTGTGGCTTCGCCGGGCTTCGTGCCGGAGACGAACGCGGCATCGGCCCGGCTGGACCGGCGCAACTTGCTGGAGTATCACAAGGCGGACGGCACGGTGGTTCCCGTGCAGTCCGTCCGCGACTGGCAGGCCCGGCGGGCGGAAATCCTCGCAGGCGCGCAGGCGGTCATGGGGCCCTTGCCGGGGATGGAAAAGCGCGTGCCGCTGGATGTCCGAGTGGAGGAGGAAAAGGATTTTGGCACCTATGTGCGGCGGCGGATCAGCTTCATGTCCGAGCCGGGCTCACGGGTTCCCGCCTACCTCTTTGTGCCGAAGGCGGCGCTCAACGGTGGTGCGCCCCGCCCGGGTGTGCTCTGTCTGATGGGCACCAGCGGCTACAAGCTGGCCGATATACCGGCGGGCCCGAACATCTCGACCAACTTCCACGATGGCGAGGTGCTCGCCGAACGCGGGTTCATTGGGATCGCCACGCCCTACCCGATGCTCGGCTTCGGCGGCCGGTCGGGGTTGAAGGAGGAGCCGAAGCCGGATCTGCGCGCGCTGGGGTATCGCAGCGGTACGATGAAGGCCATCTGGGATAACATGCGGGCGCTCGATGTGCTGGACACGCTGCCGTACGTGAAACGGGGCGGGTATGGCGTCATCGGCACCTCGCTGGGCGGCCACAACGGCATTTACACCGCGGTCTTCGACGAACGTATCAAGGTGGTCGCGGCGAGCTGCGGCTTCGATTCCTACCTGGACTACCGTTCGACCCATTGGAAACCCGGCACCGGCTGGAGCCAGGAACTCTATATGCCGCACATCCTCGATTATCCGCGTGAAGAGATTCCCTTCGATTTTTATGAGCTGATCGGGGCACTCGCTCCGCGCGCGATTTTTGTGAACGCCCCGCTGCGAGATGCCAACTACCACTGGCAGAGCGTGGATCGGATCATGGCGACGGCCGGACAGATCTATCGTCTCTACGGCGTGCCCGGCGTGGTGAAGGTGGTGCATCCCGACATCGAGCACGCTTTTCCCATCGAGGTTCGCGAAGAAGCCTACGAATGGCTTGAGCGTTTCCTCTGACCTCGCCCGGCATCCTGTTCCTCTCTACGGATACGATTTTCCTCTGACACCATGATTTCACTGTTCTTGAAAACCCCTTCGATGCTGCGCCCGTGGCTGCTTCTGTCCCTGCTGACCACCGGTCTTCACGCCGCTGACGCCGTTTTGCACCGGACGATCGACCTGAATATCGGCGAGACCCAGCAGGTCACCTTTGCCGACGGCACGAAAGCGCAGGTGAAGCTGCTCAAGGTGGACGAGCAGCGCGATGCGGTGATCAACACGCTCGCGGGCGCTGTGGTGACCGTTGAGATCAACGGCCAGCGCGCCGAGTTGACGTCCGGCAACTATCGCCTGCCGGTCCCGGTGGGCGGCGTGCAGGCCGATGCGCCCGCGGTCCAAGCCTACATGAAGGACACCGATTTCGATTGGTGGGTGCTCCGGAAGGACGCGCGTGTCCGGGTCTGGCCGGCCGGTTCGCCGTGGGTGCAGCCCGGCTCGTTTCTCTATCCCGTCAAACAACACTGGTTCGCCTCCATGACGTGGTACTCCGGCGAGCCTGTCGGTCGCGGCGCGCGGCCGGCCGCCAAGGTTTATTATCATGCCGGCATGGATATGAGCGGAGCCGAAGGCATGATCGAAGTGGTGGCGGCGACCGACGGTTTTGTGCTTTCCCGCGGCACGGAGGTGGCGCCCGGCGCCCCGCATCCGGCGGTCAAGTCGCGCTACGATGTGGTTTATCTGCGGGACAGTCGCGATTGGGTTTATCGCTATTCGCATCTGATAACGATCGACCCGGCGGTGCGCGTCGGCGGCCGGGTGAAACAGGGGCAACGCCTCGGCTATATTGGCAAGGAAGGGACGAGCGGCGGGTGGACCCATCTCCATTTTCACGCCGAAAGTCTCCAGCCTTCGGGCAAATGGGGCGTTGAAGATTCCTATGCGTTCCTGTGGCAGGCCTATCGCGAACAGTACGATCCGGCGATCATGGCGGTCGCCCGGCCGCATCAGAAGGTGCTTGCGCATAAACCGGTGACGCTCGACGCCTCGCGCTCCTGGGCGAAAAAGGGCGTCCGGAGTTTCGAGTGGACTTTTGCCGACGGCACTACGGCGACGGGACCGACCGTCACGCGCGTCTATGACCGCCCCGGCTTTTACAGTGAAGTGGTGAAGATCACCGACAACGCGGGTAACTTCGACTACGACTTCGCCTCCGTGTTTGTCTTTGCGGGAGCGCAACCTGACGGGACGGTCGCGCTCTCCTGGGTGCATGCCACGTATGCGCCGACGTTTGGGCTCAAACCGGGCGATCCGGTGGTGTTTCGTTCCCGCGCGTTCGAGTTCCCGACCGGCGCCGACACCTTCGATTTTGGCGATGGCACTCCGGTGGCTTCGGTGCCCTCGAACATCGACCCCGCCCAGCATGCCACGAACGGCTATGGCATGGTGGTGCATCATTATCAAAAGCCCGGCCTTTATTTGGTGCGCGTGACGCGCCAGAATCCCGCGAACGGCTGGACGGCAACCCAACACCTGCGCGTGCAAATCGAACCATGAAAACCTCCCGTCCGTTCCAGCTTCTTCTGGCGGCGTTGGCCTGCGCCACCGTCGTCACGTTCGCGCCACCGGCCGCCGCGGCGGCGCCGTCGACCCCGGGCCGCCCGAATATTCTCTTTATCATTTTCGACGACTGGGGCGGCAGCACGCACGCGGGCATCAACGGCAACACGTGGATCAAGACGCCGAACTTTGACCGCGTCGCCCGCGAAGGTGTGCTGTTCAAGAATGCGTTCACCTCGAATCCCAAATGCAGCCCGTGTCGCGCGAGCATTCTCACCGGCCGCAACACGTGGCAGTTGAAGGAAGCCGTGTCCCATGGCGGCATGTTTCCCGCCGGTTTCGAAGTGTATCCCGATCTGTTGGAAAAGTCGGGCTACAGCGTGGGATTGACCGGCAAGGGCTGGGGTCCGGGCGATTTCAAGACGCTCACCGGTCGTACGCGCAATCCCGCGGGGCCGGCCTTCGATGCGAAGAAGCTGGTGCCCATGGCGACGGGAATAAATCCCACGGATTACCCCGCGAATTTCGAGGCGTTCCTGAAGCAGAAACCCGCCGGCCAGCCGTTTTGTTTCTGGATGGGTTTCTTCGAACCGCATCGCGTCTATGAACCGGGCTCCGGTTTGCGCCTCGGCAAGCGGCTCGAGGATGTGAAAGTCCCGGCCTACCTGCCCGATACAAAGGTCGTGCGCAGCGACCTGCTCGATTACGCCGTGGAAGTGGAGTGGGGCGATGCGCAGGTCGGGCGCGCGCTCGCGCTGCTCGAGGCGGCGGGCGAACTCGAAAACACGCTGGTCGTCGTCACCTCCGATCACGGCATGCCGTTTCCGTACGTGAAGGGACAGATTCACGAAGATGCCTTTCACCTGCCGCTGGCGATGCGCTGGGGAAAGGGGATCAAGCCGGGTCGCGTGGTGGAGGACTTTATCAATGTGCGCGACTTCGCGCCGACGTATCTGGAACTGGCCGGACTGCCCAAGCATCCCCAAATCACCGGTTCCAGTCTCGTGAATATTTTGCGCTCGGAAAAATCGGGCTACGTGGAAAACCGCGACACCATCTTGATCGGCAAGGAGCGGCACGATCTCGGCCGGCCGAACGATCTCGGCTATCCCGTGCGTGCGCTGCGGACGCGCGAGTATCTTTACGTCCACAATTTTTTCCCGGATCGCTGGCCGGTGGGAAATCCCGAGACCGATTTCGGCAACGTGGATGGCAGTCCCACGAAGGAGTATCTCAAGCGCCTCGGCGGATCGTATTACGATCTTTCTTTCGGCAAACGACCGCCGGACGAGCTCTACCGGCTGTCGGACGACGCGGAAAATGTGCGCAATCTCGCGCATGACCTCGCGTTCGCGCCGGTCCTGGAGGAGATGCGCAATCGCATGATGAAGGCTCTCCGCGAGGAGCAGGATCCGCGAGCGCTGGGTCACGGAGATATCTTCGACACCTACAAGTATACCGGCGCCCGTGGGAAAGCGTACGACACCTGGCTCGCGACGCAGGATAAGCCGTTGCCGGAGGAAGCGGCACGAGCCCCGAAAAAGAAGGGAGCCAAAGCGGCGCGTCCCTGAGGGCCCGCCTTTTTTGCCATGCCTCGTCTCCCTTTTTTCTGCATTCTTGTTGCCGCCCTGCTGGTATCGCTGGCGCCAGCCGCGACGGTGACGCGTCCGCCGAATATAATTTTCATCATCGCCGACGATCTTGGTTTCGGCGATCTCGGGAGCTACGGGCAGAAACTGATCCATACGCCGCGGACCGACCGGATGGCAAAGGAGGGCCTGCGCTTCACCCAGTTTTATGCGTCGGCCTCCTGCGCGCCCGCGCGTTGCGTGTTATTGACGGGACTGCACAGCGGCCATGCGCGCATCCGGTCCAATGCGAAATCGAGCCTCCGCCCCGAGGACACGACGTTTGTGGAACTGCTGCAGCGGGCAGGCTACGCGACGGGCGGGGTGGGCAAATGGGGCCAGGGTGATCGCGGCACGACGGGAGCGCCGTGGAAGAAAGGCTTCGATCTCTTCTTCGGCTACCTCGATCAGACGCAGGCGCACACGCATTATCCCGATCATCTCTGGCGCAACGACACGCGCGTGGAGATCCCGGAGAATCGCGACAAGCAGCGCCGCGTTTACTCGCATGACCTTTTCACGACGACGGCGCTGGATTTTATCCGGCAACACAAGGATCAGCCGTTCTTTCTCTATGGCGCGTACACGTTGCCGCATGCCGAAGTCGCCGTGCCGGATGATTCCCTGGCCGAGTATCGCGGGAAGTGGCCGGAGCCGGTCGCGTTCCCCGGCAGCGCCACGTATTGCGCGCAGGATCAGCCGCGAGCGGTGCGCGCCGCGATGATTTCGCGGCTGGATCGCGATGTGGGGCGGATCCTCGATCTGGTGGAGGAGCTGAAACTCACGGACAACACCCTGGTGATCTTCACCAGCGACAACGGTCCGATCACCGCGGGCGGGCAGGACCCGGAGTTCTTTGCGAGCGCCGGTCCCTTGCGCGGATTGAAATTCACGTTGTACGAAGGCGGCATTCGGGTGCCGTTTATCGCGCGCTGGCCGGGCCGCATTGTCGCCGGCGCCGAGTCGCCGCTCGTGGCGGGGTTTGACGATCTGTTTCCAACGTTAGTGGAATTGGCGCGCGGAAAAACTCCGGCCGGTCTCGATGGCGTGTCGCTCGCGCCGACGCTATTGGGACAGCCGGAGAAACAGGTCCGGCGGGAGTTGCTGTATTGGGAGGCCGCCCCGCAACAGGCCGCGCGAGCCGGCGATTGGAAAGCATATCGGCCCGCTCCAAATCAGCCACTGGAGCTCTATAATCTCGCGAACGATATCGGCGAAACGAAGGATCTTGCCGCGGCCCGTCCGGAAATTACCGCGCGCATGACCAGGTTGCTCGAATCGGCTCACGTCGATTCGCCGGAATTTCCCTTGCACCGCAAGGGGAAGAAAAAGCGGTGACGAGTTCGGCGCCAGCGGTGGCCCGCGCGCGTGGTCAGGCCGCTTGCTGGGAGAGCCGACACGCCCATCCGGAGCCCGAGGGCTGCAACGGGGCAATGAACGAACCCCGGGCAAATGGGCGTTCCTTTTTTGCAACTTAGGCCTCCCTCAGTGAGTTTTAGCCTTAGGGGTCTCGTGAAAGCACTCCTGACGGGATTAGTGGCCGTCGGCGCGCTTATGCTGGGCGTCTTCGTGGCGGCGCTCGTGGCGGTCACGCGGATGAGCCGCTCGCTCGGTCGCCACTTCGGGAAAGCTCCCCTCCCGCCGCACCGCGCCGCTCCCGCGGGAACGATCGGAGATGACGGCGTGATCGATGTTACCGTCCGCGAGGTGCCCGAAGATTCCGCCAAAAGCTAGGTTGTCAGCACGGGAGCGCTGGGGTTCGCGATTCTTCGGGGCGGGGTTTGCCGGACATCGCCCTTGCGGGCCGCCTGTATTTTATGGCTCTGTGGTGGGCCGTGAAACTTGCCCTGATCCAGATGCGCGTCGCCGGCGGTGAGCCGCAGCGAAATCTCAGGCGGGCCGAAGCGTTAATCGCGGAGTCTGCCGCTTTGGGCGCGGAGGTGGCGTTGCTGCCCGAGGCGATGAATCTCGGTTGGACGCATGCATCGGCGCACGCGGCTGCGGACACGATTCCATCGGGAGAATCCTGCGCGCGAATAGGCGCCGCGGCGCGCCGGCACGGGCTGTTCGTGTGCGCGGGCCTGATCGAACGCGCCGGCGGCGACATCTTTAACTCGGCAGTTCTGGTGGATCCGCGCGGGGAGGTGATTCTCCACCATCGCAAACTCAACGAACTCCAGATCGCTCACCCGCTTTATGCCGGAGGCGATCGTCTCGGCGTGGCGCGGACGCCGCTCGGCACCTTCGGCCTGATGATTTGCGCGGACGGATTTTCGCACGGCCAAAGCGTCGGTCGGACGCTTGGGTTGATGGGAGCGGACGTGATTCTCTCCCCGTGCGCGTGGGCGGTGCCTGCCGGCCACGACAACTCTGCGCAGCCCTACGGGCAACTGTGGCTCGACAACTACGGTCCGGTGGCCCGCGATTACGGCCTCTGGATTGCAGGATGCAGCAACGTCGGTCCGATCGAGGACGGGCCTTGGCGTGGGCGGGCCTGCATCGGCAGCTCGCTCGTGGTTGGACCTCAGGGCGAGCCGGTTCTGCGCGGCCCGTATGGCGTCGACGCCGAGACCGTATTGGAAGTCGAAATACGCCTGACCCCGCGCCCTCGCCGGGCTGAAGGCGGCTGAACCGGCTACACCGGCGGCTTAAAATCCCGCGGCGCCGGGGTCGCTCCCGATCGGAGGGCGAGAAACATCCGCCGCTCCCGCAGGATGCGGCCATCGCCCGCGAGGTTATCCACGACGCCGACGTCTTGAAATCCCGCGCGTTTGTAGAGCCGCAAGGCGCGATCATTCGTCAGGACCGTGGTCAACTCCACTGCCTCGCAACCAGCGGCGTGCGCGTCGTTGAGCAACCGGCGCAGCATCGGTGCCCCCAATCCCTGTCCCTGCCAGGCATCGGCCAGGCCGAGGCCGAGGAGCGGCACGGGCTGGTCAAATTCCCAGAGGAAAAAATAACCCACGATCTTCCCGCCGGAGCGGAGCGCGTACGTCCGGTCGTGGCCGCGCCGGTCACGCTCCACCGCGCGGGCGAGCGTGGCATCGTCGTAAGCGTGGGGCAGGAAGACGGCGCGGGTGGCGGCGGAGAGCCCGGCGTGGAAACGCTGAAGCGCCGCCCTGTCCGTTGCCGCGATGCGGGCAAAGGTCAGGGGGGTGCCGTCGCGGGCCAGTAGTGTGCCGCTCACGTTTGAAGCAGGGTGCGCAAACCGCGGTCGAGCCGGTCGAGGCCCTCCATTGTCGCCGCCTTGGGCAGGGCGCCGTAGGCCACCCGCAAGTAACAACCGTGCGTGAGGCCGAACGCGTTGCCGGGGATCACCGCCACGCCGTGTTCGCGGATCAGGCGCGTGGCCACCTCCAGCGCCGGCAGATCGGTCGCGATGCGGAGGAGAAGATAGAATGCTCCCTGAACCGACGGCACCGCACACCCGTCGACCCGCGACAGTGTCCGCCGCGCGAGCTCGCGCATTTCGGCGATCGCGCCGAGCTTTTCCTCCGCGTAGGCGCGGCCGGTCCGCAGTGCCCCGATGGCGGCGAATTGGGAAATGACCGGCGGACAGATCAGGATCGTGTCCTGAATTTTGCGCACGGCCGCTTCGAGTCGCGCCGGGATCACCATCCAGCCGATACGCCAGCTCGCGAAACCGTAGGCCTTGGAAAGCGAGAACAGGGAGATCGTGTGTTCCGCGCTGCCGGCGAGCGATCCCGGGGAGAAATGGGGGACGCCGTCGTAGGTGAAATACTCGTAGGCTTCGTCGCTGATGTGAAAAATCCCACGCTCGGCGCAAAGGCGGTTCACGGCGCGCAGGGCGTCGGCGGAATAGACGGCGCCGGTGGGATTGTTGGGCGAAACGGTCACGACGGCCCGCGTGCGGGGCGTGATCGCCGCGCGGATCGCCTCCGGCTGGAGCTGGTAGTTTTCGTCCGTCGGCACCAGCACCCCGCGGCAGCCTGCCATGGTGATGGCCATCTCTTGGTTGAAGTAGTACGGCGTGGGCAGGATGATCTCGTCGCCCGGATCCGCGCTGGCGAGCAGCGCATTGATGAAGGCCATGTTGCCCCCCGCGGTCACGATTACCCGGGACCCAGAGCCAACTCGCAGGTCATTTTCCAGTGCCAGCTTTGCCTCGATGGCGGCGAGGAGCGCGGGGATCCCGGCGACGGACTGGTATTTGTGATTGGCCGCGTCGGCGAGAAACACCGCGATCTGATCCAGTGCCGCTTGGGGCGGTCCGTAGTTCACCACACCTTGGCCGAGGGAAATCGTGCCCGGACAACTCCGGATCAGATCGGCGATGACGGGAATGATGGGAGCCTGCACCGCGCGTAGGCGGAAGGATTCGTTCATGAGCGGAGTTTCGGGTCGGCGGCGGCCGGATGCGAACGGGCGAGGGATGAGGGGAACGGAGTGATCACGCCGGGAGGGATGAGTTACCTGCCGCACTTTGGCTGAAAAGTGAAGCGTCCTCCGCGTCGCGTGCCTCCGACCGCCAGCCCTCCCATCCCGCGTGACAACCGGGGCCGGGAGAGACATGTACCGTTCTCCACCCGCGACAATTTACGGCCGGCCGCACCGGCATTTCTTATGAAAACATCTCTTCGCTTCGCCCGTCTGGTCTCACCGCTCCTTGCCGGTGCCGTGGTCTTTGGCGCGATGGTTCCGGCCCGGGCCGCGGCACAGCCGACGATCAAAGTCCTGATCGTCGATGGACAGAACAACCACGCTTGGGCGACCACCACGCCCTTGCTCAAGAAAATCCTCGAAGATTCGGGCCGGTTTACGATCGACGTGTCCACCTCGCCGCCGGCCGCGCCCGTCCGCCCCGCGTTGCCAAAAAACGCCACGCCCGCCCAACAGGCGGCGCAGACGGAGAGAATGAAGGCGTTCGCGGCCGCAGCCGCTGACTACCAATCGCGCAGTGGGGCGGCGTGGGCGGCGTGGCGGCCGAACTTCACGGGCTACGCCGTGGTTATCTCCAACTACAACGGCGACCTCTGGCCCGAGGCGGTGCGCGCGACCTTCGTCGATTTCGTAAACGCTGGCGGCGGCTTTGTTTCCTACCACGCCGCCAACAACGCTTTCCCCGAATGGCCGGAATACAACGAGATGATCGGCCTCGGCGGGTGGGGCGGACGCACGGAGAAGGCCGGCCCTTATCTGCGGTGGCGTGAGAACAAATGGATCCGGGACACGTCGCCCGGGCCCGGCGGCGGTCACGGGGCCCAGCATGAATTTCTCGTTGAGACCCGCGATCCATCGCACGCCATCATGCGCGGCCTGCCACCGGCGTGGATGCACCCCAAGGACGAACTCTACCATGGACTCCGCGGTCCGGCCAAAAATCTCACCGTTCTCGCCTCGGCGATGTCCGACCGCACGCACGAGCACGAGCCGCTGCTGCTGGCCGTGGCGTACGGCAGGGGCCGCGTATTCCACACCGCGCTGGGCCACGGCGTCGAAGCCGTTAGCGGCCTCGGATTTCAAACGACCTTGCTCCGCGGCACAGAGTGGGCTGCGACCGGCCGCGTGACCCTGCCGGCGCCGAAAACCATCGATTTGCCCTCGGACCGCGCCGCCGTGCGCGCGGTGCAGCTGCGTTGAGCCATGCCGCCCCGGGGAGTGAACGCGGGATGCGGGTCAGGCCCGGCGAACCCGCCGGCGGCCCTCACGCCATGATGCCCTTCACGACCTCGCCCGCGATTCCGGTCAGGCGAACATCGAGACCCTGGAATTTCGTGTTCAACCGCTGGTGGTCGATCCCCATCAGCGCGAGCATCGTGGCGTGCAGATCGTGGACGCCGACGGGATTTTCCACGGCGCGATAACCGAGTTCGTCGGTGGCACCGTACATCGTGCCCGCTTTCACCCCGCCTCCGGCCATGAATACGCTGAAGCCCAGAATGTGATGATCGCGTCCGCTGCCCTGGCTCATCGGCGTGCGCCCGAATTCTCCGCCCCACAGGATGAGCGTGTCGTCGAGCATGCCGCGCTGCTTGAGATCCCGGATGAGCGCGGCCGTCCCCTGATCGACCTCCTTCGCGCCCGCCTTCATGCCGGTCTCGATCTCGCCGTGATGATCCCACGCGCGATGGTAGAGCTGGATCATGCGCACGCCGCGTTCGGCCAGGCGGCGCGCGAGGAGGCAATTTGAGGCGAAGCTGCCGTCGCCGGGCTCCTTGATGCCGTAGAGATCGAGCATCGCCCGCGGCTCGTTCTTGAAATCGGTGAGCTCGGGCACGCTGCTCTGCATCTTGAACGCCATCTCGTACTGTGCGATGCGGGTCGCGATCTCGGGATCGTGCGTCTCCTCGGCAAGGAGGCCGTTCATCCGCCGGATCTCGTCGATCACCTGTCGCTGCGTGCTCTGGCAAACGCCCTCAGGGTTGCCGAGGTAGTGTACGGCGTCGCCCCGGGACTGAAACTGGATGCCTTGAAACCGGCTGGGCAGCACACCGCTCGACCACTGGCGCGCGGAAATGGGCTGGAGACCGTATTTGCCCTGCGAGTTGAGCACGATGAAACCGGGCAGATCCTGCGACTCCGCGCCGAGTCCGTAGAGCAGCCACGAACCCATGCTCGGCCGGCCCTTGATGATGGAGCCGGTGTTCATGAACGCGTGCGCAGTGTCATGGTTGATCTGCTCCGTCTGCATCGAGCGGATCACGCACAGGTCGTCGGCGACGCCCGCCAGGTGCGGAAACAAATCACTCATCTCGACCCCGGACTTTCCATGCCGGTGAAATTCCGTGAACGGACCCCGCGCCTTGAGGACCATGTTCTGCAGTTGCGCGAGTTGCTGGCCCCGGGTGAACGACTCGGGAAACGGCTGGCCGTCGAGCTCCTTCAGCCGGGGTTTCCAGTCGAAGGTCTCCACCTGCGACGGGCCCCCGGCCATGCAAAGAAAAATCACGCGCTTGGCGCGGACGGCCAGGTGCGCCTCGCGCAGCGCGCCGCTCCAGCCGGGCGGAAGTTTCGCGGCGCCGGGCGCCGCCGCGGCAAGTTTGTTTTGCAGCAGCGCGAATGCCAGGCCACCGAGGCCGTAGGCGCTCTGGGTTAGAAACGTGCGGCGGTTGACGCTGAGGGCGTGGCCGGCGGGGTCGAGGGAAGGCATGGTCAGTAGCGGGTGATGGCTTCCTGGGAATTGAGCAGCACACGGGTGAGGCTCGTCCAGGCGGCGAGTTCGGCGGGCTCGCCGGTCGGGGGCGGCCGGAGACCGATGCGGAGGAGCTTCCCGGCGTCGTTGGGATGGGCGCGGTAGTACTCGCGCTGGGTGGCGAGGAAAGCGGCGAGCGATTTCTGCTCGGCGGGCTTGGGCTCCCGGGCGAGGGCAAGCTGGAACGCGGTGTGCAGTCGCGCCGCATCGTCGGCGCCACCGGTTGAGATGACGCGAGCGGCGAAGAGTCGCGCGGCTTCGACGAAGGTCGGGTCGTTGAGGAGTGTCAGCGCCTGTTGCGGGGTGTTGCTGAGGACGCGCGCGGCGGCGCATTCGTCGCGCGCGGGCGCGTCGAAGTTGGCCAGCATCGGGTGCAGAAACGTCCGCTGCCAGTGCATGTAAACCCCGCGGCGCCATTGCGCGTCGGCATCGCTGACCACGTAGTCGCGGTCGGGGAACTGGAGCGCGGCGTAGTAGCCGGGCGGCTGATAGGGCCGCGTGCTCGGGCCACCCACATCGCGGAGATCGAGTACGCCGGCGATGAAAAGCGCGTTGTCGCGCACGAATTCCGCCTCAAGGCGGCGGGGATTTTGGAAGGCCAGCCGGCGGTTGGCGGGATCGGCTTCACGGAGCTCCGGGCGGGCGATGCTGCTTTGGCGGTAGGTCCCGCTCGTCACGATGAGCCGGATCATGTGCCGGAGATCCCAACCGCCGCCGCGAAACTCGCTCGCCAGCCACTCGAGCAGCGCCGGATGCGACGGCAATTCGCCCTGCGAACCGAGATCGTCGACGCTCGCGCTCAAGCCGGTGCCAAAATAGATCGCCCAGAGGCGGTTCATGACCGTGCGGGCGGTGATGGGATTGTCGCGCGAGACGATCCAGCGGGCGAGATCGAGCCGCGTGAGTCGTTTCTCCGGAGTGCTTTCAATTCGACCGGGCAGGAAACTCGGAGTCGCGGGCAGCACGACCGCCCCGGATTCGTCCTGCCAGTTGCCGCGCGGTAGCACGCGAATCGGGATGGGTTCGACGGCCTCGGTGATCATCGACCACGTCTTGCCCCCGCGGATGTCGCGGAGGGCCGCGGCAAGCGTGTGGTAGCGATCAAACCCCGCACGGTCGTCGGCCGTGCTCATCAACCACGTGTCCATTTGCAGATCCCGCTGGGCTTGATTGGGCTGTGGTGCGGCGAGTGCGGCCACCACGGCCGCTGAGGCGGTGTCGAGCGGCTGGCGGGCTCCGAACGGGCTCGTGGCGACGCGGAGCGGGAGCCTGGCATCGCCCGAGAATGTGAGCACGACCGATTCGCCGGGGGCGAGAATCAGGGGCGTCGCAAGCGTCCAGACGCCGGTGAGGGTTTCGGCCGAAGGATCGACGGGCAGTTTCCAGCTGGCGACGATCCCGTGCAGTTCATAACCGTCGCTGTAGCGCGGAGCCTTGGCGGTGGCCTCGGCGAATGCAAAGGTGAGCTTGCGGAGGGTGCCGTCGGACCCGCGCACGCTGGCGGCGAGCGTGAGGCTCGCGCCGGTGCGTCCGCCGGAGGTTGGGACGGTAACGTCGACGGATTTCCCGGCCGCCAGGTCAATCCGAATGGCAGCGACGCGATCGGTACCGGGCCGGAGGGTGAGCTGCAGGTTTTCGTTGCGCGGCAATGTCTGGGGCACCCGCACGGTGCCGTCGCCGTCCACGGCGATCGCGCGACCCTCGACGGGTTTGTCCGCTTTCATCACGGCGACGACGGGGATGGGATACTCCCAGCCGGCGGGCACGTGGGCGAGGTGGTCCCGCGCCGTGGCGAGCCAGGCGGTGAAACGCACCGCCGCCGCAGGCTCCTGGGCGTCGCGGCGCAATGCGGCGACGTGCGCCTTGAGTTCCGCGGTGGCCCGCTCGTGACGGAGGCGCAGGTAGGGACTCTCCACTTCGATCTCGGGCGGAAACGGATGGTCGTTGGTGAAGCCGACGAGGTCGGGATTTTTCGAGTAACCGTAGTCCTGGTAGACCCCCCATTGTTTCACGTCCGCGAAGAACGACAGCAGTTCGTAGAAGTCGCGGGTCTTGATCGGATCGAACTTGTGGTCGTGGCACTCGGCGCAGCCGAAGGTGCTGCCGAACCACGCGGCCGCCACACTGCGCACGCGCTCGGCGCCGTACTTGGCGAGGTATTCCTTCGGCTGGGCGCCGCCCTCGCGCGTCATCATGTTCAGCCGGTTGTAGCCGGTGGCGATGCGTTGCTCCGTCGTGGGATTGGGGAGCAGGTCGCCGGCGAGTTGCTCAAGGGTGAACTGGTCGAAGCGTTGGTTGGCGTTGAATGCGTTGATGACGTAGTCGCGATAAGGAAATATCTGCTGGTTTTGGTCGCCGTGAAAACCGACGGTATCGGTGAAGCGGGCGATATCGAGCCACCAGACGGCCATGCGTTCGCCGTGGCGCCGCGAGGCGAGCAGCCGGTCGACTTGTTTCTCATAGGCATCCCGCGAGGGATCCGCGAGGAAGGCGGCCGTCTGGGCGGGCGTGGGCGGGAGACCCGTCAGGTCGAGCGAGACGCGTCGCAGGAGCCGGGCCCTGTCCGCCTCGGGGGCGGGGGGGATGTTTTCCTCGGCGAGACGGGCCCGGATGAAGGCGTCGATCGGATTGTCCGTCCGCAGTTCCCGGCTCTTGATGGCCGGAACGGCGGGACGCAGGAGCGGGGCGTAGGCCCAGTGCGATTCGTAAACGGCGCCCTCGGCAACCCAGCGGCGGAACAGCTCCTTCTGCGCGGGCGTGAGCCGTTTGTGGGAATCCTCGGGGGGCATCGGTTCGACCGGGTCGAAGATGCGGGCGATGATTTCACTCTCGTCGGGCTTGCCGGGTACGATGGGCCGCGCATCGGTCTCGGTGGGCTTGAGGGCTTCCTCCCGCAGGTCGAGCCGCATGCCCGCCTCACGGGCCTTGGCGTCAAACCCGTGGCAGTGAAAGCACGTGTCCGACATGATCGGCCGGATGTCCCGGTTGAACGAGACCCTGGCCGGCCCGGCGGCAGTGGCCGGCGGCAGCAAGGCGAGCAGGCCGAGGACAGGAAGCGCGCGACGAAACATGGGGTGAGGGGAAACGGCGGACGGCAAGAGAATGCCTCCCTGAAAGCGATACGTGTGGCGCGCGGGGTCAACACCGCAGCGGGGGCCGGCGGCGGACAACGAAGCCCGGCTTGATTACCCTCGCGACCCGCGCCCTGCTGAAGCCGTTCGCCCCCACGCGTTTTTCTCCCGCCCTCCCATGAATCCCGCTTCCGATCCGTTCCGCGACGCCCGCGAGAAATCCGGCGTCCTTAAATGCCCGTTTCACGGCGAAGACATCGTGATGCTCCTGCGTCACGAGGACGTGCGCCGGGCGGCGAAGGACTGGCAGACCTTCAGCTCCGATGTGCCTTTCCGGGTGCCGATCCCCTCGGAAGAGGATGTGCGGACGATGCGGCAACTGCCCATCGAGACCAATCCCCCCGAGCACACCGAATACCGGGCCATCGTGGAACCGTTTTTTCAGCGTCCCAAGGACCCGGCCATGATCGCGCAGGTCGAGGCTCTGATCGACGGCCTGCTCACGGAGGCGCTGGGCCGCGAGTCCATCGAGATCGTGCACGAGTTCGCCCTGCCGGTACAATCCCGTGCGCTAACCTACCTGCTCAACGTGCCGGAGTCCGAGGCGGAAATCTGGATCGGCTGGGGCATCCATGTTTTCAAAGTGACGGGCGGTTTGAAGAAGGGCGTCGAGCTGGAGGAGTATCTGCACGCGCAGTTCGACCGGGCCGAGGCGAAGCGCGGTGAGGATTTTTTCAGTGCCTTGGCCCACGCGACCTACCGCGGCCGCCGGCTCACCCGCGAGGAGATGATGGGCTTTGCCAATCTGGCGTTCGCCGGAGGGCGCGACACGATCATCCACACGATCGCGTGCGCCCTCGGCCATTTCGCGGCGCATCCGGAGTCGCTGGAGTATCTGCGCGCCGATCCCAAACGCATCACCCTCGCGAGCGAGGAATTCTTCCGCGTCTTCATGCCGCTGACCCACATCGGACGGGTCTGCCCGGCCGATACCGAGGTGAATGGCGTCACGGTCCCGGCCGATCACCGCATTTCCCTCTGCTGGGCCTCGGCGAACTTTGACGAAACGGTTTTCCCGGCGGCGCACGAAGTCCACCTCGACCGGAAGCCGAATCCGCACCTCTCCTTCGGCTTCGGTACGCATCTTTGCATCGGGGCGCCGCATGCGCGCCTCGTTCTCCGCACGCTGCTGCGCCTCTGCGTCGAACGCGTGAAGAGCATCGCCATCCTCCACGCCGAGGAACGCGTCGAACACGAGGCCGCCTACGATCGGGCCCTGGGGTATGAGTCGCTCCAGGTGAAGCTCACTCCGCTGTGAGGCGGCGCCGCCGCGTGGAGCTCCCGGCGCGCGATCACGCCAGCAGGTTCTTGATCACGTTGCCGTGCACGTCGGTCAGACGGAAGTCGCGGCCCTGAAAACGGAAGGTGAGCTGGGTGTGATCGAGGCCGAGCAGGTGCAGCAGGGTCGCGTGGATGTCGTGGACGTGCGCGCGGTCTTCGACGGCGTTGAAGCCCAACTCGTCCGTCTGGCCGATCACGGCTCCGGCCTTCACGCCGCCGCCCGCAAACCACATCGTGAAGGCATCCACGTGATGGTTGCGGCCCATGGTGTCGCGATTCTCGCCCATCGGCGTCCGGCCGAATTCGCCGCCCCAGACGACCAGCGTGTCCTTCAGCAATCCGCGTGTCTTCAAGTCCTGCACGAGCGCGGCCTGGGCTTGGTCGACCTCGCGGCAGACTTTTTCGAAATCGCCCTCGAGGTTCTCACCGGGGCCGCCGTGGCTGTCCCAGTTGGTATGGTATAACTGGACGAAACGTACGCCGCGCTCGACGAGCCGGCGGGCCAGCAGGCAGTTGCGGCCGAACGACGGGGTGTCGCGGTCGACGCCGTAGAGCTTGAGCGTGGCGGCGCTCTCGGTGGAAAGGTCAATCAGGTCCGGCGCGCTCGATTGCATGCGCGACGCCATTTCGTAGGCGGCGATGCGCGTGGCGATTTCCGGATCCCCGGTCTCCACCGCGTGCTGCAGGTTCAAATCGCGGATCGCGTCGATCGTCTGCCGCTGGCGCCCGGCGGTGATGCCCGCCGGGGTCGTGAGATTGAGGATTGGCTCGCCGTTGCCGCGAAACGGCACGCCTTGATACGTCGTCGGCAGGAAGCCGGAACCCCAGTTGACGGCGCCGCCGCGCGGCCCGCGCGGGCCGGACTGCAGCACCACGAAGCCGGGCAAATCCTGACACTCGCTGCCGAGGCCGTAGTTGATCCACGAGCCCATGCTCGGTCGGCCAAACTGGCCGGAGCCCGTGTTCATGAAGAGTTTGGCCGGCGCATGGTTGAACAGCGTGGCGGCGCACGAGTTGACGATCGAGATGTCGTCGACGATGCCGGCGGTGTGCGGAAACAGTTCCGATACCCACGCCCCGCTCTGCCCGTGCCGGGCGAATTTGCGGCGCGTGCCCAGCAGCTTGGTGCCGTGGCTGCTGTCCATGAACGCGAACCGCTTGCCCGCGATCAGGGATTCGGGCACGGGTTGCCCGTTCAGTTCGATCAACCGCGGCTTGTAGTCGAGGAGTTCGAGCTGGCTCGGGCCGCCGGCCATGAAGAGATAAATGATGTTCTTCGCCCGCGGTGCGAAATGACTGGGTTTGGGCGCGAGCGGGTTGACAAGGGGTACGGCTGTCGCTCCCACGCTCTGCTTTTCGAGCGAGGCAAGTGCGATGCCCCCGAGGCCCATCGCGCAGCGGCTCAGGAAATGGCGCCGGGTGAGCTGGCTCAGGCACTCGGCGGGGGAAAGCGGATACATGGCGGCGGGACGGGGCACGGTCATTCGCGTGTGATGGTTTCGTCGAGATTGAGGAGCACCCGGGCCACGGTCATCCACGCGGCGCCCCGGCGGGCGTCGTCGTCGCCGTTGGCGGCGGCCACCTGCTGCTGGAAGAGGTCCACGAGTCTTTGGCGCTCGGCCGGCCGTGGCGCCCGGGCCACGCAGGCGCGGAAGGCAAAATCGATCTGGGCCGGCAGTGCCGCCGGGGCTTCCCGCTGCACCCGTTGCGCGAGCGCCTCGGCGAACTCCACGAACTGCTGGTCGTTGAGGAGCGTGAGCGCTTGCAACGGCGTGTTCGAACGCAGCCGGCGCGTGCAGGCGCTAAAGGCGTCCGGGCCGTCGAACACCGCGATCGCCGGATGCGGAGTCGAGCGCCAGAGATGCGTGTAGAGGCCGCGACGATGGCGGTCGTCGCCCGTGCTGGCACGCCATTCGCGTTTGCCCTGGCCGAGGACCATCACGCCGTCCGGCTGCGGTGGAAACACCGGTGGGCCGCCGAGGCGGGGCGAGAAGAGTCCGCTCGCGACCAGCGCGGCATCGCGGACGATTTCGGCATCGAGCCGCAGGCGGGGCTGGCGGGCGAGCAGCTTGTTCGTCGGATCCTTGAGTTCGAGATCGGGCCGGGCGCGTGAGGTCTGCCGGTAGGTGGCGGAGGTGAGGATCAGGCGGTGCATGGCCTTCACGCTCCAGCGTTGCGCGACGAGTTCGGTGGCGAGCCAGTCGAGTAGCTCGGGATGCGTGGGCGGCGAACCCTGCGTGCCGAAGTCATTCTCGGTTTCGACGAGACCGCGGCCGAAATACTGCTGCCAGATGCGATTCACGAGCACGCGCGCGGGGAGGGGATTCGCCGGATCGACGATCCACCGCGCGAGGTCGAGCCGGTTGGGCTTCGCGGCCTTCAGCGGAGGCAGAATGGCCGGCGTGCCCGGTACGACTTTGTCGCCGCGGCGCGTAAAGTCGCCGTTGATGAAGACGAAGCTTTCACGCGGCGCCGGGAGTTCGGCCATCACGAGGGTCGAGGGCGGTTTCACCACGTCGCGTTCGAGCTGCGTCAGCTTCTTGTTCCGGGAGAGGAACTCGGGATCGTCCGCGCGGAACGCCAGGTAAACGACGCGTCTCTGGGCCAGGGTCTCGCGCTCCCACGGCGCTTCCAAGGCGTCGCGCACGCTTTGCTTCAGCCGGCCGCGTTCCTCGGCGGAGAGCGATTGCACCCAGGCCATGATGGCCTCGCCGTGCGGGTCCAGGTAGCGGGTGAGCTCCGCGCTTAACTCCGCGATCTCGCGGGTCAGCTCCGGTTTGGCCTCGATCTCGTCGGGAAATTCGAGGGTCCCGCCGGCCCCGCGGCTGATGCCGTGGCCGTCGTCGACCGTGTTGTTGAAGAACGCGAGGAGCTGGTAGTATTCGCGCTGCTTGATCGGATCGAATTTGTGGTCGTGGCACTGCGCGCAGCCGACGGTGAGGCCGAGCAAGGCGGTGCCGAGGGTGTTGACGCGGTCGAGGACGGCCTCGACGCGAAACTGCTCGGGATCGATGCCCCCCTCCTGGTTGATCTGCGTGTTGCGGTTGAAGCCCGTGGCGATCTTCTGCGCCACCGTGGGATTTGGGAGGAGATCGCCGGCGAGCTGTTCGATCACGAACTGGTCGAAGGGCAGATCGCGGTTCAGCGCGGTCACGACCCAGTCGCGATATTTCCAGATCTGCCGCGGCGCATCGATGCTGTAACCGTTGGAATCCGCGTAACGCGCGACATCGAGCCACGGTCGGGCCCAGCGTTCGCCGAAGTGGGGCGAAGCGAGGAGTCGGTCGACCAGCCGTTCGTAGGCGTCCGGGCGGCGATCCTGCCGGAAGGCATCGATCTCCGCCGGCGTGGGCGGCAGTCCGATCACGTCGAGACTGACGCGGCGCAGCAGCGCGAGGCGATCCGCCTCGCGCGACGGGGCGATGTGGTCTTCCTCGAGGCGCGCGAGAATGAAAGCGTCGAGGGGATTTCGCGGCCAGTCGGTACGCTTTACCGCCGGAGCGGCCACGCGGGCGGGCGGGCGGAAGGCCCAGTGTTCGAACTTGCCCGGCTCCTCATCATCCGGCGCTGGCGCGCCGGCGGCGACCCACGCCTGCAACAGGGCAAGCTGGGCCTCGTCCAATGCCGGCTTCTTGTACGGCATTCGCGGGATGTCCTCGTGCACGCCGCGCACGACTTGCATGAAAAGACTGTCCTCGCCGGCGCGCGCTTTCAGCGGCGCGATGCCGCTGTCGCCACCTTCGCGCAAGGCCTCCGCTGTGTCGGCCCGGAAACCGGATTTGGGATCGTCGTCGCCGTGGCAGCGCACGCACTGCTGCGTGAGGATCGGCTTGATGTCGCGGAGATAGTCCACTGCCGCCACGGACCCCACAGGGCCGAGCAACAGGGCGCCGAGTAATTTTAACCGGACGATCATTCAGGTGCGGATGGATTAAGTCGGGCGTCGGCGGGGAGTCGAGCGGCACGCACGAGCCGAATCCAACCCGCGTTTCACGGCCGGGCGGCGCCCGGCTGGCCCACGCGCCGGTGCAACTCGTGCACCTTGCCGACGATGCGTTCCTCAACAGACTCCGCCCAACCGGCGTTGGCTTCGTAACCGCCTTCCTTCAACACGCGCACGCTCGGCATATAACCCGTGTAGTCGTTCGAGTAGCCCGCGACCCACACGGCTGCTTCCCCGGCGAGTTCGCGTTTCAAACGAAGCGAGTAGTCGACGACCACCTCGCTCCCGAGGGCGACGAGCGTGAGATCGTTGCCAAACGCGATCACCTGTACGGGATAGGAGTGCGACGGCTTGGCCTTCTCCGGCGCGTAATCGAGCATCACTTCCTCGTAGGCGGCGCGGATCGGGCCCCGCACTTCCCGCTTCGGGGTGAGGTTGGCCATCTCGGCGGAGTTCGCGAGGGCGCGCCCATGGGCCCGCGCGAGATCAAGGTCGGTCAGGCCCGGGACGACGGCGGTGCCACGCGGATAGGGATTTTGATCGCCGGCGCAGCCCATCAAAAACATCGCGGTGAAATTGGTGCGGTGGGCCTGCAGATATTCCTGGGCGTACCCCGCATAGTCGCCGCAGTAGTTGTAGGTGCCGAGGCAGGTGTTGTGGCACGCGTAGCCAAACAGCATCGCGCGCAGTTCGCCATTGGCCGCTTCGATGCGCAGCACCGGCACCTCGTGGTCGACCGCGCCGTCGGGATTCGGGCTGTTCTGGTACCCTTTCGGAGTGGGCAGGCGGCGGTTCATGGCGAAGCCGCTCCGCGCCCGGTTCCATGTCAGGCGGGCCGGTTCGAGTTTCCCCAGCGCCTCGCCGATCACGCGGAAAATTTTCTCCTGCAGCTCCAGGGTATAGACGTAGGAGTCGCGCCGCCGCTGGCTGTCGAGGTCGTTGCCTTCCACCGGGAGCGTGCGGGTCGACGGACCGGAATGCGTGTGCGAGGCATTCAACAGAAGGCTTTGCACGGGCAGCCCCAGCTCTTTTTGGGCGCGCTCCGCGATGTGGTGGTGGATCGACTGGGTTACCCCGATCAAGTCCATCGTGACGATGACGAATTTTTGTCCCTGCTCGTCCTGCAGCGCGAGGGCCTTGGCGAACAGTTCCTGATACTTGCCCTCCGCGGGCCGGTTGCGGCCGGCGTATCCCGCCATCATCAAATTTTTCGTGGGCGTGATGACGATAGAGGCCGCGGCGGCCTTCCAGCGCAACGGCAACGGCGCGGCTTTTGGGTCGGCGGCAAACAGACGGGCTGACCACAGCAGGGCAAGGGAGGCGATGACGGGGATTTTCATGGCGGTAAGAGGATCGAGGGGGAGTTGGCCTCCGCGAGTAGCATTGGCGGGGTCAGGCGGGTTGAAGACCAGTTCCGGAGTTCGATTCATCGTCGATTCCCCTGGGATCGGCGATCCCTTTTTGCGGCGTGGCGACTTCGTGGGTCTGCCCGGGCGAACCCGGCGGAGGATTTCATGCCGGCCCGTTTAACCTCTCCACCTGTCCGACCCAGCGTGAGACGGTGAGCGGGATCGAGCGGGGAAGCCGGTCTTCCGGGGGGGCGTATTCCGCGGGCAACGCCGGCCGCATTCCTTTACCGCACGAACGCACGTGGAGTGGAGACGATGGGCGCGGGGAATTCGACGCCCCAGAGCGCGGGGCGCTCTTCCGGCCGGGAATCGACGCCAACGGCCAGGTGCCGAAACACGTCATCGAAGCGCAGGCTGCACTGCAGCCGGCGCTGCGTTTTGGAATCGATCTTGGGATTCACCACCATCGTCGCCTGCGTGAAGGGCGGGGCATTCTTGATCTTCGCGGCGGCGACGCGGGCCTGCTCCGGGCTGAGCGAACGGTCCTTGATGACGGCGTCGAGCCGCTCGAGGTCGGCCAGGGTGACGGGCCCCCAGAGCTTTTTCCACGCCGCGGGTTCGATGCGCGGGGCGACGATCTTCACGAAATGTTTGGCCGGGCCCTCCTGTCGCCAGAATCCGATGATAAGCACGAAGGGCTCGTCGATTTCGAACTGGCGCAGGGCGTCGCCCAGACCGACGGGCGTACCATACTTCACCGCCTTGGGATTGACGGGCACTCGGCCGTGGGCGGTGTTCGCCGCGGCGGGAATATCCCACGGCTGCGTGTAGCTGGGCGGTTGGTAGCCGGCGAAAAACGTGTCGCGCACCCAGCTTTCAAACACGAGCCCGTGCTGCTGCACCTCCTGCGCCGGAACGAAGCGAACGACCGTCAGCAGCAGTGCAACACGCAGCAACGGCAGCCAGCGCCGGGGCCGGGGACGGACGGCGGTGAGATCGCGGGGCTCGATCATGCGCCTTTCTACCTGTCACAATCTATCGAGATTGGGGAGCCGGAATTGGCTCCGGGCCGGCGATGACCTTGGCCCGGTTCCGCCGCAAGGGTGGGATGGGCTTCGTCAGCCGCAGACCGTGGGTTGCGAGCGGCAGCTGCGCGCCACGACTTGCGAAGATCCCCTCCCGGATCCGTCGCATGCAGATCCGGCTTCCCATCGTTTGCCGGCAAGCGCATCTATTCCTCCGCTACGATTTCCGCCGGGCGTTGGCGGCGAGATTGCCGGCCCTTCCCCTCTCCGTCGGCCCCGGTTTTTTGCTCGAAAATGAAGACCCCAAGGCAGTTCAAAGACTTTGCTTGTGCGCTCGCTGTTGTCGTTGGCGCCTTCTTCTGCGATCTCGGTTCGACCGCTTTGATTGCAAGGGGCGCTGAAAATGCGAAGCCGGCCGGCCGGAGCGCCATGGACCCTTCGGTCTCCGGGTTGTCGGCGACGTTTCGCGATGGCCAGGTGTTCCTGGTTTGGAAGGAGAGCCCGCTGCCCGCGGGGACCGTTCTGAATGTCTACAGGCATTTCCGGCCCATCACCACCGGGACTCTGGCCGATGCGGTCCTCATCGGCCATCACGTCCAGCCGGGCAGCGCACGGGACTGGTGGAAAGATCCGTCTGCTTTCAAGCTCGGGGACGCACCGGGAACATCGGTCGGATTCGTCATCGGCGACGGACTTCCCCCGCTGGATCCGTCGGCCGGATTGTTTGTTCATACGGCCACCGCCGACGAGGGCGACAACCAGTACTTCGCGATTACGGTTTTGGATCCGAAGGGAGTGGAGAATCGGGAGGTGCTGCTCGGGCAAAGCAGTCTGTCGCAACCGGTCAGTCTGCGGAAAATGCCGGTTCAGGCGATCTGGGTGGGGCCGGGCGCGCCGCCGGTGGTTCCCGCCAATCTGCCGATTGTCGTCCGCCTTGCCGGGGGAGCTGGGCCCAACGATCCGAATTATAACTATCTGGCGTTCGGGGATACCACCATGGGATGGCGGGAAAGCCTCTCGTTCAAATTCAAGATCATCTACGCGAACAATTGCCTCAATCTGTATCCCTCCGACCGGGTGTGGTACAATCGCAGTCTGGGCGGGCCGGTCGCTCATTTTCAAACTCCGGCGGGCATCGCGCTGCATTTCGGTTACAATTCCAAGATATACGATGAGGCCGCCATGAAGGACGGTACGATCGTCAATTATAACGAACGGCGCCTGTTGTGGACATTGGACTGGGTTCATCGCGCGTTCAAAACCGACCCAAACCGGGTTCACGTGATTGGTTCCTCGGGCGGTGGGGCGGGCCTGATGCTGGCGTTGCACCATCCCTCGGTCTTCGCCTCGGTGTGTGCGATGGTGCCGTGCGTCTCCTATGTCACCTCAACCGATCCGGACATGGCGGCGAATGATGCCTACACCAAGGTGCTCAGGCTGCTGGGTGGCGACTACGGCGGCGGCGTTCCTTACGCGGCGGACCTGGGCGGCTTCGCGTATCTCGACGGTGTTTCCTGTGTGAAGCGAAATCGCGAACTGCCGTTCCTCGTGGTCGACCATGGTCGAAAGGACCGTCCCACGCCGTGGTCCAAGACGCCCGCGTTTTACCGCGCGCTGGACGAGCACAAGGCGGGCTTTGTTGCCTGGTGGGACGATGGCGAGCACGCCGCGGCCGGCAAGGGCGCGCCGGAAGACGTCCGGCAGAAGATGACCGTCGACTACCTGCTGCAATTTTCCAAGGGGACGAGTTTCCCGGCGTTCAGCAACTGCTCGGACAACAAGGATCCCGGTCACGGCAATCCGGCAGAAGGGGACATCGTCGGCTGGATGAACCGCGGCTTCAAATGGAAGGAGATTGTCGATACCGAACGGCGTTACGCCATTTCGATTCAGATGACTCATTCCGACGTGAAATATCCCGTCACCGCGAATGTTACGCTGCGTAGTCGGCAGAGGTTCAAACCGGGAGCGAATCGGGCGGTCACGGTGGCCATTGACCGGGAACCCACCCGGGAAGTTTTTCCTGATGAGAACGGCGTCGTGACGGTGCCGGCGGTGGTCTTCCCTTCACCGGAATATCGCCGGATCGAAATCACCTACAGATAGGACGGGATGCTGGTCCCCGGCCGCCCCGGTTTCAAGGAAGGCGCGCCGCCAAACCCGCCGAAACCTTTTCCGGCTGGCGGGGTCGCGGGCGCCCGCCCGGCGGACCGGCCTGACCTTCACCGGAGGCGAGATTTCATCTGGCATGAATCGCCTAGAAAAGTAAGCCGCACTCGCGATGGTTGAGAGTTGCCCCGCATTTTCGAATCGATGCGGCGGGAACCAGCCCGAGAGGATCAACGGTTGCTCCGACGATCACCCGGTAAACGCGAACGGGGTGCCGCGTCCGCTGGCGAGCGCCCGCTGATAGGCGGCAACGGCGACCGCAGCGTCCTGCAGGGCGGTGCCGGTCGAATCGAAAACGATGATCTCGTCGGCGGAAATCCGGCCGGGCTTCAATCCCACGATGACCTGGCCCAGTTCCGCCCGCACCTGATCGACGCGCATCAAACCCGCCGTCAGCGCGTGGTGGAGATCGCCGACCTCGGCGCACTGTGCGACCAAATCGCAGACCACCGCGTTTTGCGCAAGCAGGCGGGGATCGACTTCCTGTTTGTCCGGGCTGTCGCTGCCGATCGCGGCGACCAACGTGCCCGGTTTCACCCAGCCCGCTTCGATGAAATATTTTTTCGCCGGCGTGCAGGTCACGACGACATCGCTCGCGGCCAGCGCGGCGGGCAGGGATGTGGCGGGTTTCACCGGGAGGCCGAACTCACGGCTCATGGTCGCGGCAAAGTCCGCCGCCTTCGCGACGTCACGGCTCCACACGTAAATCTGCTCCAGCGGGAGCACGGCCGCCAGGGCGCGTACCTGGATGCGCCCCTGCACGCCGCATCCGCAGACGGTGGCGACTTTCGCGCCGGGTCGCGCCAGATGGCGGACGGCGACCGCAGTGGCCGCGCCCGTGCGGAGAATCGTGACATCGCGCGAGTCGAGCACGGCAAGCGGGCATCCGTTCGCCCCGTCCGCGAGATAGATCAGCCCCTGGATATTCGGCAGGCCGTGCCGCGCCCGGTTTTGAAAAAAGCCGCCGTTGGCCTTGAGGGTGAAATAGGTGCGGCCACCGGCGCGCAGTCCACCTGCCTTGACGTGAAACTCGCCGCCGTCGGCGTCCACGTGCATCAAGGCGGGGGGCAGCGATTCGCCGCGCGCATGAGCGGCGAACGCCTCCTCGACGGACGTGATGCTGGTTTCAAGGGAGAGCAACGATCCGATGTCGCTGCGATTGAGCAGGAGAGGAACGGGTGGGGTGAAGGGCGGCATCGGAGTGAAAAGGCCTGGCCGGGCGGCCCGAGTTAAATTTTGAAGCCGGAAAAATCAGCGGCGTGGTCTCGTGGGGTCGAGGACCCGACCCGGTAAGGCGAGGGTGCGGCGGTCGCCGTCGATGACCGCCTGACCGTTTACGAGCACGTATCGGAGGCCTGTCGCGTAGACACTGGGCTCCATGAGCGTCGTATTGTCGCGCAGGTTCGCGAGATCGATCACCGCGATGTCGGCCTTCATGCCCGGGGCGATCCGGCCGCGGTCCAGCAGACCGAGGATGCCGGCCGGCAGGCTGCTGCATTTGCGGACGGCTTCTTCGAACGAATCGATTTTCAAGACACCGCTGAAATAGGCGAGACGGCGCGGGAACGTGCCGAAAAAGCGCTGGTTTGTGCCGAGGAATTTCGCGATGCCCTGCGCGTCCTCTGGCAGAACGATCCGCCCGTCGGTGCCGACCGCGCACCACGGCTGCGCGAAATAGGTCATTACGTCGCGCTCGTCCATGCTCACCGCCCGGAGCTTGGCCCCGCCGGCTTTGTGGGGGTTCCCCTCGAGTTGCAGCGCGATGATCAGGTCGGTCAGCCCCAGCAGGCGCTTCGCCATGAGCTGGCCCAGGGTTTGGCCGACGTACGTGGGATCAGGATATTCCAACACGTGGATGTTTTCCGCACCGCCCTTGAGCGCGACGCTGTTGGCGATGTCGCGCTCCAGCCGGGAGCGAACATCGTCCTTCGTCAGCGTCTGCTTGAGTGCGGTGACGTAGTCGAAAGTGTCGCGCGGGTCGTTCCACGGCATCTTGTCCTTGCCGACCGCCCACGCGGGCAGGGGCACGAAGTCGCCGTCGGACCCCGCGCTGACATAGGAGTAGCTGTCGATGTAGATGCGCAGGCCCCGCGCGTGGGCGGCATTAATCCGGGCGACATACTCGGCCGCGTGTCCCCGATAGCCCGGGCCCCAGCCTTTCATGTGGGTGATGAGGATCTTGACGCCGGTTTGCTCCGCGACGGCGAGGCTTTCATCCAGCGCCTCGCTGAGCGTCGGCGGTTGCACGCCGACATCGACGCTCGGCTGATACCACATCGGAGCGGAGCCCTGGCTCCGCTGGTGCGCGTGATAAAGACCATTATGCGCGGCCAGGGTTTTGGCCAGGCCCACGAGCTCGGTCGTGCTGGCATAACGTCCACTGCTGTACTCCAGCCCGAGCGAAAGGCCAAAGGAGCCGTTCTCCTCCAGATCCCGCAGCAACAGCGCCTGCATGCGGGTGATTTCTTCGGGCGTAGCGGGGCGATTTTGATCGTTGCCCAGCACGGCCGGCCGGAGACCCATGTGTCCCGTCATGAGCGCGACGTTCAGGCCGATGCCCAGCCGGGTGAATTCGGTGCGCTGTTGGGCCAGGGGCACAAATTGCATTCCGTCCGGGTTGATCACCGCCGTGGTGATGCCCTGCGTGACGTAGTTTTGGGCGGCCCGGTAGCGAACGTCCGGCGAAAAAAGGCCCGGGCCGACCAGTGGGTTGTCGACACCCTTCGTGTCGGCCAGATGCCCGTGCAGATCGATGAAGCCCGGGGTGACGGTCAGCCCGGTGGCATCGATCGTCCGCGCCGCCAGATCGGGGGAATCCAGACGACCCACGGCGGCGATCGTGTCGCCCACAATCCCGATGTCGGCCCGGTAGCGGTATTGGCCGGTACCGTCGACGACGGTACCGTTTCGGATGACGAGATCGTAAACCGGCGCCGCGGCGGCCGCGAGGCCGAGTTGGAGGAAAACCAACGCCAGCCCGGCGCCGCACGGGTTCATTGGGCGCGGGCCAGCGCCGCCACCTCGGCCGGCGTCAGCGCCGCTTTGTAGACGCGAACATCCCTGGCGGTGCCGTTGAAATAGTCGTGCTGGCCAAAGCCGATGAGCAGCGGAACGTTGTTCGACAGGTTGTATTTGGCCGGATCGAACTCGGTGGAACGCGCCACGACCTTGCCGTCGACGTAGAGGCTGAGCCGGTTGCCGTCGCGCACGGCGGCGATATGGCGCCAGCCGGACGGCAACTCCTGATCGTAGGTCGCGCTCTTGCCGGCTTCGAACGATCGGACGTGACCCGAGGGCAGCGTGCCGACGAACAGCTTGCCGTCGAAAACCGCCATCGACCAGGCGCGGCGGTACTGAACGTTGGGCGAGGTGTCGACGCGACCCATCGACGTCCAGCGGTTGTCACCATCGTAGCGGTAGATCTCCGCCAGCGGCAGGGTGCCGACGTAGAATTTCCCGTTGTACACATTGGGCCCCATGACCTCCTCGGCATTGCCGAGGCGGCCCGTGCTGACCCAGTGATTGTCGCCTTCGTGCCGGTAAACGGTGCCGAACTCCCACGTGCCGGCGAGATGTTTGCCTTGGTAAATGCCCTGGCCGTAAACCTGCGTCGAGTTGCCGAGGCGGCCGGTGTGCGTCCATTTCTCGCCGTCGAAACGATAGGCCGCGCCCTCGTCGTAACCGGAGGCGTAGAGGGCGCCATCGCGCACGATCAGTCCCTCGGGGCGCATGCCGCCGGGGGAGCCGAGCGAGGTCCACTGTGTGCCGCCCTCGTAGCGGAAAAGGCCTGGCTGATAAAAGCCGGTGACGTACAACTTGCCGCGAAACACGGCCATGCCGTTCACGCCGTCGATCCCGAGGATCTGGCCGAGGTCGACCCACTTGCCGTTTTCGTACCGAAACACTTTGCCCCCGATGTGGTGCGCGAGCGTGGGCTCCAGCCCGGAGTAGTGCAGCAGCACACGCGACACGCCGACGTAGAGGTGGCCGTTGTAGCTCGCCATGGCGGTGACACCGTTGCTCTTCCATGGCTGGCCGAGGTCGTCCCATTTTTCGCCGCCGGCATAACGGAACACGTGGCCGTGGTCGTCATTCGTGCGTCCCTCGACCGTGCCCGCATAGAGATTGCCCTGATGCACCGCCAGCGAGTGGATGAAGATCGCCTTGCCCACCCGGCCCCGGTCGGTCCACGCCGCGTCCTGCTGGGCATGATCGATCCCGAAGTGGAGATTGCGGTAGTTCGCCTGGCTGCCGGTGCCGGCGTTGTGCTGGATCGTGAGGTTGATGCCGGTGCGGCGCTCGGGGTCGTATTTGTTGAGCAGGTCGCCCAAGGTGTCGTCGAGGTCCTTTTCGGTGCGCACCCAGAGGGCGAGGGCGAAGTTGCCCGCGCCGACATCGAGAGCCGGGGCGGACGGAATCTCGATGCGGCTGGTGCGGCCGTCGAAGAGCGCGCCGTCGCGGCTGAAGCGCACGCCATGGGCGGTGCCGTGATTGCCGGCGCCGGAAACATCCTGGGCGTTTTCGAGCAACGGCCAGTGACCGGCGAGCCGGGCATCGGCGGCGGCGGCCGGCGAGTAAGCGCCGAGAACCAATCCGGCGACGGCGGGGGCGAGGGAGGCGATACGGGAGCGGAGGAACTTCATGGGTGGAGAAAACGAAGAGGGAATCGGATGCCGTAGGGACGGCGGAAAAACCTAGGCTGACCGTAGCCCGGCGAAAAACACAAAACGACACGAAAACCGGGGCCGCGAGCTGAGTGGATTCCGCGGGTGACTCCGATTGCGGGGATGGAATCGCAGTTCCTCGCGGAACGCGTTACGGCCGGCCGGAAACCGGCGTCAGACGCAGCTCGCGCAGGTCCATCAGGGCTTCGGCGAGTTTACCGGAGGGCTTGAGCGCGAGTTCCTGGCGTCCGGCGGCGAGGCGGATCCGGCCGATGTTCGCGGTCTTGAAGGATTCCCAGCCGCCGCTCGGCGCCACGCGCCCGGAAAGCGTGTGCGCTCCTGCACTCAGGGTGTAGGGACCGTTGGCCGACTTGTCGCTGACGGACCATTCCATCTGCACGTCGTAGTCGCCGGCGGCGGTCACGTTGACCTCCCACACCACATGATCGGCGCTGGTCCACCAGCCGAAGGCCTTGAATTCGGGCATGTATTTGATTTTCGGGCCGTAGGGCGTCGCGGCGGCGGCGGGCAGCACGAGCGTGCCATCGGCCGAGGAAACAACCAGCCGCGGTTCATTGCCCGCCACGCGGGTTGCGGGCTTGGCGGCGGCGCGCCGGCCGCCGGCGGTGGCCACGAAAGCCACGAGGTCGGCCATGGCTTGGGGATCGATGGCGCCCTCCAGGCCGTCCGGCATCAGGGAACGGCGCGTGCTGGTGATCGATTTCAAGCCGCTGCGCAGGATGACTTGTTCCGTGCCGTCGATGCCCATCAGCGTCACGCTGTCGCCGGCTTCGCCCGCGAGCATCCCGGCCAGCGTCCGTCCGTTGGTCGTTGAGGCGGTATAGAGGAGATATTTGTCTTCGAGCGCGCGATTGGGATCGAGGATGTGGGTGACCAGATAGGGGCGGCTGTGATCGCTGAGGGTGGCGAGATCCGGGCCGACGGCGCGGCCGCCGGTTTCGGGCAGTTGGTGGCAGATGCTGCAGGTGTTGCTGAACACCGTTTTGCCCCGGGCCTCGTCGCCCTGCAGGTTGGTCATCGCGGTCAGGTAACGATCGATGACTTTCTGCCGGTCGAGGTCGGTCGAGCCGAAGATGGCGAGTGCCCGCGTGGCAATCCGCGGATCGGCGTGCTGCGTGAGCGCGGCCCGGCGGCTGGTGTCGATGCCGGCGATCATGCCGCGATTGGCATCGATGCGATTCAGGAGCGGCGTGGCCCACTGGGCGCGGCTGGTCAGCAAATCGAGCACCGCGGCGCGGACTCCCGGCACGTAATTGTCCCAACTGGCGATCAGGCGCTGGGGAATCGCGGGGAGATTCAGGTTGCCGACGGCCCTGGCCGCGGCGAGTTGCAGCGCTTCGGGCGACGGCGGGGCGATCAGCCCCGCGAGCGCAGTGAAGTCATCCTCCTGCCGGTCGAAACCGCGGCCGAGGAGCGCAACGGCGGCATTCCGCTGTTGGAGCGCCGCCTGCGCGTCGGGCGCGATCTTCCGAGCGGCATCGATAAGCGCGGCCGCGGCGTTGAGCGCCGCCGTCATCGGTCCGTCCGCGTTGGATCGCAGTTGGGCGAGTGTCTTCCGATTGCGGCCGAGGGTGTCGAGCAGCTGGGCCATGTCCGCAAACTGGCTGGCGGGATACGCCGGAGTGCGCGGCGCGCTGATCGTCGTGAGCACATCGGCCAGAGCCTTGTTGTTCTGGGTCGCAATGGCGATTTCGATGAGCGTGCGGTTGGCCCCGCCGTCCGCATTCATCTGCGAGAGCATCGTGTCGGCGTGCGGCAGCGCGGAACTCATCGCCGCGGCGAGGATCAGGGGATCCTCGGCCTTGCGGACCAATTGGGCGAGGGCCCGGCCGGCGGCGGGAACCTTCCATTCGCCGAGGCTGTAGGCGACCTGCTGCCGCACGGCGGCGTCGGGATCGTCGACCAGCGCGGTCAGGCCGGAAAGGAGCTCCGGGTTCGAGGCGGCAAACTTTTCACTGAGCTGCACGGCCTGCCGGCGCACGCCGGCGTGCCGGTCCTTCAGGGCGCTCGCCACGGCCGCCGGCGTCAACGCGCCGGTCGTCTCGAGGCTCCACAGCGCCTGCGCGCGCGTTTGCGGCAGCGCGGCTTCGCGGGAAAGGCTTTCCAGCGCGGCGGTGGCCGACTTTTCCTGGCGCCAGGTCAACTGCTGCTGGGCGAGGTCGCGCACGGTACCGTTGGGGCTCTTGAGCGCTTCAACCAAACCGGCGGCGTCGGCCCGGTCGAGACGGGGGACGCTGCGCAGGGTCGCGGTTTTCGGGTAGACCCGGTAGATGCGGCCCTTGTCGGAACCCGCTCGCAGGTCGCCCAGCGTCTTCTGCCATTGCTCTGGAATCCAAGTCGGGTGTTCGATGACCAGCCGGTACATGTCGACCAGATAGAGGGCGCCGTCGGGGCCGGTGCGGGCGCTGGTGAAGCGCGACCAGTTGTCCGACGAGGCGAAAAATTCCGAGGTCTGCTCCTGCGGCGCCCGCTGGCTGGTGAAGGTGACGCCGGAGGGCTGGACGATTTCGCGATGCACCAGATTGTGGACCGGCTCGCAGATGAACGCGTTGCCGGCGTACCCGGAGCCGAGCAGGTCATCCCGGTAGATCATCGTGCCGCAGGCGGAGGTGAACCGGTTGGCGCCGAAGGCATCGTTGAAGCGAGCGATGGTCTGGCTCGTCGGGTAGATCGGGGCCGCGCCGGGGATCTTCGAGACCGTGATGGTCGAGTTGGGCGGCGCGAGGAAGCGGTTGCGACGGAGATAGCGGTCTTCGAGGGCGTAGTGCCAGAGGGGGTTGGAATTGTTGCCGCCAAACCAGTTGCCCCAATCGTCGCGGTTGCGCCCGTATTGGGTCCGGCCCGCGAGCGGGTCGAATTCGCCGGTGTCGGGATTCGTGCGCAGATCGCGCTGACCGAGGACGAGGGTCTGCCCCGTCCTGACCGAAACCACGGTGCCGCCGCTGTCGCCGTTGGCATGGTAGACCCAGCCATCGAGACCCCATTGCAGGCTGTTGACCCGGTGCTGCTGGTTGCCTTCGCCGAGGCCGGTGAAGCGTTTCTCGATCAGGTCGGCCTTGCCGTCGCCGTCGGTGTCCTCGAGGTAGAGGATGTTGGGGGCGGCGGTCACGAGCACGCCTTTGCGCCACGGCATGACGGATGAGGGGAAATTGAGGCCTTCCGCGAAGACCGTCGACTTGTCATAGCGCCCGTCGTTGCGGGTCGATTCGAGGAAGCGGACGCGGCCGCCGGGTTTGCCGTCAACGCCGTTCGGATAGTCGGTCATCTCCACCACCCACAGGCGGCCGTCGGCGCCCCAGGCGATATCGATCGGGTCCATGACGAGCGGCTCGGCGACGACCAGCTCGACGCGCATTTCGGCCGGCACGGTGATCGCGGCCAGGGACTCCGCCGGCGTCCGGGCGGCAGGCAGCACCACGTTGGGCGGCGGGGCGATCTGTTCGTAGGCGGCCAGCGGCAGGGTCGTGCCGAGAACCAGCCCGAGGCCAAGGACAAGGCGGTGGTGGAGGATCATGGTGGCAAACTTGGAGTTTCGAGGGAGGCCACCGCCGCGGCGGTGGCAGGGAGAAACCGGGAAAATCATTAACCAGCTTTTCGGCGATAGGAAACTGGATTTATCGGGAAGGGTCAGCCGGCGGCAAGGGTCCGATCAAGGATCGTCCGGCCGGTCGGAAAATCATGAAAACCTGACGGCTTCGCGCCGTGGTTCAAATTCCCGAGGCCGTCATGTGACGGCCTTTTTTATTTGCGCTGATACCCAACCCCGCGAAGGGCGCTTCGAATCCGTGAGGGCGCGAAGCCAGCCGCACGGCAGTGGAAGCGGGAAATAACGGCTCAATTTCTATTTGTAAACCATTAGTTGACTAATAGGGACTGAGTGAGGCGGATGAGCGGAGGTGGTGAGCGGGAAACTCTGGTTGCAAAACGAAACGAGGGCAGGGGGGAAGGGGAAGGGCGGAGCGGAGACGGTGCGCGGGATCGGCGAGCTTCGCGGGCATGGGGCCGGCGGGCCGTTGGCTTCAACGTTGACCGGGCGTGCATCCGCCTTCACCGGTAGGCCAGAGTTACTGCGCAGAAATCCTCAGACAATCCATCCTCCCCATGTCCTCGACCCCGACCCCACGGCGCGTGACGCGTCGCAATTTTATCCAACTCGCGGGGGCCGCCGGCGCCGGCGTGCTCGGCTTCCCGGCGATCCTGCGCAGCCAGTCGCCGAACAGCCGGCTCAATGTGGCGGTCATCGGCTGCGGCGGCCAGGGCGCGTCGAATTTTGCGGGCGTGCTGGGCGAAAACATTGTTGCCCTCTGCGATGTGAACGAGGTGAACCTGCTCGCCGGAGCCGCGAAGGCCCCGGGAGCGAAACAATTTCGCGACTTCCGGAAGATGTACGACTCGCTGCGGGATTCCGAGTTCGACGCGGTCGTGGTGTCGACCACCGAGCACACCCACGCGTTCGCGACACTGCCGGCGCTCAAGCGGAAGAAACACGTTTACTGCGAGAAGCCGATCACGCGCGACGTCCACGAAGCCCGGGTGGTGCGGGAGGCGGCGCTCGCCGCCGGGGTCGCCACGCAGATGGGTACGCAGATTCACGCCGGGACGAATTACCGCCGCGTCGTCGAGCTCGTGCAGAGCGGCGCCATCGGGCCGGTCCGCGAAGTGCACGTCTGGGTCAATCGCACGTGGGGTTGGCAGTCGCCCGATGACGCGAAGAAATACGACCGGGTGAGCACGCAGGAGCGGCCAAAGGAGGCGGACCCGGTTCCGCCGGGGCTCGACTGGGATTTGTGGATCGGGCCCGCGCCGTGGCGGCCGTTCAACAGCGTCTACATTCCCGGCAACAAGTGGTATCGCTGGTGGGATTTCGGCAACGGGACGATGAGCGACCTCGGGTCGCACTACAACGACCTGCCCTTCTGGGCGCTCAATCTCGATGCGCCGCTCACGATTGAGGCCGACGGTCCGCCGTCGCATCCGGAAATCGCGCCGGCGACGATGAGCGCCACCTATCATTACGGCGCCCGCGGCTCGCGGCCGCCGGTGAAGGTCGTATGGTATCAGGGCCAGATGAAGCCGCCGGCATGGATGGCCCGTGAAATCCCGCAATGGCCGGACGGCCACCTGTTCATCGGCGACAAGGGGATGCTGCTCTCCAACTACTCCAAGCACGTGCTGCTGCCGGAGGAAAAATTCAAGGGCTTCATCCCGCCGCCGAAAACGATTCCGGATTCGCTCGGCCACCGCCAGGAATGGATTCACGCCTGCAAGACCGGCGCGCCCACGACCTGCCACTTCGGCTACAGCGGGCTGCTCACCGAGGCCAACCATCTGGGCAATGTCGCCTATCGCGCGGGCCGGAAGATCGAGTGGGACACGAAGACGATGCGCATCCGCAACGCGCCCGACGCCGAGCGATTCCTGCGGCGGAGCTACCGGCCGGGTTGGACCCTGGCATAAATTCCCGCGGCGCGCCCGGTTGGCCGGGCGCGCCGGTTTCTGTCCCGGGAAAGGATTACCCCAACGGGGAGGCCGTTGCACCGGATCGTTTTTGCCAGAGAGCGAAAACGATGGCTCCGGACGCGAGCACGCCGAGGCCGATCAGCAGCAGCGTCAGGCCCGATGTGGCCCAGAGAAAAATCCAGCCGATGAGCGCGAGCAACGCCGGCATCGGATAGAGCCACATCCGGAAAGGCAGCGGCACGTCGGGCCGCCGGGTCCGCAAAATGTGCAGGGCTGCAATCTGGCCGATGAATTGTACGGCGATGCGCACCGTGACGGCGCCCTCGATGACCGTTTGCAACGGGACGTAGCAGAACACGGCCGTCAACGCGCCGATGGCCAGCAGCGACACGAGCGGGTAGCGACCCTCCGGGTGCACGTAGGCGAAGATCCGGAAGAAATCGCCCTGGCGCGCCGCGGCGTAGGGGATGCGCGAGTAACCGAGCGTGATCGCAAACAGGGAGGCCGCCGCCGTCCAGATTACGAGCCAGGTGAACGCCACCGCCACCCCGCGCCCGAACAGTTTTTCCATGAACAGCGCCGCGATGTTCTCCGACTTCATCGCCTCCTGCCACGGCACGACGGCGATGATGGAGAGATTCATCGTCAGGTAGATCGCGGCGATCGCGAGGACCGAGATCAGGATCGCGCGCGGAATGGTTCGGGCCGGTTCGCGGACCTCGTCGCCGAGATGGCAGATGTTATAGTAGCCGAGGTAGTCGTAGACCGCGATGCGCATGGCCCCGCCCATCGCGATGAGCCACGCGGTGTTCACCTCGAAGGCATGGGGCGGGAAGGTCAGGAGCGAGGCGTCGAAGTGGCACAGGCCGGCGACGATGACGATGAGCACGGTGACGATCGTGCCCGCGCAAAATGCGACGCCGACCCAGCCCAGCACGTCGATTTTTCGGCAGAGCATCAGCGTGACGCCGACACAGCCGAGGGCGGCGACCGTTTTCATGCCGCCCGGCACGCCCCAGCCGGCGAGGGCGGGCTCCAAGCCGGGCAGCGCATATTTCAAGTACTCGATCGTGCCGATGTAGCCCGACGCGACCTCGAGCGTGCCGCTGACGAGGAATTGCCAGATGAACAGGAACGGCACGAGCCGGCCCCAGCGATAACGGCCGAAGATCTCGCGCAGAAAATGGTAGCTCCCGCCGCTGCCGGGCAGCGCGGCGCCGAGTTCCGCCCACACCAGGCCGTCGCAGAGCACCAGCACCGCCGCGACCACCCACGCGATCATCGCCTGCGGACCGTTCATCGTGGCGATGAACAGCGGGATCGTGATGAACGGACCGATCCCGACCATGTTCGCGATGTTCAGGGCGGTGGCCTGGAGCAGGCCGAGGCCGCGGACAAGGGACGGTGGCGTGCGGGAGGGATCCGGCTCCGGGCGAACGTTCATGGGGCGGGGAAATGCATCCCATCTCGAGGCCGCCTTCAATTCATTTGACGGAGGCCCCGGCCATTCAGCGCGCCGGGTGCACGATGGCGATGACTCGAAAGCAAAAACCCCGATGTCCGCAGGGGAGCACCGGGGTCGGTAAAACAAAACCCCGCTCCGCGTTCGGAGCGGGGTGAATGATCAGGGCTGGTTCACTTCGCCGGCGGCCTTGGCGAGTTCGGCGTCCGTCCACGGGGTGGCACGGTCGCCGACTTCACGGCGCACGCGCGCCACATCGGCCGGTTCGACTGCGGAGGCCGTGTTGCCGAAAGAGCGACGGACAAAGGTGATCACGCCGGCGAGTTGTTCGTCGTTCATGTTGGCGAGCGGCACCATCGGGGCGGGGAAGCCGGGCGTGCCCTGTTTGCCGTGCAGCACGATGCGGATCGTGGCGTCGGGAGAAACGGCGTTGGCCCAGCGGCCTTCCTTGAGCGATGGCGCCAGATCGGGCCGGCCGAGGCCGTCGGGTTGATGGCACGCGGCGCAGAGTCCGTAGGTGGTCTTGCCGGATTCGAACAGCGCTTGCTGGGCCGACGTGAGGGGCCGGGCCCGCGGCCGGCGGGCGGCAGCCGCCGCGCGCTGCCCGATGTTGGCAACCGCCGTGGTCGCGGTGCGGCGTACCCAGGCGTCGGGCGCGTCGGCGGCCAATTGCTTCAGCTGGGCCTCGGACAGCCCGGTTCCCCGGACTTTGGTGGCACCCCGCATCAGGGCGAGCCGGCATAGCTGCGGAATGCGTTTGTCCTTGATCGCCGCGACCAGGGCGTCGCCGCCCGGTCCGCGGGCGAGGACGATGTGGGAGGCCGTGCTTTCGAGCAGGCCTTCCGCGCCGAAGGGGAAGTCGCGGCCGGAAACAATGCGGTTTTGCAGGTTCTGCAGGACTTCGACCTCGTGACCGCGCAGGGCGATCAGCAGGCCGTCGGTGAGCGAGGGATGTTCGGCGGCGCGGGGCAGCAGGCTCCACAGCAGGCTGCGCACGGAGGCGAGATCAACTCCACCCACGGCCAGCGCCAGGTTGGCGAGCACCATCGGCTCCTCGGTCGGAGCCCGGGCGGCGAGGACGGCGAGCAACTTTTCGCCGGCCGGTTGGCGGAGCGTCGGTGCCGCGGCCTGAATGGCCGCGATCCGCACATGCGAGTCCGGGTCGGCGAAAGCGCGCTCCAAGTCGGCGGGCGTGAGCACGTCCAGCCCCTCGAGACACCAGAGGGCGGAGACCCGGTCCCGCGGCTTTTGAGCCTTGGCGAGGAGATCCCGCAGGGCCGGAGCGAGGGCGGCCGAGCCCGAGTCGACGATGCGGCGCTGCGCGGTGTCGCGCGTCCAGCCGTTCTCGTCGGTGAGGAGTTTGATCAGCGCCGCTCCATCCGCCTTGGCGAAATCGGGCGTCTTCGCGAGCGGTCCGCCCTCATACACCACACGATAGATGCGGCCCATGCCCCACAGGGGCTTGTTCAGGCCGCGTTTCAAATACTGGTCGCGGAGCCACGTCGTGATGAACTCGTAGCCCTCGAGCATGCCACGGTAGTAGTCGACCACGTAGAGGGCCCCATCGGGGGCGTTGGCGAGATACACGGGCCGGAAGCGTTCGTCGGTCGAGGCGAGGAACTCCGTGTTGAGGTAGGCGTTCTGCGCGGTGAGCCGCCCCTCGGCCTCAAGGAGGAGATTGCGCTTCACCATGTTGCCTTCGGGGGCCGGCACAAAGGCGTTGCCGTTGAACGCGGCCGGGAAGTTGGTGCCGCGGTAAATCAGCGAAGCCGATGCCGCGGAGAACGTGTTCAGGGAGCCATTTTCTTTCAACTGGTCCTTCATGTAGCCGCGATTGACACCCGTGTTGGGCCGGATCGGGAACGTGGATTGGTCGGTCGCGACCTGGAAGCGCACGCCGTGTTGCGTCACGCGTTGGTCGAGTCCGCCGATATAGTGGGACGGGACGAAATCGCCGCGGAGCTGATCGCTGTTGGAGGTGTAGAAACGCCGGCCGAAATCGTCCTGGGTGAGGCCCCATTGTCCGACCTGCGGGACTGGCTCGCGGCGCCATTCACCACGGGCGTTCATCCGCCAGCGCCAGCCGTAGCTCGCGTTGTAGAGCCAGTTGTCCTTGCCCCAGAGGAGACCGTTCGGGCTGCCTTCGACGTTCGGGATCGTGCCGAAATGATCGTCCAGCGATTTTTTCTCATCCATCACGCCGTCCCCGTTGGTGTCGCGGGTCAGCCACAGGTTGGGCGGATCGCCGATCAACACCTGGTCGCGCACGAAGCCGATCGCCCGGGGGACGTCCATGTTGTCCCAGTAGACGGTGCGCTTGTCCATTTTGCCGTCGCCGTCGGTGTCTTCGAGCATAACGACGCGGCCCTTGGGGCGCTCGGGCGCCGGCTTGTCCTTTTCGAGGTAGATCGGCAGCTGGTCGATGATCTCGGAAATATTATAGGCGGAGAGCTCGGCGACCCACACCCGACCGCGCGGGTCGAAGGCCATCATCACGGGGTCGCGCACCAGCGGCTCGGCGGCGACCAGCTCGATCCGAAAATGCGGGGGCAGCACGAAGGTGCGCAGGGCTTCCGCGGGCGAAAGGGGCGGAGCGGGCGGAATCTCGATTTCCGGATTCGGCGACTTCAGGGCGTCGGTGCCGTGATCTCCGAGTTGGGCGCGGCCCGGGAGGACAAGCAGCAGCTCGGCGGCGACGACAGTTGCGACCCAAAACCATTTGGAACGGCGGTACGGATTCATACGACAGGTAGTTTTCCAGGATTGGTGCGGTGCACGCGGAGGCGATGCGCACCCGCGTGATGGTAGAGGGGATTTTTTCGCGCACGCCGCGGGTGAAGTCGAGTGTCAATCGGGACGCTCCGGGCGCGGCAGGCGCCTGCGCCCGCCCGGCCTCCGCGACGGAGGCTCGGCGCGAGCGAACCCGGGATTCTACCGGTCGCGCCCGTCGGGTTGGGGCTCCGCGGCCGCGGTCAATTCGCCTCGCCGGTGGCCGCGGCGAGTTCCGCATCCGTCCACGGTTGGGTCCGGTTGAGGGTCTCGCTGCGCACCCGCGCAATATCGGCTGGCTCCACAAACGGCGCGCTGTTGCCAAAGGAGCGGCGGACGAAGGTGAGCACGCTGGCGAGTTGTTCGTCGTTCATGTTGGCCAGCGGCACCATGGGCGCGGGGAAACCCGGCGTGCCCTGTTTGCCGTGCAACACGATGCGGATCGCCGCATCCGGCGAAACGGCGTTGGCCCAGCGTCCGTCCTGCAGCGACGGGGCCAGATCGGGCCGGCCGAGGCCGTCGGGCTGATGGCAGGCGGCGCACAGGCCGTAGGTGGTCCTGCCGGCTTCGAACAGCGCCTGCTGCCCCGGCTTCAGGGGCCGGCTGGCCGGGCGGCGGGCGGTCCGGGCGGCGCGCTGGCTGAGGGTCGCGGCGGCCTCGGCGGCCGTGCGGCGCACCCACGCGTCGGGCGCGGCGGCGGCCAGTTGCTTGAGTTGGGTTTCCGACAGCGACAGACCGCGGATTTTCGTCGCACCCCGCATCAGCGCGAGGCGGTGCAGTTGCGGGATACGCCGGTCGGTGATCGCCGCGGTCAGCGCGTCGCCGGCGGATCCGCCCGCCAGCACGAGATGGCCGGCCAGGCTTTCCAGCAAGCCCTCGGCGCCGAACGGAAAGTCACGGCCCGAGACAATACGCGCCTGCAATTTTTGCAGGATCTCCACCTCGTGACCGCGCAGGGCGATCAGCAGACTGTCGGAGAGCGAGGGGTGTTCCGCGGCGCGGGGGAGGAGATTCCACAGCAGGTCGCGCGCGGCGGGGCTCTCGAGTTTAGCGAGCGCCAGGGCGACGTGGGCGAGTACCATCGGTTCCTCGGTCGCGGCCTTTGCGGCAAGGACGGCGAGCAGCTTTTCGCCCGCCGGTTCGCGCAGCATCGATGTCGCGGCCTGGAGGGCCGCGATCCGCCCGCGCGAATCCGGGTCGGCCAGGGCGCGTTCCACGTCGGCGGACGTGAGCACCTGCAACCCTTCGAGGCACCAGAGGGCGGAGACGCGGTCGCGGGCCTTCGGGGCGCGGGCGAGCAGATCCCGCAGCGCGGGAGCCAGGGCCGGCGAGCCCGACTCGACGATCCGGCGCTGCGCCGTGTCGCGTGTCCAGCCATTCTCGTCCGTCAGAAGTTTGACCAGCGTCGCCGGATCCGCGCGGGCAAAATCAGGCACCTTCGCGAGCGGTCCGCCCTCATAGACGACACGGTAAATCCGACCCAAGCCCCAGAGCGGCTTGTTCAGGCCCCGCTGTAAAATCTGGTCGCGGAGAAAGGTCGTGATGAAGTCGTAGCCCTCGAGGATCCCGCGGTAATAGTCGGCGATGTAAAGGGTGCCGTCGGGGGCGTTCGTGACAAAGACAGGCCGGAAGCGCTCATCCTTCGACGTGAGGAACTCCGCTTGGAGGTAGGCGTTCTGGGCGGTAAGCCGGCCTTCGGTTTCGAGGAGGAGATTGCGCTTCACCAGATTGCCGATGGGTTCGGGCACGAAGGCATTGCCGGTGAACGCCGCCGGAAAATTGGTGCCGCGGTAGATCACCGGCGCCGAGGCCGCGGTGAAGGTGTTGAGTGTGCCGGTCTCGCGCAGTTGGTCTTTTCCGCCGCTGTAACCCCGGTTGACGCCCGTGTTGGGCCGGATGGGGAACGTCGACTGGTCGGTCGCGACCTGAAAGTTCACCCCATAAAGCGGCAGCCGCCGATCCAGGCCGCCGACGAAATGGGAAGAAATGAAATCGCCCCGCAGCTGGTCGCTGTTCGAGTTATAGAACCGCCGGCCGAAATCGTCCTGGGTCAGCCCCCATTGCCCGACGCTGGGCACCGGCTCGCGGCGCCACTCACCGCCGGCATTCATGCGCCACCGCCACACATAACTGGCGTTGTAGAGCCAGTTGTCCTTGCCCCAGAGCAACCCGTTGGGGCTGGCCTCGACGTTCGGGATGGTGCCGAAATTATCGTCGAGGGAGATTTTTTCGTCCATCACGCCGTCGCCATTGCGATCGCGGGTCACCCAGAGGTTGGGCGGATCGCCGATCAACACCTGGTCGCCCACGAAACCGATCGCCCGCGGGGCGTTCAGGTTGTCCGCATAGACGGTGCGCTTGTCCATTTTCCCGTCGCCATTCGTGTCTTCCAGTACGACCACGCGGCCCGTCGGCGTCTTGGGGGCCGGCTGGGTTTTATCGAGATAGACCGGCAGATGCTCGACGATTTCCGCGACGTTGTAGGCGGAGAGTTCGGCGACCCACAGCCGGCCACGCGAATCGAAGGCCATCATCACCGGGTCTTGCACGAGCGGCTCGGCGGCGACCAGCTCGATGCGAAAATGCGGCGGCAGGACAAAGGATTGGACGGCCTCCGCGGGGGTCAGGACCGGGGCGGCGGGGACTTCAATCTCCGTGCTCGGCGGCCGCTTGGAATCGGCGCCGATATCGCCGATCTGCGCGCGGCCCGGCAGGGCGGGCAGCACGGCGGCGGCGGCGAGTGTTGCAAGACCAAGCCAGTTCGAACGGCGGGACAGATTCATGGGAAGAGAGGCGTGGAGGAACGGGGCGGTTGACCGGGTCGTCCGGCAATCGCAGTGCAAAGCGGGAGGAATTTTTTCCCGCACGCGGGCGGGGAAGTCGAGTGTCAATGGGCCGCCCGCGGTTTCGCCGTGGCCCGGTCTGGTTTTCATGCCGGCGGAAGCAGGGCTCAACGACCTGGCCGGCCTCGCGGTCGGTTTACGCTCGATAATCGCGGGGTGAGGCGGTAGCTCCCCTCTCTTCCCCCGCCCGGATTGGTGTCCGGGTTTCTTGTTCACATCGGTTCCATCTCCTGCCCATGCCCTTCCGCGTACTGTCCCCTGCGATTTTTTTTGGCGCGCTGGTCTGCGCGCTGTTGCTTCCCGTTTTGCCCGCCGCGGCGGCGGATGATGATTTGACCGTGCTGCCCCGGGCGGCGGGTGGCGTCGCGCCCGAAGCGATGATGAACGCTTACCTGAAGCGCGCGGCCTATGCCGCGCTCGACCGGCGCGATGCGGACTACGAGAAGCTCCAGACCGTCGCGCAACTGGAGGCCTGGCAGCGCAGCCGCCGCGCGGCGTTCCTGACGGCGCTCGGCGGGTTTCCCGAGCGCACGCCGCTCAACGCGCGGGTCACGGGCGAGCTGAAGTTCGACGACTACCGGGTCGAAAAAATTATCTTCGAAAGCCAGCCGGGCTTTTTTGTGACGGCGACGCTGTATCTGCCGCTCACGCCCGGGCCGCATCCGTCGGTGGTCCATCCCACCGGCCACAGTGCGAACGCCAAGGCGCGCGATCTCTACCAGCAGGCGTCCATCCTGCTGGCGAAAAACGGCGTGGCCTGCCTGTGCTACGATCCCGTGGGGCAGGGGGAGCGCCGGCATTTCTTCGCCGCGGATGGCAAACCCCAGTTCGGTAGCACCACCCAGGAGCACAGCTTGATGGACGTCAGCTCCGCCCTGCTCGGCACCAGCGTGGCGCGTTACATGATCTGGGACGGGATGCGCGCCGTGGATTATCTGCAAAGCCGCAAGGACCTCGATCCGGCCCGCATCGGTGCGATGGGCATTTCCGGCGGCGGCACGATGTCGAGCTATCTGGGCGCGCTGGACGACCGCATCACCGTGTCCGCCCCGGGTTGTTACCTCACCGGGTTCCGGCGGCTGCTCGAAACCCTCGGTCCGCAGGACGCCGAGCAGAACATCCATGGCCAGATCGCCTTTGGCCTCGACCACGGCGATTACGTGATGCTCCGGGCGCCGCGGCCGACTCTCATCATGGCGGCGACGAGGGATTATTTCGACATCACTGGCGCGTGGAATCTCTTCCGCCAGTCGAAGCGCTTCTACACCCGCCTCGGTTTTGCCGAGCGGGTCGATCTCATCGAGCCCGATACGACCCACGGTTTTCCCACGGAGATGCGGGTCGGCGCCGCGCGCTGGATGCGGCGCTGGTTCTTCGGCAGCAACGAGCCCGTCACCGAGTCGCCCTTCCCGGTCATGACGGATGCGGAGCTCCAATGCACTCCGGAGGGCAGGGTGTCGGGTTTGCCCGGCGCGCGTTCGCTCTTCGACCTCAATCGTGAATGGGACCAGCGCCTCGCCGGCGAACGCCGGAAGCTCTGGCAGAACCCGGCGGCGGCGCTGGCCGAGGTGCGGCGGGTGAGCGGCATCCGTCCGCTGGCGGACCTGCCCCAGCCCAAAGTCGAATCGGGGAGGATCTTGTCGCGCGACGGGTATTCCATTCAGCAACTCGTGATCGAACCCGAGCTGGGCATCCGCCTGCCGGCCTTGAAATTCATCCCCGCCGGCGGAGCCGCGGCCGCCGAGCCCGTGCTTTATTTGCACGGCGCCGGCAAGCAGGTGGACGCGAGCGCGGGCGGGCCGATCGAAAAGCTCGTGCTCTCCGGCCGCACGGTGCTCGCCGTGGATGTGCGCGGCATCGGCGAGACGGCGCCGGCCCCCGGCCGCGATGGCTACCGCAAACTGATCGGCGGCAATTCGGCCGATGTTTCGCTGGCCGGCCTCCTCGCCAAATCGTTCGTCGCGATGCGGGCCGAGGACATTCTGGTGTGCGCTCGGTATCTGGCCGGCACTTTGGCCGGCCTCAACGCCCCGGCCCGCGTCGCCGTGGTCGCGAACGGCGAAACGGGCGTGGCCGCCCTGCACGCGGCCGCGCTGGAGCCGCAGCTCCTTGCTTCGCTCCGCCTTGAGCGTTCCCTCACCTCCTGGTCCGAGGTCGTGCGCACGCCCCTAGCCAAAAACCAGAACGTCAACACGGTCTTCGGGGCGTTGCGCGCCTACGACCTGCCCGACTTGGTGGCGTCGCGGCCCGGCACCGCGGTCACGCTCGTCGAGCCGCTCGACCCGGAGGGCAACCGGGCTTCCGCCCGTTGAACGCGGCCCGCCCGGCCCTCGTCCGCCGCCGCCGGCTGATGGCGCCCACCATCGGCATCGTCACGAGCGAAAAGTCCTTGTTCTCCACCAGGTCGGTCTTGCCTTCGATCGTGTAGGAACGTGCATCGTCGGCGACATCGGTGAGCCAACTGTAGTTGGGCGCGTCTGGCAGTTTCATCGCGTCGACGATGGCCGTCTCGGCGGGACCGGCGTGGAGCATGGGCGCCGCCCATGCGATCACGAGGCAGGCAAGAGCGCGGTAATGCATGGCGGTGTTATCCGGGAAACGTCCGGAAAGACGGCTCCGGCGGCTTGAAGTTCCGTGCCCGTGCCGGTGGGCGCGCCGCGGGCTCCGCCGTGAGCGGGGTCGGCGGCAGGGCGAGCGTTGGGGCGAGACGTGCCTGGAAAATCAAACCGATGCAGTTACTTGCATCCCCGGCCTGGCCCGGAAACGATGCCGCCGACTCTTGCCGCTTGCCGGCTCGCGGCTCTTGCGAGCCGCCGGTTCGTCACCTCCTCTCCCATCTTCCATGAAATTAACCGACCTCAACCGCCAGGGCGGCATCGGCGCGAACTCGCTCTTCCTGCAAATCGGGACGCTGAATATCCTCGTCGACTGCGGCTTGAACCCCAAGACGCCCGGATTGGGCGCCCTGCCGGATTTCGACCTGCTGCGGGGCTGAGCGGGTCCCGAAAACTGGGCCAGGTGGAGTGTTAGTCTTTGGCTCGGGTTGATGTGATGACTGCGGTGGTGGTTGGCAATCCCAAGCGGAGGGACGGACCGGCTTGGCGGTCCGGCCCGGAGCTTGGGATTGCCAAAGATTTTTC
>SIBR01000055.1 GCA_009695065.1 Opitutus sp. | reverse complement strand
CCGCCGCGCTTCCGGCCCAGGCGTAAAGACTTTCCACCACGCTCCGGCCGGCATCAAAAACCGCGCCAAACGCGTCCTGCGCGATTCCCGGCCGGCCTCCGGTCCATACGATTTGTCACTCTAACGTGGATACCGGACACCGTTGGGGCGATCTCATAGGGACAGGTTGATTCCGTCGCCCGCCGCCGGGCTGAAACAGCCTGTCCCTATCAAGAGCCCGGCGCTCCCGGGAGCGACACCGTACGGGCCAAACAGCCTGTCCCTATCACGAGACCGAGCCTCGCAGGGATCGACCCGGGAACGCCAAGCTCCAGCTTGGCTCCTGCCCAGCCGAGCTGGAGCTCGGCGCTCCCGGGAGCTACGCCAATCTGGCCAAATAGCCTGTCCCTTTCACCTGCCAGCGAGCGCTGCATATTGGTGCGTGACGGCGTTCGAGATTTCGCCGACATTCACCCCAGATCGAACCGCCTGAGCGCCACCTCAATGCCGCCAAAACGCACGGCCATTTGGCGGCTCCCCACCACCACTACCCAGTCAATTTCGCGACGGCGCGATCCTTGCTTACCGCTCACCCCCATTCGCATCATTGTCCCATGAGCCCACCTCTCACCGCTCCCAACCCACTCCGCCGCCGCCGCTCGGAAATTATTCTCATCGGCTTGGTGGGATTCGGCTCCGCTCAACATCTGTCTCACGCTCAGGCCACCAACAACGCCGCCACCTCCGGCGCCAGCACCTCCGCCGTGGCCACCCCGCGACCGGAAGAAGTAAATGCGATCGCCAAAGAGGGCATCACCGCGCTCGGGAAATTCTTCGTGAGCGATGCCAAACTGGAGCCGTTCAGCGGCTCCAATGTCGACCTGCCGCGCACCATCGACGACGTGCAGCCCTATTATTTTTACGATGCCAAGGAGATCACCATGTCGGGCGCGACCAATATCGAGGACTTCCTGCGGCAGAACATGTCGATGGACGCGTCGGCCGCCAGCGAAAGCCAGAACGTGGCCCTCAGCGGCAATCAGAGCAGCGTGAATCTGCGCGGACTCGGAGACACGCAAACCCTGATCTTGATCAATGGCCGGCGGGCTCCGGCGGGAAACCTGGCGCTCAACGGCGGCGGGTCGCAGGCAAACATCAACAGCATTCCGATGAGCGCGGTGGATCGCATCGAAGTGCTGCCCAGCAGCGCTGGCGCAATCTACGGCGGCAACGCCGTCGGCGGCGTCATCAATATCATTCTCAAGCGGGACTACAGTGGTGGCCAGATCAGGGGCACCTACCAGAATCCCGAAAGCTCCGATGCCCCCATCCGCCGCATCGACGCCAGCTACGGATTCGCGCTCGAAGGCGGGCGCACCCGCGTGACGCTCACCTCCAGCTACGCGGATCAGAAACTACTGCAGCATCAGGATCTGTTTTTTTTGAACCGCTACGAAAAGCTGATTTTTAAAAACACCGGGCTCATCAACATCGGGGTCCTGCCCGTCGGGGCCACCCCCAATATTCGCAACGGCACCGCCACGACCAATCTCGTGCTCAAGAATGGCGGCGGTTCGATCGGTTCGCCCGTCACCTTCATTCCCTACGGCATCGGTCCGACCACGCCCGCCGCCGTGCTGGCCGCCGGCCTGCGGACCAACGCCGGACTGATCAACAAGGACCGGGGAACCTATAGCCGGCAATTTCTCGGTGGATCGATGCAGGAATTGGGGCAGGGGCAGCGCTCAAAGAGTTTTGGCCTCACCGTCCGGCGGGAAATGAACCCCAATCTGGAGCTGAACGCCGATTTCACGATTACCAATGCCGGCCACACTCGAAACGGAAATTTCTATCAGACCCAAAGTGTGGCGGCCGCCGCCCCAAGCAATCCCTTCACCACCGCGGTCAATGTCTATGCACCCCTGCCGGGCGAATGGCCGCATTGGAGCAGCAATGTCACCCGCCAATTAACGCTCGGCTTTGTGCAAAAACTCCCGCGGGGCTGGCGGGCCCAAGGCGACTATTCGTGGAACTCCACCAACAACAGTTTCTACTCCAGGCAGGCCGGCACCACGCTGGCCACCGCCGACATCACCGCCGCACTCAACGCCGGCCGCCTGAATCCGTTCGTCGACACCACACTATATCAATTCAATCTCTCGCCTTACCAGGGACTATACAGTTACACCGGCGCTGGCGGGTCGAACAGTCTCGCCCTGCGACTGGCCGGGCCCGCCTGGCGGCTGCCGGCGGGCGCTCCACGGATCGGCATCGGCCTTGAGCGCCTGATCCAGGGCCAGCGCGACTCCGATCGGTATGTGACCTTTGAAAACTTTCCGGCGCGCAACACCCAGATCGCCGGGCTCGGAAAACGCCAGACCACGCACAGCCTCTACGTCGAGGCCCAGGTTCCCGTCATCGCCGAGGCACAGAAAATTCCGCTCGTCCGCAAACTCAGTCTGCAGGTCGCGGCCCGCACCGAGGACTACGTCGTGCGCACGGGCACGGGCTCCATCACGATCCTGCCGGTGCCGGCGCGGCCGCCGGTGGTTCGCAGCAACCGGGCCCACTATCTCACGACGAAGCCCACCGCCGGGCTCTCCTACAAGCCCCTCGGCTGGCTGCAGCTCCGCGGCAGCATCAGCCGCGGCTTCACTCCGCCGCGCTATACTCAGCTCGTGTTTGACCCGACGCCTTCGACCGCGCCCGTCAATATCATCGATCCCCGCCGCGGCGGCGCCCGGACTTCCGTCTTCACCATCGGTGGCGGCAATCCCGACTTGGATCCCGAGACGTCTCAGAGCATGAATACAGGTATCATCATCGAGCCGGACAGCGGATTGCTCAGAGGTCTGCGCCTCTCGGCCGACTACAATTTTACCCGCACGCAGCAGAACATCGGCTCGCTCTCCACCCAGCAGCTCGTCGACCTGGAAGCGATGTATCCCGGCCGCGTGGATCGAGCCGATCCGGTGCCCGGCGATCCGTTTGGCGTCGGATTCATCGAGACCGTCCACATCAGCCCGCTGAATCTGCTGAAGGCATTCGTCGAGACATTCGATGTGAACGTCGCCTATCGAAAACGAACCGACGGGTTTGGCGCGCTGATCGGCTCGGCCCGAGGCACATTTGGCAACCACTACAAACGCAAGACGTCGCTCAACCAGCCGATGATCGAATACGGCAACGTCAGCGGCCTCGGCCCGTTGAAGTTCACCGGCAACACGAGCCTGGCGTGGGACTACGAGCGCTACACCGTGCGCTGGAGCACGCGCTACTACTGCAAATACCGCGTGGCGGGCCCGCCCATCGTCGCGCTGTCCGTCAACGTCATCCCGCAGGGCGGCGAGTTTGTCCCCAGCCAGATGTATTCGGATCTCGTGGTCGGTTATCGCATCCCGGCGCGGGGGCGTTCCGCCACGCCTTCCTGGGCCGACCGCGCCCTGCCCGGGGTCGAGATTCAACTCGGCATCGATAATATCCTGAAAAAAATTCCACCCTACGACTGGTATTCCCTTTATAATTACAGCTCCCGCGGCAACCCGCGGCTCCGCGACTACCGGCTCTCGGTCACGAAACCGTTCTGATAAATTAAAGATTCAGTCGAACCCGTTCTCCGCTCCGGAATGGAAACCTAAAGGTGGGCCGTGCGCTCCGCGCGCGGCTTTTGATCTGCCAGTCAAACTGGCCGCGCGCGGAGCGCACGGCCCACCTTCGGTCTGAATTCTCTCGGCTGAGCCATCCCGCCGCTGCCCCAAAACACGCCCCGGCGCCCACGGGAAAAACCACCCGCGCGCGGCTCACCAGTCATACAGGGCGCGCAATTCGGCGTCGGTGTGCCGCAGCCGCAGCGCGAGGGCCCGGGCCAGTCGGGCAAACACTTTTACGCCGACCACCGTTTCGCGCCGGGCGACCTCGTCAAAACGTTTCCGGGAAATCACAAACAGGTCGGTGGCGGTCGTCGCCACCGCGTCCGCCGACCGGGTGCTGGCATCGAGAAACGCCATCTCGCCGAAAAAATTGCCGCGGCCAAACGAAGCGAGATTGTGGTATTTCCCGTCCTTGAGCGGCAGCACGATGCGCACGGTTCCCCGGCGGATAAGACACAGTTCGTCCGCTGCTTCCCCGCTCTTGAAAATGACCGCGCCGGCGGCAAACGAACGTTCCTCGACGCAGGCGGCCATCGCCGCGAGCGTGTGGTCGGCCGTAAATTCCCGCAGCAGGTCGAACTCCGCCAACGCCAGCGGCGCCTCGCCGTCACGGGGCGCCGGCAGCTCCTCGGCGAGGATGCAATCCTCCACCCATTGGAGCGCGTCATCGAGCGTCTCGAATTTGCGCACATTGGATTTTGCCTGCATCACCCCGACCTGCCGGAAGTAGGTCTCGAGATTCTGCCCGCTCGGCAGGCTGGCCGGAAGGCGGCTGAAAATCAGGAAACCGGACCGTTCGTCCAGCATGGCCTCGAACTGCTCGAGCAGATGCGCCGCGGTGAAATCCACAGATCGTACGCGCCGCAGATCGAGGATCAGGTAACGGCACCGTTTCAAGTCCGGCTCGAGCTCGTTGAACAGCTGGTCCGTCGTGCCGAAAAACAGGCTGCCCTGCAGCTCGCAGACCGTGGTCTGCGCCCCGTGCCGCCGCAGCATTTCCTGCTCCGCCGGAAGCCGGTGCTGCTTCGAGGAAATCTGTTCGCCCGTGACCTTGCGGCGAATCACCGAACCCTGGATCTGTTCGCGAATGAAGAGCACGATGGCCAGGGCCACGCCCGCCCCGGACGCGGCGATCAGGCTCGAACTCACCGCGACGATGACGACCGTGGCGATCACGCAAAAATCCAGCACGGTCGATTTTTGCCGCAGCAACTGAAAGCTGCCCCAATCAAACATGCGCACCGCGACCACGAGCAAAATGCCCGCCAGCGCCGCGACCGGCACCCAGGCGATCCAGCGCCCGAAGATCAGAAACGCCACGACGACGAACGCCCCCTCCAGCATGCCCGACAGTCGCGTGCGCCCGCCGCTCTAGAGGTTGACCAGGGTCGAGCCCATGGTGCCGGCCCCGGGCATCCCGCCGATCAGGGCCGAGGCCAGGTTGCCGGCGCCCTGCCCCATCAACACGCGGTTCGAATTGTGGCGGCCACGCGTGAGGGCGTCGACGACGACGCACGTTTTCAACGTGTCGACCGAAAGCAAAACGGAGAGTGTCAGGGCCGGCACAATCAGCGCGCCAAGGTCGGCGGGCGACATCCCCTTGATCGCCGCCCACGGGCCGGAGAGACCGGCCAGAACCGAGTCGACGCTGCCGCCGACCGGACCGATCACGAGGTGGTTGTGCCCGGGCTGGAGCAGCTCCGGGCGGCCGATCGCCAGCAGGAAATAGGCGGCGACGCCGACCGCAAGGCCGACGATGGGCGCCGGCACGCGCCGGGTCAGCCGGGGGGCGAGCAACACGCCCACGATGGTCGTGGCGCCCACGACCACTGCCGGCGATTGCCAGAGATCGGGCAGACGATGGCCCGCGCGAGGGAGACGCCCCTGGCCACGCCGAGGAATTTCGGCAGCTGTCCAAGAAAAATAATTACGCCCACCGCACTCAGGTAGCCGGCGACGACCGGATACGGGATGTATTTGATCAGCCGCCCGCCGCCGATCAGGCCATAAACGGTCTGCAGCCCACCGGACAGCAGCGCCACCAGCACCAGCACCGCGACGATGCGTTCGGGTGCGGCCGGGCCATGCGCTCCGCCGAGCCATTCGCCAATCAACGCCGCGAGCACCGCCGCCGCCGGCGCACACGGGGCGGAAATCAACCGCGGCGATCCACCCACCGCCGCGGCCACCAGCCCCAGCACGATGGCGCCCAATATCCCCGCGCGCACCCCGAGCGCAATGTAGTCCGCCCCCAACAGCGCATACACCGCCACGCCGTAGGCGATTGCCGACGGGAGGGCGACCAGCATGGAGGCGAACCCACCCCACACGTCGCCCGCCCAGCCAACCGGCCGGGATTTTGCCGGAGCCGACGGGTGGGCGGACATCGGAGAAATACCGCGGCGCTCAGAGCGCGGCCTCGAGGCGTTCGCCGACGGTTTTCAAAATCTGCACCCGCGCAAATTTCTTGTCGTTCGCCGCCACCAGCGTCCAACGCGCAAATTCCGTGCTGGTCTGCGCCACCATGTCGTCCACCGCCACCTGGTACGCGTCCCACTTCTCGCGGTTCCGCCAGTCCTCCTCCGTGATCTTGAATTTCTTGTAGGCGATCCGCTGGCGCTCCTTGAACCGACGCAGCTGTTCTTCCGGACTGATCTGTAACCAGAATTTCACGACAACAATGCCGTGTTCACTGAGCTGCTCCTCGAACTCATTGATCTCCCGGTAGGACCGGCTCCACGCCGGCACCGTGGCAAATCCCTCGACCCGCTCCACGAGCACGCGGCCATACCAGGAACGGTCGAAAATCGTCGTATAGCCGGCCCGGGGCAGGTGCCGCCAGAAGCGCCACAGGTAGTGCTGGGCCCGCTCTTCTTCGGTCGGGGCGGCGATGCCGACGACCCGGTAGAGCCGCGGATCCATCGCCTGCGTGACCCGCCGGATGGCACTGCCCTTGCCGGCGGCGACGGATCCCTCGAATACCAGCGCAAGCGAACGTTTCTTTTCCCGCGCCGTCCACGCGAGCCGGCTCAACTTTGCCTGCTGTTCCCCGAGTGCCCGTTCGTATTGGGCGTCCGTGAGTCGCTGCGTCAGATCGATCTTGGCCAGGATCGAACCGGTTTTTTTCGCCTGCGCCTTTTTTGCGGCTGACACCGCGCCCGGGGCGGCGGACGGGACTGCCTCCGACAGGACACCGGATTCCGCCGTGCCGACCTGTAGTCGCTGCTCGATGGCCGCCAGCAGGATTCGGCCAATCGTCAACTCCCGGTATCGGCGATCGGCCCCTTCGACCACATGCCAGGGAGCGAACCGGGCGTCGGTGTGCCGGAGCGCGCGTTCGGATATCCGCGTGAACCGATCATACTGCTTGAAATGTTTCCAGTCATCCGGTCCCAAACGGCCCGCTTTTTCGAGTTTCCCGAGCGCTTTTTTCTGCGCTTTTTTCGAAAGATGCAGCCAGAGCTTCACGATCAGCGCGCCGTCGTCCGCGAGCATTTTCTCCAAGGCGACGATGCGGTCGAGTTCGGTGTCGAACCGGCTGCGCTTGGAGTCGCTCAAAACGCGCCGGATGATCGGCACCGTATACCAGGAGCGAAAGAAAATGCCGATGCGCCCGCGGCCCGGCATCGCCCGCCAGAAACGCCAGAAGGGCGGCCGATCCCGCTCTTCGTCGCTCGTCTCCCAGAAGGCGTGGGTTTGCACCCCGCGGGGATCGAGCCACTCATTCAGCCGGTGCACCGTCTCGCCCTTGCCGGCACCGTCCGCCCCGGAAACGATCACGATGACGGGAAATTTCTGGGCGCGCAACGCGAGGTGCGCCTCCAGGAGCCGGGCCCGCAACCGCGGCAGATCGGCGTCGTAGACTTCCCGGGAAATTTCCTGACCCAATTCGGCGGCTTCAAACATGGCGGGGATTGTTTTCGGCGTCCGCGGCGGAGACGGCGGACCATGCTTCCATTCTGGAGAAATTCCGGACCTCCGCAAGACTGCGTCCGGCGATCCCGGCCACGTCGCCCTCCCCGTCGATTTCATGGAGCAGGCCGGCGCGGCGGTAATGGGCGATCAGCGGTTCGGTTTGCCGGTGAAACGTCACGAGCCGGGCGCGCACCGTCCCGGGGTTGTCGTCGGTCCGTTGATAGAGTTCGCCGCCGCAGGTGTCGCAGACCCCGGGGATTTTCGCCGGCTTGAACAACGTATGATAGGGCGCCTGGCAGCTCCGGCAAATCAACCGGCCGGACAGGCGATCCACGATCGCCGTATCCGAAACATTGATATAGAGCACGCCCGCGAGCCGGCGGTGGAGGCGGGTGAGCATCTCGGTGAGGGCCTCGGCCTGGTGGGTCGTGCGCGGAAATCCGTCGAGGATGAAACCGGCGCGGGCATCGGGCCGCGCCAGCCGCTCCCCGACCATCGCGTCGGTCACATCGTCCGGCACCAATTCGCCGCGGTCCATGTAAGTCTTCGCCAGCCGGCCAAGTTCCGTGGCCTGGCGGAGGTTGCCGCGAAACAGATCCCCGGTCGCGAGACGCGGATTCCGGCGAGGGACGTGGCGTCATTCGGGGCGATGGCTGGCTCGCTCATGCCCGAGGGGTGGCCGGCGCTGCTGTCCGTCGATGAATTCCGCGACCTCGTGGCGTTCTTGGAATCGCTCAGATAGCGATCCCGCCCGCGGCAATTTGGTCCATGGGGCTACCGGTCACGGACCCAGCGCGCATCCAAAATCCAACCACGAAACTCCCGGGACGATCCGATGTCGAAGGGATTGCGTCCGATGCGCTCGCTGCCGGCGCCAAAGGCGTTGCAATCGCTCAGGCCGCGCAGCACCTCATCGCCGATCACGCGCAGGATCACCTCGCCGCGGGCGGAACGGCTGAACGCGTCGCTCGTGCAGGACGGCAACGCGATTTCGATCCGGTGTTCGAGACGCGGATCGAGCCGCAGCGGCTTGGTCGCCAGGGCCGGCGCCCCGTGGTGCTCAAACTGAAGCGTCACGGCCCCCGCTCCGGCATCGCGCACGACGACCAGGTCTGAACCGTACAGCACGCCAGCGGCAAAAAGCGGTTCGCCCTCGGGGGCCAACGGCTGCGGCAGAATCACCCGCAAATGCAGCGTGCCCCCGCGCGGCCAGCCGGGTTCCGCCGCCTGTTCAACCTCATCGACGCGAAACACCCGCTTCGTCATGCCGCGCACGTCCCCGGAAAAAGCCGTCGGCACCGCCCCGCCGGGTGCCGTTCCCGCCGGCAACGGCGCGACCACCAAACTCAACGCCCGTCCGCCGCTGAACCAGACGGCCACGCTCGAGCGCTCGCGAAATTCCTCCAGTCGCCGCAGACCCCTCCCGACCTCGGGCGGTGCGCCATAGAGCGAGGGCAGCTGCAATTCGACAGTGTGAGTGTGCCCCGGTTGCCACGTGAGGGGACGTCCCCAACGCACCGGCGATTCGCCGCGGGAAAATCCGAAACAAATTTCGCGTTCAGCCAGGTGTTTGACCAACACTCGCTCGTCGGCCCCGGCATCGTCCGCCCGCCAAATCGTTTCCACCGTGCCGGTGGGACGCGTTTGGAATCAAATTTTTAGCACGCGCGGCCCCTCGAAGACACCCGCCCACATTCCGATCCGCGCCAGCGCGTCGTGGGCCGCCCGCTCCAGACGCAGCCAGACCGCCGGGCTGTCGCGGCTGAACAGGTTGCCGTGGTAGTTGAAGCTGACGAGAACGCTCATCGGCACCGTGGCCATCGCCGCGACCGCCGCCATGGGGGGAATCCAGATCCGCCAGCGCATCCGCTGCGCCCATCGCTCGATCCCCAGCCAACCGCACACCGCCAGCAACGCCAGGGCCGGGGCAAACTCGGCCAGGTAACGCTCGGTGGTGGAAAAAAATGTCAGCAGGAATATTCCGACGCCGAAGTAGAGGCCGGCGATCGCGCCAAGCATGGCGCAGAGCGAACGTCGCTCGGCCTCGGCTCGCTGCCACACCGCAAGCGGCGCCGCCAGAGCGAGCCAGAGAAACGGAAACGTCACGCCCAGCCCGCACATCTCCTCGCTGCCGGCGTAATCGGGAATGGTCCAACCCGGCGTTTGGGCCGACACGAACGGAAACTCCCACGACCACCGCAATGGAAACAAATAGTAGACCCGGAGATTCTGTCGAACGTAGTCCAGGCCGAAGTGCCGGTTGCTGAGTTCGCGTGACGACGTCAGTTGGAAATTCTGCCCGAATTCGAGCGGGTTGTCGAAACGCGCATAATTGTGCGCCAGCATGGCCGCGCCGCACAGTGCCAGGCCCGCCGCCGCTGCCAGCCCGTAACGCCACCAGGTTTTCCCAGGGCGCGACTCGCGCCGAATCAACAGCCACAACGGCGCGGGAAACAGGGCGGCCCCAAAAAGCACCGGCGGTCGCGCGGCCACGGCCAGTCCGAGAAAAAGCCCCGCGAGGCAGAGCGCCGCGAGCGGACGGCGTCCGTGCACCGCCGCGTGCACTGCCAACAGCGCCAGCATCGCAAACGCAAAACCGGCCGCGATGGGCAGCTCCCACACCATCGGCCTTCGGGCCAGCGCGAGCAGATGCGTGCCCATGCCCAGCACCAGCACGCCGAGCGCGCCGGTCCAGGGCGCGCTGTCCGGAAAATAGCGCCGCCGAAGGGCGAGCCACAACCGGCTCGCCGCCAGAAACCCCGCGATACAAAAAATCAGCACCGCGCCGCCCGTCGGTAGTGGATGCCCGGTGATCACCGCGTAGGGCAGCATCAACGTCACCGCCGGCACCACGCCGAAATAAAGATAGTAGTGCCCGCGGTAATACGACGCGTCGTGCAATCGATACGGGCCGTTCTGCGCCGGGTCGTACGGATCCGCCAGCGCCACCAGTTCGGCCGGCGGCGCCCGGTCGAGGTACAGATGCCCCTTCCGGTAGCCCCGGACCAACAGGCTGTATAAATCATCGGAATTTGCCGGGCTCAGTCCACCGGCCGACTGCACCGTCCACCCGTAAAACCAGACCACGGCCGCGACCGCCATGAGCGACAGGGCGCGATCGGCCACCAGCCGCCATCGGGTCAGACGTGACACCGCGTTCGACTCAGTTGTCATCGGGCGTGCGATTGGGTGGAAAGCCGCTCGGCGCCGCCGGCAACCCCCCGGACGAAACGAACGTTTTGCCCCCGCCCCCGCGCTCAACGCGATCAGCCATCCCGCCGGCCAATCGGACTTCACCGTAAACGTGGAGGGCGGGCGCTGACGGGATCGGCATGAGATTCGCGCCGAATCTTTCAATCTCGGGCGAAATTACCAATTCAATTCCGCACTTCAGTTTTAGTTGGCCACCTTCCCTGATCCCAATTCCGGATCCGCCCTCCCTGATTCCAAGTAGCTTTCAAGATGAGACGCATTCCGACGTCTGAGATCGCCATCATAGCAGGGGCGCAGACTTGCTGCGCCCTATGCAGCATCGAACGTGCACAAGGGCGCAGCAAGTCTGCGCCCCTGCGATTCGGCTCATCTTGATGGCAATTTTGAATGAGAATCTGGTTTTCGGTCAGTCGTTGAAAATCGGTGACCTCGGTGTCGAGGTCGCGAGCGACCAGAGTGCGCGTCACCAGCCGGCCCCTTTCCGGGCCCGTCCAATGCGCGACGGCCGGGTCCTTCAGTGGGGCGAAAAAAGGGGGAGGCCGGATCGGGCACATGGGCCTGTACGGCGGCTTTGACGCCGGACTGGTTGCTTTTGGCCGTGAGCAGGTAATCGCCTCCGCGTTCGCGCACGATTTCGCGCGCGGTCCGGCCCCAGACTGCTTGAGTTGGATGGATTCGTCGGTTTGGGTGGGAGTCGATTTGCAATTCTCCCACCCCCCTTCAGCCATGCCCCGTCTGCCCACTGCTACCCGATGGAACGCGTTCCTGTTTGCCGCGATCATTCCGGCCGCGCTGTCCGCCGCAACCTTCACCCACAATTTCAATTCGTTGGCGGCCGACACGCCGAATGGCGCAATCAACACGTCGCTCGTTTTCAGCGGAGGCCTGCTCAATGGCGTGGCGACCAATGCGACCCTGATTTCCAATCGGAAGGACACCAATGGGGTCGGCACGATTAATGTCGGCATCGTGAAGACGGGCGTCGGCACCGCCGGAGCCATCGCCCTGCGGCTGGCGGACAAGGCGACCGGCAGCGCCGCGGCCGCGCTGGTGCTACCCGTGCTCGATGCCACCGGCGCGGTCACGGAGTTCACAGTCACACTGAAGTTACTGATGGATCGAACCGCCGGAGCGGTCCCGGCGGATGCATTCAGCATCAGCTTCGGTCCGTCGCTGAGCGGCGTGGGCGGAGCGAGCGGACACGTGGCCGCCTATGGGTTGGTGGTGAACTTCGACACCTTCGAGAACGCCACCACCGATCCCCGGAGCATCGAAGTCTTTGCGGACGCGAACAGCGTGGGCAACTTCCTCGCCGCGAATCTCCCCGGCGGCAACTTCACCTACGACCAGACCTTCCGCACCGTGACGCTGCACTGGGATGCGGTCAACGGACTGGACCTGACCTATGATGGCATCGAGATTTTCAAGAAATTACCGACGCCGGGCTTCATTCCCACCGTGGGCTGCAACTTTGCGTTCAATGCCGCCACGGGTGGTTTGATGCAGGATGTGTTCATCGACGATCTTTCGATCACCACCGTCACCTCTCCGGTGGCGCCGATCGCCACGAACGGAGTGGTCATCGAGGAAATCATGGCGGACAACGTCTCCGGCCTGGAGGACGAGGATCGCGACACGCCGGACTGGATCGATCTCTACAACGGCACCGCTTCTCCGGTCAGCGTGACCGGGTGGCGCCTCGACTACAACAGCGCGCCCATTCCCGCGCCTGGCACGACTCCGCCGCCCACCAGCTACACGTTGCCCAACCTGACGATTCCCGCCTACGGCCACCAAATCGTTTTTGCCTCAGGCAAGAATCGTTTCACCAATGTTCGACCGCACACCAACTTCACGCTGCAAAAAGAGGGCGGCACGCTGACGCTCGTGCGCGCTGATGGCACGACCGCGGCGCACTCGGTGACCTACGGCCCACAGCAGGAGGACGTATCCTTCGGCGGACTGGGATCGGCTCAGACGGCGGGATATTTCGAAATCGCGACGCCGGGAGCCACCAATGGCGGTCGCCAGGCTGCCGGGCGCCGCTTGGCCGCGCCGGTCTTCTTCAAGCCGGGCGTATTGCCGCTGGCCGATCAGCCGAGCGCGGTGATCACTTCTGCCCTCACGCTGGGAATGCAATTGCCGACCGGCGCTCCGGCCGGCGCGGAAATCCGCTACACGTTGACGACCGCGGAGCCGACCGAGACCTCGACGCGGTACACCGCCCCGCTCGACATCGCGACCGGCGCCTGCGTCAAGGCCCGGGTCTTCGCTCCGGGCTACGTGCCGTCAAAAACCGGCAACCGCGCGTTCATCTGGCTCTCCAGCGCCGCCAACACCAACGCCATAACGCTCATCAACGTGGCGACCAATTACAACGCCTCGGGGCAGCCGTTCAGCAGCACCCTGCCGGTCATCGTACTCGACAGTTACCTGCGCAATGTCGACGGGCTCACGAATCCCCTCGGGCTGCGCCCGTATCGGTTTTCCCAGGTCGCGGTGTATGACGTAAAACCCGACACGAATCGCGCCAGCTTCGCCAACGCTCCGGATCAAGTGCTGCGCGGCGGCACGCACGTGCGCGGCCAAAGCTCCTCCGGCGTGGCGGAGCGGCCGTATGCACTGGAGTTCTGGCAAGAGGATGCGGACGAGGATCGCAACGAGCCGCTCCTGGGCCTGCCGAGCAACAGCGATTGGATTTTGCAAAGCCTCCTCCTGGACAAGTCGCTGATGCGAAATTATCTCATGCAGCAGGCCATGCTCGACGCCAACGGCCCCGGCTCAGGCGTGCGCAGCCGTTACGTCGAGGTGTTTTTCAACCAGGGCAACGGCACCGTCGACTACGCCGACTACCGCGGCGTTTACCTGCTCATGGAAAAACCTTCACGCGGGAAGGAGCGGATCGACGTGGCCAAACTCAACGACAGCATGAGTGACCCGGCGCTGATCAACGGCGGCTTTATTTTCAAAAACGACAAGCTGCCCTACGACTACAAAATCAACGCCGCGTCCAATCCCGCCATCCCGGGCTCGAGCCGGGACTACGACATCGCCGACCCCGAACCCGTCACCGCCACGCAGGCGAACGCCCTGGTCGGCTGGCTGAATCGCATGACGACCGCCCTCGCCGCGCCCGACTTCAACCAACCCGCCAGCGCGAACTACTACGGGAAATGGATCCATGAGCGTAGCTTCATCGACCGGACCCTCTGGCTCGAGCTGTGCAAAGAGGTCGATGCTTACGTGTTCAGCTACTACTTTTCCAAAGACCGCAACGGGCCGATGACCGCATTCCCATTCTGGGATGCCGACCGCAGTCTGGGAAACTCAAACTATGGGTATTCCAACGCCACATTTGGCATGAAGTGGTGGACGGTGGGCTCGAACTACACGTATTACACGCGGCTCGACGACGACCCCGAGTTCAACGATCGCTATTGGAACCGCTGGACCGCGTTGCGGCGCTCGCACTTTTCGAAGGACACGCTCTTCGACCGGATCGAGGCGGTCTACACGCAGCTCACGGAGGGCAGCCGCGCGGATATCGTCAACACCGCGAACACCGCCACCATGGCCATTCAAGTGCCCGCCGCACGGCACTACCGGAAGTATCCCGTCCTCGGCACCAACTCCTTCAGCGGCGGTCAGGCCGGCCAGGTCAATCGCACGACCTGGCGGCAGGAGGTCGATGCCCTCAAATCGTGGCTCGCCGAACGATTGGAGTGGCTGGACGGCGCGCCGCAGGCCGTCGGCCCGACGACCCTCGTGCCCCGACTCAAACCCACCGAGTTGATTGATGGCCTCACGGGACGGCCGCAATACGGCGGCAATGTACCGACCGGATTCCAATTCCACCTCAACAATCCGAACCCCGCCGGCGGCACCACCTACTACACGATCGATGGAGCGGATCCTCGGCAGGTCGGAAGCGCGCTCGATGGGTCCGCCCTCACCACGACCACCGGCACCGTTTCGGCGTCCACGATCCTTACGGACGGACAATCGTGGAAATGGCTGCTACCTGCCGCCGCGCCGGCCGCCGATGCCGGTGGACTAGCGTGGACCGCCCCGGCCTACGCCGACAGCGTCTGGAGCGCGGGCGCCGCGCCGCTCGGTTACGGCGAGACGACCGGCCTGACCACGAACCTCTCTCCCGTCGCGCCCAACTACACGGCGGCCGATGCCGAACCCGGCCCCGCCTACTTCCGCTCGACGTTCAACGCCACCGGTACCACCGGCCTGACGAACGTCTTTTTTGAAATCATGGCGGACGACGGCGCCGTCATCTATCTGAACGGCGTCGAGGCCGCGCGCGTCAACTATCCCCTCGCCCCCACCCCGGCCACCTACGGGCAGGAGGCGCTCGGGCCCATCGATCCGGGCAACAACTACCTTGGAACCGAGACGATGTTTGTCGCCGTGCCATTCGATCGGGCGCTCCTGAAGGAGGGCGTCAACACCCTTGCCGTCGAAGTCCACCAGGCGATCTACGCCTTCCCGCCCAATCCGACGAACGCGTATCCGAGAAACGACTACTCCGACCTGCGGTTCGATCTCCGCATCGTCGGCCAGACCGTGTCGGCACCCGGCCCCGCCATCGCCCTGACGACTCCCGGCGCCCACACCGTCCGCACCCGGATCAAGAATGGTGCCATCTGGTCCCCGCTGACCGAGGCGACTTTTGTCTCGGACGCGGTGCCCGCGAGCGCGGCGAACCTCGTCGTCAGCGAGTTCCATTATCACCCTTCCGATCCGACGCCGGCCGAAGTGACGGCCGGATTCAACAATGGAAACGACTTCGAGTTTATCGAGCTGATGAACATCTCCCGCACCCAAGGCGTCGATCTCAGCGGCGTGAAACTCGAAGACGCGGTCGTGTTCGATTTCAGCACCCTGACGCCGGCGTTGCGCATCCTGCCACCCGGCGGACGGATTATCGTCGCGGAGAACACCGCCGGTTTCGCGGCCCGGCTGGAGCCAGGAGTGCAGCCCGTGGTGGCAGGTGCTTTTGCGGGAAACCTCTCCAACGGCGGAGAACAACTGATCGTCCGCGCCGCGAATGGCACGATCATCAAACAATTCACCTATCGCGACTCCTCCCCCTGGCCGAGTGAGGCGGATGGCAACGGCTTCAGCCTCGTGCTCAACAATCCGTTCGCCAACCCGAATCACACGCTCGCGAGCAGCTGGCACGCGAGTCCTCCGGTTGCGCTGACCAAGGCGACTCCCGCTCCACCCACCCCGCTGATCACAGCGCAGCCCAACGCTCAGACCGTCCTTTTCGGGACCAACGCGATTCTCGCGGCTTCCGGGACCGGGACCGGATTGCTCTGGTATCAGTGGATGAAAGACGGAGCGCCGGTCGAAGGCGCCACGAGAGCCACGTTGGCGCTGAACGGCGCGACACCGTCGAACCTCGGCATCTACTCGTTGGTCGTTTCGAATGCCGGTGGCTCCGTCGTAAGTGCGTCGGCGAAACTGGACGTCGTCACCGGGAGCGCGCTTTCGAATCTGTCCGTGCGCACGACCCTGGGCGCCGGGCAGACGGTTATCCTTGGTGCCGCCGTGAGCGGCGGCACCAAGAACGTGCTCATTCGGGCCGCCGGTCCCGCGTTGGCGGCCTTTGGACTGAGCGGCCTGGCCGACCCAAAGCTGGAACTCTTTACCAGCGGCAGCACGGCTCCGACCGCCACCAACGACGATTGGCCGGGTTCGCTCGCCAGCACCTTTGCGTCGGTGGGCGCGTTTGGGTTTACCGTCGGTTCCAAGGACGCGGCGTTGAGCCTGGCGCTCACGGGCGCCTTTACGGTGCGAGCCTCGGGCACCGGGGCCGGAGTGATTTTGGTCGAAGCGTACGATACCGCCGGCGGCACCTCGCCCCGGCTGGTCAACCTCTCCGCCCGCAATCGCGTGGGCACGGGCGCCGACATTCTCATCGCCGGATTCACCATCTCCGGTGCCGGCAGCAAACAGGTCCTAATCCGCGCCGTCGGCCCGACGCTCGCGACGTTCGGCGTGCAAGGTCCGTTGGCCGATCCCACCCTCAGGTTGATCGATGGCCGAGGCGTGACCGTCGCTTCCAATGACAACTGGACCGCCGCGCTGGCGTCGACGTTTGTCCAAGTCGGCGCCTTCCCCCTGGCGGCGGCGAGCCGGGACGCCGCACTCTTGGTCACGCTACCGGCCGGCGGCACCTACACCATCCAAGTATCAGGAGTGAACAACGGCACCGGCGAAGCGTTGATCGAAGTTTACGAGGTTTTCTAAAGGTTCGCGCCGCGCCGGGCGATAGGCTTGGGGGTCGTGCGGGGTTGCCAGTTCACTTAAGCGTTTCAGTTGAGTCAGCCTTGTTTTGCACCGCAAGGACCGACACACCTTGGTGGCATGTCCCTTGGCGAAGCCATTTCGCGCCCCAACATTCTCTTCGTGGTGGTCGACGACCACCGCGCGGATGCCATCGGCGCGCTCGGCCACGCGACGGTCCAGACGCCCGTGCTCGACGGACTCGTGCGGCGCGGCACGGCGTTCACGCGGGCGACGATTCAGGGCAGTCTCATGCCGGCGGTGTGCGCGCCGTCGCGGGCGTGCCTGTTGACGGGCAACGGGGTGTTTCGCGCCGATGCCGAGCCAAAGCTCGCCCCGGGACCGATTTTTGAGGTCCGGCTGCCGGAGGACGCATGCACGCTGCCGGAGCGATTGCGCGGGGCGGGTTACGAGACGTTTGTCACCGGCAAATGGCACAACGACCTGCCAGCGCTGCTGCGCTCGTTTGAGAGCGGGCGGGAGATTTTTCACGGCGGCATGTGCGACCATACCGCGGTGCCCGTCCGCGACCTCGGGGAAATTCGCCGCGGGGAGCCTGCACGGGTCGGCGACGGTTTTTCGTCGGAGATCTTTTGCGGCGCGGCGGAAAAATTCGTGCGGGAGCGCGGAAGGGAGAGACCGTTCTTCGCCTGGGTCGCGCTGACGTCACCGCACGATCCGCGGACGCCCCCGGCCGCTTTTCGCGCGCGCTACGATGCGGCGCTGATTCCGCTGCCGACAAACTTTCGGCCTGACCACGGTTTCGACAACGGTGAACTCGACGTCCGCGACGAGCGATTGGCGCCAAGGCCGCTTTCGCCCGACGTCGTGCGCGAACATCTCGCGGATTACTACGGGATGATTTCGCACCACGATGCGTGCATCGGCCGCGTGCTGGCGGCGCTGCGTGAGACCGGGCAGGAGGACAATACGCTGGTGGTCTATGTCTCCGACCATGGACTGGCGCTCGGCAGTCACGGCCTGCTCGGAAAACAGAACCTCTACGAGCCCAGCGTGCGCGTGCCGCTGATCGTCGCAGGCCCGGGTGTGCCCATGGCGCGGCGCTGCGAGGCCCTGATTCATCCGCTCGATCTTTATGCCACCCTCTGCGAACTCGCGGGCGTCGCGGCACCGGCCGGGCTCGACAGCCGGAGTCGCGTGCCGGCGCTGGCGGGCAACGGTGGCGGGAGGGAGTCGGTGTGCTCGGTCTACATGGACAAACAGCGCATGGTGACGGACGGGCGGTGGAAATTAATCGTCTACCGGGTCGGTGACGCCGAGCGCGTGCAGCTCTTCGATTTGGCCACGGATCCAGACGAGTGCCGCGATCTCGTGGGCGACTCGCAGCAGGCGGCACGCATCGCGGACCTGCGCGCGCGACTGGAGGCGTGGCAGTCGGCGAACGGCGACCGTTGGTTTGGCTCATGAATTCCCTCCGCATCACTCCGCTCGATGGCGCCATTGTCGCCACGTATTTTTTCCTGACGATTGCGTTGGGCCTGTGGTTTGGGCGGAAAAAAATCCGCAGCACCGAGGCGCTCTTCCTCGCGGACCGTGAAGCGACCTGGCCGGTGATCGGGGCGTCGATGTTCTCGGCCAATATCTCGAGCCAGCAATTTGTCGGTCAGGCGGGGCTTGCCTACACCATCGGCATTGCGGCGGGGGCGTTTCAGCTCGTGGGGGCGTCTTGCTTCGCGCTGCTCGCGGTGTTTTTCGTGGATGTCTACCTGTCGCTGAAGCTGCGCACGGCACCGGAATTTTTTGAACGACGCTACAGCCCGGGCACGCGGATGTTTGTTTCGGCAATCAATATCGTGATGATTCTGGCGGCCAGCATCGCGAGCGCGCTCTATGCCGGCGCAACGGTGCTGACGGAGTTGCTGGGATTGAGTTCGCCGCTGCAGTTCAACCTGGCCGTGGCGGTGATCGCAGTGGCGGCGGGCACCTATACGATTTTCGGCGGCCTCCGCTCGGTGCTTTGGACTGATCTTATGCAGTCATCGCTGCTCATCCTCGGTGGTGCGATTACGTTTGGCGTGACGCTTTCGGCGGCGGGCGGTTGGGCGGCGGTGCTGCCCACCACCAGCCCGGCGGGCAACAGCCTCTGGACAGTGGTGCTGCCGTGGGACCACGCGTTTGGCTGGCTGCCGATGATCACGGGTGGTCTCGTGCTCGCGGTGCACGGGCACTGCACGGATCATGATTATGTGCAGCGCGCGCTCGCGGCCCGAAGCGTGTTTCATTCGAAGATGGGGGCGCTGTTCGCGGCGTTTTTGAAGATCCTCGCGCTGTTCATCATCGCGGCGCCGGGCGTGATCGCGGCAAAACTGCTCCCCGGCCTCGCGCATCCGGATCAAGTCTATGCGCGACTGGTGTCGAGCTACGTGCCGTCGGGTCTCGCGGGCCTCGTGCTGGCAGGTTTGCTCGCGGCGATTCTGGGCACGGTGGCAGCCGGGCTCTCGGCCTCGGCGTCGATGGTCTCGTATGATTTTGTGCTGCGGTTCGCCCCGAAACTCTCCGAGCCGGCACGCGTGCGGATGGGCCGCGGTGTGATGGTGGGTGTGCTGGTGCTGTGCGCGACGCTCGCGCCGGGAATCAGACAGTTCAAGGGGGTCTACGGTTACCTCGTCCAACTCTGGTCGCTGCTCGCGCCACCGGTGTTCGTGTGCGTCGTGGCGGGTATCTTCACGCGACGGGCGACGGCGCGCGGGGCGGTGGCGACGCTCACGACGGGCGCGGTGCTCGGTGCGATTACTTTTTGGATCCTGGGCAAGCCTGAAATCGTCGCGCAACTCCCGCGTTACCTGCGCAGCGCGTTGAATTGTGGCTTCGTGATCACGCTCGTGTGCGCCGTGACGATGGCGCTTGCCAGCCGCGGTGGCGGCCCCAACGCGGGCGCAGCCGAAGTCGCCGACCTCACCGCGGCCGCGGCCGGAACGTCGATGACCCCGGGAGAGCGCCGCACGTATCGGCTGACCCTCGCCGCGCTTGGGATCGTGTGGCTCGCGGTGGTGCTAACGTTTTCGCCGTGGGGCGTCGGGCACGGGCGCTGATAAACGGCTCAGCTCGGTTGCGAATCGGAATGATCGGCCGGAGCAATTATTTCACCACCAACACGCCCTTCATGCCAATCAGGCAGTGAGCGGGAAAACTGCAGAGAAAGGGATATTCACCGGGTTTGGTCGGTGCGGTGAAGGTGACTTCGCCGGTTTCATTTGGTCCCAGCAGCGCGACGAACGCGAGGACCTTGTCCTTCATTTGGCGAAGTCCGGGAAAGTCCGGTTGTCTGTGATCCCTTGTCCCGTGGTCCGAGGCGCAGCGTCTTATCCGTGTCCATGCAGTCGAACCTCGTTTCTGCTCCGAAAACGAAACCACTGAAAGGTGGAGCGAGTTGACCTCAACTCGCTTTGGCCCGGTCCCTCTCACGTTCAGCGGCTTGAGGTCAAGCCGCTCCACCTGGACTGAATCGTTACGGC
>SIBR01000016.1 GCA_009695065.1 Opitutus sp. | reverse complement strand
CCAGCCTTCCGCTTTTCGGCAGCAAGGGCTTCACTACCGCCCACTCTTTCTGCGTTACACTGCTTGGATACGGCTCTCTTTTCGCTTCCATCTATCAGCCTAAACATTCTCTCCTTCCAGGGTACAGACTTTTTCACAGCTTCTAAGACGTCGGAGTCAACCTCGCGGCAGGGGCTCTGGCGGGAGTCTCCGGAGTGGTCGGAACCCCGGGTCTCCCCCCCCACGGTGAAATACCGGGGCATCGCGCAAGCACAAAATAACCAAAAAATTAACACCGTTCTGACCACAAACCAGTTGACGGGGAAAACCCAGAATCCCATGGGTTGTGGTCGCTGCGCCACGGGACCACATCCTGTTGTGGTCAGTAACGCGTAAATAACTTCCGACAACTTTAGTTCGCCACCGTACTTTTTGGCTCAAGAAACGCCCCTTTTCGCCGACCGTTTTCACTTATCTTCCCGTCATACTGCCAGTCCCATGCAAAAATTGTTTCAGGTTGGAGCCAAGACGTTCGTTCTCGATCAAGCGAAAGCCGAAGCGGCCTTTGCCGCCAAGAAAGTCATCAACGGGCGCCAGACCATGTGCTTCAATCTCCTCCCGCTGAAATACCAGTGGGCTTACGACCTTTATCGCACGATGAAGGCCAACCACTGGGAGCCGGAGGACATCCCGATGGGCAAGGACATCGAGCAATGGCGCGACGAGAAGGTCGTTTCCGACGTCGAGCGTTGGATCATTCGGATGGGTATCGGTTATTTTTCCGCCGCGGAAGGCATCGTTGGTGACAACATTCAGCATGTCGTGCGCGAGCTCGTCACCGCGCCGGAACTCAAGCTCGTGCTCGGCCGCCATGCCCATGAGGAGAATATCCATGCCGATTCGCTGCTCTACATGATCGCGTCGCTCGGCATCAACCCGCACGAGTGCGAGGCGATGTTCGAGGATGTGCCGACGATCGTCCGCAAGAACAAGTTCGTGACCAAGGTTTCCCGGGAATTGCGCCGTGATCTCGACCTGACCCTGCCCGAGAACAAAAAACTACTCGCGAAAAACATCTTCGTCTTCGGCCAGTGTATGGAGGGCACCCAGTTTTACGGCCTCTTCGGCATGATCCTTTCCCTCTATCGGCAGAACAAGTTTCCCGGCATCGGCCAGATGTTCCGGTACACGCTGCGCGACGAATCCAATCACATCGAAGTCTTCCGGAATCTGTTCATGGATCTCATCGAGGAAAACCGCGAGATCTGGACCGCCGAGTTCAAGGAGGAGCTGCGCGCCCTGATGGCCGAAGCCGTGACCCTCGAGAAGGAATTCATCCGCGACTGCCTGCCCGTGAATGCCGTGGGCCTCGCAGCCGACGAGTTTTTGACTTACATCGACTACATCGCCGACCGGCGCCTCGAAGGCGTCGGCTTGGCCCCGCTCGCCGCCGGCGTGAAGAACCCGCTGCCGTGGCTCGCCGAGATGATGGACATCAAGAAGGAGCAAAACTTCTTCGAGGGTCGCGTCACCGAATATCAGAAAGCCTCCTCCCTCAACGTCGCCCACGACGACGAACTCTGATTCGCCGGGCCAGTGAAACGCGCACGCCGCCGCTTTCGGTTTCTTGCCGGGTATTTCCATTTCGCTGCTATTCGTTTCGGCATCTTCATCGTTCCTCATCCCGACCGTCCGTTTCCGGTCTCCGCTTAAAATCTCGCTATGAGCCACACACCTTCCCTTGCGCACGATCTCGCGCTCAAACGCACCGTCCACACCCCCGTCGAACAAAAGCCGCACTACGCGTGGCGCGATATCCTGAATGGCGAACCGATCGAGCTCCCGCCCGTCGTCCTCCTCTGCCCGCACGGCGAAGAGCGCTTCGTGCTGGCCGAGGTCGCCGACACGCTGGGCAAGGCATTCACCAACGTGCAGCTCTCGAAGGGCGAAAAGGACATCTTCAACGAAACCAACCGTGCCTGGGTCGCCAACATCTGCCGCGAGGTGGCTGCCAATCTCCGCGCGCTTGGCCGGACTCAGTCGCCCCTGCGCATTTCCCTGAACGACCTCTACGAGCTCCTCGAGAAGACCCTCGTCGACAACAACGCCTACTACGTCGCGAAGAGCCTCCTCCTCAACCGAGCCCGCAAGATTTCCATCGATCGCGAGACCACCGCGCAATCCGCCCTGCGTGTCATCCGCCGCAACAACCAGGTGGTCCCGTGGAACGACCAGAAGATCGAGATCGCCATCCGCAAAACCTTCCTCTCCCTCCAGCGCGACTCGGCTCCCGCCATCGCCATCACCAAGGCCGTCACCGAGCGCGTCCACGCTTCGAAACAGTCGTTCGTTCATATCGAGGAAGTCCAGGACATGGTGCAGGAGGAACTGATGAAGGCCGGCCACTACAAGGTCGCCGCCGCGTACATCCTTTTCCGGGCGGAGCGCGCCGCCGCCCGCGAGGCCGGCCTCAACACCGCCGATGACGCGTCGGCCAATGCCTCCGCCGCGGCCGAAGCGCCCGTCCAGGGCACCATGATCGTCGTCAAAAAGAACGACGACACGAACATCTTCTGGGACGGCGCCGACCTCCGCAAACGCATCGAGTTCGGCCGCATCGGTCTGGACCTCTGCCTGTCCAACGACGAGATCGAGGCCGAACTCCGCCGCTCTGTCTACGACCAGATCAGCCAGAAGGACCTCGACGCGACCATCATTCTCAACTCGAAGACGCTGATCGAGAAGGATGCCGATTTCGCGAAGTTCGCCGGCCGCATCCAGCTCACCTACATCTACGAGGAGGTTCTCGGCTGGGATATCACGCGCGACGGCATCGGGGCGCTGAAGACCGCCCACCAGCGCGCCTTCAAGAAATACCTTGGGCACGGCGTCGCCATCAAGCGGCTCAATCCGCGCCTGCTCGATTACGACCTGAGCAAACTCTCCGCCGCACTGGATCCGTCGGCGGACCTCGAATTCGACTTCCTCGGCATCCAGACGATGTATGACCGCTACCTCATCATCGACAAAACCAAGAAACCCTCACGTCGCATCGAGACGCCGCAGTTCTTCTGGCTGCGCGTGTCGATGGGTCTGATGCTCGACGAGCCGGGCGATCGCGAAACCCGCATCACGGGCCTCTACGAACTCTACAAGAGCCACCGTTTCTGCAGCAGCACGCCGACGCTCTTCAATTCCGGCACGCTCCACTCGCAGCTCTCTTCCTGCTACCTCTACTACGTCGACGACTCGCTCGAGAGTATCATGCTCCGCGGCATCGCCGACAACGCGTTCCTCGCGAAATGGGCCGGCGGCCTCGGCGGTTCGTGGACCGCGGTGCGCGGTACCGGGGCGCACATTCAGGGCACCAACGGCGAGTCGCAGGGCGTCATCCCATTCCTGAAACTCCACAACGACCAGCTCGTGGCCGTCAACCAGGGCGGCAAGCGCAAGGGCTCCGGCTGCGCCTACCTCGAGACGTGGCACAACGACATCTTCGAATTCCTCGAGCTGCGCAAAAACACCGGCGACGACCGCCGCCGCACGCACGACATGAACACGGCGAACTGGATTCCCGATCTGTTCATGAAGCGCATGGAGGCGAGACAGCACTGGACGCTTTTCCGCTCCAACCAGGTCAAGGACTTGCACGACCTCTACGGCCGCGCCTTCGAGAAGCGTTATCTCGAATACGAGGCGCTCGCCGAGCAGGGTAAGATCTCGGGCCAGAAGATCGAGGCCCTCGAACTCTGGAAGAAGATGCTCTCGATGCTCTTCGAGACCGGCCACCCTTGGATCACGTTCAAGGACGCCTGCAACATCCGCTCCCCACAGGACCACGCAGGGGTTATCCATTCGTCGAATCTCTGCACCGAGATCACGCTCAACACGTCCAACGACGAGACCGCTGTCTGCAATCTCGGCTCGGTTATCCTCGATTCGCACCTGCTGCCCAACGGCCAGCTCGACCACGCCAAGCTCCGCGAGACGATCCGCATGGCCGTCCGCGCGCTCGACAACGTCATCGACATCAATTTCTACCCGACGCCGTCGGCCAAGACGTCGAATCTCCGCCACCGCCCGATCGGCCTCGGCGTGATGGGCCTAGCGCATGCGCTTTACCTCCGCGGCCACGCCTTCGCCTCCCCGGAGGCCGTCGAGTTCAATGACGAGGCGATGGAGGCGATCGCCTTCTACGCTTACGAAGCCAGCTCCGATCTCGCGGCCGAGCGCGGCACCTACTCGAGCTACAAGGGCTCGAAGTGGGACCGAGGCCTGCTCCCGCAGGACACGCTCGACCTCCTCGAACAGGAGCGCGGCGTGCCCGTCGAAGTGCCGCGCGGCGGCAGGATGGACTGGACGCCGCTGCGGGCGAAGATCGCGAAGCAGGGGATGCGCAACTCGAACTGCCTCGCGATCGCGCCGACGGCGACGATCTCGAACATCACCGCCACGTCGCCCTGCATCGAGCCGACCTACAAGAACCTGTTCGTCAAATCGAACCTCTCGGGCGAGTTCATCGTGTTGAATCCCTTCCTCGTGAAGGACCTCAAGGCCCGTGGCCTGTGGGACCAGGACATGATCGACAACCTGAAGTACTTCGACGGCGAGCTGAAGGACATCGAACGGATTCCCGCCGACCTGAAGGTGAAGTATCTGACCGCGTTCGACATCGACCCCAAGTGGATCCTCGATGCCGCCGCGCGCCGCCAGAAGTGGATCGATCAGGCGCAATCGGTGAACCTCTGGATCAAGACGCCGGACCTGAAGACGCTGAGCCATATGTACCGCCAGGCCTGGCACGTCGGCCTGAAAACCACGTATTACCTCCGCGGCCTCGGTGCCTCGAACATCGAGAAGGCGACGGTCGGCGTGAAAAAGGAAATGCGCGGCGCGGTGAGCGAAGGCGCCTCCGGCGGCCAGAACTCCGGCGACACCGGCGGCAGCCACGCCGCCGAGGTCACGATTGCGCCGTTCGCGATGACTGGCGCCCCGTCAGCCATTGTCGCAGCCCCCGCCGCCAAGCGGGAATACACGGCTGCTGAGAAAACCGCGTGCAGTATCGAAGCAATGCGCAACGGCGAGGAGTGCGAGGCGTGCCAGTGAGCGATTCCCTCTGACTCAAACTTAAGAGCCGTGACGAAAGTCGCGGCTTTTCTATTTCCGAAGGGCGGGTGACGATGAATTTATCGCTCTAAGAGGTACGATCCCTCGATGGGCGGAGCGCTGTTCCCAGCTGTGGCATTCATCCGACCAGTTTTTGTGTGGCCTAGCGCGAAAACACCACTCGTGCCTCACATTCATGGGCTGGTTCCGGAAGCCCGAGAGTGACCGGCTTTCGCAAGCCGACGCTGCAGCCGTCTCCAAACAAGGCTCACCTCCCATACTCCACATACCACTTGTCGTCGTAGAGCTTGTGCTCGTTGAGGACCTTGAGGCCGGCGGTGGCCATCCAGGCACATGTCTGCTCGCGGATGATTTGCAGCTTGGGGTCGTTCTTATGTGGGCCGAGCTCGGGGTGGAAATCGATCACGGCGATGCGGCCGCCGGGCTTCAGGTAGTGCGCGAGGCTTTTTAGGTAGCTCGCGCGGTCCTCAATGTGGTGCAGCACGTCGTAGATGAAGGCCACGTCGACGTCGGGCGCCGGCAGCTTCGGGTCGGTGAAAGCGCGAAGCACCGCGCGCACGTTGGCGGCTTTGGCCTCCCGCGCTTTTACCGCGATGTGGTCCACGAGTCCTTGATCGATGTCGACGGCATAGACGCGACCATTGGGCACGGCCTTCGCGAGCGGCAGCGTGAAGGCGCCCGAGCCCGCGCCGATGTCGGCCATCACGTCGCCGGGCTCCCTCTTTGTTTTAAGGGGTCAGGCTCCTATTAATTAATTATTCGTTGCGCTTTTGGAGCCGTCCGCGACGCTGTCGGCGGTGGCACGCAAACCCCGGCTGCAATTCGAGGGAGGCCTTTACCACGTGATCAATCGTGGCAATTACCGTCGTGACTTATTCGAGGCGGCGACGACAGCGCGGGCGTTCGAGACGTGTTTGTTTGAGGCGTGTGAACAGGCCGGCTGGCGGTTGCACGCGTTTACGCTCATGCGAAATCACTACCACCTCGCTCTCGAAACGCCGCGGGCGAATCTGGTCGAGGGAATGCATTGGCTGCAGAGCACGTTTGCGACGCGGTTCAACCGGTTTCGGCAAGAGCGCGGGCATCTCTTCCAGAGTCGCTATCAGGCGATCCTCGTCGAACCCGGGCTGCACTTGGCGCAGGTGGTGAACTATATTCATCTCAATCCGGTGCGGGCCGGCATCGTCCCGGTCGAACACCTCGCGCAGTTCCGCTGGAGTAGCCTGCGACGCTTCGTGCGCGGCGACCGGCCGGCGTTTCTTGCTTGTGCGGACTGGTTAGAAAGCCTCGGCGGACTGGCCGACACAACCGAAGGCTGGCGTGCTTATCACGACTACCTCGTCTGGCTGGCAGCCGATGAAGGTGAGCAGAAGCGCCAGGCGTTTGACCGGATGTCGCACGGCTGGGCGATGGGCAGTCAAGCGTGGCGAAAGGCGGTTGCGCAGGATCACGCAGAGGTTTTGGCAACCCGCGATCTCAGAGGAGACGAAGTGGCGGAGTTAAAAGAGGCCGTGTGGACGCGAGCGCTCGATCTCCTCCTTGCGTCGGCTCGAAAGACTCGCGCCCAAGCAGCCGCGGACTGGAATAGTGCGGATTGGAAGGTGAAGATCGCGATCGAACTTCGACGTTCAACCACCGCGACGAACCGCTGGATCGCCCAAGAGCTTAGCATGGGTGCGACGGGCAGCTCCGTCAGTGTCTATGCCAGTAGATGGAGGGCTAAAAAACAATAAATAGAGGCCTGGCTCCATTTTGGGAGGGCTGCAACACCAATCCAAGCGGCGCGCTCGCTTGATCTTGGCGGCGGCGACCACAAATGCCGTTGGCAGGGTGGGGTTCTTTTGCTCGGTTAAGTCATGCGCTTGTTCCGCCCCACCTGGAGCCTCTTCGTTCTCGGGGCGACCTTGGCAGCGGTGAAGGTGGGGACCGCGGCGACTACGGCCGGGCATGACTCCCTGGGCCAGCCGCTGGGGGCGAATGCGCAACGGCTGGTCCAGGCCCTCGAATTCCTCGGCAGCCCGCTGCCCCCTGCGACGAGTACCGGAATTTTGGCCGCGGCCCGGGAGCGGAATGCCGGCAAACTCCAGCGGTTGCTCGACGAATTCGTCCTGCTTCAGGTCGAGATCAATCCGGAATTGCGGGTCAAGGTGTCGCGGGGGAGCCGGCGCGCCGCGTTGCATCAAAACGGGTTCACGCCCGTTTTGATTAAGATCCTGAACGATGGGCATGCGACCCAGCGGCTGCGCATCAGCAGTCCGCAGGGCGGCCGAGTGTACGCCGGTGCGGCGGCGCTCAGCCTCGACCGGCAGCAGCAGCCGGAGCTGAGAACCAACGAAAATCCGACCGGCGAGCCCGGGCGGTTTCTCGAAGTGGAGATGTTCGCCGGTCCGCCCATGACGGATTATCTCAGCGGATTGGAGATCGAATACGCGCTCGCGCTGATCTCTTCCACCGAGGCCGGCCAGCGCGAAGCGACGGTCGCGTTCGATATTGGCGAGGGCACCGGCGATATCGGATTCCGGGGCGAGGCGCCGGTCCTGTTTCACGTCGCGCCCGCGCTTCCGGTCAAACTCTCGATCCGCGATCACGACGGCGCGCCGACGGTGGCGCAGCTGACGATCCGCGATGCGGCGGGGCGCGTTTACCCGTCGCAGGCCAAGCGGCTCGCACCGGATTTCTTTTTCCAATCGCAGATCTATCGGCCCGACGGCGCAGTGCTGCACCTGCCTCCCGGCCGGTTCGAGCTGACCTTCAGCCGTGGTCCCGAATATCGCGTGCAACGCCGGACGATCACGGTCCCGGTGGCAGACGACCGTGCGGTCGAGCTCGCGTTGCAGCGCTGGGTGGAGCCCGCGCGCTCCGGTTTCTATTCCGGCGACTACCACATTCACGCGTCGGGCTGCGCACACTATCAGGTGCCGACGCAGGGAGTCGGCCCGGAGGACATGTTTCTGCAGGTGAAGGGAGAGGCCCTTAATGTCGGATGCATCCTGACCTGGGGCTACGGCTTTGAACACCAGCGGACGTTCTTCTCGTCGTCCGTCGACAAGCTGAGCGAACCGCTGACCGTATTGAAATACGATCTGGAGATCAGCGGATTTGGCTCGGCCGCGCTCGGACACGTGGTGCTACTCAACCTGAAGGACCAGACCTATCCGGGATCCGCCGGCACCACGCACGACTGGCCGACTTGGACGGTGCCGGTGATGCGCTGGGCCCGGCAGCAGGGCGGCGTCGCCGGTTATCCGCACTCGGACATGCTGGTGGATCCGCCGGGCTATGCGAAACGGTATGTCGCCCGGCAGGACCGAAACGCCGACGGCGTGCTTGACGTGGCGGAGGCCTCGGCCGGTTTGCTGCCACGGCCGTTTGCGCAACTCGACGCGGATGGCGATGGCCGGGTAACCGCCGGCGAGCTGGCCGAGGCCGCCGACCGGACGGCGAACGAGCTGCCGAACCTCGTGCTGCCCTCGATGCGTGGATCCGGCGCGATGGAAGTCTTGGTGAGCACGGCGGAGGGCGTGTGCGATTTCATCAGTGCGATGGACACTGGTCGTGTGGGGGAATGGAACACGTGGTATCATCTCATGAACTGCGGATTTCCCCTGAAAGTGGGCGGCGAGACGGATTTTCCGTGCATGAGCGGGCTGAGGGTGGGGCAGGGCCGGACTTACGTGAAGCTGGCGCCCGGGCCCGTCGCCAAGGTCGACTTCGCCCAATGGTGTCACGGACTCGCGGAGGGGCGCTCGTATGTGTCGGACGGCTTTGCGCACGCGTTGAATTTCACCGTGGACGGTGTGGAGCCGGGGGCGGGCATCGTGCGTCGCGCCGGCCCGGGGACGGTTGTGATCCGCGCTCGCGTGGCGTTTGCACCGGAGGTTCCCCTGGGGGTCGCTTATGGGACCCTGGAGGTGCGGGGAGGAAAACGTTTTCAGGGCGACACACGTGTCTTGCACCATCCGCGGTCCGAACGCACCGCCGCTGGCGGCGGGCGCCTGGTGGAAATCGTTCGCAACGGCGGTGTGGTGGCGAGCCGCACGGTCCCCGCCGATGGCGCGGTTCATGAATTATCTTTCGAGGTGCCGGTGGGTCGCAGCAGTTGGATTGCGCTGCGCCAGTTTCCCCAACTGCACACCAATCCTGTCGACGTGATCGTGGCGGAAAAACCGATTCGTGCCTCCCGGGAAAGCGCCGTGTGGTGCGCCGAGGCGGTCAAGGTGCTGTGGGAACTGCGGAGTGACAGGATCGCGGCGGCGGAGCGGCCCGCGGCCCGCCTCGCCTACGATCGCGCGATCGAAACTTTTCAGCGCCGGGCGGCGGAAGCCAAATGACAGCGCGGTCTTTCCGGGCCGGCAGGCGGGCGCAGTTCGAGTGAGGAACCCGGGCGCCGGGGCGCCTCCGGATTGCCGGGCAGGGCTCGCGCCGGAGGCAGCGCTGGTCAACGAGTCGGCTTCGCCGGGAGACTCTCGTCGCGGGAATTTTCTCGGGCGGTGACTTCGATCGTGGCCTTTTCGCCGGGGGTAGGAATTCCCGCCATCGTGTAGTGCCACCGGCCGTCGATCTTTTGCGCCGGCCCCTGCTCGCGGACCGTGCCATCGGCGGCGCGGAGGGTGACGGCCACGGAGGCAACGTCGACATCGCCCGATTCCATGACCGTGATCGTGGGAGGGCGTTTCGCAGCGGCCTCCCGCAGTTGTCTGAGGCGGCCGTAAACGGCGACGTAGAGGGCCGTCGCGTTGTCCGACCAGACATCGCCGTGGTTTTTGATCAGCGGCTGGTCGCACCGGACATTCCAATAGGCGCCTGGCCGCGGGAACGGCTCGTCCTCATCGTGCTTCGACCACTCCATGATTTGCCGGGCGGTTTTTCCCTCGGGCGTTTCCGGATTGGCTGCGGTTTCTTTCGCGGAAGCCCGACTGATCAGCTTCCATCCCACGACCGGGTAGGTCTTGCCATCTTTGCGGTCGCGGAGCCTCGTATAAAAGGCGAAATCGTCGCCCTGTAGGGCGTGGGGCTGAAGGTTTTTTGCCATCACCTTTTCGGGCTCGTTCAGGCCGGAGGCCGGCCACTCACTTTCGACCCTTGCCAGGTCGGATCCTTCCAACGGCACGACCCAATGATCGACGAGCAGGGGATTGTGCCCCGGCGTTCGCATATAAAGATACCGCTGGGGCACGGGCCGGTGCTTCTTCGTGAAATCGGGTCTGGGGTCGGCTTTGTCCTTGAGCAACGCCTGGGTGTAGTCGCGGCGTCGGAGCCACTCGATGGGTGAAGTCAGCCCGATGCCGATCGGACTCCAGAATCGCGTCGCGGAGTCCGCCGCGGAAGTGACGGACACGATCATCGGCACCCGGGCGATGGGAGTTCTGACGACGTTACTGTAGCCCCAAAGGAAATCCGACAGTTCCTTGGCATAGATGGAGGAAGCGGCCGAATTGACAAAGATCACGCAATCGAAAGGCAGCGGGTTTAAACGCAGCCCGGTGGGAGGTGGCGCGGCGGTTTTAAGAGCGCCGGATTCGGGCTCGGTTCCGCTGGCCTGGTCCGGTGCGCGCCAGTGTTCGGCGAGCAACCCGACGGTTGCCTGACCGAATGCTTTTTCGAGCATCAGCGCACCAAAGGAGTGGCCGATGACCAGAACCTGACTGCGTGGATCGCGGCGCTTGGCCATCTCGGCCAGCGTAAAGATCGTCCGGGCCATGGGCACGCCGGACACGGTGTGCTCGGCGAAATTCCTTTCCCACGGATATGTGAACTGCTCCGGCACCCGATAGAGGAAGGAGGGAGGCGAACCATAGTTGCGATCCACGATTTCCATGCTGCGATCGGGATGATTCGGATCCTCCACTTTGGGCCCCCCGAAGGCCCGTCGCATCCGCTCGAACTCGCCCGCGGTGGTGATGTAGGGTGAAAACTCGTTGCCGCGCCAGCCGAGGTAAACGCCGTGCACGCGATACTGGGATTTGGTTTCCCTGTTGGCGACGAGCGCCTGCCCCAGCCGGTCAAGAAAGTCGTTGAACTTCACGACGTCGTCCGACTGCGCGTTGTTCTTCCAACCGTGGCAATAGAACACGAGCATCAAGGGCCGCGGGTCGTTGCCGCGGTCCAGCTTCTCGATCTTTGGCGGCCGTCAGCCGTATAATCACATCCTTGGCCGACTCGTGTTGCGCGAATTCGAGGTAGTCGCCGCGTTCGTCGAACTCGATGAACGAGCAGGAGAAAACCGGCTGTTTCCCATCCCGTTCGACGCTCCGCACCAGCCAACGTTTCCCCATCGGAAGGCAAGAGGGACGTGCGGGCAACAGATGGGCCGGGGCCGATTCACGCGGACTACGAGGGTTCGGCTCCGCATTCGCGTTGCCCGGTGGGCGGGCGGCGTGATGGAGTGCAGGTGGATCTCGTTCCCCCATGCCACTCTACCTGCCACCACTTTCCCGCCGGCAATTTCTCGCGCGTTCCCTGGCCGCCGGCACCGGCCTGCTCCTCAGTCAGCGACTGCTCGCGGCGGCGCGCGACGCCGATCCGCACATGTGGGCACTAATTTCCGATCCGCATATCGCGGCGGACCGCGCGAAACTGGGCCGCAACATCAATATGGCGGCACAGTTGACTGCCGTCGTGGACGATGTGCTCAGCGTGCCGCGCCGGCCGGCCGGCGCGCTGGTCAATGGCGATCTGGCTTTCAACACCGGCGAGACGGCCGACTACGCGACGTTCGCCGAATTGATCCAGCCGCTCCGGGCGGCACAGATTCCGTTGCACCTCGGGCTCGGCAATCACGATCATCGTGAACGTTTTTGGGCCGCGCTGCGCGAGGACGCCTCGGTCAAGCGGCCGCTCGCCGACCGGCAGGCGGCCGTCATCCGCACCGAGCGGGCCAACTGGTTTCTCCTCGATTCCCTCGACAAGCCCAATTCCGTGCCGGGCAGGCTGGGTGAAGCGCAACTCGCGTGGCTCACCCGGGCACTCGATGCGAACGCGGACAAGCCGGCGCTTGTGATGGTTCACCACAACCCCCGCGTCGCGGCCGACAAGATCACCCTGATCGACGAGGATGCGTTTTATGCGATCATCCGGCCGCGCCGCCAGGTGAAGGCCTATCTGTTCGGACATTCCCATCGATGGAATGTGGGAAAAGATCCGAGCGGCATTCATCTGATCAATCTGCCGACGACCGCGTATGTCTTCGAAGCGGGGCGGCCGGCGGGTTGGGTGCTCGCGCAGCTCGAACCGCGCGGCCTGAACCTTCAGTTCCGCGGTCTCGACCCGAAACGCGCGGAGCATCTGCAAGCCGTGGCGCTCACTTACCGCACCTGAGCGCCGCCGGCTCGCTTTATCGTTTCAGAATCTCGGTCAGCACCCGGCCTTCGACGCCGTTCATTTTCAGGCCGAGGATCGCGGCCATGGTTGGAGCGACGTCAATGTTGCGGATACGGGGCAACTTCACGCCCGGTTTGATCGCGGCGCCCCAGGCGATGAACGTCGCATCCATCAGCGGATTTTTCGGGTGATTGCCGTGGGTCCCTTTCACCGGACCGGCCGGGGTGATGAGATCCTTGGCCGCTGCGCCGCCGGCAAAGGAGTAACCTTCCCTGGCGGCAACGAAGATGTCGGGCTCCTGCGGATTTTGGTCCGGCGTCTTGTGACCGATCGAAGCAAAGTCCTCTGAACCGATCACCGCCTCGACGCCTTCCATCGCTTTCAGCGCTGGAATGAGCTGGGCCTTGATGCTGTCGCGCGCGGCGGAGTCCTGGATGTAGAGCATGCCGGCGCCGCCTTCCGCCAGAAAATACACCTTGCTGGTGGTGATCGCATTGCCAGCGGTGGTCACGAGGCCCTGGTCACGCAGCAGCACGTTGACGTTGATGTTTTTTGTGTAGTCGGAGAAGCCGTGGTCGGAGGTGATGAAAAACGTCGTGCGATCCGCGAGGCCGGCCGCCTTCACGGTGTCGATGAGTTCACGGACCCGGTGGTCGCTGTCGTTGCCCGCCCAAAGCACCTCGGGGCTGCGGCCGCCGTTGCTGTGCGCGAATGCGTCCACGGTCACGTAGTGGATCACGAGAACGTTGGGCTGGTGCGTGCGCAGGATGTGCTCGGCGATCCGCGTGTACATCCAGTCGCGCGACGCCTTGCCGAGGTTGCCGGCCTTGGCCCACTGGGACTGTTTTTCGAAGGGGATGCCCAGAGTCTTCAATTCGGCGAGGAGCGAGGGCGTGGCCGCCTTTTCGTAGAGCGCCTGCTCCCCGACATCGTTGACCTGCCAGGTGAGATGCTTTGCGTTGCGGCTCGCCGGCCAGTTGACGCCGGCCGTCTTGAAGCCTGCGAGATGGGCGACGTCGTAGATGGTCGGGGCCTTCACGATCTCCTCTTTATCGAAGAGCGGGTCGGGCAGCAGAGGGACGCGCTTGTTCTGGGCGCGATCGTAGTAACTGTTGGCGAGCACGCCATGCCGCCCGGGATGAACTCCCGTCACGAGCGACGTATGGGTGGGCCATGTCACGCTCGGAAACGACGTTTCCATGCCCGCCGCGCGGGCCCCGTTGGCCGCCATCCAGCGCAACGTCGGAAGATCCGCCCTGGGGTCGTCGAAGTTGTACGCGGCCAATCCGTCGAGCGTGATGAGGATGACGATCGGCGCGCGCTCCGGAGCGGCGGCGGAGAATCCCGGCGCGCTGGCGCGGAGGAAAATGACGGCGAGAACGGCGAGACGGATCAGGGGCACATTCATTTCAGGAAATGGGGCAAAAAGAGCGCGGCGACGGCGAAAGCAATGAGGCGAAGACTCGTGGGCGGGCTGACTCGGTTAATCATCGGAAAGCATGGCGTTGGGGCGGACAATGTTATCCTTCCGCGGCAGGACGGCGCGCGACGGGAAGGTGCGCGGCTTGACGGAGTGCGGCGTCCTTGCTGACGCCCAATTTCTGGGCGAGCGCGTTGAGTCGCACGATGTCCGTTTGCGAGAGGGTGGTGATGCGGTCGCTGCCGTCGCGATCCAACCAGCGCACGTGATGATGCCGTTGCCGGGAGGTTTTGACGAGATCGCGCAGGAAATCCTGGTCCGCTTCGGGTAAGTCCATACGGAGAATTTCAACCGTCCGCTGGCACGACGCCAGTTCCAATCGGACGAGCAGGAGGCCTGTGCGGTGTCGTGGGATTCATGGAATAGAAAGTTCGACTCGCTTTTCCGGGGCGCCGAATGTGCGTCATGCCGACCGAAAGCTCTCCCAAATCACGCGACGTGATCGTCCGCGAAGTGCCGATCGAATTGTGCCAGTTCATCAAGTTTGGCGGGCTCGCGGACAGCGGCGGTGCCGCGAAGCAGCTGGTGGCTGAAGGCAGTGTTTTGCTCAATGGCACGATCGAAACTCGCAAGCGCAAGCAACTCGCGGCCGGCGACCGGATCACGGTCGGGGGCGAGACGATCGTCGTGCGTGTGGGCTGAGATCATGGTGTCCCCCACGCCGCCCTCTGGTCTGCCGATGACCTTTACCTCGCTGAAGCTCACCGTGCCGCTGCTGCGGGCGATCGCGGAAAAAGGCTACGAGACGCCGACCCCCGTTCAGGGCGCGGCGATCCCCGCGATCCTGCGGGGATGCGATGTCTGGGCCGCGGCGCAGACCGGCTCGGGGAAAACCGCCGCCTTCGCACTGCCGATTTTGCAACGGCTGGCCGCGAGCCGGCGGCCGTCCGGGCGTTTGGTGCGGGCTTTGATTTTGGTTCCGACGCGGGAACTGGCGGTCCAGATCGGGGAGTCGTTCCGCCGCTACGGCCGCTTCCTGCCGGAGCCGCTCAAGACCCTCGTCGTCTACGGCGGCGTGTCGATCAATCCGCAGATGATGGCGCTGGGCGGGGGCGCGGACGTCATCGTGGCCACGCCAGGGCGGCTGCTCGACCTCATGGAGCACAATGCCGTGTCCCTTTCCGCGGTCGCGACGGTGGTGCTCGACGAGGCGGACCGATTGCTGGCGTTGGGCTTTGCGGATGAATTGGAGCGCATTGTCGCGCGCTTGCCGGCGCAGCGGCAGACCCTGTTGTTTTCGGCAACGTTTCCGCCCGAAGTCGAGGCGCTCGCAAAAAATCTGTTGCGCGAGCCCGTGCGCGTCGAGGTGGCGGTGGCGCCCGAAACCGCACCCGACATCGAGCAGCGCGCGATCGAGGTCGATGCGCCGCGTCGCACGCAATTGTTGCGCCACCTGATTCAAACGCACGGTTGGACGCGGGCGCTGGTGTTTGTCGCGACAAAATATGCGACCGAGCACGTGGCCGACAAGCTGCGCCGGGCGGGTCTCACTGCGGCTGCGCTGCACGGCGAGCTGAGTCAGGGTGCGCGGATGCAGGCGCTGGCGGATTTCAAGGCCTCGAAGGTGCAGGTGCTGCTTGCGACCGACGTTGCCGCGCGCGGCCTCGACATCGTGGATCTGCCGGTCGTGGTAAATTTCGATCTGCCGCGCTCGGCGACAGACTACACGCACCGGATCGGCCGCACCGGCCGGGCCGGCGCGCGCGGCCTAGCCGTGAGTTTTGTCAGTGCGGAAACGCACGCGCATTTCCGGCTGATCGAGAAGCGGCGCAAACTGGCGTTGGCGCGCGAGCAGATCGAGGGCTTCGAGCCCGTCGCCGTCGACGGGCCGGCCGCACCGGCGACCGGTGGCGTCAAGGGCCGGCGCAAGAGTAAAAAGGACCGTTTTCGCGAGGCCACGGCCCGGTTTCAGCCCGAGGCCGGAGCGGACGAGACCGTCGGGTAGCCCGCCGTCGCGACGGTTGGTGAAGCGGAAATTCTCGCCGGTCGAAACGCTGCTCGGTCCGCCGGACCACTTCAGGCTGGTTTCGTGAAGGTCGGTCCGCACGATCTGAGTCATCCCGCTGCCGGATATCCGCCGCCTCTCTCATGAACACCCGTTTTGCCGACTCCATCGCCCGCCACCTCCCGGAACTCGTCGCGCTGCGCCGCGAATTGCACACGCATCCCGAGATCGGCTTCGAGGAGCAATGGACGTCCGGGCGCGTGGCGCAGTTTCTCGAGGCCAGTGGCATCGCCGTGCAGCGCGGTTACGCGAAGGGCACCGGTCTCGTCGCCACGATCAAGGGCCACGGGTCCCGCACGGTGGCGCTGCGGGCGGATATCGACGCGCTTCCGATCCGGGAGGAAACCGGGCTGCCGTATGCCTCGCAAATTCCCGGCCGCATGCATGCCTGCGGTCACGACGGCCACGCCGCCGTGCTCTGTGGCGTGGCCCGGGTGTTGCAGGAAAATCTCGCGCAGCTTCCCGGCACGGTGAAACTGCTTTTTCAGCCGGCGGAGGAAATCACCAGCGGAGCCGCCTTGATGGTCCGTGAGGGTGTGCTCGACGATGTTGCTGCGGTCTTCGGCCTGCATGGCTGGCCTGAACTGCCGCTCGGGCACGTCGGTGTCAGAAACGGCTGCATGATGGCGAGTGCCTGCAATTTCTATATCGAGATCACCGGCCGGGGCAGTCACGGCGCGAATCCCGGCGCCAGCATCGATCCCGTGGTGGTGGCCGCGCACCTGACCACGGCGTTGCAGGCGATCATCAGCCGGGAGATCAATCCGTGGGATACCGCCGTCGTCACCGTCGGCCGGATCGAGGCGGGCACGACCACCAACATCATTCCGGAAACGGCCCGGCTGGAGGGCACCTTCCGCACGCTGACGGCGCCGTTGCAGGCGCAGATCCGGACTGCGATCGCGCGGATGGCGGGAAATGTGTCGGCCGCATTCCGGGCCACCGCGCGGGTCCGGTTCAGCGAATCGCCCTGTCCGCCGCTGCTCAACGACGTAGCCATGACCGATCTCGCGCGCCGCACGATCGACGACTGCTTCGGCAGGGAAAAGCGGGTCGAACTCGATCATCCCACCATGGGCGCGGAGGACTTTGCGTACTACCTCGATCGGGCCCCGGGTAGTTTCGTTTTTCTCGGGTTTCACGACGGCCGCGAAGGCAGCTACCCGCTCCTGCACAACCCGCGTTTCGACTTCAACGATGCGGCGATCCCGACCGGCGTCGCGTTGTTGGCGGAACTCGCCGTGCGCAGCCTCGGCGAAGCGAAGGACCGGTAGAAAGGCCGTGAGTGGCCGGGGGGAGGCGATCAGGTCACCCGGGGCGGGCCTTTACGCCTTCGCCGCCGGCAGCGGCACGCCGTACTTTTCGCTCCAAGGGGTGAGGGCGGGCATGATGCTCGGATACAAGCTGACGCCGCGGGCCAGTTGATCCGCACGGCGCCGCAGGCCGTTTTCGCCCGGCATCCGCACGCGCTCGACTCCGGGGAGAGGCGGAGTGGCGCGGCAGGCCCGGGCGACATGCGCCATCTGGCGGACAAAGTTTTCGCGTCCTCCGAAAAGCGCGGGTTCGAACACCTGCACGCAAACGGTCGCACCCCACCCTTCGAGCTTGTCGGCCCGGCCGTAGCCCGCGAGGCCACCGGTGATCGCCTCGACGAGCAGGGCCAGCGAATAACCCTTGTGCCCATGATCGAGGCCTCCGGCCGGGAGCAGTGCGCCCGGCGGGTCGCTCAGAATTTTCTTCGGGTCGTCGGTCGGTACGCCTTCGAAGTCGACGCCCCACATGCCCGGAAATTTTCTTCCTTCATTAAACAGCCGGCGCGTGAGGCCACCGGTCGTGATCGACGCCGAAAAATCCAGCAGCACGGGGTCGCCGTCGGTGGGCCAGCCGGCTGCGATCGGATTCTGGGTGAAAACATTCCGGCGGCCACCGTGCGGGGCGACGCCCGCCACCGCGGGATCGGACGACATGATCACGACCATCAGGCCGCGCTCGGTGAAGCGTTGGAGATACGCGGCGAGGCACGCGATATGATGGCTGCGCCGAATGATGACGGTGCAGGTGCCGTAGGTTTTCGCGCGTTCGGCGGCCAGTTCGATGGCGCGCAGTGTGAGCCACGGGCCGGGCAGTCGGAGTCCATCCCAGTTCACCGCGGCGGGAAAGTCCGCCAGCACCTTGGGCTGGCCCGTCTTCGTCATGCTGCCCTTCTCGATTTCGCTTAGATAGGTCGGCAGCAACGCGAGGCCGTGGGTATCGTGGCCGAGCAGGTCGCCCTCGACGAGAATGTCCGCCACGACCTGCGCCTTGTCGGCGTCGAGGCCGCTGCGTTGCAACAGCGCGGTCGCGAACTCTCGGAGGGCGGCGGGTGTGTGGCGGTTGGACATCGCGGCAGATTACGATCCCCGCGGTCGGCCGCTAGCGAAAACTCGGCCAGCCGCGATGGTTCGAAACGAGGCGTCGCCGCCGGCCCGGATCTGTGCATGATGGACCGACCACCGATGCTCGACGCCCTCGACGACCTTCCCGCCTGCACCAGTTGCGGCAAATGCTGCCACCTCCTTGTCGAGCTCACGCCGCTGGTGGACGACGTGCCCGAGGAGTTCGTCGTCGAGCATTCCGGCGTGCGCTGTATGGACCAGCACGGCGACGGGGCGTGTGTGGCCCTCGATGCCGCGACGCAGCTCTGCACCATCTACGAGCGTCGCCCGCAGGTCTGTCGCGATTTTCAGCGCGGCGCTTCCCTTTGTCGCCGTGCGGTCTCCGGCCGGCGTGGTTCGCTGGCGCCGCGCGCCGCGCTCCCATGACCGCACCATTCTCGCTCCGGCGTCATCGGGTCCATCTCGCTTTTTTCCGCCGTCGTCCGCTCTCATGAAAATCAAATCCGCCGAATTCGAAGTCAGCGCTCCCGACCTGCGCGCGTGCCCCAAATGGGCGCTGCCGGAATTCGCGTTCATCGGGCGCTCCAACGTCGGCAAGTCCTCGCTGATCAATCTGCTCACCGAGCGGCGCAAACTCGCCAAGGTTTCCGACGCCCCGGGCAAGACGAAGCTGATCAATTTTTTCCTGATCAACGGGGCTTGGTGCCTCGTCGACCTCCCGGGCTACGGCTACGCGGAGGTCGGCAAGCAGCGTCGCCTTGAGTTCAACGACGCGGTGGCCGGCTTCATCTCGGGCCGGCGTAACCTGCGGTGCGTGTTTGTGTTGATCGACTCACGGCTGCCGCCGCAGCCGATCGACATCGAGTTCCTGCGCTGGCTCGAGGGCTGCGCCGTGCCGTTCGCGTTGATTTTCACCAAGACCGACAAACAGTCCGCGTCACAGGGCCGCGCCAACATCGACGTCTTCAAAAAGACGATGGGCGAATGGCGCACCGAGCTGCCCGATATCCTCACGAGCTCGTCGAAGACCAGCGCCGGCCGGTCGGACATTCTCACCTACATCGCGGCGACCCTGACAAAACACAATCGCACCACCGGTTGAGGCCGGTTACCGATTCACCGTCGCCATACCGGGTGCGGCGTAGCGGTCGCCCGCGGCGGAACCGGCCGGGAGAATTACGTCGATCTCCCGCCGATCCTCCGGAGTGAGGACGACGGCCGCTGCGCCGAGGTTCTCGTCGAGAAAACTGGTCCGCTTCGTGCCGGGAATGGGCACGATGTCGTTGCCTTGAGCCATGACCCACGCGAGGGCGAGCTGTCCCGCGGTGCAGCCTTTGCGTCGGGCGAGAACCTCGATCTTCGTTACGAGATCGAGGTTCTTTTGGAAGTTTTCGCCCTGAAAGCGCGGCGAGTTTCGCCGCCAGTCGTCCGCCGCCAGGTCCTCGAAACGCTTGAACTGGCCCGCCAAAAAGCCGCGACCGAGCGGGCTGTAGGCGACCAACGTGATGCCCAGCTCGCGAACCGTCGGCAGGATCTCCGCCTCGGCGTCCCGGCTCCAGAGCGAATATTCCGTCTGGAGGGCTGCGATCGGATGCACCTTCGCCGCGCGCCGGATCGTGGCCGGGGCGGCCTCCGAGAGGCCGAGGTAGCGCACCTTGCCCACGCGGACGAGTTCGGCCATCGCGCCGAGGGTTTCTTCGATCGGAACCTTCGGATCGACGCGATGCTGATAGTAGAGGTCGATCGTCTCGACGTTGAGCCGGCGCAAGCTGGCATCGCAGCACGCGCGCACGTAGGCCGCATCGCCGCGGATCCCGAGGAATTCGCCTTGGGGGCCGCGCGAATTGCCGAACTTGGTCGCGAGCACGACGGACTCGCGCCGGCCGGCAAGTGCCTTCCCCACGAGCGTTTCGTTGCGACCGACGCCGTACACGTCGGCGGTGTCCAGGAAGTTTCCGCCGGCGTCGAGGTAGCGATGGATGACGCGGATGGATTCGTCGTCGTTCATGCGCGCCGGATCGTAGAACTCGCTCATGCCCATGCAGCCGAGGCCGATCTCCGCGATCTCGGGTCCCTGCGCGCCGAGGCGCCGCCGGCGGAGTGTGGGGGCGCTTCCGGGGTTCGAGCTCATGGGCCGAGTGAGTCGGAACTCGCGGCGGCCTTCAAGGCAGGCCGGCATCTTTCGACGGGTCCGGTCCGGCGGAGTCCTTGAGCTTGGGCGCCGTTTTGTCATGCCAAGGCCAGTCAGGTCGTCCCCCAGTCCCGATGCATGCTTTCCACGCCTCTTGGCACGGAGGGTTTGCCGCCAGCCTGACCCGCCGGTTTTTATTCCTGCTCGGGGTGTTGTCCCTCATCTTTGGGTCCGGATCGTCCGCGGCAGAGGTGAAAGTGATCAGGGGCATCGCGTTTCTCGAACCGGGGCGTGCCGAGAAGATCGATCTCTACGTGCCCGTCCGCGGTGCTGGCATGGGCGCGATCGCTGGCTTTTGGTTGGGGCGATCGGCCGGACTTGGGTGGCCCGAGATCCGAAGGCGGCGCTGGCGTGGGCACACGCCTTGCCCGCCGGCACGCCGCGCGAAGCGGCCCTGGCCGGAATCGATGCGGGTTTGGGCATCGCGTCGTTTCGGAGTCGCGAAGTGGCCGATACGCTTGCTCAAACCCGCGCAGTGCCGGCGGCCCGTTCACCCGAGGGCCTGCTTGGTCCGGAGCGCGATCGGGCGCTGCGGCAAGTTTTCGAGGAACGCTTGTTCGCCTCTCCGGTGCGGGCGGCCGACTGGCTTAGTTCGCTGCCCGCGCCCGACCGCACCGACGAGATGGTGGATCGGCTCGCGCGGGAATGGTTCGCGATCAATCCCGCGGCCGCGGAAACCTGGCTCGACCAGAATATTCCATCGTCGGTGCGGCGGGAGCAGTTGCGGCAGGACGCACGGCGTTGAACGCAGATCGCCGGGACGGAGCGCGGTGGGGAGAGCGAAGTGAGCCCGCCGGTGAAATTAGGTTGTTTTACGTGGGGCCGGATCTTTTGTGTTCCCTACGCGACTCCATCCCCGACCCCAGTCATGGGGTGTCGCGTTCTGCCTTCCCCCTCTTTCTTCCCAACCATGAAAATCAAGTTGCTCGCTTATCTCATTCTCGCCGCGCTGGCCCTGCCGCTGCGTGCCGCCAACAACACGCCGCCGCCGGGCTTCACGGCGCTCTTCAACAGCAAAGACCTTTCCGGCTGGTATGGCTGGGGAACGAAGAATCCCACTGAACTGTGGAAGATGACCCCCGAAGCCCGCGAAGAGTATAAGCGGAAGTCCATTTCCGGCGGATTGCCGGTGGGCAAGCAGGGTCCCGAGCACATCAATGCCCACTGGCGGGTGGAAAACGGCGAACTCGTCAACGACGGTCACGGCCTCTACGCGACCTCCGACAAGGACTACGGCGATTTCGAACTCTGGGTCGACTATAAGGCCCTGCCCGCTGGCGACAGCGGCCTCTATCTGCGCGGCACGCCGCAGGTTCAGATCTGGGACACGACCAAGGGCGATCCGCGTGGCCTCGGTCAGGACAAGGGTTCGGGCGGGCTCTGGAACAACAGCAAGGGTTCCCCCGGCAAGGACCCCTCCAAGAAAATGGACAAGCCGTTCGGTGAGTGGAACACCATGAAAATTAAAATGATCGGCGAGCGCGTCACGGTCGAATTCAACGGTGAAGTCGTGGTCCACAACGCGGTGCTCGAAAACTTTTTCGCGAATCAGAAGGCGGGTTACCTTGCCTATGGCAAAGCGGGCAAATCCGACGCCAAGAAAAAAGCGGAGAAGCTTCCCAACGGTCTCATGCGCGATCCGGTCTTCGCCAAAGGTCCGATTCAATTGCAGACCCACGGCAGCGAGATCCGCTGGCGCAATGTCTACATTCGAGAGATCGGCGCCGAAGAGGCCAACCGCACGCTCGCGGCGCGCGACAATCAGGGTTTCACCGAATTGGTCAACGGCCGGGACCTAAGCAACTGGCAGGGCGCGGTGGCTAACTACGAAATGAAGAACGGCGCCATTGTCTGCAAACCGGGCAAGGGCGGCGACCTCCTCACCAAGGACGAATTCGAAAACTTCATCATTCGCGTGGAGTTCAAGTTGCCCCCGGCGGGCAACAACGGCATCGCGCTACGCACGCCGCTCGGCGGCAAGTCCGCCTCCGACGGGCTGGAGATCCAGGTGCTCGATAGCGATGGCTACAATGCCGCGCATCCGACGAAGCCACTGCTGGCCACGCAATATCATGGCAGCCTTTATCACTGCGTCGGCGCCAAGCACGGCTTTCTGCGCCCCGTGGGCGAATGGAACTACGAGGAAATCGAAGTGCGCGGGCAGACCATCAAGGTGACCCTCAACGGCACCAAGATTCTCGATGTCGACATCGACAAGTTCGATCGCAGCCAGATCGAACATCCGCCGAAGGGGCTCGATCGCGCCAAGGGCCTGATCGGTTTCGCCGGCCACAACGACCCGGTGGCGTTCCGCAGTTTCCGGGTGAAGAAACTGTAATCACGATTCGAACGCATCCATCCGCCGGGCCGAGTGGCGGTGGATGGATTTTTTCCGCGCCGCCGCGCCCTTACCCCGTTCCTCCCCAAAACGAAATCGCGTATGAGAATCCTTCCCGCCGCTATTGCCTGCCTGTTAGCCGTGTCGGCCGCGGCCCAGCCCTATGATCTGCTCCTGCAGGGCGGCCATGTCATCGACGGAAAAAACAACCGTGACGGGCTCATGGATGTCGCCGTCACAGACGGCAAGGTCGCGGCCGTTGCCGCCCGGATCGATCCGGCGCAGGCGAAGCAGGTGGTCGACGTGAAGGGGCTCTATGTGACGCCGGGTCTCGTGGATATCCACGTGCATCTTTTCGCCACGACCGGACTCAAGGATGCCTGGGCCGGCGACAACAGCGTGCTGCCCGACGGCTTCAGCTTTCGCACCGGCGTGACGACGATGGTCGACGCGGGCACCGCGGGCTGGAGGAATTTTGAAACGTTCCGGCACACGGTCATCGACCGCGCGCAGACGCGGGTGTTTGCCCTGATCAATATCGCGGGACTCGGCATGTCCACGAACGCTGCGGAACAGGTCGAGAGCGAATTCCAGCCCGATCAGGTCGCCCGGCTGGCCATCAAGCACAAGGACGTGGTCGTGGGGGTGAAATCCGCCCACTATGAAAAACCAAATTGGAACTCGGTCGACCGGGCCGTCGAAGCCGGCAAGGCCGCCAACATCCCGGTGATGGTCGATTTTGGTTACTTCCGCCCCGAGCGGCCCTACTGGCAACTCGTGACCGAGCATCTCCGGCCAGGCGACATCAGCACACACTGCTTTCGGGCGAGCGTCCCTTGGATAAACGAGGAGGGCAAAGTCTACGATTACCTGTACCGGGCCCGGGCGCGCGGCGTGAAGTTCGACGTCGGCCACGGCGCCGGCAGCTTCGTTTTTCGCAATGCCGTGCCCGCGATCAAACTCGGCTTCTACCCCGATTCGATTTCGACGGATTTGCACGCCACCAGCATGAACACGGGGCTGATGGACATGCCTACGACGATGTCGAAGTTTCTCGTCATGGGCATGCCGCTCAAGGAGATCGTCCTGCGCTCGACTTGGAATCCGGCGAAGATGATCAACCATCCGGAGTTGGGCCACCTCACGGTCGGGGCCGTGGCGGACGTGGCGGTGTTGCGCGTGTCCGGCGGTGAGTACGGCTACGGCGACAGCAAGGGCGGCCGCTTGCCCGGCGACCAGCGCATTTTTTGCGAGCTGACGCTGCGCGACGGGAAGGTGGCTTGGGATCTGAACGCCCGTGCGGGCAAGGATTACAAGACGCTCGGGCCCGACTACGGTCTGCGTCCCGAGGCGGACGTGATCGTCATCCCGAAGAACTGAGGCTTTTACCGGACGACCGGTTCCGGTGTTGCCGCGCCGTCGGCCCGCGGATCGGAGGCAGCGAAATTAAGGCCGGTCTTCGAGTCGTGCAGGATCGCCTGGCCGCGGCCCATTTCCTGGGTGTAGGGCCGGCGAATCGAGATCTCGTGCCCCTTGGCCGAGAGCTGCTGCAGGGTGGTCGCGGGCACGCGGACCTCGATGGCGATGTCGTTGCCACCGGCGTTGCGCTTGGTGAAGCGCGGGGCTTCCAGCGCCGCCTGGAGGTTCATGCCGTAGTCGACGAAGTTCGAGACGAACTGGGCGTGGGCCAGCGGCTGGTTGGCTCCGCCCATGATGCCGAAGCCGATGTGCAGGTCGCCTCGCTCCATGAAGGCGGGGATGATGGTGTGAAAGGGGCGCTTGCCGCCCGCGAGCACGTTGGGGTGGCCGGCCTCAAGCGTGAACCCGCCACCGCGATTTTGCAGGATGAAGCCCATGCCCTCCGCCGTGACGCCGGACCCAAACTCCGAATACACGCTCTGGATCCAACTCGCGATGTTCCCCTCGCGGTCGACGATGGTAAGGTAGGTCGTGTCGCTGCCGACCATCTGGCCGGGCGGCACGTCGGCGTTGGCCCGGTCCGGGTCGATGAGCTTCGCCCGCTGGCGGGCGTAGTCCTTGGAGAGCAGGCGAGCGATCGGCGCTGCGTAGTCGCGCGGATCGCCGACGTGGCGGCGAATATCGGAGTAGGCGAGCTTCATGGCCTCGATCCGCTTGTGCATCTCGGCCGTGCTCGCGGCGCCCAGCGGGGTCGCGGGCACGGTTTCCATGATGTTGAGCATCTCGAGCGCGGCGATCCCCTGGCTGTTCGGCGGCAGCTCGTAGACTTTCCATCCGCGGTAATCGACCGACACGGGCTCCACCCACTCGGCGGAATGCGCCGCGAGATCCTCGGCGGTCATCGTCCCGCCCATGGCGCGCGAGGTCTTGAGGATCGCTGCGGCGATCTCCCCCTGATAATAAGCGTCACGGCCCTTTTCCGCGAGTATCCGCAGCATCCGCGCCATGTCCGGATTGCGGAAGACCTCGCCCTGCCGCGGCGGCTGACCGCCCGGCAGAAATACGCGCACCGATTCGGGATAGGCCCGGACTTTTTTGAGATTGTCGGCCTGCAGCCACGATTCGCCGATGGCCTCCGTCACCGGAAACCCCTTTTCCGCATAAGCGATCGCGGCGGTGAAAAGATCCCGCCAAGGCAATTTGCCGAAGCGCTCGTGGATTTTTGCCCAGCCGTCGACGGCGCCGGGCACCGTGAAGCTCTGGATGCCCTCCTGCGGCATCGTCTTGATGCCCTTTTGTGCGAGGAACGCGGGAGTAAGACCGCGCGGGGCCGGGCCGGACCCGTTCAGCCCGGAGAGCTTTCCCGTGGCGGCCTGCCAATAGAGCACGAAAACATCCCCGCCAGGCCCGTTCTTCATCGGCTCGACGACCGAGAGCACGGCGTTGGCCGCGATGGCCGCGTCGGCGGCGGATCCGCCCCGCGCGAGAATCTGCGCGGCAGCGGACGAGGCGAGGGCGTGGCTGGTGGCGGCGATGCCCAGCGGCGAGATAACCATCGACCGGCCGTAGTCACGGCCGAGATTGCTGAAGATTGTGCCCTGGGCAAAAAGCGGTGACAGCACCGCACAAAAGAGACCCGCGTGGCGTAGCGCAGCATTCATGGTGGGAAGGCTGGCAGCGGCAAGGGCACGCTGTCCAGTGCCGAGCGGAGTCGCGGACGGCTTGTGCCCCGATGGCAACCTCCCGCTTGCCGATTCACCCGGTCTGCGTTCTCCTGCCCGGTCCATGATTTCCCTGCACGAAGGCAAAGGCTCGAAAGTCAAAAAGCCGCCCGAACGTGTTTTCACGCTGCGGCTGACCGTCGTCGCGTGCCAGCCCCGGATCTGGCGCCGGTTGCTGGTGCGCGAATCCATGTGGCTTTCCCGCCTCCATGACACCCTCCAGATCGCGTTCGACTGGTTCGACTACCAGACGCACGCCTTCAATCTCGCCGATCTCCGCTTCGGCAACCCGTTGAAACGCGACGAAGTCATCATCGAGGACGACCGCGACGTCACGCTGGCCGACCTCAACCTCGAGCAGCGTGAGCGCTTTACTTACGGTTATCATTTCGGCCCGGGCTGGCAGATCGACATCAAGGTCGAGAAAACCGGCGCGGTTGAAAAGGGCGGGCAGTATCCGCTGTGCGTGGGCGGTGAGCGAGCGGGGCCTCCGGAGGACTGCGGTGGCGTCGAGGCCTTCCACGACATGCTGGCATGCATCAAGGAGCCCAATACTGACCTCGGTCGCGAATGGCTCGAGTGGCTCGGTCCCGACTACAATCCCGAAGCCTGCGACCTCGAGAAGATCAACAAGGCGCTCAAGAAGATGGGTAAATAAGCCGGTGCCGGCGTTGCGGATCGGGCGGTTGCCCGACGCGGGCGGTAGCGAAAAGCGGGGCCGCCGCCGGCTCAGCGTTTTGCCGGGGGTGGCGTGAAAACCGGGGCGGGAAAGAAAGGGGCCAGCCAGTCGATCAATGGCTTCAGGAACGGCGGTTCCGTGCGGGTTTGCGTCCAGTGCAGCAGCAGGATACCCGTCATCAGGAGGAGCACGAAGCCGACTAGCGCCGGACTATGCCGGACTAATGCTCCGGAGGAAGCGGTAGAAGCTGACGGTCATCAGCACCAGGGAAAATCCGCAGATGATCGTGAGGAAATGATGCTCCGCAAAGAGCACTTTGATCTGTTTCCACAATGGACCGCGCGCTTGCCAGAGTGGGTCGAAGGTGGATTTCATCGGTGCGTGATCGCAGGCGATAGCTTCAGTGGTCGTGGCCACCAGGTCAAAAGATAAGCCGCCACCTGGCCCACGTGTTCGGCAGTCGCGGGTCTATTTGCCCGCAGCCGGACCCGGTATCGTCCCGGCCATCACGGTCACCATCGTATCGACATGGAGATGTTTTTTGATCGCGCCGTTTACCTCGGCGAGAGTCAGAGCCTGGACCCGGCGCGGAAATTCGTCGACCCACTCGGGCCCGAAGCCGCGCTGTAACGCGTTGAGCAGGGTGGCGGCCAGGCCGCCGGTTGTGGCGAGCTGGACTTTGTAGGAGCCCGTCAGCGTGACCTTGAAGGTTTCCAGTTCGGCGGCCGTGAGACCCTCGGTCACGAAGCGCTGCAATTCACGCCGGGTTGATGCCACACCTTTTCCCAAAAGTTCGGGCGCAAAGGTGCCGGAGATGGCCCACGAGCCGTCGGTGTAGGTGTCGCTTCCAAGGCTGGCGCCGATGCCGTAGGTCAGGCCCTCGCGATTGCGAATGATGTCGAGCAGCCGCGCCGAAAAGAAACCACTGCCGAGCACCGCTGTGGCCATGGACAGTGCCGGATGATCGGGCGCGGCAAAGCGCAGGCCGGAGGGCTGGCCGAACACGAACGACACGCTGGTCTTGCCCGGCATCGCCACCTGCTCGATCCGGGCCGCGGTGAGTGCGGGGGCGGGCGGCGTGGCGGGAAGGGCTCGTCCGCCCGTCCAACCGCCGAACGCCGCCGTGATCGCCACGTCGATCGCGCTGTTGTCGATGTCGCCGACGGCGACGAGGCGAAAGGTGGCGGGTCCGTAGTTGGCGGCGTGAAATGCCTTCACCTGGTCAATTGTCGCCGCCTCGATGTCCGCGACGTAGCGCTCATCGACCGGGGGCCGGTTGGGATGCCCCGGGGGAAAGATGGCGCGGGCGAAAGTGTTATGGGCGCGAAAATCCGTGTCTTCCATCGCCCGCTTGTGCCGGCCGACGAGCTGTTTTTTCAGCTTGGAGAATTCCTCGGGATCGAACCGCGGCGTGCGCAGTTGCTCGCCCAGCTGCTCCAGCACAAGCGGCAGATGCTGGCGCAGGCTCTTGCCGCTGATATTCACGGTGTGCGAGCCGGTGCCGAAGTTCAGCGTGGCGCCCACCTTTTCGAGCAGTCCGGCGATCTCGAACTTGTCCCGCCGCACCGTGCCCTTGTCGATCATGCCGGCGGTCAGGTCGGCGAGCGCGGAGTTTTCGGGCGGATTGAAGACATCGCCGCCGCTCAACACGGCGCGCAACGTGACGACCTCCTTGATCGACGTCTTGAGCGTGAGCACATCGATCCCGGCGAGGGTGCGCCGGCGGACGTTCGGCGCGATGAGCGCTTCGCCGCCGCCCGCGGCGCCGGCGGCCGGAATGATCGTGGCGTCGCGCTGGGTTGCGGACGCGGCCGGGCGTGACGAGGGCGCCGCGCCTCCGTCGGTCAATTCCGGATCGCGGTAGTAGTGCGGGCCGCGGGCGAAAAACTGGGCGTTGTCCTTTTCGCGCCACACCGAGGCGCCCTTGGCGGCCGGCCCCGTGCCCTCTGCCTGCGGGATGAACCAGCCCGTCGTGCTCTGGTCTTCGTTCAAATACGCCTTGGCCACGCGCTGGATGTCGGCGGCCCTCACCGCCTTCAGTAAGTCGAGGCCGGTGACGTAGGTGGTCCAGTCGCCCACCGCGATCGCCTCGTTGATCTGGCCGGCCATCGCAAACGATCCGTCGCGATGGTAGGCGAGGCCGGCGAGGAGCTTGGCGATGGCGCGCGCCACTTCGTCGTGGGGCGCACCAGCGGACTTCACCTTTCCGACTTCGGTGAGTAGGGCCTTTTCCGCCTGCTCGTGCGTGACGCCGGGAGCGAGTAGGGCACTGACGGTGAACAGCGTGTTGTCGTGGAAGAAGCCCTTCGACGCATCGGCGTTGATGGCGAGATTGGGATCGATGAGAGCGCGATACAGCCGGCTGGTTTTGCCATCGCTCAGCAGCGAGGCGAGGACCGCCAGCGGGGCGTGGTCGGAATGCAACGCCGCCGGGACCTTGTAGGCGATCTGGACCACTCCGACTTCGCCGGGGCGCTTCACGACAACGCGGCGCGGTCCCGTTTGCGCCGGCTCCTCGGTGTAAACGGCCGGGATCGGCCGCGGCGAACGGGGAATGGCGCCGAGGTATTTTTTGATCAACGCGAGGGCTTCGGCCGATGCGAAATCGCCGATGACGGTCACGGTGGCGTTGTTTGGCCAGTAAAACGTGTCGTAGAACTCGCGGAGCTTCTCGATCGACACCTTTTCGATGTCGGAGCGCCAGCCGATCGTCGGGTGGTGATAGGGGTGGGCGATGAACGCGCTGGCGGTCACCTCCTTGTCGAGGGCCGAGGCCGGGTCGTTTTCGTCCCGTTCGAATTCGTTGCGCACGACGGTCATCTCGGGCTGGCGGTCCTCCTCGCGCAGGAGCAGGTTGCGCATCCGGTCGGCCTCGAGCTGCACGGCGAGCTCGAGATGATCGCTTGGGAGGTTTTCGTAGTAGTTGGTGCGGTCGAGCGAGGTGGTCGCGTTGTTGATGCCGCCGACGCGGTCCATGAGCGTGTCGAAGCCGTTGCCGGTCCCGCCGTGGAAATTTTTGCTGCCCTTGAACATCAGGTGTTCGAGCAGATGGGTGGCGCCGGTGGTGCCGGTGACCTCATTCCGCGAGCCGACGCGATACGTCACCATGAAGGTGAGCACGGGGGCCGAGTGGTCCTCCAGCAGCAGCACGCTGAGGTCGTTCGCCGCGAGCCGATACTCCGCAATGCCACCGACGGTTTTCACAAGGGAGGATTCCTCGACGGAAGCGGCGGCCGAGCCAGCGCCGCGAAGCCCCGTCAACGGGGCGGGCGGCAGTGACAACACGGTGGTGAAGAGCACGGGCAGAATTCGGAGGAACAGGCTTTTCATGGCGGAAAGAAGAGTCGGGCGCTTTGGACTGGCCCCGGAGCATGCGCGAATGTGTCCGTGCGCCAAGCCGCTTGCGGCGGGGGGTAGATGCTTTCCGGTGCCGGTGAGGGCGGGTGGGTGACATCGGTTGCACCGATGCGCATGACCGCGAGGGCGGTATCGGAATCGTCGCTGATCAGCACGGCAGGCGGCCTTCGGCCAGCGCGGCGCGGATCTCACGGGCTCTGCTGCCGACGTGGCTGTTGGTCAGGGTGTAGCCGTCCGGAGAAATAAAGAAACCGGAGCCGCATCCGCCGGGAGCGTCGTTGCCATGAACCTCGAGATGAATGACGGCCGGGCTGGCCCGGTCGACGATGGAGACGCCGGCGATTCCGACCCCACCGGGAGTGGAAAGGACGTTGGCGAGCATGGCCCGCACGTTGGCGCAGACGCGAAATTTCGCAAACGGGCTGCCCCCAGCCGTGCCCCACCGGCTCTCGCCGTTTACTTCGCGACCGGCGTGGCGAGCGGCTTGCCCTTTTCGAGCACGTAGGACGAAACCACCCTGGCCGGGGTGCCGCCAGCGTTCCGGGCGGTGTGAATCAGACCGGCGGGGATGAAAAACGAATCGCCGGCCTTCAGCGTTTGCGCGGGTTTGCCATCGATCTCAATGACGACCGTCCCTGCCACAACGTAACCGAGTTCCTCCCCGGGATGCACATGGCGGCCAACGGCCGCACCCGCGGCGAAATCAATCTGCGCGACGACGGCATGATGGCCGGCGACGGAGATATCCTGATCCTGCAAAACCTTTCGGGTGAATCCGGCCGGCGGCACCGGGCGTGTCGGCGGCTTGAGCCAACAACGGAAGAAAAGCGGCAACGAAGAGCGGCAGGAGTTTCATGGCGGGGAGAATCGACGCGGGCCCTCCGGCAACGTCAAACGCTTATACCCGGCGAGGTTCGTTGCGTCAGCGCCGGCGGTTCTGCAATCGCTGTCTCCGCCGGGGATTTTCGGGTTCTTGCCGGCTGCGTTCCGGGCCATGTCTTTTGCATCCTGCCCCGCCGTCCGCGGCACCCATGTCGAGCGGTGTCGTCGGATGGAGGTGGTGCTCGTCGAGGGCCGGCGCAAGGCGGAGGAGGCGCGGACGATTTTCCTCACCGCCACGTCTTCTGCCAGGCCGCAAATTCCGCCGGCCGCAGGCGATAGCGCGCGAAGTTGCCCTCGTGCAGGCTCGTGAGTTCGGTCTCGGCCATCTCGGCGAAGCGCTTCCGCTCGCCCGGCCCGGGCAGTTTTTCCGCCTCCCGCCGGACGAAGTTCGCGGCGGCCTATGTGTCCAGGCCGCCGCGAACCACGGCGGCGGCGACTTCCTTGAGTCGTTCGCGGTGACGCAGCCGAAACGCATCCGGTTCGCCCAGCACCTGTCGCACCACGGCATAGCGTGCGCACGAACGCTCATAGACCCATTCGAAGATGTCGCGCAGGTAGTCCACGCGGTTCAACTCATAGACGCCGAGGATCGCGTGCGTGTAGTCGAACTGCGGCACGTCGACAAATGACAGCGGGCCGAGGTTGCGCTGCACGAGCGGAATGTTCGCGGCGAGCCGCGACACGCGCTTGTTCACGTCCTCGAATGGCTGGAGATAGGGGAGCTGCACCATCGCGAAAAACGCCTGCTCGAACGGGTCGGCGATCGCCGCGGCAGTGGCGAGGATTTGATCGAAGTATTCCTCGATCAGGGACGGCGCCTCGGGCGGGTGATAGACCGAGCCGCCGATGCCCACCGCGTGGGTGCGCTGCCGTCCGCCGGCGGCCGCCTCGGGCAGCAGGTTTTCCGACAGCAACGCGTGAAGGTTGCGGAGCGTGTAACAGTTGAAACCGATCTCGTCCGCGTGTTTCGCGAGCAGCTCGATCGCCGCCTTGTGATTGAGGATCATCTGGGTCTCGTGCGTGGCGCGGGGATGTGGCGCAAGGCATCGTCTTGCGCCACATTCGGCGGGTGAGCGAGGGGGGCCGACGCACTGCGTAAGAACGAGGTTTGGAATAGGTCAGATTTCTGACCCTAACCCAGTGTCATTCGGATCCCGCTGCCCTTCGGCGGGATCGTGGAGAAGTTGCGCCTGCGCGGGATCGATTGCTGAGATGAATGAACACGTCGGCAGGGAAAGCGGCGAAACGTTGCGTTGACGCCCTGCTCGGCGATTCGCTGCCGCCGGCTACACGGGCAGTCCTGAGGAAATTTCCGGCGAAGCGGCGCCGCTTTCAAAGGGCACGTCACAAACTTGGCTCAACGACCTGAAAGCGGTTAACCCAGAGGCATAGCACTACCGGCTCATGGCCGGGAACCAGCGCGGTTAGCTGGGTGCGGCGATCTTCTCCCGCAGGTGGGTCATGCGGAGTTTGGATTCCGAGTTGCGCACAGCCATCGCGTAGGCGGCGGGTTCGCCGACGAGGAAGACCTTCTTCTTCCCGCGGGTGATCGCGGTGTAGAGCAGGTTCCGCTGCAGCATCATGAAGTGCGCTTTCAACAGCGGTAAGATCACCACCGGGTATTCGCTGCCCTGGGACTTGTGGATGCTGATGGCATACGCGAGGGCGAGGTCGCCCAACTCGCCGCGTTCGAAGGTGTGCCGGTCGCCGTCGAAATCCGCGTCGAGCTGGCCGGCTTCGGCGTTGACGCCGACGACCACCCCGATGTCGCCGTTGAACAGGTTTTTGTCGTAGTTGTTGCGGAGCTGGATGACTTTGTCGCCCGGACGGTATTCCCCGCTCAGGGCGCGCAGACCCGTGCGATTGGCGTTCAGGGCGTCCTGCAGCCGGGCATTGAGATTGCCGACGCCGGCCACGCCCTTGTGCATGGGCGCGAGGATCTGCACGTCGTTGACCGGGTGAAACCATTTCCAGTGCTGCGGCACATACTCGGTGCAAAGCTGGATGACCTTTTTCACGCAGTCCTCGGCGTCGGTGGCGGCAATAAACGTGAGGTCGCTCCACGCCGGCGCGGCGGACACCTCGGGGACGGTCGGCGGCAGCGAGGGGTCGCCGGAGTTGATGGCGTGAGCGGTCGTGACGATGCCGCTCTGTTCCTGCTGCCGGTAGATCACGGCGAGGCGGGTCACGGGCACCTGCTCGGTGGCGATCAGATCCTTGAGCACGTTGCCGGCGCCGACGCTGGGAAGTTGGTCCGTGTCGCCGACGAGCAGCAGGTGTGCGCGCGACGGCACCGCCTGCAACAGCGCGGAGGCGAGCCGGGTGTCGAGCATCGAGGCCTCGTCGAGGACGAGAAAATCCGTGGAGAGCGGAGCGTTTTCGTTGCTCGTGAACCCGCCTTTCGCCGCGTCGAACTTGAGGAGCCGGTGAATTGTGGAGGCGAATCCGCCGGTGGTCTCGGCGAGGCGCTGCGCGGCGCGGCCCGTTGGCGCGGCGAGATGGACCCGGACTTTCTTCGCTTTCAGGATTTCCACGAGGGCACGCAGGATCGTAGTTTTACCTGTGCCCGGCCCGCCGGTGAGAATCGTGAACTTGTGAGTGAGCGCGTGGCGAACGGCGACGCGTTGCAGTTCGTGAAAGGCGAAACCCGCTTTTTTCTCCGCCCACTCGACCGCAGCGTCGACCTTGATCGGCGGCAGCCCGCTGGCGACGCGGTTGAGCCGGGCCACGACCTCGGCGATTTTTTGTTCGGCGCGATCGTTGTGTGGCAGTTGGACGAACGCGGAGCCAGGAAGGGGATTTTCCGCGCCAGCGGGCCAGTGACGGACGATTGCCCGGCCTTCCACGAGCGCGTCGAGGCGCGCCTCGACAAGTTTCGAGTCGGTTTCGAGCAGGTTGGCGGTGTAGTCCCGCAGTTCGGCCTCGCGGAACGCGGTATGGCCCTCCTCCTGCAGAACCTCGAGGGCGTAGAGGATGCCGGCATCGAGGCGGGGCGGGGCGTCGTTGGCGAAACCGAGATTGATCGCGATCCGGTCCGCGGTCTTGAAGCCGATGCCGTCGATCTCGCGGGCGACCTTGTACGGCTCGTTGATCAGGATGTTTTTCGCGAGGGGACCGTAGTGCTTGACCAGCTTCACGCACTGGCCGGGCGTGACGCCGTAGGTTTGGAGAAAGATGTAGAGTTCGCGCTCTGTGCGTTTCTCGTCCCAAGCCTGCTTGATCGCGGCCGCCCGCTTTTTGCCGATGCCGTCGACGTCGCGGAGGCGGGCCGATTCCTCGCTCAGGATGCGAAACGTGTCGGTGCCGAAGGCGTCGACGATTTTGTTGGCGTAGGCCTTGCCGATGCCGGGCACGAGTCCGCTCCCGAGATATTTGCGGATGCCATAGACGCTGGCCGGCAGCTCGCTCTTGAAAGCGGCAATCTTGAACTGGGCGCCGTGTTGGGCGTGCCGGATCCATTCGCCGGTGAGATGCAGCGTTTCGCCGCACTCCACGCCCGGCAGCGGGCCGACGATCGTGACCGCTTCGATGCGGGCCTTCGGGTCGGGCCCCGCGGGCGGTGCCTCGGGCCGAAATTCCGCGATGGTGTAATGGTTCTCCTCGTTGAAAAAGATGATGCGCTCGATGACACCGGTCAGGCGGGCGGCGGGGGAGTGGGACACGGGTGGAGGCACGGGCGATGCCGAGGTGAAACGGCTTTGCGCGACGATGCAAACCGCGGCTGCGCGCCGACGGAGTCTCCTGCTCCGGCGGGGGCCCCAACTACGGCTACGGCTTTTTGGGCGGTAAGGATTCGCCCAGCGTCTTCGTCATCTCGCGGATTTCAGTGCCGGCTTTCTTGCCGACATAGAACACAAGAAAACCGTACCAGAAAATGGAACTGAAAATCAGGATGGCCCAAAAAATGACGAAGGGATCTTTCATGGCACGGTGGAGTCGGGAGCGGCGGATGAGCTGGATTCGGCCCGTTCGGGTGGTCGGGTGAGGAGGGAGCCAGCGATCATGCCGATGGCGGCGAGGGCGAAGGACGAGGCGCCGGCGACCTCGGGCGCGATGGCGTACTTTTTGCCGAGCACGAGAAACCCGACGGGACCGATCGCGCCGAGAATCAGCGCGGCCCCGGCCCCGACGGCGTTTGCTCGCGGCCAGTAAAGGCCGGCGACGAGGAGGGTGAAGACGCTGGCGAGGTAGATATTACCCGTGACCGCGAGGTAGTCCCATGTGTTACCGGGCACCTGATACCAAAGGCCGTAGAAGAGGAGGAACACCGCGATGGCCAGAACCAGGCCGCGGGTGAGGAGCAGTTGGTTTTTCGGGGCAAGGGGCTTCCGCAGGCACGGGGTGATGATATCGTTGTAGATCACCGTGGCCCACGTGAGCATGTAGCCGCTGTCGGTCGACATCTCGGCGGCGAGCATGGCGGCGACCACGATGCCAATTATCCCCACCGGCAGCACGATGCTGAGATACTGCGGCATGGCGGTCAGGGTGGTGAGATCCTTCGGCAGTCCGCCGTGCTGAGAAAACCAGACAAACGCCGCGGCGCCCCAAAGGCCGGGCAGGAGGAAGCGCCCCACGTAGTAGAACGATGTTTTCCGGTACATGCTCTTCGCCGTGGCGGCATCCTTGGCGGCGAGCACCCGGCTGATCTGCGTCTGCCAGGTGCAGGCGCAGGCGATTTGGAAGGCAAACTGCCAGACCATATAACCCCAGCCGAAGCTGGAGGAATGAAACGGATTGAAGGGATGCGCGCGCGCGGCCTCACCGGGCGCCACCGCGTTTCCGGCCACCCACGCCGCGTTCAGACCCTCGATCAGGTTGCCCCAGCCGATGTGGAGGATGACGAGGATCGACGTGATCACGATGCCCACGCCCATGACCAGAAACTGCAGGTAGTCGGTCACCAGCACGGACAGCATTCCGCCGAGCGCCGTGTAGACGAGGACGAGGCCCAGCAGTCCGGTCATCACCCATTCGAGCCAGCCGGGTGGCATGCCGGTCGCGTACACGAGAAATTCGCCGCCCAGCCGGAGAAAAATCCCCATGTTGAGCAAGCCGCCCAGCACGACGACGAGCCCGGCCAGCCAGCGGACGCGCGACCCGAAGCGCTTTTGAAACAACTCCGGGATCGTCATGACGCCGGCGGTGCGCAGGGGCTCGATGACAAAACCGGTGCGACCGATTGTCCAGATGACGGCCCACATGATGATGCCGATGGTCGCGCCGGCGAAGCCCTTCTCGTAGCCGAGTTGTGCGGCGTACATGATCGTGACGAGCCCCAACTCCGTGGCGGCGAGGGAGGCGATCCCGAGATTCACGTTCATCTCGCGGCCGGCGACGGCAAAGTCCTCCACGCCGCGCACGAATTTGCGCATCCACAGGCCAGCCCCGAGGCAGCCTGCCAGGTAAACGACGATGATAATCCAATCGATGGGGGCGAGGGTCATGGCCGGCCTGGCACGCGAATGCGGGGTGCAGGGCCAAGTGAACGTGGCCGCTGCCGCGGGCGAGGGGAAGGGAATTTTTGGGCAACCGGATGGCTGCCCCACGGGGTCGTCGGCGTAGGGGCCGCTCAGGCCTCAAGACTCTGTTGCAACTCCTTCAGATCAGTAAACACGGCCTCGGCTTTCGCGGCCTGCAGCTGGGCGAGGTCGTGCGTGCCCGTGGTGACGCACCAGCATGGGAAGCCACCGTTATGCGCCGCCTGCACATCGAAGGGTGAATCGCCGACGAGCATCGTCGATGCCGCTGTCGTCCCGAGTTGGGTGAGGACGTGCGCGGCGAACTCCGGCTGCGGCTTCAGCCACGGGGTATCGCGGGCGCCGAAATTGCCCTTCAGGTAAGGCGCCAAGCCCAGATGCGCACAAATCTGGCGGGAGTGCTCGCCGCGCTTGTTCGTGAACACGGCGAGGGTGACCCCGGCCGCGTGTTGGGTGCGGACGAACTCCAGCGCGCCCGGCATGAGTTTCACGTCCTCGAGCAGGATGGCGGTGGTGTGGGCGACATGCATTTTGACGGCCTCGGCGATCAGTGGCTCGGGCAGGAAGTGCCGCATGGCATTCTCCAGACCGCCACCGACGGCCCGGCGGATCTCGGCCAGCGTCGGGGCCGGCCGGCCGAAGTGGGGCAGCGTATGCACATAACTGCGGTGGATCGTGGTGAACGCGTCCACCAGGGTTCCGTCGAGATCCAGGAGAATTGTGGCAAATTGAGGCATAAAACCGCATAGATTTGGTTTGGCGGCGGGCACTGTCACGAGTGAAGTGAGCGCCGATGTCTGTCCGTTCAGAAACCCTAGCCGCCCGTGCGACCGCCCGTCTCGACCAAGAGGTGCTGACGGTGGCGGCCGCGGGCACGTGGCAGGTGACCGAGCCGCGGCCCGCGTGGAACGAACTGCTGGCCGGGCGGACCCCCCGGCGGGTGGCCCTGCAAACGGCCGGAGTGGAGCGATGGGATTCGTCGCTGCTGCTGTTCCTGTTCGAGGCCCAGCAGTGGTGCCGCGTGACCGGGGCCGATTGCGATATCGAGGAGTTGCCGGTAAACATCCGCGAGTTGCTCGGCCAGCTGGCGCAGGCCGACGAAACCAGTGTGCCCCATGACCGGGCGACGGACTTTCTCGCCAGCGTCGGGCTCTCGACCCTGGGCATGGGGGCGAACGTGAGGGCCATCTTTCATTTTGTCGGGGAGTGCTTCATCGGGGCGATGAGTCTGGCGCGGCAGCCCGGAAAATTCCGCTGGCGCGACTGTCTGGAGGAAATGCAGCAATGCGGGCCGATGGCGGTACCCATCGTGAGCCTCGTCAGTTTTCTGGTGGGTGTAACGCTGGCCTATACGGCCTCCATCGTGCTGCGGATGTTCGGCGGCGACATCTGGATCGCCGACCTGATCGGCCTCGCAACGGTGCGCGAAGTGGGGGCGGTGATGACGGCGGTCGTCCTGGCGGGCCGGACCGGTGCCGCCTTTGCCGCCACCCTCGGCAACATGAAGACGAACGAGGAGATCGACGCCCTGGAGACGCTGGGAATTTCGGCGGTGCAGCTTCTGGTGCTGCCGCGGCTGCTGGCGCTCGCGGTGATGACGCCATTGCTGACGCTCTACGCGAATGCGCTGGGCATCCTCGGCGGCATGGTTGTGGCCTACGGTTTGCTCGCGATTTCACCCACCGCTTACTGGGTGGAAATGCTGACCATCGTGGATCTCTCCGACGTGGCGTCAGGCGTGATCAAGGCCTCGGCGTTCGGCCTCATCATCGGCCTCGCCGGTTGTCTGCGCGGCCTGCAGGCGGAACGCAGTGCGGCGGGCGTGGGCCGCGCGGCCACGTCGGCGGTGGTGACGGCGATCCTCATGATGGTGATCGCGGACGCGATATTTGCCGTGGTGTTCGACGTGCTGGACATTTGAACCGCATGGCCGAAATCACTCCAGGCAACAGTGAACCGGCGATCGAGGTCGTTGACCTCGCGTGCGGCTACGGTGACACCGTCGTGCTTGAGAAGGTGTCATTCACCGTCGCGCGCGGCGAAGTATTTTTCATCATCGGCGGGTCGGGCTGCGGCAAAAGCACCCTGCTGCGCCACCTCGTGGGCTTGAACACGCCGAAAGCCGGGATGGTGAAGTTTCTCGGCCAGCCGTTCAGCCATGCGGATCACGCCAGCCGGCGGGCGCGGTTGAAGACTTTCGGGATGCTGTTTCAGGGCGGGGCGTTGTGGACATCGCTCACGCTGCGGCAGAATGTGGCCCTGCCACTCGAAGAGTACACATCACTGTCGCGGCGGCAGATCGACGAGCTCGCCACCTTCAAGCTTACCCAGGTGGGGCTCGGCGGCTTCGAGGACTATTTTCCCGCGGAGATCAGCGGTGGCATGAGAAAGCGCGCCGGCCTGGCCCGGGCGCTCGCGCTCGATCCATCCATCGTGTTCTTCGACGAGCCCTCCGCTGGACTGGATCCGGTGACTTCGCGCAAGCTGGACGAACTGATCCTGCACATTCGCGAAACGTTCGGCACCACGATCGTCATCGTCTCGCACGAGCTGGCCTCGATTTTTGGCATCGCGGACCGGGCCATCATGCTCGATCGCGATGCCAGGGGCATAATCGCCGAGGGCCGGCCGCGTGAAATGGCATTGAACAGTCGCGACCCCCGCGTGTCGGAATTTCTCCGTCGCCGCGATGGCGCGACCGATCTCCGATGAAACACGATTTGGCCTCCCCGCCCATCAGACATCCCGCGCCGGTTGCATTTTTGGGGTGCGCTCGCGGAGCCGCTGCGTTCAATTTGCCTACCGAACAATGAAGACCAAGGTAAGTGCAGCAGTGGTGGGCGCGTTCGTCATCGGCGCGCTGGCCCTTGGCGTGGTGGCGTTGCTGACGTTCGGCGGCGTGAGCTTTTTCAACAAGCCGTATCGTTTCGTCGTTTATTTCGGCGGAGATGAGTCGGTCAACGGGCTGGATCAGGGGTCGCCGGTCAAGTTGCGGGGCGTGCGAGTGGGCCGGGTGGCGACGCTCAACCTCCGCTATGACGAAGCCCTGAACCAGTCCGTGGCGGCCGTGGTGTGCGAACTGAACCGCGACACCCTCACCGGCTGGAACGGCAAACCCATCAATGTGTCGGACCGCGCCGAACTGCAGGCGCTGGTGGATAACGGGCTGCGGGCGAGGCTCGAAGTTCAGAGCCTCGCGACGGGCTTGCTGTATGTCGGGCTCAATTTCGTCGATCCGAAGGAAAATCACGATCCGGGCCTGCGCGATCCGCGTTACGTGATGGTCCCGGCGCTGCCTTCCGCCATCTCGGAATTCCAGACCAGCTTGACGGAAATCCTGACGAACCTGAAAAAGACCGATTTTGCCGGACTGTCGCGTGGCCTGACCGCGCTCATCGCCGACACGAGAAAACAGCTCAACGGTCTCGATCTGAAGGCCGTGATCGAGCAGTGGAAGAAAACCGGCGAGCAGGTCGAGGCACTCGCGGCGAATCCGGACTTTAAGCGGACGTTCGAGAATCTCAACGGGGCGATCACCGATCTCCGGACGACGATCGGGAAGCTCGATGCGCAGGTAGAGCCCACGAGCACGCAGCTCAAGGACACCATCGCTGAGGCGAGAAAGACGATCCAATCGTTCAACGCGACCGCGGAAGAGGCCCGGCGATTCGTGTCGGCGCACGGCGGGCTGGGCGAGGAACTGGGCGACAGTTTGCAGCATCTGAACGAAGCGGCCGAGGCGGTGAAGCGGCTGGTCGATTTCCTCGAGCGCAACCCGAACGCGCTGATCACCGGCCGCAAGCGGCCGGAATGACGGCACCTGTGACGTGAACCCTTCGATCCGAATGCCATGAACACCGGTTTTACTTTCTTTCAACGCCAGCCGGTCACCGCACTGGGGCTTATGACTGCGCTTTGCGTTTCGGGACTCCTCCCCGGTTGTTCGATCCCGCTGCCGCAGGCGGAGGCCGACCCGACGCGCTACTATGTGCTGTCGGCTTCTACGGTCCCCGCGGCCGGAGCGGTGGCCACCCCCGGGCCGACGATCCACCTGCGGCAGGTCGAGCTGGCAAATTATGCCCGGGTCCGGCCATTGATCGTGCGGCGGGGCGACAATGAAATTCAGTTCCGGGAATTTGCGCGCTGGGGCGAACCGCTGGAACTCGGCATCGGCCGCGTCTTGCGCGAGGAACTACTGGCCCGCGGGGCGGCGGGGGCGGTGCTTTCCCCGGGGCTCCGGGCGGTGAAAGTGAACTACGATTTCGAGCTGATTGTACGCGTGCTCGCCTGCGAGGGCGAAGCCGGGGGCGCGGTTAAATTCCGCGCCGTCTGGGAGCTGGCGGGCGCTGTCGCGCCGAACACGATTGTGGCGCGTGGTGATTTTCACGGCCCGGCGGCGAACTGGGATGGGAAAAGCGAGGCGAGCCTGGCCGCGCGGTTGAGCGAAGCCGTCGTGGCCCTGGCGGCCGAGATCGCGGGCGCGCTGCCGAAGAAGGGATAGGGCGCGGCCGCGGTTGGCGCCACCGCTCAAGGGAGGCGGACGGAGGCGGGTTATTTCAGCGCGGCACCGATGCGGGCGAGCGCGGTCGCCACGTTTTCACGGGAGTTGAACGCGCTGATCCGCACGTGGCCTTCGCCACACTTGCCGAAGCCGCCGCCGGGCGTGCAAACGACCTGGGCCTTGTTGAGCAAGAGATCGAAGAACTCCCACGAGTCGCGGCCGGTGTTCACCCACAGGTACGGGGCGTTGTCGCCGCCGATGCAGGAGAAACCCCAGCTCTTCACGGCCTCACGAATGAGTTTCGCGTTGCCCAGGTAGAAATCGATGAGGGCCTTCGTCTGCTGTTTGCCGGCGTCGGTGTAGATGGCGGCCGCGGCTTTCTGGATCGGGTAGGCGACACCGTTGAACTTCGTCGAATGGCGGCGATTCCAGAGGGCGTGGAGGGAGTGGGTGCCGCCGGCGGCATCGTAGCCGACGAGCGCCTTCGGGATGACCGTGTAGGCGCAGCGGGTGCCCGTGAAGCCGGCGGTCTTCGAGAAGCTGCGGAACTCGATCGCGACGTCGCGCGCACCCTCGATCTCAAAGATAGAGTGGGGAATGTCGGGATTCCGGATGTAGGCCTCGTAGGCGGAATCGAAGAGGATGATCGCGCGGTTTTGCTTCGCGTAGGCCACCCAGGCCGCGAGCTGGGCCTTCGTCGCGACGGCGCCCGTCGGATTGTTGGGGAAGCAGAGGTAGATCAGATCGGTGGCGGTGCCCGGGATTGCCGGCACGTAACCGTTGGCCGGCGTGCTATCGAGGTAGGTCACGCCCTGGTAGCGGCCGTCGACGCTTTGACCGGTCCGGCCGGCCATGACGTTGGTGTCGACGTAGACCGGATAGACCGGGTCGGGAATCGCGAGCTTCACGTCCGTGGCGAAGATTTCCTGGACGTTGCCGCAATCGCACTTCGAGCCGTCGGAGACGAAGATCTCATCGGCGTCGATCTTGCAGCCGCGGGCGGCGTAGTCGTGCTGCGCGATGGCATCCCGCAGGAAGGCGTAGCCCTGCTCCGGGCCGTAGCCCTTGAACGTGGCGCGCTTCGCCATCTCGTCCGTCGCGGCGTGCATCGCCTCGACGCAGACGGGCGGCAGCGGCTCGGTGACGTCCCCGATGCCCAGGCGAATGACGGGCTTCGCCGGATTCGCGGCGACGTAGGCGTTCACCCGTTTGGCGATGTCGCTGAAAAGGTAGGACGCCTTGAGCTTGGTATAATTTTCGTTGATGCGAATCATGGCAGGAGGTGCGTGGGAAGTGGTGTGAGCCGGGCGAAAAACTTGAACAAACGCGGGCTGGCTGGTTTGTTCAAGCCCGACGTTGCCCCGCCTGACTACCCCATGCAAAAAATCGAACTTGTCCCGGAAATGCGCGAAGCTGCCGCCCGGCTGAAAATGGCCGGCAAGACCTTGGCGCTCGCGCAAACCAACGGAGCCCTGCACGCCGGACATGCGGCCTTGATCGCGCTGGCGCGCGCGCGGGCGCAAGTTGTGGTTGTGTCGGTGTTTCCCAATCCGCTGGCTTTCGGTCCGAGCGAGAATTTTGCGGGCTATCCCCGATGTCCGGATGCGGATATCAGGCTGTGCGGAGAACTCGGGGTCGACGTGGTGTTCCTGCCTTCTGCGGAGGAGATGCTGCCGCGGGGTTTTTCGACCTATGTGACCGAGGAGGCGGTCAGCAAGCCGCTTTGCGGTGTCTCTCGGCCGTCGCATTTTCGCGGGGTCACGACCCTGACCGCGAAGATGCTGAATATCGTGCGGCCCGAGTTCCTTGTCGTGGGGCAGCGCGACGCGCAGCAGGCCTCGGTTTTGCGCAAGATGATCGTCGACCTGTGTTTTGGCACGGAGGTCGTCGTCGCCCCCATCATCCGCGAATCCGACAACCTCGTGCTGGCGGTGCGCAACCGCGATCTGAGTGCCGGCCAGCGACAGGAGGCGCTTTCCATTCCCGCCGCTTTGGAAAAAGCGAAGGAAATGGTGGCGCAAGGGGTGCGCAGCCCCGATCGCATCATCGCCGAAATGACGCATTTGCTCGGCGAGCGCCACCGTATCCGGGTCATTTATGTTTCGATGGTCGATGCGTTGACGATGGAACCCATGCGGGAGCTCGTGCCCGGGCGCACGCTGCTCGCGATCGCCGCCTGGGTCGATGAGGTGCGGCTGATCGACAACGCGATCGTGTGAGCGATCGCGGAATCGGGCGGCGGTTTCGTCGGGCAAGCGGCTGGCCGCTCGTGACCTTCAGCCGTTGCGCAGGTTGAGCGACTTGATTTCGCCGCAGCCGGGCAGCTGGCGGAGGCGGGCCACGATCGCTTCGCGATGATGGAAAAGCTCGTTGCGCACGACGGCGTGGAGGGTGAGGACGAGCAGGCGATTTCGTTCGATGCGCACGGCGTGGGAGTAACTGGCGTTGGCGGCGCCGACGAGTTCCGTCCATCGGTCGCGAATGGTTTGTTCCGGCGAGGATCGCCCGATGTGGTGCGCCTGCATCAGCTGCTCCACGACGGCGGCCAGAGGCTGCGTCGCCCGCTTCTTGGCGCGCCTGGGCTCGTCGTAGGGGACCCCCCGCAGCTCTCCGACGAGTTCCTCGGCGAGCCGGCTGAATTGCTGCGGTTCCTTGTTCTCAGTCATGAATGGCCGTGAAGGATGCGACAAGGTGGCCGGAAATTCGATCAACGACGGTTCGCGTCCGGGGCGGAGGCCGGTATCTTTTCCGCCTCGTAGAGGCGGCTGTAGCGGACAAACGCGCCGAACGATGTCGCCACGGCGATGTAGAGTCCGGGAAAGCCATCGAGGAAGCCGAGTTTCACCACGTAGGCCCGGATAAAACGCCAGCCCGGCCGGATCAAGGCGGCAACGAGCGAGAAGCGTTTGCCCCGCGCCTGCTGCTGGCGGACAAACAGGTCGGCAAACGGATTTATTTTCGCCACGTGGCTGGCGAGCGTCGGAAACGAGTAGTGGTGGAGATCGCCGCGGAGCTTCGCAATCGGGCCGTCGCACTCGATCTTCTCGTGGACGAATTTGTCCCCGCCCCAGCGGGCGCGCGACCGGCGAAACAGCCGCAGGCTGTAATCGGGATACCAGTCGCCGTGAGTGATCCACCGGTCGATAAACCACACCTTGCGGGGAAACCGGGCGCCGGCGAATTGCTCACGGTCGGGGCGGGCGAAAAACGTGATGAGCGCTCCCCGTAATTCGGGCGATACCTCCTCGTCGGCGTCGAGGGACAGGACCCAGTCGTGGGTGGCCAGCGCCAGCGCGGCGTTCTTGGTGTCGCGATAGCCCTCCCAAGGCAGGCGATGCACCCGAGCGCCGGCTTTTTGCGCGAGGGCTTCACTTTCGTCGGTCGTCTCGTTGAGCACCACGACGATTTCCGCCACCCAACCCGCGGCGCTTGCAAGGCAGCGGGGCAGGTTGGCCGCCTCGTTGCGAGCGACGACCACGAAGGAGAGGGAGAGAGGAGGAGGTGTCGGGCTCAACGGAAGAAGGTCAGCATACCGCGGAGGTTTGTTGGCGATAAAGGTCGCGGCGTAAAGCCGCTCCTGCGGTTAGATTTGGCCGAAGAACGAGCGCGGGATCTGGTAGAGGTAGCCGCAGGAACGCCACGCCCGGACGAGGGCCTTCTTCACGGCGCCGCGGCGAAAAATAATGCCGTTGAGCAGGGCGAGCAGCGCGAACCCGAGGGCCTTCACGACATTGGCGGCGAAGCGGCCCACGAGGTAGCCGCCGGCGCCGCGCTGCCCGATGCGGTCGATGACCCGGGAACGCGCGGAATCGAAGGCATGGCGAGCGGCGTAGCGAAACGTCGTCCGGCTCGCGGGCATCTGGTGTTGGACCGCGGCCCCGGGAGCGAACCACACCTCGAGCCCGGCGGCCCGGACCCGCCGGATCATCTCGCTGTCGCCCCCGGAAAAATAGTTCCCCGCGGCGCGATCCAGCGCGGTGTGAAAGGGTCCGAGTTGTGCGAACACCCATTTTGGGAAGGCGAGATTCGCTCCCATGGGGGACTGCTTCGGGCTGACAGGGCCGACGTCGGCCCGGAAGGCGAGTGGTGCGTGCCATTCGCGCACCCAGTCCGGCAGACCGTCGGGGAAGACGGGAATGACCTCGCCACCGACCGCACCGATGCGGTGGGTTGCATCGGCGATGAGAGGCACGCTGATCTGGGCGAGCCAGTCGGGTTGGACGAGAATATCGTCGTCGCCGAACACGATCACGTCCCCGCGGGCCTCGGCGATGGCGCGATTGCGCGCGTAGTCGAGGCCCTGTTGCGGCTCGTGGATGTAGCGCGGCGCGGGATGAGCGGAGGCAAACTCCTCCACCACGGTGCGGGTGTGATCGCGCGAATTGTTGTCGATGACGAGGACTTCGAAGTGATCGCGCGGAAAGTGCTGCGTCGCGAGGCCGGCGAGCGTTTGCCGCAGGAACTCCGCGCGATTGTAGGTAGGGATCGCGACGGTGACCTTGGGGGCGGGAGCGGCCGAAGACATGCGGGTAAGCGTGCTTGCCGGCGATTCGGGTCGTGCGCAAGCGCGCTCCGGCGGAAGGAATGGTTTGGAGGCGAATCAGGCTCCTTCACTGGATGGACGATGGCCAATCCTCGGTGTCGACGAATAGTCGACAACGGGGGGCGAATTGGGGAAGAGAAAGCCGGGTGGAGGCGACGGGCGGGGCAAAGGGTGGTGGCGCCGAAAAAGCTTCCCGCGCAGGGGCCGGGTGCGTTCTCTCGGCGCATGGCGTTCAAGCACTGGCCCATCGTTCGCGATCTGCGTTTCGCGCAAAAATGCGGCCGCTATCTGCGGGGAGCGCGGAAGCGCCGGCCCGATTTGAATTGGGGCGAGTTCCGCCGGATCGCGCGGCATTTCCGGGACGACGACATGGGCAGTTTTCCCGAGCGTGGATATTTATTCCAGCTCGCGCACGACCTGCCGGTAGACGCGCAGGTGGTGGAGGTCGGGTCCTGGATGGGGGCGTCGACCTGTTTCATCGCGGGTGGACTGAAAGGCGCGTCACCAAAGATTTTCGCGGTGGACAACTTTCAAGGGCTTTCGACCTGCGGGGAGGATGAGGTCTGGTATCAGCGGCATTTCCGCAAGCTTGGGCGGAAGAGCACGTTGGAAATCTTTCAGGCGAACTTCGCCGCGTTGGGGTTTTCCTCCCGGGCCGAACCCGTGGTGAGCGATTCGCTGGCGGCCGCGCGTCAACTGGAGGCAAAACGCGGCGCGGTGGATTTTATTTTTATCGACGGCGATCATTCCTACGACGCGTGTAAGGCGGACATCCGCGCTTGGGCGCCGTTTGTGAAGCGTGGCGGGGTGATCGCGTTTCACGATTTCGGCAGCCGGGCCGATGGCGTGACGCGGGCGATCTTCGAGGAGATCAAAGCCGGCCGGTTCGCGGAAATCGTCGGCGTGGCCGGAACGATCATCGCGTTTCGGATGTAGGCGGCCTCAGGGCCGCGCCGCCGACAACTTCGCCACCACCGCGCGAAAGACCTCGTCTGCGGTGAGCTTGCGCACGCAGTAGCTACGATACGAATCGCCGCGTACACAGAGAGTCGGCGCCGCGTCACCGATGCAGGCGCACGGCAGCGACGTCTGCAGGACGGTGTGTTGCGCCCCGAGCGGGCGCCAGATCGTGGCGTTCTGGGAGCTGAACAGTGCAACCACCGGCGTGCCGACGGCGGCCGCCACATGCATGGGGCCGCTGTCGTGGCAGAGAAACACGTCAAACTGCGCCGCGAGGGCCGCAAAGCCGCCGACGTGGGCGGTGGGTGGCACGGTTACCGTATGAGTCCGGGCATTTTTCCGGATCTGGTCGACCAGCGCTTGCTCGCCCGGACCGGCGGTAAGGAATACCTGCACGCCCAACTCATCCTGAAGGCGATCACAGACCGCGGCAAAGCGCTCGACCGGCCAGATGCGGTGGATACTCCGCGAGCCGGGGTGAACGAGGACCTTCCGCCGGCCGCGCGGGACGAGCCGTTGCGCGGCGGCTAGATCGTCCGGACGCGGTTCGAGCCGGACTTCGCGGGAGACGATCGGCACGCCGATCGCGGCGGGCAGTGCGAGATAGGTCTCGGTGATGGCGTGCGAATCGTAGAACGCATTCGTGACGACCGCGGTGTGCGTGTAAAACCAGCGGTAGCGAAAGCGGATGAGTTCGCGGTTGAACGTGGCGCGCACGCGCGCGCCAGTGAAGCGTGACGCCGCCGCCGTCTTCTCGGTGTTGTCGAAATCGAGGACGTGCGTGAAACGGGCCCGCCGCAACTGGCGCAGAAAGCCGGGCCACTCGGGCAGGCGGCGCGGCAGGGCGAGCGCAGTGTTTACGTCGGGGTTGAGGGCGAGCACGCCGCGGTAGGCGGGCTCGGTGAGGACGGTAAGCGACGCGGCCGGCCAATGAAGCCGGAGGTTGCGCAGCACGCTGCCGAGTAGGACGATGTCGCCCAGATAACGCCGGCGGATGAGGAGGACGCGGGGCGCGTCGGCGGATGGGTTCATGGTTTGGGCCAGCGCAGGAAGCGGTGCAGGAACTCGAATGTGCCCCGTCCGGGCACCGTGTGGCCGCCGTCGAAAAATTCGATGGCGGTGCGTTCCGGGATGCCGAGACGGAAATAGAGGCGGGCGACTTTTGCGTATTCGGCCGCCGCGCCCTCCAATTGAACGGCGCGATCGTTGTAGCCAAATTCCACCATGAAGGGCCGCGGGGCGATCAAGGCTGCCATTTCCGCGTAGTTGAACGTATTGGCGAGGTTGTATTCCACCAACTCGTAGTCCGGATAGTACATGGCTTCGTTCCTGTCGTGGCGCACGGTGGTTACCGCGGCTACGTTGTCGTTGAAATCGCCGGAGCAGATCGCGAGGCAGTAGCCCTGGAGGGCCGCGACGGCGCGGATCGTGGCCTTGGCGCCATAGGACATGCCATAGCAGGCGATGCGGGTCGGGTCCACGAAGGGCTGCTGGTGCAGCCAGAGCAGGGTGCGCTCGTGGCTGCGCGTGCTCAGGCTGAAGAGGGATTGCCGCAGCAAACTGGCTTTGCGCTGCAACTCCTTGTAGTCGGCACCGCCCACCCGATTGGGCAGATACGGCGCGTAGACGATGAAGCCGCGGGCGGCGAGCCGGGCGGCGAACCCCTGGTAAATCTGATGGGCGCGCGCCGCCGGATTTTCCTCGAAGGTGTCCCGCGGCAGACCGCCGGAGCCGTGCTGGCAAACCACAACCGGTCGCCGTTCGCCGACCTTGAGATCGTTGGGCAGCAGCAGGTGCCCCCAGGTGATGACGCCGGGAAAGACGTCCAGAACGACGGTATAAGCGGTCCACTTTGGGCTCGAAAATTCGGGGGCGATCCGCGTTCGCGGGCGCAGCGGTGCAGCGCTGTCGGACAGCTGGCCGATCACGTCGCGGGTGAGTTGCCGGCGAAACGGCGCCAGCTGGGCCTGCCACGTGTCCGGCGTGGACGGTTTTATCCGGGACCAGAAGAATTTGTCCCGTGCGTACTCCGAAAGCCGGATCTGGGTTTGCGCATGGTCCTGCAGCTCTCGAATCGTGCGGTGTTCACGCTCCGCAACAGCCTCGGGCGAGGGCGGCAGCGTATTTGTCCACGGTTCGACTTCTCCCACGGGCTGAGTCGCTGCGAGGCCGGTCCAGAAAACACGAAGCGCCTTTTCACCGCCGAATAGACCGAGGGTTTCCTCCGGTCCCGCGGTGAAGTGAAATTGCCGGGTGACTCCGGGGCCGGCCAAGGCGAGGGCGCGTAGCCATTCGCCCCGGATGGCACCGAAAGTCGGATTGGCGATGACCCCTGGCGCGGCGGAGCGGGCGTAGGCCGGACCGGAGATCTTTGCCGGTGGGGACAAAATTTCCGGACCCCGACTCGGTTCGACGACCAGCGTTCGCGGGGCGACGAGCGTGGCGATTTCCGCGTCGCCAAACTCCTCAAGCAATCCCCAGACATTTCGGTAGAGCGGTTCCCGCCACACCTGTTCGCGCGGTTGAAAATATCCACCGACCCAAGTCGCCGCGATGCGCGTGTCCAGTGCCCCGGCGTAGAATGTGAGGAGGCCCCCTTCGCCATTGCCGGCGACCCCGACCGGCCGGCCGGCTCGGCCTGATGACGAAAACCAGTCGATGACGGCGAGGATCTTTTGAATCTCGTAGCCGGCGACATGCCGGCCGACCTCCGTCGACTGGCGGTAGATCCATTCCCGTTGGGATTGGTCCGTGGCAATGCCGAGACGGTCATCACCGGCATGCCTGGAACCGCGGTTGGCCAGGACGGGAATGATGACGACCGCGCCGCTTCCGGCCAGGCGGCAGGCGACTGATGCACCGGCGGAATGTTTTTCGGTCAATCCGGCGAGTTCCTCCGGCAGTTGGTCAGCGTCCGGGATGAGCACCACGAGGGCGGTGGGTTCGCCGCGGGGGCGCAGCATGATGCCTTCGCCTTGGACCCCCGCCAAGACGGGCCACCGTACTGCCCAGGCCTGATACGCGGTCGTCTCAGCCAGCGGGCCCGGATGGTCTGCGGGGAAAACGATTTCCAACTGGGGTGCCGCCACCCGCGAATCGATGACGCCCAGATGGCGGCGGAGACGTTCCCGATTGGGCTCCACTGAGCGCGTGTAGGCTTCGGGCGACGAGACGTCCCGCGCCCAAAGTTTTTCGCGCGTTTGCTTTTTCGCCGCGATCTCCGCCGAGAGATAATCGTGCCACCCCGAATTCGTCAGCCGGGCCAGGTCCTCTTGCCCCACCAGCGGGTCGCTGCCGGGCAGGGATGCAGGCAATTGCGCGGTGGAGACAGATGCGTTTGGTGCTCGGCCTTCGGGCGCCGGCGCAGCGGCGAAGGCTTCAGGCGGGCTGGCGGCTCCGAAGAGGAACAGGGCCACGAAGCTGATCGACGATTTGAATCTTGCGCGATGGCTTGAGCAACGGTGCGGGCCCGTTTCCTTGCGTTCGCGGTTCAGAATCGTTGTCACGAGCAGCGATTAGCGGCAATTCAATCGGCCGGTTCAAGCCGGCTCTATGCCGCGCCGTCGAATGCGATCGCCCATCTGGCTCTTCGGAGCGCGGTGATACGTTCACTTTCCGTCGCGACCCGGCGGAAGCATTTCCAGCAACTCCTCGTGCTTCCAGGCGCGGGCGCGGCCGGCGGTGAGAACCCGGATGTTCTTGACCGAAGCGGGATCGACCGCGGATCCGCCCTGACCCCACTCGCGTCGGACGTAGGTCAGCACACTGGCGATCTTTTCGTCGGTCAGAATCGCGCCGACGGGAGGCATGAGCCCGATGCGACCCTCTTTACCGTTGAGGAGGATGCGTGCCGTGATCTCGGCCGGAGCGAGCGCCAGCTCCGAGCCAACGAGACTCGGTGCGAGGCCATCCTAGCCGCGCCCGTCGCGCTGGTGGCAGGCCTGGCAGATGTTCTTGTAGATCTCGCTCCCCGCATCGTAGCGCGCCTGCTCTTCGCGTGAAAGGGCGACGATCGGCGCAGGGGCGCCCGGCTTGCCCGGCCACACCACGCGGGCCAGCACGGCCTTGGCGCGCGATCCGAGGTCGCCACCGCGGGCGACGAGGGCGGAAAACGCCGCCGGTTCGTGATTCAGCCGCAGCGAGCGGCTGCTGCCGGGCCGGGTGGCGCGAGCGGCCGGCGCGGGCTCGACCGGGCGGGTGAATTTATAATTCCCGCCGCCTGCAATGCGGTCGCCGAGGACCGGACGTTTTTCCACGACCGTGCCGGGCATGGTGGCGCCGAGCAGGGCCACCTCGGCTCCGCGCAGCAACGTCGCGCGCTGCCATTTCGGACGCCGATCGTCGGCGATCCAGGTTAAGAGGGTCTGGACGGCTCCATCCTGCGCGCTGCGCACGATCGTCGCGGTGAGCATGATAAGGGCGGGGTCGCGCCCCGGTTTCGGGGCGTCGGCGGCCTGCACTAGTTTTTCGAGCCCGACGGCCTCGGATCCGCGTGCGCCGCTCAAAGCGGCATCGAGGGTCACTGGATCGTCGGCGTGGCGCTCGAGGAGCGAGGCGAGCGCCTTTTCACGCGGACCCTGCGGCAGTGCACCGAGCGACGCGGCCAGTTGCTGCCGGACGGACCAATCGGAGTCGTCGAGCCGCTTGAGAACTGCGGCTTGAATCGACGAATCGGTGTCGCCGAGCCAGCGTTCCGCGAGGCGGACGGCGGAGGCGCGGACGTCCTTGGATGCGTCGGTCAGCGCTTTCGTGACGGTCGCCTGGTCGATGGCGTCGATGCCGTCCAGCGTCCACAATGCGTGCAGGCGGGTCCGGGGATTGTCCGCTTCGTGGGCGAGCTTCACGAGCGCCGGAGCAACGGACTTGTCGTTGTGTTCGACGAGCAGTTGCTGGGCGCGGTCGCGCCTCCAGCCGTTGGTATGCGAGAGGGCGGCCACCAACTCGGCTGAAGAAGCTCCGGCGAGGGCCGGGGTTTCGTCGCGCTGCGTCGTCTCGTGCACGACCCGGTAAATGCGCCCCAGCTCGATCGACTGGTCCAGCTTCCGCTTGAGAATCTGGCCGTGGAGATACTCGGTGATGTCGATGCGCTCCTGAATGATCCCGCGATACATGTCGACGACGTACAGGGTGCCGTCGGGACCATTGGAAAGGGCTACTGGGCGAAAGCGTTCGTCAGTCGAAGCGAGGAATTCGCCTTTCTCATACGCCTTGCGCACGCGCAACGTCGTGCCGTCGTCGTTGAGGATGGCGCGGCTGACGAGATTGGCGGCCGGTTCGGCGAGGAAAGCGTTGCCGTAGAGCTCGGCCGGCAGCCGGTCGCCGCGGTAGATCAGCGGGGCGCAGACCGAGGTGAAGCGGGCAATCGAACCGTCGGGTCGATCGATGCCGGCCTGATAGGCGCGATTGGTGCCGGGGTTGGGCCGCACCGGCCAGACGGTGTTGATCTCCTCGAAGGCGCCGAGCCGGTCGTAACTGCCGCGGGTGCGCAGCAGGTTCGGGTTGCGCGCAAAGTAGGGCGTCGGTACGAAATCGACGTGGAGAGGCGATTCGTTCGTGTTGCGGAAGACGCGACCGGCATCGTCGTGCGTCACACCCCATTCGCCGCGCGACAGGGTTTTTCGCACCTCGAATTTTCCGTTCTTAAGCCGCAGGTAGATGTAGCACCCGGCGGTGTAGATCCAGTTGTCGAGCGACCAGTTCAGGCTGTTGGCGTTTTTCTCCACACTCGCCTCCCGCCGGCCGTACTTGTCGGTGATCATCTCCTTGGTGTGCATCCGCAGGTCGCCGTCGCGGTCGTGCATCAGCCAGATGTAGGGGGGCTCGGCGACAAGGACACCTTGGTCGAGGACCTTCACGGCGCGGGGCAGGACCATGCGGTCGGCAAACACGGTGCGTTTGTCCATCCGGCCGTCGTGGTCGGTGTCTTCGAGCACCACGATCCGGCAGATCGGATCGAGGTTGGGTTCGGGCAGGTCGAGATTGCGCACGTAGGCGGGCATTTCGACGACCCACAGCCGGCCGCGGGTATCCCAATCGATCGGCGATCGGGTCCCGCACCAGCGGCTCGCTGGCCACGAGTTCGACGCGGTAGCCCGGCGGCATGAAAAAGGTCTTGAGCGATTCTTCGGGCGAAAGGGCCGGAGACTCGTCCGAGACTTTTTGCACGCCGGGAGGCCAGGGCCGGTTGGCCGGGGAGGATTGGCCCCGGGTGAGGGCCGGAACAACCGCGATGACGAGAGCCGTGACGCAGAGTCGGAGGTGAAGCATGAAGAAAGGCGGGATGGCCGTTAAAGGGACACCGCTTCGCCGGCGACGACTCACGCCGGGCAGTTCGCGGACGGATCAGGTGATCCGCAGGAGTTTCCGCGCGTTTTCGTAGAGGAGCTTTCGTTCCACGGCCTTGCTCGGGGCGAGCCGCCGCACGGTGGCTATTTGCCGCGCTCCAATACAAATCGGCCCGTGGGCCACGCGGTCCGTGCAATCCGAGCCGAAAATCAGCTTGTCCTGATGCTTTTCGATGAACCAACGCGCGTGGTCCTCGTCCCGCATGAAGGCGTTGTTGCCCGAACCGGCCGCTAGGTCGCCCCAGAGGTTGGGGTAGTCAGACAACATCCGGTCGGTCAGCCCGCCCGGGGTCACTTTGCCGGTGGGGTAGTTTGTCGTCGGATTGTGATTCTTGTCGATGTTGCCCCACCACTCCTGCGCGTGGCCGATGAACTTCACCCGCGGGAACCGTTCCAGCATCTTCGGAAAGCGCTCAATGCCGGTGTTGTATTTGCCGTTCTCGAAATGGATGTGCACCGGCACGTCGTACTCTTGGGCGAGTTCCGCGACCATCACGGCATGCGGTGAATCGCAGGGCATCCTCGTCTTCTGTTCGCCGATCCCGATGGCGCCCAGCTTGAGATATTTTTCCATCTTCTGCCGCGCGCCGGGCCGGTCCGCCCGGTCGTTGGCGAAAAAATAGAACCGCTTGGGATGCGCGCGCACAAACTCCAGAACCGCGGCATTGAGCTCCATGTCCGAACTCGGGTTGCCCGTGTCGTCCGCGCCCGGTAGCAGCACGGTGGTGGTGATCCCGAGGGTCGCTTGATGAAACAGGAGATTGTCGTCCGGCCGCTTCAGGTACTTGTAGTGCTGGTGGATGTCGATGATCGGCTCCGGCGGAGCTGCCGCGGCGGAGACGGGCCGCAACAGCGAGGCGGAACCGAGCAGGACCGCCGAGGTGCGGAGAAATTCGCGGCGCGATACGCCGGTAGGTTGGGGGTCGGGCGGGGACGGGAGCATGGATCGAAGAATGTTGCTGGGTGGGCCTATTTCTTAAGCGCAAACGCGACGTAGGTATCGCCGGGTCCCGATTTGCCGCCGACGCGTCCGCCGCCGGTGGCGGTGATGACGACGAATTGTCGGCCGTTGACTTCGTAGATCGCCGGAGCCGCCGTGCCCGCATGCGGCAGCTTGGCCTGCCAGAGTTCCTTCCCCGTGTCGGCGTCGAACGCCCGGAGTTTTTCGTCCTCGGTGCCGGCGACGAACACCAGCCCGCCGGCGGTGACGGTGGCACCGCCGAGGTTTTGCGAGCCGGTGATGGGCGTGCCCTTTTTGGTGAGCTCCTCAAATTCGCCCAAGGGCACGCGCCAGAGCGCTTTGCCGGTGTTCATGTCGAAACAATTGAGGAGGCCCCACGGCGGCTTGATGCCGGGATAGCCCTCGTGGTCGACCAGGAATTTGAAGCCGTCAAAACCGTATTGCCGGTCGGTTGGCGCCGCCTTCCGCGACGGCGGCTGGTTGCGACGGAAGAGGAAATCCAGGAGGTCCTTCTTTTCGTCGGCATTCAGAATCAGGTTGGGTGGCATGCCGCCGCGTCCCGTGGCGAGCAGCGCGAGGACGTCGGCATCCTTCATCCGGTTACCCAACCCGACCAGGGGTGGCGCGACGCCGAGCCCGGCGCGGGTCGGCCCGTGGCAGGCCGAGCAGTGCAGGTCGTAGTGCTTCTCGCCCGCTGACGGCGGATACTTCGGGTCCCGGCCGCGGTCGTCGTTGGATACGACGGTGATTTTCGAAACCCAGCGGTTGGAGGTCACGTAGATCCGGCCGGTTGGAATATCGACCGCCGCGCCGGACCACTCGGCCCCACCGCGCGAACCGATAAAGAGCGTCGATTTGCCCTCGATGTGCGGCGCATAGAAACCGTAGTTCGATTGCTGGACCACCTTGGTGACAAATTCACGCGCTTCCGGGGTGCGGTCCGTGATGTCCGCCGGGTTGAATTCCATCGGGTTGATTTGCTCGGGCATTTCCGGATCCGGCTGGTAGGGGGCCGTGGTTTCGCCGGGCAGGGTGGAAACCGGCGCCCGCCGCAGGCGGAAGGGAAAGACTGGCTTGCCGGTGAGTCGATCGAGGAGGACCAGCGTTCCCCCCTTCGACATGCCGGTTACGACGTCGACCTTCTTCCCATCCCGGATAACCGTCAGGAGGTTGGGTTGGGAGACGACATCGAGATCCCAGTTGTCATGCGCGACGGTCTGAAAATGCCACAGGCGTTTGCCGGTCGTCACGTCGAGCGCGACGATACAATTACTGAAAAGATTATCCCCGGGACGATCGATGCCGACCATGGTGGGCGATGGGTTTCCGATGGCGAGGAACACAATGCCTCTTTGGTCGTCGAGCGATAGTCCGCTCCAGGCGTTGCCGCCGGACGTCGAACCGAATTCCTCGCTCTGCGTCTTGAAGCGCCAGAGCATCCTGCCGGTGCGGACGTCGTAGCCGTAGGCGTCGCCGGTTTTTCCGGTGACCGCGAAGATGTAGTTATAGATCGCCCCTTCGGCGACGTTTCCGGTGGGAATATTCGTGCGTCCGCCCTCACCGAAGCCGGGGGTGGGTTTACCAGTCTTCGGATCAATCGCGTAGACCCAATCACCGCTGCCAAAGAGGATGCGCGCCACATTTTCGCGGTCGCCGGGCCAGTGCAGCAGGCCGCGAAAAGCCGGTTCATCCTGCGGGCGACGGCGGGCAGGCTGCTCCGGGTGGACGCGCCAGCTTTCGACGCCGGTGGCTGCGTCGACCGCGACGATCGCCCGGCCGGGAGTCGGACCGTACATGATGCCGTCGACGATGATGGGGGTGCACTCGATATTGCCGGGCTCGCCCGATCCCTTCCGCGCGTCCATGGAATGAAACGTCCATGCCAACTCGAGCGACTTGACGTTGTCGCGGTTGATCTGGGTGAGCGTCGAGTAGCGCCGGGCACCGTTGTCGCCGTGGGAACGGTCCCAGCGTGCGAACGGGGCGAGGTCGACTTTCGCGGCGGGCGTCAGCTCTTCCTGTTTGGCCGCCGGAATCACCTTAAACTCCGGCAGCGCGGCGCGAGCCTTGGGATCTTCGAGGGTGGCCGCGGCCCCGAACAGGCCGCCGGTGAGGCCCACGAGGAAAATGATGTATCCGCTACTACGGCGGGAACGGGTGGAGGACGCGAGCGACGGGAGTCGGAACGGGAATGCGAGCATGGGAGGGGGTGAAATTTCGGACGAGCGCTGAAAGAGCCGGTGTGTTCCGGGCTGACTTACTTAAAGAGAGATGGATTGTGGTGTCGCAAACGAAGGCGACCGATCGGGAGGGGGCGAGATCGATCGCGGACCAGTCAATGAAAGTCCGCTCCAGACCGCGTGGTCAAGGGAAGGCGGATTGCTTTTTGCAGAGATGGTGGCCGCCTTTGAGTTTCGCCCTAGATTTCGTCGAAAATGACGGGCTCTAAACCGTTGATCGGATCCGGGCGGTCGAGTCGGCGGCGGGTAACTAGCAGAATTTATTGAGCGGCCTTCTCAAGGTAGGTGAACATCTCTTCCTGTAATTGGCGGGGAAAGCGGTTGAAGTCGCGTGGCGTGCGCAGTTCCAGTTCGGAGGATTTGCCGAAGACGTCGTAGATCTTGCGTGCGGCGGCCACTTCCGCGCGCACGTCCTCCACGGGAGCGTAACGGTCAAGCTCGGGGGCCAGGATCAGGACTTTTTTTGGGGCCGCCAGGGCCAGCACTTCATCGTAATCGAACGGGGCGCGTGCTTCCTGGCCGATGAAGAATCCGAGTTTGGGGATCAGTCCGTGCAGGTGGGAATAATGGCGAACGCCTTCGGTCCCTTTTTCCGGCGAGTCGAGCCGGAGGGGGAATAGTCCGCTGACGGCCGCGACGCCCTTGATCCGGTCGTCGAGCGCCGCCGTCAGCAGTCCGACCTTCGCGCCGAGCGCGTAGCCGAGAAGGAAGATCCGGCTCGTGTCGACGTCCTCGAGGGCCATCACGGCGTCCACCACGGTCCGCGTGTCAGTCACCATTTTGCCCATGAGCGACCACTGGGGATAACGCGCGTAGAAGGTGCGGGCGTCGTGCGACCGGCTGCCGAAGCCGAGCTGGTCGAAGGCGACCACGACGAGGCCGCGGCGGACGAGCGAATCGAGGCTGGGGCGCTGGTCGAGGGTGATATCGCGTGCCCGGGGATTCCACGGCTCCTTGATCGACCAGCCCTGATCGTAGGAATACGCGTGCAGCCAGATAACTACGGGCAGTTTGCCTGCCTTCCGTTTGCCGTCGGGGCCCACCGGATAAAAGACGTCGGCCTTGAGGCCGGTGCCGTAGGACAGGGAGGAAACGCCCATACCGTTGGCTGCGAGGCGATCCTGCCAGACCTTGTCGGCTTGGGGCCGGCCCAACGCGAGATCCAGGGGATTTCGGACCGGAGGGGTATTTTCCCGGAGTTGGTGGGCCAGCGACGCCGCGGATCCCATATCGGGCGGCGTGAGCACGCGCGGTGGCGTGCCGAGCGCCCACTCCAAGCGCCGGCGTATCTCGGGCTTCTTCTTCGCCCAATCTTCCGTGGTCGTTACGGCGGCGGCAAAATCGCCGGGCTTCCGGACAGGGAACTGCAACGGGTCGACTTTTTCGCCGGTTGTTTTTTTCCAATCCTCGAAATCGTAACCGTGAATCCACGTTTCCACTTTCGGCGTGGGCCGGCGCGCGAATACCGTGTCGAAGAAATCCATGAAATTTTCGACGTCGGCAACCCCAGTGGCATGTCCGCCGGGACGCAGGTGCAGCCAGATATTTTCCTCGCGGCCGAGGAAACGGTAAACGCGGCGGACGTCCCGGTAGGCCTGTTCCGAGATAAACGCGTTGGAGCTGATCTCCGAGTAGCCCGAATAAAACATGAGGCCTCGCGGGGCGACGAGCGCCATCAGCATGTTCTGGTCGACGGGAAGCTTGTCCTCGCGACCGGTGAAGAACCGCAGCCGCGGATGATACCAGTGGGATTGGCCCCCGGTGATGAGCTGGATGCTTTCGACGCTCATCGGATCGGAGGTGAAGCGATGCGGGAATACCTCGCCCTGCAGCCCGCTTGAGGCGACGACCGCGCCGATGCGTTCGTCGAACGCGGTCGCGAGGAGTGCCTGTTTGCCGTTGCGCGAATGCCCGGCGATGCCGATGTGATCCTTTTCCACTTCGCTGCGGGTATAGAGGTAATCGACCGCCCGCGACGCCGCCCAAGCCCAGCGGGCGAGGCACGAGAAATCATATTCCGGATACACATCGATGTAACCGTCGGAGTCGTCGGATTTGCCGTAGGTCGGGTCGGTCGCCTGATAGTAACAGGCGAGGTAGCCGCGACTCACCGCGGTGCGGATCCACGGCGACTGTTCGCGGGAATGGTTGGTGAGAAATACCGGGAAGGGCCCCGGACCCGAGGGAATGTAGAGCTGCAGATGGAGTTTGGCGCGATGACCGGGCCCGAATTCGAGCAGAACGTTCCTGACGGTCATCCCGTCCTCCTGCCGTTCCTCGCTGGACGCGACCCGCAGGTTGTCCGGGCGGGGCGGCATCTTGCCAAAGACCCAGTGCTCGATTTGCGAACGGATCCAGCGCCGTTGTTGTTCCCACTCGACCAGACTGGTGACCGGAGTCGCGCGGCCGTCCGTTTGGAGTATGAGCGGATCGGGCAGTCCCGCCTGGGAAGGCATGGCGCGGAAGTCGGGCGGCAGCTCGCCGGTCCGGCGCACCCAGTCCTCCCAAGTCCGGTCGACGGCATTGATTCGGCCGGTGGGGGGCGGATTGCTGGGGATGAGGCGATCCAGCAACAGGGCGAGGTCCGCGCGGCGGGAATCCAGTCGGTCCTCGGCTGGGAGAGAAGCGGACGACAAGGCGGCGATCGCCAAAAGACACAGGGTGGGGACGAGGCGAAGGGAGGTTTTCATAAAGGGATTTTTTTGAACTATGAAAATGGGCGACGCAGCCGGTCCCCGATGCCACCGCCCTAGGGCAAAGATGCAGCCTCCACCGGGGTGGCGGCATCGTCAGCGATCAAATGACCGGTCAATCATCCGGATCGACCGGTGGGCGGGACATCCCGTTCAACCCGGAGATGTCCCCTCGGGAATCCCAGTGTTAGAACCGGGCGGTGGCCCCGAACGAGAAGAGCGGGCTGAAGATTTCGGCGACATACCCGGCGCGATCGCCGTAGAAGAACCAGTTGCGGTCCGGATGGTTGAAGATGTTGGTCACATCGAGGTAGACGCTGAAGTGCTTCGACAACGTGTAGACCGTCTTCACATCGGTGAAGGAGGCTTTCCCGGCGAACCGCAACCGGGCCTGGGCCGCGTTGGCCGACTGGAGGTAGCTACTGCGATACCGGTACTGGGCGCGGATGGAGATGCGATTCTTGAGGTAGGAGAGCCCGACATTGAACGTTTCCGGGATGAAGTCGGCCACCAGATTGGTGGCGATGGGATTCGTCGCCCCGTAATTGCCCTCCGTCCGGATCTTGGTGTAGTTGGCGTATCCACCGAAGCCGCTCATCCAGCCGGGCAGGAAGGTGAACTGCTGCTGGTAGGCGAGTTCGAAGCCCTTGATCTTGGCGAAGCCGCCGTTGCGCTGGGTCGTCATGGTATACCCCGCGTAGTCGCCGCCGAAGCCATTGTCCGCCCCCGCCGGAACAATGATGCCGGTCTGGGTGAAGATGAAGTCCTTCATTTCCTTGAGAAAAACGCCGGCGGAGAGCATCCCGACGGGCTCGAAATAATATTCGATGCCGGCATCGAAATTATTCGCATACTGCGGCTTCAAGCTGGGATTGCTGGTCGAGACCGTTTGGTTGTCGATGTTCACCGTGGTGCTCGGAATCAACTGGCCAATGCTGGGGCGGCCGATATTCGTGGCGTAGCTGAGACGGGCCACGAGGTTGGGCGCCGGCGAATACTTGAAATGCAGCCCGGGAAAGATGCTGCGGTAGTCGCCCGAAGCCTTGCGGCGGGCGCCGTATTGGGCGTTCGTCCGCCGAATCGTTTCGGCGTCGGTAACGGGCCCGACCCATGCCGCCCGGAGGGCCGCTTCCGCAGGCGTGATCTGTTGCAGCGCGCCAACGCCTTCCGTCTTGGTGTCCTCGACCCGCAGACCGCCGAGAACGGTGATCTTGCCGAGTTCCATATTACCCACGATGTAGGCGGCGTTGATCCGTTCGGAAAAACTCTGGTTGCCGGTCAGGTTCGTGATCAAGTCGGCGGCTATGTTGCGGCGGAAAAGTTCGGGCTTCGCCATCAGGAGCGAGCCGGCGTTCACGTTCGCGCCACTGATCTGGTTGTTGCCGGGATTGCGGTAGGTGTTGGGCCGCGAGGGGAACGGCACCTTCGGCATTTGATCGAGGAAGTCGCCCGTCGTCTGGATCGCGGGATTGACGAACTGCGCGAGATTATCGTCGCTGACGCCCGTGGCCGGATTTACCCCCGCCACGCCGTCCGGCCCGACGTAAACGCCGGTATAGGGATTGCTGCTGAGGTCCCGGTGTTGGTCCCGCACACGGAATCCAGCCTTGAGCCACGTGGGCACGACGGTGGCGAAGTCCTTCTTGGCGTTCAGCGAGACGCCCCAGTATTTTTCCTGGTTCCGGACATCGGACGAGGTGTATTGATTTTCCGTGTAGCTGCCGATCTTCGTGATGTCCGGCCCGGAAACCTGCGTGATCGAGGGGACATGGTTCGACGGGTCCGGCCGGTTGAAGCGCAGGCCGATGCTGCGCACAATGACGGCCATGCGATCGCTCGGACCGCTGTGAACCCGTGACCCTGACCGATAGGCGTCGTAGTCGATGGCCAGCCCGGTGAAGCGATGGACGCCGTTGAATTGGGCGTGGTCGGCGCCCTTTTTGATGCCGGCGTCGTAGCCGTTGACGTTCAGGGTGGTGCCAGTGAGTGGGCGCCACTCGGTCACGTTGTTGGTGAACCCGGGCACGATGGTGCCGGTGCCGGTCAGGGTGCCATTTGCCGCGACCGTGGCGATCGCCTGCGAGGTGCTGTACTGCGTGTTGTTAATGTAGAAATGCTCAAAGTAGGTGCTCGTGGAGCCGCTGACGGAGAAACGGGTGGCGTCGCTCAGTTTGTAGTCGAGCTTCAGATCCACCCCCTCCCGTTCCTTGGCCGTGAGGAAATCGTTGGTTTGAAAATTATAGAGGTACGCCGGATCGGCCACGATGTTCTGGTAGCTCGAGGACGTGGTGCTGATGGGGTTGAAATGCTTGCGGGTGCCGTAGTTGAACGAAACGCCCACGCGATCGCGGAAAACTTCGGAATAGGAAGCTGTGTAGTTCATCCGTGAACTGTTGTCCCGCCCGTCGATCATCGGGCGCCAGACCATGCCAAACGTGCCGCCGATGCGCCGCCCCGCCTTGCTGTCGAAGGCGCTTTTGGTGACCATGTTGACGGAGCCGCCGATCGAGTCGGCGTCCATGTCGGGCGTGGGCGATTTTACGACCTCAAAGCGTTCGACCGAATCGGAGGTCGACTGTTGGAAAAGATATTCACGGCTGGACGAAGAGGCGTCGGCCATCCGGTTCCCGTCCCGGGTGACGGAAGTCAGACCGCCGCTCAAACCGCGCACCTGAATGTAGCGGATGTCGCCATCCTGCTCGATACCCGAGACGCCCGGCAGGCGGACGAGCAATTCCGAGGGGTTGCCGGCAAGCGAGCCAAAGGCATCCTGCGAAACCACATTCTTCACGCCGAACGATTTCTTTTGGAGCGTGATCGCCTGCGCGTTGCCCTCCCGCTCGCCGGAAACGACAAACGTGCTCAGGGTGTAAATGTCCGACGTCAGGCCCACGTCGTTCCGGTTCGGCTGACCCGCCGTCACCGTGACGGGAATGTCGGTTTTGTTCAACCCGGTGTAGGAGACGGACAACACGGCACTGCCGGGCGCCACGCCCGTGAAGCGATAGACGCCCTGATTGTCCGTGAGGGTTTCCCGGCCGGCGCCGACCAGTTCCACGCGGGCGCCCTCGAGGGTGCGCCCCGTGCCGGAATTGGTGACAACACCGGTGACGGATTCTTGGCCGGCAGGTGATCTCGTATCCGCGCCAGCAGCAGGAGCAGCGGCGGCCAAAGCCAATGCGACCCAACCGATCAATAGGGCGATAGTGTTCTTGGATTTCATAGTAGTATTAGGACAAAGCGACTTTCGGGAGAACGTGATTCTGAAACAATCTGGATTGAGCGAGCAAGTTGAGGGTGGAGGAGTAGTGTAAATACCTCAGCGGCGAAGAATCGGGTGGGGTTTGATCCGTGGCGCGCGACGCGGCGAAGACGAACATGGCGGGCAAAGGTTGTGGTGTTATGATCCGATTGCTCGCTCTGGCTGGGGCGGCCCGATCGAAATGCGCGCCGCAGGTGTCGTCACGGTCCGGGCCAGCCGAGATGCTGCCGGAGAAAACGGAAGGTGCCCTGTTTTTTCATCTCATGGATCCCGGGGAAAAACTCGCCTTCGATCCGGTCGCCGATCCCGAGATGCATGTAGAGCCAGCGGGCCCGGGCGAACTCGTAGGCGACCCACTCGTCCGGTGAAACCCCGTCATAGTGCCCCCGCTCCACCATGAAAGGGCGGGGCGCGATGAGGCCCGCCATTTCGGTGTAGTTAAACGTCTCGCCAATGTTGAACTCCATCTGCGTGAAGTTTTCCCGGTACGGGAAGCTGTACTCTGAGGCCAGGTTCGAATTTTTCCAAACGCGCTCGGTCCAGTCGCCGGAACAGATGGAGAGCGCGTAATCTTCGATCACGGCGGGAAGGTAGACCGCGGATTTACCGCCGTAGGACAGGCCGTAAAATCCGATGCGCTGGGGGGCGACAAAAGGGAGCGACCGCAGCCAGTAAATCGCCTGCTGGTGCTGGCCGATCATGATGGACCACATCGACAGCTTGAGCGGATGACCCCGGCGCTGAATCAGAGGAAATTTGTCACCGAGGGTGTAAAGATTCTGCGGAGCATAAACGATGAAGCCGAGTCCGGCCAGATCCGCTCCGGCGGAATGATAGGCGGAGGCCGACCGGCCGGAGAAATTGGGCTCGGTCAGCTGTCGCGGGAAACCCATGATCCCATGTTGCACTACCACCGTCGGCCGGCGTTCGCCTTCGCGAATATCCTTAGGTACGAGGATGGTGCCGTAGTTGATCACTTCCGGCCAGACGTCCATCACCACCTCGTAGCCGCGGTAACCCGGCTCGTCCAGAAACTGGCGCGTGCGCACGTTTGGCGGCAGACTTGGCGCCGGCAAGCGTCCCAGCACTTCCTCCCAGAAGTAGCGGCGGTATTCCCGGGTCAAATCGGTCCATCGCTCGACCGCGTACGGTTTCTCGGGCGAGTAGATGCGCGGCATTTGAATGTTATTTCGGGCGAGCGGGGACTGCGGATCCTTCGTGGCCCAAAACTCGGAGCGACGAACCTGGCTCGTCCGCATGACCTCCTGGGTATGGGCGAGCAACTGGTCGAATTGCCGGTGGCGCCGCGCCGCGGGATCGAAGCCGCGACGGGCGTCGGTCAGCACATCGTTCGCCACGGCATCCGGTAAACCCGCGCCCAAGACCCGCAGGAACGCCGCGGCGCCCTCATCGGTATAGGGCTCTCCCTGTCCGCTGCTGCTGATCGCAAGCGTCAGCTTTGCCGCCGCGCCCAGTTGCCGGTACGTTTTCGCCGCGAGCTCAAACTCGGCCCGCACGGAATCGACGGGCGGAGAAGTCAGCCGGCCGTGAATCGCCTGCGCCGGAGTCTTGCTCACCGGCCGTCCGGGCCCTTCGGGGCCGCGGGAAGCCTCCACTACCAGTCCGCGGGGAGCGATCAGGGCGGCCACCCCGGAGTCACCGAACTCTCGGAGGAGTCCCCATACGTTGCGATAGTTGGGCTCCCGCCAAAGTTCCTCCCGCTCCCGAAAATAACCACTCACCCACGCGGCATCGATGCGAGTGTCCGCCGCCGCGCTATAAAAGGCGATCAGACCGCCTTCGCCGTATCCGACGAGGCCGACGGGCAGGGTCGGCTCGCGCGACTTGAAATAATCCACCGCGGCGAGAGTGCGCTGGACTTCATAACCAATGACGTGACGGCCCAGGGGATAGCCGAAGAGATAGACGAACTCACGGTGAGACACGTTTGGCGTCATGAGCCCGGTTCCGCCCGGCTGACCCGACCATTCTCCCGATCGGTCGATGAGCGTCGGCACCAGGACCCGGCAGCCGCTCTCAGCCAGCCGGCGGGCCACTTGCCGGCGAGTGGAGACGCCGGGCTTCAAGCCCGCCACGGACTCAGGTGACTCGTCGGCGTCCGACAACACCACGACTTGGGCGCGGATTTTCCCTTTCGGTTCCAGCAGCAAACCCTCGGCGTCCACGCCCGCCAGCACCGGCCAGCGCACGGCATAAACGGAAAGTGAGGCCGTTTCCGCCACCAATGCCGGCTGGGCCAGCGAAGCGACCAATACGATATCGTTCACCGCCACGCGCGTATCGGCGAGGCCGATGGAGGAACGGAATCGTTGCCGATTCGCATCGACGGACTGCTCGTAGGCGGCGCGCGAGGAATAGTTCTGTTTCCACAGAGCCGGCCGGGCGGCGACCACGCGTTGGGTCTCGGCGGCCATGAAGGCGTTCGCGCCATCGATGACGCGCTCCGTCAGATCCCGGTCGTCGTGGAGGGGAGCGGTGCCGGGCAAGGGCACGACACGATCGGCCCCGAATGCCACCGCGGAGGCACTCGTGGCAAGGGCGAGCAGGAGGAGGGTGAAACGGGTCGAGGCGTTCATGGTTCGAATGCTACTTCCGCTGGGTCGGTGGTTGGCCGGTCAGACGCGCTAGTTCGGCATCGGACCAGGACTTTTCCCGGTCGGACGTGGCCGCCCGGATCCCGGCCACTGCGGTGGGAGTCGTCATGCCGGTTTGGTTGCCGAATTCCCGGCGAACGTAGGTGACGACGGCGGCAATGAGCGGATCGTCGAGGTGCTTGAGCGACGGCATCACGAATCCACGGGCCGTATTTTCCTTCCCGTGCAGCACGATCCTGACCATCGGGGTTTCACCCAGTTGAACCCACGGCGACGTGACGAGGGAAGGCGCGAGTCCGGTCAGGCCCTGACCCTGGTCCTGATGGCATGGGGCGCAATTGAGGGCGTAGACCGTCTTGCCCTTTTCGTAGAGTTCCTGCGCCGTCCGCTCGGTCGCGTCGCCCGTCCGCCTTTGTTGATAGCGGGTCAGCAGGGAGGATATTTGCGGATCCTGATGTGCCCGGATGGAGGCCAGATTGGAGGAGCTCAAGATGCCCGGATCGAACTTCCTCTCGTTCATTCGCTGGAGCATGACGAGAGCCCAGGCGGGATTTTCGCTCAGGATGCGTTGGGTCACGTGGCGGAGCCGGGGGCTGAGGGTCGGATAGATTTCGAAAAGCACTCCGGTCGCGGCCGGGTCGGCGAAGCCGCTGAGGGCATCCAGTAATTTTGCGCGGCGTTGTTCGTTTCTTTCATTCCGCAACAGCTGGGCGACGAGCGGCAGGGCTTCGGGCGATCGGGCGGCGGCAAAAAGCTCGATGAGCTGCTGCTGGTCGGTGGCGTTGAGCGTTCCGGCCTTCACCATGGCAATGGCCTCGGCCATGGCGGCGGGATGGCCCAAACGGGCCGAGAGACTGACCACGGGGGCGGAGTGGGGCGATTGGGCCCAGATCTCCGCGATGATTTCCTGCAGGCCTTTCGGCACGGACTGAACCGGAGCCCCAATGAGTCCTTCCGCCATGCCGGCCAGCAAAAGAGCCGCACGGGCCTCATCCGGAGCCGCGCGGAGCAGTCGGGTGCACATCTCCAGGTTGCGACGGAGGTAGTCCGGCGATCGATCGATCAGCCAGCCTGAGTAGACCCCTTCCTTCAACGTGTAGTGTTTGTTCGGCCCTTGGTCGGCTGTGTAGCGACGCCCCAAGCGCGTGGCGATGTGTTGGGAAAAAACCTTCGATTGCCACACTGCCGGATCCCGGACCAGCGCGAGCAGTTCTTCGCGGCCGGTGTCCGCTTTGCTTTCAAGGGCCCACCAGAGCAGGAGCGGCAGGTGCCGGTCCGCGACGTCTTCGTCCCGGGCAAGCAATTGCCGGATGATCGGTACGGCTTGGGCTGCGGGGAGACGCCTGGCGCTGCTGGCCAGCTGGCTGCGGACTTCCACGGCGGGTTCCGTTCTCGCGAGGGCAACCAGTGCCGTCCGGGTCTCCGCGTCGACGCTGTTCTGATCGCCGAGGAGCCGCACGGCCCACCGGCGCACGTGCGCATTCGGATGAGTCAGCGCTCGACGCAGACCGGCACGATCGAGATCGCCCCGCAGGTTCAAGACCCACAAGGCCTCCAGGGCCTCTTCACCGTTTTTGGCCAGCATCGTCCGGAGCCGGGTCGCAATCTGTTCCGGGTGCCGGGCGAGGAGCTTGCGGGCCTCTTCACGATACCAGCGATTCGCGTGTGACAAAAGTTGGATCAATTGCTCCGCGGAAGCTTTTCGCAGATCGATCGCCGCCGGTCGGACAAAATTTTGAGGAACGAGGCGGAAGATGCGCCCGTTCGATTTGTCCCACGTGTCGTTCGGATTTGGATGGCTGAGCCGCGCATCGTACCAGTCCGCGATGTAGATGGCGCCATCGGGGCCGGACTCGATATCGACCGGCCGAAAAGCCCGGTCTTCAGAAGTGATGAGCGTGACGCTGTCCACGGTCCGAAAGGTGGACGTCTGTTTGAACAGCTGGCTGGCTTGCACGCGGTTGGTGATCGCCATGCCGACGACGACCTGGCCCTCCAGCTGCGGCATGAGGCCGCCTTCGTAGTGGAGAAAGGCCTGGGGAAACCGTTGGGAGTAGCCCTCGTGATCCATGTGTTCGAGGTAGCCAAAAATGAACGGATTCATCGCCGGTCCCGCCTTGGTGAAGCCTTTCTGGTAAGTCGCGCCCTGCGCATAGTGATAGCCCCGGGTGGCGCCGGCGTTCGTGCCCGAATAGGCCCGGCCGTATTTATCGAATTCAAAACTGAACGTATTCCCACCGCCCTCCGCGAAAATCTCGAAGACCTTGGTGCCGGGATGATATCGCCAGATGCCCTGCCCGAGGAGGCGGAGGCCCTGGATTTCCAGATTGGTGGTGCTGCCGGTTGCACCGTAGAGCCAGCCGTCGGGTCCCCAGTGGAGACTGCTTGCCAGGGAGTGAGTGTCCTCCAGGCCGAAGCCGGCCAGATGAACCTCGGGATCGCCGTCGGGAATATCGTCGCCGTTGCGATCGGGATAGAAAAGCAGGTAGGGCGATTGCAGGACCCAGACGCCGCCGTAGCCCAGCTCGATGCTGGTCGCCATATTGAGACCCTCCAGGAAACTCGAATGCGTTTCGTAGACCCCATCGCCGTCCCGGTCCTCGAGGATCGTGATCTTGTCGGCGCCGCGGAAATGATGGGGCGGCGAGGGCGAGATCCGGTCGAACTCCGCCCGCAAATATTGGTCGAAGGCGGTGACGGTCAGGCCGGCGGGATAGGGATACTGCAGGTATTGCACGACCCAGAGACGGCCACGCGCATCGAACTTCAGGTCGATCGGCTGCCGGACCACCGGTTCACTGGCGGCCAACTCGACGACATATCCGTTGGCCGGCTGCAGCCGCTTCAGGCTTTCCGCCGGGCTCAGCAGCGTGACTTTCCCGGTCAGGTCGGTGCCGCCCGGACCGAAGCGGAAATTCTCCACGAATTTCTCCATTTCGGGAGTGAAGCGGGGCGGGGCGGGATTTTGGGCGAAGACGACCGACGTGCCGGCCAGCAACACCGTCACCCTTCGGAGACGGTTGAGGTTACGCATGAGAGACATTTTGGACGGTCGAGCGGAGTTTCGATTACCCTTCAACGGACCGTAGGGCCGGACCCGTTATCCCCCCGACAACGAAAAGCGCCGGAGCCTAATTGGCCCGACCGCGGCGCAAACGATGAGTGGGCCGGTAGGCGCACGGGTTGGGTCGGAAAAGATCCTCCCCGACTCGGCGGTCACAGGTGAGAGGAACGTGGTTCCGCCCACCCCGCAACCGCCGGGGACGACCCCGATGGATGTTCGGGTCGTGGCAACAGGCTACATGCGGCCGTTGACGCCGAAGAAGAACTGGGGGGTCTGCTTGGACAGCGTCTGCGGGCGCCCGCGGTAAAATTCGGACGCCGACTCCGCCTCGTTGAGAACGTTCACGACGTCGAGGTAGAGATCGAAATTCTTCGTCAATTGGTACTGTGTCTTGATGTCGACCACGTCGCGAGCGCGGCGATAGACGAGACTCGACTGGGTCTGGCTGAATCCCGTCAGATACCGGCCGTGGTGATTGAACTGTACCCGGATCGTGGCCCGATTTCGATTATAGGAAATGCCGATATTGCCGGTTTCAGGATTGAAGCCGGCGACCTCCGAGGTGGGCGCCAGCGAAATGGCGTTGCCGCTGGAGTAGTTCCCTTCGACATCCATCCGGGTGTAATTGGCAAAGGCGGCGAATCCGCTCCACCAGCCGGGGAGGAAGGTGAATTGCTGAAAATAATTAAGTTCAAGGCCCTTCACTTTGGCGTAGCCGCCGTTCCGCTGCGTGGTCAGGGCGTAGCCCGCGTAATTGCCATCGAAGCCATTCTCCGCGCCGGTCCCGACGGGATCGGAACGCGTATAGATGAAGTCCTTGATCTCCTTCAGGAAGAAACCCACCGAAATCAACCCCGCGGGTTCGAAATAGTACTCCGTGGCGAGGTCGAAGTTGTCCGCCCGCTGGGGACGGAGATTCGGGTTGCTGGTCGAAATACTGCCGAGGGCGAATTCCGTGGTGGGAAGATTGATGGTCGTGCGGGGAATAAGCTGGCCGATGGCCGGACGGCCGATGTTGGTGGCGTAACTCAGGCGGGTGACGAGGCTGCGTGACGGGCTGTATTTAAAGTGGAGTCCCGGGAACACTCCCCGGGTGTCGCCCTTGGTCGTGGCCCGCTGGGCGTATTCCGCCTGAATCCGCCGCTTGGTTTCCGCCGGGGTGACCGCACCAACGTACGCCGCCCGGCGCGCCCGTTCCTCCGGCGTGATCATCTGCAGCGCACCCTCGGCCTCCACTTTGGTTTCTTCCACCCGGAGTCCGCCCATGACGCTGAGTTTGCCGAGATCGAAACCACCCATGATGTAGGCGGCGTTGATCCGCTCCTTGAATTTGGTGTCGGTCACGAGCGGTTGGGTGGTGTTGAACGTGACGTCTTCCAGAAAATACTGGGGAGTGTTGCGCAAGGCCGTTTCGATGTTGAAGCCGGTCGTGCCATAGGTTGATCCGGCGGTGTCGCGGCCCGGGATGATCGTGTTGGGCAGCGTGGGGTAGCGGATCAGGTCGGGCTTGGGGTTCTTGTAGGCACGGTCCTGAAACTGGGCGAGATTGTCGTCGTTGATCCCCGTGGTGCGGTTGACGCCGACCACGCCGTCGGGACCGACGTAGGTCGTGCGAAAGGAGTTATCCACGGCCCGCCGCTGCTGTTCGCGGGTCCGGCCACCCACTTTGATGTAGGTGGGGACGACCGTGTTGAAGGTTTTCTTGGCGCTCCCCGCGGCGCCCACGAATTGGTCCCAGCCGGATCGGATGGAAACGCTGTAAAGATTGCTCGTGTAGTTTCTGATATCAGTGACGTCAGGGCCGCCGGTCTGGGTGACCGTCGGCCAATACGGCTCGTCTTTTCTTTCGATTTTCAGGCCGAAACCGCGTGCAGTGATGTCAAAGGTCTTGTTGCCGGGATAGTGGGCCTTGGCCTTCGATTTGTAGATATCCCAGTTGATCTCCAAGGTGTCGTATTTGTGGATACCCGCGAGCTGGACGTTGAACTGCTGATCCCGCCGATACTCGGTCCGGGACGAGGCGGCGACGCTTGAAGGCGCGACCAGCGTCCCGGCGGCGTTGACGTAGTTGACGGGCGCCCACTCCGTCATGTTCTCGGTGTATCCCGGGCGCACCGCGCCGGTGCCGTTGGGGTTGCCGTTGGCGTCGAACGTCGCGATCGTCGCCGGCGTCGAGTAGGTGCCGTAGATGTGGTTCGCGACCTCGAGATACTTGCTCATGGTCGAGTTGATGAAGAAGCGGCTGTTCTCGCTTAGCTTGTAGTCGACCCTCAAGCCGCCGCCCCACGCCGTCCGGATATTGCGGAAGTCTTGGGTGGCGAAGGTGGTGTTGTAGGCCGGCCCGGCGACGCCGTTCGCCAACGAATTGAAAGCCTGGGTGCCTTTGTCGTTGAGATTCGAGTGCTGCCGGTTGCCGTAGTTGATGGCGATGCCGAGCTTGTCGTGGAAGATTTCCGAGTAGGAGAATGAATAGGTGCGGCGGGGATGGTCGCGGTCGTTCAGGGCGCGCCAGATCATGCCGTAGGATCCACGAATGCGACGTTCGGGCGCACCATCAAAGGCGCTCTTGCTGACCATGTTGACGGCACCGCCGATCGAATCGGCATCCATGTCGGGCGTGGGGGACTTTACGACTTCCACGCGTTCGATGTTGTCCGCACCGACCGCGGCGAATTCGTAGGAGCGGGTGCCGGACGTATTGCCGCCGCCGGAGCCGACGCGATTGCCGTCCATCGTGACGGTGTTGAGATTTTCGTTGAGACCACGGATGCGGATATAGCGGCGGTCGCCGCCGACGGAATCCGCCTCGACGCCGGGCATGCGCATCAGCAGATCGGCGGGGTTGCCGGCGAGGCTGCCAAACGCGTCCGTCGAAACGATGTTGCGTACACCGACGGAGAGCTTCTGCAGGGTGATGGCCTCGGCGTTGCCCTCGCGTTCGCTGGCCACGACGAACTTGCTCATCCGATAGATTTCGGCCGTGAGTCCGACGTCGCGGCGGTTCGCACTGCCAGACCGGACATCCGCCGAGACGACGGCCGGATCGAGGCCGGTGTAGGACACGGCTAGATTGAGCGTGCCGGGCGGCAGGTTGGAGAAACGATATTCCCCTTCGCCATCGGTCGTGGCGGTGCGGCCCTGCCCTTGGATCTCGACCGTGGCTCCCGCCAGCGGCCGGCCGGTGGCGGAATTGGTGACGATACCGACGAGGCTCGTCTGCGTCGCGGCGGGTTGAGTGGCGGAGGTCGCATCGGCGGCCAGCGCCGAGGGGGCTGGCGTGGCGGCGAGACCCAGCCAGGCGATAAACAGGGCGATGGGGCTTTTTCTTTTCATGGTCGATGTCAGGGTTTGGAGGGTAGAGCGAGTTTCATGATCGGGCTGAAAATAGAGCGCCGCTAAAGGAGCCTAGATCCGAGGCCACACGGAGGGGTCTTCAGCGCGTAAAGCAGCGAGGTGCGCACAGCTGACGGGACGCTGTCGGTGCATGGGGATTGGTCCCCCAGAGACGAACCAAGTCGAGTTTGATTGTGGCGACGTACCTGTGAAAGACCGAAAGCAGGGTGCTTGAGTCCGTGAGGACAAAGTCGGACTTTCCTCAAACTAATGACGGAATCCAGCTCAAATTCCTCCTTCTTATGGGGCGAGTCGTGCGACGGGGTTCCGGGAGAAACGCCACCCGCGGTCCAGATTCCGGAGGGAACTGGCTCGCCTCGATCGAGTCACGCGACTCGATCACCAACGGTAGTCGCCGTCTATTTCCCCGGTCCCGGAGGTTCGGCACCGACTTTTTTGGCCAAGTCGTCGACTTTTTCGACGATGATCTCCTCCACCGCCGCCCCAAATCTTCCCGGACGACCAAAGCCGGTCATCGCATCGCCACCTTCATATCCGCCCTCCTGTAGAACACGGAGCGATGGAATGTACGCCAGGATGTCGTTCGAGTAGCCAGCCACCCACGTGTTATCGAACCCATACTTCTTTTTCAGGCGTAGAGAATAGTCGACCACGACCTCCCCGCCCAAGGCGATAAATGTCATTCCCCGTCCGAACTGCCAGACTTGGACGGGATAGGGATAGGTTTTTTGCAGGGCTCCGTCCTTGTCCAGGATCGAAAGCAGTCGTTTGGCATACAGTCGGAGGAAAACGTTCTTGTCGCTCAAGAGTCGTTGCAGGTCTTCGCGGTTCGGGACTTGGTGAAAGGGAACTTCCACCCGTTCGAAGGCGGTGCGCAGGGGGCCCTCCAAGGTCGTCATCCGCCCTCGCAAGACTTCATCGACGGCATAGGCCAGAATCTCACCATAGTTGCGGGCCAGCTTTTCGTCCCGTCGAGGGAGCGGATTGGCGTCGGCGCCGCAACCCTGGACAAAAAGCGCGGTGGTGCCGGGATGCCTTTTTTCGATTTCGGCCACAGCGAATCCGGGCCAGTCGCCGTTGATCTGATAGTCGCTGAGGGCCGTGGCGTGAGTTGCGTAGCCGACGACGACCGAAATGAGGCTGCCGTCCTGACCGCGAACGGCGAGCACGGGAACGTCCTGGTCTACCGGGCCGGGGAGCGAACGGAGGCGGACACGCCGGCGGTTGACGGCAATCCCAGCCAGCCCCTGCCCGAATTCCAGTTTTGCCGGCGCAAGGTTTTGGATGGCCTGCCCGACGGTTCGAACGGTTTTGTTTATGAGATCTTCGGTGTACCGGCTGACTGTCTCCCGCTGAGCGGGAGACAAATCGTAGATTGGAATGAGCACAAGCCCGGCCACCGGTCCGCTATGAGTATGTGAAACGTTCAGCACGATACGGTCGCGCGTC
>SIBR01000015.1 GCA_009695065.1 Opitutus sp. | reverse complement strand
CACGGGCTGGCGGGGGTGATGGAGATGGTTTTGATTTTCTGTTCGGCCAGCCAGCGCTGGAGTTCCTTGGCGATAAACTCCGGACCGTTGTCGGAACGGATAAACTCGGGCGCGCCGTGTTGCTCGATGGCCGCCTGCACCAGCCGGATATTTCTAGCCATGCAGGTTCCGCCTCCCATCATCCCACCGTCTCCTCTCAGCCCCCTATGGCCATGTCCTCCCTTCGTTCCCTTGTTTCCCGGCGTGCCTTCCTGCACGCTGTTCTCGCCGCCTCCCTCGGCCTGCTTGCCTTCGCCGGCAGCATCCGCGCCGCCGAACCGCTCAACGTTGTGCTGATCGCCGGCGTCGTCTCAGGTCACGTCTCCAACGAAGCCACGCGTGATTTGCTTGCTGGCGCCGTGCTTCAAGTCGAAGGCACAACCATCTCGACGGTCACCGAACGGGGCGGGACATACAGCCTCTCGCTCCCGCTTGGCGCCTACACCCTGTTGGTCAGCTATGCCGGGCTCGACGTAGCCCGAGTGCCAATTTCCATCACCTTAGGATCCACCACCACGACGGACATCGGTCTAAAATCAGAAATCTATAAATTGGACGCGTTTTCCGTTTCCGGCGTGCGCGAGGGCAATGCGCTGGCGATCCAGACCCAACGACTGGCGGAAAATCCCAAATGGGTCGCGGCGACCGACACCTTCGGCAACCCCGCGGCCAACCCTGGGGAGTTGATCCAGCGCATGCCTGGCATCGCGACAGACGTTGTCGGCGGCGAAGTGCGCACGCTTTTTCTTCGCGGCATGGGGACTGGATTCTCCACCCTGCTGGTCGATGGCGACCGCATGGCCCAGTCGACCGGAGGTGCGAGTCGCGACTACCAGATCGAGCAACTCGGCACGGGCAACCTGGAGTCGGTCGAGCTGATCAAGGCACCGCAGCCCGACCAAGACGCCAACGCCGTGGCGGGTTTCGTAAACCTCGTCTCCCGGCGCGCCTTCGATGCCTCGGGACGGCGAATCACGGTCACGGCCGGAGCCCTCTGGCGTTATCGAGCCGGGATGTCGGGGAGCCCGTACCAAGACAAATTCGACGGCCTCGATCTGTTTAATTTCGCCTATTCAGACGTATACAACGTGTTCGGCGATAAGAATAACCTGGGCGTTGCCTTCAATTTTAGCCGGCGCGTCTCTTCAACGACGCAGGACGAAGGGGGGGCCAATTTTTTTTATAACATCGGCCAGGGGATGCTCAACGGCACCACATCCAATCCGCTCCAGCGCGCCTGGGGCACGGGTGATTTCGGGTGTCCCGCCATCGCGCGCAATGCCGGCCTGAGCGTCGACTACAAGTTTACGGCTGATACGTTCATTTTCGCGAAGTTCTCCTACAACACGAACGATCAATATCAGCAGGCGCTCCGCACCGGCTTCGGCAATCCCGTGGCGACGACGGCAAACTTCACTCCCGCCAGCACGTATGAGCATTCTTTTCTGATCGCGCATCCAGCTTCGATCGGCGAACTGCGGTCGAATCCGCAATTCGCGAAAAATTCACGGAATTACGCGGTGAGCTGGGGGGCCGAGTCCAAATTCCTTGACCGGAGTCTCACCCTCACCTTTCGCGGCAGTTACTCGCACGCGGATATTTCCTACCCTGGCACCATTACCACGAAACAAATCACGCCCGTTACGACCGGCATCGGCTTCGAGATCGACCGCCGCGGTCAGGATTCATGGTATCCGATTTTCAGGCAAACCGCCGGTCCCTCCATCTACGAGGGTTCCAGCTACCGTATGACCAGTTATGTCAAGAACAGCAACCGGGCGCCCAATGACATCCTTGGTTTTCGGCTGGACGCGACCAAGCAGTTTGCCGCCGCGGTGCCGGCGTCGATCAAGGCCGGCGTCAAGTTCTCGGACGACAAGCGCACCGCGCGCGTCCACTCGAACAACTTGACCTTCGTCGGCCAGGATGGGGTGCCCGAGTCAGCCGACGACGTGAGCACACCTTATGTAGACTACAGTTATAAACAAAACGCCGGTCGCTACGGGCCATTCCCCTTTGTCTCGAACCTCGACAGGATACCCGCCGCTTACTGGAAGCCGACGGCGGCGGATGCCTACAACTCCGTAGTGAGCTCCAAGGCGAGCAACACCGAGCTAGGAGAGAAAATTACGGCCGGTTATATCCAGGGCTCGCTGCGCCTTGGGAAACTCCGTGTCCTAGGCGGCGTCCGCGTCGAGCAGACGGAAACCAAAGCTAAGGGCTGGGTGCGCAACGCTACCGCCGCCTGGGGCGGCAATAGCGTGGGAGGCACGAGCCTAGATCCAGTCGTCGGCGCCGCCAACGCGGCGCGGGCGGAACGTTCCTTCGTTCGGCTAAACACAGGTAGAGGGAAATACAAAGACGTATTTCCGGGATTGCACTTCGTCTACGAGCCGATGGACGGCCTGCTCGCCCGCGCGAGCTATAATCGCGCGATCTCCCGGCCCCCGGTCGGAAGTCTGCTCCCCTCTGTGACGGAAAACCTGGACGCCATGACAATTTCAATGGGCAACCCGAACCTGAAGCCTTATCACACGAACAACTTTGAAGCGAGTATCGAGAAATACTTCGAACCGATCGGCCAGTTTAGCATCGGAGTCTTCTTGAAGGAAATTTCGGGTTATACTCGGTCCGTCTCATCAACGGTTGGCCCCCAAGGCATCGATGGCAGTGGCACCTACGCCGGGTTTACCCTTACGACCACCGAGCCGGCCGGCAGCGCCCGGGTGCGTGGTTTTGAAGCCAGCTACCAGCAGCAGCTGAGCTTTCTGCCTGGCGCCTTCAAGGGATTGGGTGTCTTCGCCAACTACACTGCCCTGCAAACCGAAGGAAACTTTGGGGGAACGACGGTGGCCAACCGGCTGGCCAATCTCGTGCCGAAGAGCGGGAATGCCGGAATGAGCTATCGCTACCGTGGACTGGATGCCCGGCTGCTCTTCAACTGGAGAGGTCAAATGTATCGGGGCACCACGACCGGTATCGATGTGTTCAATGAACCCCGGCTCTTCGTGGACTTGAAGCTGCAGTACACCATCAATCGTCGGTATGATGTGTTCCTGGACGTCACCAATGTATTCGACGAACCCACTTCTACTTTTACGACGTTGAATGGGATCAACTGGTACCAACTGAAACAGGGCACCCTGTTCACGGCTGGAGTGCGCGGTCGCTTCTGAAGGCGCCCGTCCGACCGCGGTCGAACTTCCATTTCGGTGATAAGCCGGATCGGAAGTTGGAGGTCCCGCGTGAAGATTTCCGCCCCACGGTCCCGGCGAATCGGACCAACTCCTGGTCAACCACCCTCAACTCTACGTTATGCTATCAAAAAACAATCGAAGGGAATTTCTCAAGTCCGCTGGAGCCGGGCTTGGGGCATTCGGACTCGCATCTGTCGCCGGAGGACAGATTGCCGCTACGACCGCCGCCTCCCGGCAGCCGACATCCAATAATGTGGGGTTACCCCAAAACTGGCGATCCATGAGGAAATTCGACGTGCACAGCCACGTGTCGCTCCGCGGCGCGCAGACGAATCCAGACTGGACGAACGTCGACGATATCATCAAGACGGCCGACCTGCTCGGCATCGAAAAGCTTTTCTCTTCGCGTCCCGTCAGTGGCGGACTGATGGCCAATATAGAGGCCGTCCGCGCCGGTAACGACGGCGTGCTGGCGGCAATGAAACGACATCCAAAACGGGTTTTTGGCTATTGTTTCGTGCAGCCCGGTAATGGCGCCGCGGCCTTGGACGAAATGGAGCGGTGCTACGACCAAGGCATGATTGGCGTGAAGCTCTATAATCAGTTTAGGTACAGTGACCCCATTGTATATCCGATCGCCGAGAAGTGCATTCAGCGCCGAATGCTCTTCATCGGTCACTCCGCGTTTCTCACCGATCCGCGTACGTTGGCATCGCAGCCCAAGACATCGCACGCACTCGATTACGTAGCGCTTTCAAAGCGTTACCCGGAGTTGCTGCTGATTCTGGGCCACGTGAACGGCGGCGGCGACTGGGAGTGGGCGATCAAGGGCTTGCGCGAGTCCCCGAATGTTTTCGTCGATACGAGCGGCAGCGTGCTTGAAGACGATACCATCGGACGCTGTGTCCGCGAATTGGGACATCATCGCGTATTGTTCGGGACAGATATGACGATGGAAGGCGGCGTTGGAAAAATCCTGTCGGCTGACCTTACGCCAACGCAGCGCGAAGACATCTTTTGGCGAAATCTGCAGAAACTGCTGGATCGGAGGACCACATGATCATCGATATCAATAGCTATCTCGGGCATTATCCGTTTCGCAGCCTGCGCTTCAATACCGCGCAAAAAATGCTGGGTTTGATGGATCGCTCGGGCATCGACCGCGCAATCGTGTCGTCCCTCAACGCGGTGTTTTATCGCGATGCGCACGACGGAAACCAGGAGTTGTTTGAAGAAACCAAGGGGCACGCTTCCCGGCTAACCCCGGTGGCGACGGTGAATCCAAAGTATGTCGGTTGGGAGCGCGACTTGGCGGAAGCGATCGAGACTTGGAAAATGAAAATTGTAACCCTGGTGCCCGAGCATCACGGTTATAGCCTCAGCGACGAGTTTGGCCGCGCCGCATTGAGCCGGATTGCCGAGTATGGAGTGCCGTTGCTGCTCACGCAGCGCTTTGAAGACAGGCGGCAGCGACACCACTGGGATCGCGTGGAGGACCTAAAGCTGGAGACCTTGCTCGAGACCGCGCGCGCCCATCCGAAGTTGAAGTTCTTGCTCGTGAACTGGCTCAGCCTGGATGGGCCCAAGATGGTCGAAGCCGGATTGAAGGGTCGCTGTCTCTTGGACTTTTCGCGTTTGCAGGTTGCGCAACAACCGGAGGTGCCAAAACTGATCGAAGCGCTGGGCGTAGAGGCGATCGCATTTGGATCGCACATGCCGTTCGACTATACCGGACCCTCGCTGGTCAAGTTAGCGAATGTGCAAGCGGTACGACCCGCAGACTACGAGGCGATAGCCTGGCGGAATGCGGCGAACTTCTTACGATTGGGTCAAACGTAAGCATCGACCCGGGCAGGCCCGGCCCGGAATCTTGGCTGCTAGTGGCAGATCTTAGCGATTTTTTATTGAAGGCGCCGAGCCCGGCGACGCCCTACTCGTTCATTTCAAAAAAGTGCGGCTGAATCGGCCATGGAGATTTAGCAGTTCTCGTTTGCCGAAACCGCTGAGCAGCACTTCAGGATCCGAGTCCGGCACGTCGTCCCCATTGCGATCCGGATAGAAGAGCAAATAAGGTGCCTGCATGACAAAGACGCCCCCGTGGCCAAAGATTGCACTGGTCGCTGGTTAAGGCCGTTGACGAAATCCTGAGCGCGAAGATCGAGGTGTAGGCAGAATAGATCCTCCGAATAATGTAGCGGCTCCAGATCGGCGATCCGGCACGGCACTCCGGAAGCCAGTGCAGCGATCAGGTTCCGGTTTGCTGCGAACGGGGCCGAACGCGCCGAAATGCTCTTCCTGCCCATAGATGCTTCGCCATCCGGGAGCGCTGTTCCCCGATACCGGCCTTTACTCTCCTCGTGCCCGCAGCCAGCCCGGCTCTCCAAGCCGTCAAAAGTCCAAAGCCTTCAGCGGACCGATCTGGACCCCGAAACGGTCGTTGAAGGGCTTCACCCGCTTGAAGTCGGTGCGTTGCAAATCGATCGTGCCGCCGATGTTCATGAAAAACAGCGTCACCGAAGCATCGCCGCGCATCGACGTCAGGGCCGGGCCGAACTTCGGGTCGATGACCGTGAAATCGAGACTGCCGTCGCCCGATTTTACCTTCGCCAGCAGCTTCATCCGGAAGGATTCGCGCAACCGCAGCGAAACATTTTCCAGCGTCTTGCCCGTCTTGTTCACCCGGACGAAAACTTGAAATTTCTCGGGCGGAAAGCGGACGTTGTTGGTCTTGCTCAGCGGCACCTCGAAGGTGAGGGATTGCGCATCGTCCGTCATGATCGTCGCCCGCTCAAACTGAATGACCTCGCCCAACGACTGGCGGGGATCTTTTTCAGGATTCTCGTCCCGGTGCCGGGCCTGCTCGCCGCGGCGCCGGTAGCGGGCGATTTCCCGCGAAGTCGGCGGCCGGCCTTTGATCGACAGCGGCGTCCACTGTTCTTCATAAGGCCGCGAGGGATCATAGCGCACCACCGACTCCCGCTTCGTCTTTCCTTTGTCGTCCCGCATGACGGTGCTTTCGGTGCACGCCCAGCGGCTGTAGTCGGCGGCGAAATTTCTCACCGCATTTTCCAACATCGTCGTCTCGGCGTCGGTCGCCTCGCGCGGACCGGCCGGGGCAGCCTCCGCCCGGGCCGGCGACGCAACCGTCAGCGCAAAAAGTAAAACGAAAAATAGATACCGATGCATTTTGGTTAGGCCCGACCGAAGGGCGCATGTTCCGACCCGGGCGGAACGACGCAACCCCGTTTTCGGGCTGCGCGGCGTGCATCCGGGCATCGCTCGAACCGTCATTTCGGTGCCGCCGCCGGCGCACTTCGCACCGGCGTGACCCGTTTGAAATCGCTCCAGGTGAAGTCGATCCGCTCGCCCCAGCGCGAGAGACTCACCTCGGCCGTGCCGCTGGGCTCGGCCGGTGCCGGCACCGCTTCCGTCTCCTCGAAATCGAGGTCGAGTTTGCCCCACGCAATCCGGGCGATCCCCAGCAAAACCCGGAACGGTTCGCGGACTCGCGCGGTCAGGTGTTCGAGGGCCCGGGTTTCTTTGTTCACCGCTGCGATCACGTCGACTTTGTCGGTCGGAAACAACCAGCTGCTGGCGCCACGCAGCGGCAGGTCGAAGCGGATCGTCCGGTTGTCCTCACCCACCAGCCGCCCCGCGAAAAATCGAAAAACTCACCGATGGGCGAATCGAACTTGCGCAGCCGGTGGCGAAATTTGCGCCTGGCCCAGGCGGTCCGCTGCTCGTCGGTGGGCGGCTGGCCGTCGTCGTATTCCACCGCCCGCTGGGTAAAGGCCCAATGGTCGGGCTCGCCGAGCCAGCTGGCGATGGCCTCCTTCAGCAGCGGCGGCGCCTCCGCCGCCGCCTACGGCGTACAACCTTCACGTGCCGCATCCACGAGATCGCTCCAACGCCGTCCCAGCGCGGTAACCAGGGGATGAGCGTGCGACTCCCAAGAGCCGAGCACCACGCGATCCGGCACATCCCAAAGCACGCGCACCGGCGTCACACCGCGCACCGAATTCATCACCACGACCGCTTCGGCACCGATCAACTCTTCCAGACCCGCGCGGCACGGTTCCGCCTCGATCCCGGAATCGAGCAGCCATTGCCAGCAGGTGCCGGCCACCGCACCTAGGGCCGGATCGGGGAAAAACCAGCGCCCGCCCTTCACCCAGGCCACATTCTGCCGCGCAGTTTCCACCACGTGGCGGCCGTCGCGCGTTAAAAACAGGCCTTCATCACTCGCCGCGGCGGCGCGCGGTTTTAATTCCGCGGCGCCCAACAGGGCGTTCAGGTAATTGAGGCTCTTCGGCCGGGGCAGCCATTCGCCGTTGTCGCGCGCCAGCTTCAAAAGCCGCAGCGCCACACCCTCCACCGGCGCCGCCGGCGGCAGCGGACGCAGCGTGAGCAGCTCGGCCGGCTGGTCGTAGCCCGCGCCATCGCGGGCCACGGACAGATTTCCCGCCGTCACCGTGTAGCGGAAAACCGCATCGGCCAGTCCGTGCCGTTCCAACAACGTCGTGACCGCCTCGCGTACTCGTGTTTCATCGGTCGCGAGAAAAGCAGGAGGCAACTGGATCCGCGCCACCGCGCAGGCCTGCCGCAGACGGCGCCGGTGCTGATCCCACAGTAGCGGGCGGCCGCCACTCGTGCGAAAAGTCTCGAAGAATCCCGCCCCAAACAACACGCCGTGATCGTCGACCGGCAACCCCGCCCCAACCGCCGGCACGATTCGCCCGTTCTGATAAGCGACCGGTTGGCCGGCGCGTGGCGCCGCGTCAGCCATGGCTCGCCGCCCTTTCCCAAGCAACCCACAGCGCCCGCGCCTTCTGCGTCGCTTCCTCGTATTCGCGCGCCGGCTGCGAATCCGCCACGATCCCGGCGCCGGCCTGCACGTGCGCCACTCCGTCGATCATCAGCATCGAACGAATGACGATGTTCATCTCCATATCGCCCCCGTAGCTGATCCAGCCCAGCGAACCCGTGTAGAATCCGCGGCCCACGAGCTCGAGTTCCTCGATGATCTCCATCGTGCGGATCTTCGGACAGCCGGTGATGGTGCCGCCGGGAAACATGGCTTGAAACACCTCGACCCAAGTCTTGCCGGCCGCGAGCCGGCCCTCCACCCCGGACACCAGGTGCATCACGTGGGAATAGCGCTCCACTGTCATGAAGTCGCGCACCATCACGCTCCCCCACTCCGCCACCCGTCCGATGTCGTTGCGGATGAGATCGACCAGCATCAAGTGCTCCGCACGCTCCTTCTCGTTGACAAAGAGCTCGGTCGAAAGGTGCGCGTCGCGCGAGGAATCCTCGCCCCGCGGCCGCGTGCCCGCGATCGGCCGCGAAGCGATTTTCCCGTCGACCAGCCGGACCAATAGTTCCGGCGAACCGCAGATGAGCGAAAACGCCGGCAGCCGGAGCAGTCCCATGTAGGGCGAGGGATTCACCCGCCGCACCGACTCGTAAATCGCCGCGGAGGAGATCGGCGTCGGCCGGCTCGTGCGCAGCGAAAGATTGGTCTGATAGGTGTGACCGGCCGCGATATAGGCCTGCACCCGGCGCACCGCATCTTGAAACGCCGCGGGCGTGAGCGAATCGGCCGGAACATTGACTTCGTCGCGTCGATCTTGCTCCGCGCTCCAGGACCGGCCTCCACCATCTGCCCGCCAGCGCTCCCGGGCTTCGCTCGCCGCCCGCTGCGCCGCTGCAAATTCGTCCGCGAGGGCGATCGGGGAATCGGGCGCAACGTTTCGCCAGATCACGATACCCAGCATCTGCTCGACGTGATCGTAAACGAACAACTCGCGCGTCTCGATCATCGCAAAGAGCGGCAGCGGCAGGTCGCGAATCGCCCGGGCCGGCAGGCACTCCCATGTTCGCACCAGATCGTATCCGAGCACCCCGATAAATCCGCCGGTCATCGCCGGCCAGCCCTGCGGCCGCGCGACTTTGGTCTCGTCCCACAACGCGGCCAGCACGGCAAGCGGTTTACCAACCAACGAGTCCAGCCGGGCGGTTCCGTCGGCTGACCAAATCTCCGCGCCTTCCGCATGCCCCAGCACCAACCGTTCCGGCCGGTCGCACAAATACGTGTAGCGTCCGCCCCGGGCGCTCTCCAACAACGCCGTTACGGGCCGGTTCGCGAAGCCTTCCCACAAGGCCGGGGGCGGTTCGCCGCGACAAACGAGAACAGCCGGAAGCCGCGTGCATCCGTGCCGCTGCCAGCGCTGCCAGTCTTCGTAGGTAATGGGCTCCATGTAATCGCCCGGTGCTTCCGGGCGTGTTCGCGGAAAACCTGTCGGAGTCCCAACGGCCATGTCGAGCGACGAAGGGCTGACGCCGAGGCGCTGCTCCGCCCAGCCAGAATCCCGCGAATCCAACGCCATCACGCCTTCCCCACCTCCGCCCAAGCTGGCGACAAGCCCATTGGTCAACCATTAGTTGACTAATGGGTCCGCCCGCCACTCGGCGAAGAATGCGGCTTCCGCCCAAGCGGTGAGGAAACCCGCGATTCAAGCTCTCGTTCGTTTTCGTCCGTCGTGGAAGCAATGCTTCTGTGGTTTGCAACCGGCCCAAAGCTCGGGTCGAGTCGCCGCGTGCAAACTTGGCAAAGCCCGCATGGCCGTCCGCTCCCGCAACCCGGGGGTCGCACGCTCATCATGGCCATTTTGAACGTCACGCCCGACTCCTTTTCGGATGGCGGCCAGCTGCCAAGTGCCCAAGCGGTCGTCGATCGCGCGGGTCAGCTGCTCGCCGCCGGAGCCGACGTGTTGGACATTGGCGGCGAGTCCACGCGACCCGGCGCCGCACCCGTCACCGAGGACGAGGAACTTGCGCGAGTGCTGCCCGCGATTACCGCCGTGCGCCGCACCTGGCCCACGGCGGCGCTATCGATCGACACGATGAAGCCACGCGTCGCGGAAGCCGCCATCCGCGCTGGCGCCGACATCGTCAACGACATCTGGGGACTGGCCCAAGACCTCACGGTCGACAATCGCCGCGCCGCGATCGCCGCCCTGCGCGCCGGAAAGTCCGATCTGCCGCTCACGCCGATGGCGGAAGCCGTCGCGCGCCTCGGTTGCCCCGTCATCCTCATGCACAACCGCCCGGACCGGGCCTACGGCGATTTCTGGACGGACGTGCTGCTCGACCTGCAACTCAGCCTGGGCCTCGCCGGGCGCGCCGGGATTTCCGCCCACCAGATCTGGCTCGATCCCGGTTTCGGTTTCGCGAAGGACGTGGCCCAAAATCTCGAGGTACTGAACCACCTCGACCGCATCGTGGCCTTGGGCCATCCTGTGCTCGTGGGCACCTCGCGCAAATCGACTATCGGAAAAGTTCTCGGCACCACGCCGGACGACCGCAGCGAAGGCACCGGCGCCACCGTGGTCTGGTCCATCCAGAAGGGTTGCGCGATGGTTCGCGTGCACGACGTTGCGCCGATGGCCCGCTTCGTCCGCATGACCGACGCGATCAAGACGGGGCTCGGCTTTCCCACTCCCTCCTCATGGACCGCCTGATTCTCCGCGAACTGCATTTTCTCGGCCGTCACGGCGTGTTGCCCGCCGAGGCGGAGACCGCCCAGCCGTTCTCCGCCACCGTGGAACTCGAACTGCCACTCGGGCCGGCGGGCGAATCCGACCGGCTGGATCTCACCATCGACTACTGTGCGGTACAGTCCGTGGTGCGCAACGTGATCGGCGGCTCGCGCAAATATCTCATCGAAACCCTCGCGGAAAGCATTGCCGCGGGACTGCTCGCCACCTTCCCGCAGGTCCGCGCCGTGACCGTCGAGGTCCTCAAACCGCGGCCCCCCGTCGATTTTCAATTTGCCGGCGTCGCTGTGCGGATCCGGCGCGAGCGCAGCATGGCGGGCGGATGAGCGCGGTCGTCCGGCAGGCGTTCATCGGCGGCGGGGCCAATCTTGGCGATCGCTGTGCCACGCTGCGCGCCGCGATCGAACGACTGCGAAAAGCCCCGGGTATGATCGCGCTCGAATCCTCGTCGGTCCACGAAACCGATCCGGTTAGCCCGATGGAGCAGCCGCCCTTTCTCAACTTGGCGATCGGCGTCGAGACCACGCTCGAACCGGAGGCATTGCTGACCCTGCTCCTCGAAATCGAACAGGAATTCGGCCGGGTGCGCACGACCCGCTGGGGACCCCGTACGCTCGATTTCGATTTGCTGGCATTCGAGGGCGAAACGCGCGCGACCCCCGCGCTGCAGTTGCCGCACCCGCATCTGCTCGGACGGGAATTTGTGACGGTGCCCTTGCGCGAAGTGATCGCGCGTCCGCGATTTCAGCGACCGTGCTGGGACACGTTACGGCGCCAGTTACAGGCCCTCCCGCCCGCCGCCCTGCAACCGCTTCCCGGCTGCCCTTCGCCGTGATGACCGACTACGCCGCGGTGCAGGACTACTTGCGCGGGTTGAAAGCCCGCGGTGTGCAACCCGGGCTCGCGCGCATGGAGCGCTTCATGGCCGCGCTCGGTCATCCCGAAAAAACGACGCCCTGCGTACATGTGGCGGGGACAAACGGCAAAGGCTCCGTTGCGGCGATGCTCGAAGCCATCCTGCGCGGGGCCGGGTGGCGCACGGGATTGTACACGTCGCCCCATCTCGTGCGGCTCGGCGAACGCATCCAGGTGAACCGGCAGGCCATGACCGCGGAACAGATTGCCCGTTACACCCGGGAAATCCGGCCCGTTGCGGAAGCGCTGGCGGCGGCCCACGGACCGGAGGCCCATCCCAGTTACTTCGAATTCATGACGGCGATGGCGTTCCTGCATTTCGCGCGCGAACGGTGCGACTTCGCGCTCATCGAAACAGGCATGGGCGGGCGGCTGGACGCGACGAATGTCGTGCTGCCGGAAGTCAGCGTCATCACCTCGATCAGCTTCGACCATTGCGAATTCCTGGGCGACTCGCTCGAGCAAATCGCCGCTGAAAAAGCCGGCATCATCAAACCCAGCCGGCCGGTGGTCATCGGCCGATTGCCGCCGGAAGCGGAACGGGTGGTGCGCGCCGCCGCCGCGCAGCGTGCCGCGGCGGTCGTGTCACTCCGGGAGGAGTACGGCTCCGGGGAAAAACCCTTCCCCGCCACGAATCTCGCCGGCGACCATCAACGGTGGAACGCCGCCGTGGCCACTCTCGCCGCGCGGGCCCTCCCCGCGCGCTGGCGGGTGACCGATCCCGTCGTGAACACCGCGCTCCAGCAGGTCGACTCGCCGGGACGATGGCAGCGCGTGCAGGCGGGCACCCGGCAGATCATCCTGGAGGCCGCGCACAATGCCGAGGGCGCGCAGGCCCTGGAGCGCGCGCTGGTGCGCCTGATCGCCGACACCGGTCGGGCCCCCGTGGTGGTCGTTGGCGTGCTCGGCCTCACCCGTGCGGAACCCCTGCTCGCGGCCGTCTGCCGCCACGCCCGGGAGATTCACCTCGTAATGCCGAGACAGCGGCGTGCCTGCACCCAGGATCAACTCGCCGTGCTGATCCCGTCTTCCTGCCCCGCGCGAGTGCATTGTTCCACCGTTGACACGGTGTTTCCCGAAGCCGCCAGCTGCACCGCCGGCGATCCCGGCGATACGATCGTGGTTACCGGCTCCATCTATCTCCTCGGCGAAGTGCTGGTCCGCCTCGATCCGAGTCGCGGCCCGCTTGAAGATCAGCTGCAGGATTTCTGAATCCGTTCGGCGCACCGCCCCGTCCGAAAACTGCCGTGCGCCTAGTCGATCGGTTCCACGTGAACGATCACATCGCTGATCCGGTGTGGCACGGACGCGATCAGCGCGTCCTTCACCGCGTGCGCAATGCCATGGCCGACGCGCACGGTCAGCCCGCCGTCGACCCGGATCTGAATGTCGACGAGATGGCTGAGTCCGCTCTTGCGCACCCGCACCTTGTCGAGGGCGCGCACCCCCGGCACCGCCAGCGCCAGCGCACGCACCTCGCCTTCGAACTCCTCCGGCGCGGCGGAATCCATCACATCGGCCAGCGCCTTGCCGGCCATGCTCACGCCGTTGAACGCGATAATCACGCATCCAAATAAAGCCGCCCAGTCGTCCGCGGTTTCCCAGCCCTTCCCGCCCCACAACGCGATGCTGATGCCCACAAACGCGGCTGCCGACGTGATCGCATCGGACGAGTGATGCAGCGCCTCCGCCCCGAGCGCCGTGCTGCCCGCCTCGTCGCCCGCGGCACCGAGCCGGCGCGAAAACCACATCTTGGTGACGACCACGCCCGCCAGCAAAATCAGGGTCCACCATGCGGGCCCCTGGTGAGGGGTGACGATCTTGCGCACCGCGTGCACTCCAATCCAACCGGCCATCGCAAAAACGAACAACGCCACCGCCAACGCCGCCAGCGGCTCGGCCTTGCCGTGCCCATAGGGATGGTCGGCGTCCGGTGGCCGCGCCGCCACGCGAAAGCCCGCCCACACCAAGGTCGACGACAGGATGTCCAGCAACGACTCGGCCCCGTCGGCGATAAGAGCGTAGGTGTTGCCCAGCACTCCGCCCGTAAATTTCACGGCCGCGAGCACCGCATTCAGCAGAATCCCGCGCAGCACGAGGCGCGCGCTGCTCTCGGCGCGCCGCTGGTTGGCGGCATGAGGGTTGGTCGGCAAAATCGGAACCACCCCCCCACGTTGGGTGCGGCCACCGCCGACCTCAACGCGCTTCCGCGGGATTTCCGCCGGCGCCATTCCGCCCGGGACGGTGTGGCGCGGTCATTGATCCTCGCCGGTTTTCGAGCCACCGTGGCCGCGCCATGGCTGCGGCCACCACTACGTCCAACGATCCCGTGAAGCAGTTCTCCGTCTTCGCCGAGAACCGGGTCGGCCGCCTGTACGACCTGATCACGCTGCTGAAGGGCAACAACGTCCACATCATGGGCATCACCGTGCTCGACACCACGGACAGCGCCATCGTGCGCTACATCACCGACGATCCCGACAAGGCGCGCGAGCTGATGATCAACAATGATTTTCCGTACACGGAATGTGAGGTGCTCGCCGTCGAGATCACCGAGGAGTCGGAACTGCCGGGCATTCTCGCCGCGCTGTTCGAGGCCGAGATCAACATTTTCTACGTCTACTCGTTCATCAAGCGCCCCGACGGCCGCTCCGCGATTGCGATCAAGGCCGAGGACGAAGGCGTCGCCGCGCAGGCGCTGCACAAACGGGGTTTTCGCCTGCTCACGCAGCGCGATATTTCCCGCTGATGATCGAAGCCGGCCTGGCCGGCCGGTTCAGGCCAATCCCGGCAGCAGGCCCCGGGGACAGCGCGATTCGATCAACCCTGGACTTCGCCCATGCGCTCGCCCTCGAGCTCGTAGAGGCCGGTCATGTAACCGTTCTCGAACATGGCGCCGACCTTCAGCTCGCCGTAAAAAGCCACGGGCAGGTCCATCATCGGCTGCACACCCTTCTTCATCTTCACGATCACCCACTCGTTCATGTTGGGAACGCCGCCGAAGCAACACGCCATGGTATTTCGCATCAGGAGAAATTCCGTGACCAGACCCTTGTCCATTTTCACCGGCACCATGTAGCCCGTGATCATGGCCTTCTTGCCATTCCAGCCCTTCACCATCGACGGGATCTGTTCCTCGCCGGTCGGGGGCTTGGCGTTGGGTGCGGCGGTCGCCGGGTCGAATGCGGGCGGATCGAAAGAATAGGACGCGAGCTGCTCGAACCCGAGCTTGAGATAACCCTGCGCATCCACGTCCGGAGCCTTGGGCGCGGCCGCCGGGGCCGGACTGGACGCCGCGGCATCGGCCGCACGCAGCACTCCACCGAGACCGACGCTGAACACCAACAAAGCAACAAGGCAGGGGTGCAACATTCTCATAGTGGCGCAAACGGTAACGGGGAAGAGGGGTTCGTCAAAAAAAAATTCCTCTGCGCGGGCGAATTGCCATCGCTGGAGGAGCCCGGCCGATCGCGCGACCTGCCCACGATCCAAGCCGCCGCTTCCCTCGCCCTCGATATTCTCCCCAACCCACTCACCACCAGCGCTCAATTGCGCTCTACGACACCGGCGCCAGCGTCTCGGCCACAGGTGTCCGATAGGCCTTCAAGGCCGGAATGACCCCGCCCAAGGCACACAGTCCGATCATCGCCACCGGGCAAATCCACAACACCGGATGCCGCGCCGCCACGTCGAGGACCACGCCCGTTTGCGTCCGAATGACTCCGGCCACGCCGACGAACAGACCGAAATAGACGCCGAAGCCCACCGCGGCCCCCAGCCCGCCGATGCACGCCGCCTCGGCCACGACCGCGCCAAAGATCGTCCGGCGGCGCGCCCCGAGCGCGCGCAGGATGGCCAGGTCGCGCTGCCGCGCGCTCATGGAATTGTAGATGCTCGCCAGCACCGACCCGGCGGCCACCAGCGCCACGAGATAGGCCACCAGTGCGAGCACCTGGTCGAACCAAGAGATCTTGCTGAACAGCTCCGCGATGATCGCCCCCACGGGATAGGCAAACGTCAGCCGGTTGCCCTGCTTGTTGTACATCATGTCGAGCATGAACCCGGCGCTCGGCGTCCGCAGCTGGATGAGCACGGCACTCACGTCCGTCGCCGCCTTCGGATCGTGCCCGCTCATCGTCTGCAACCCGCGCAGGGGAATCCAGATCACGCGATCCACCGGCGTGTTGGTCGACTCCAGGATCGCGGTGACGACGTAGACGTCGGCGTGCTCGTTCTTCGCATCGAAGGCGAGGCCGTGAAAGGGGTGAAACGTATCGCCGACCTTCAGGCCCAGTCGCTGCGCCGCAAAACTCCCGGCCACCGCCTCCTTCGCCGCGGGGCCGAAAATCTTTCCGCCGGGCTGGAGCGCGAATTTCTTTCCCGGCGCGTATTCCACCTTTTCAAACAGCTCCGGCAGCGTGCCCACCAGCCGGTAGCCGCGGAGATTGTCGCCGACCGCGAGCGGGATCGCCGCCTTTACCGCCGGGTGGCGCTTCACCATCTCGTAGTCGGCATAGGCCACATTGCCGGGCGAGGCCTCGAGGTGAAAAATCGCGTTGAGCACGAGCTGCAGTTTCGAGCCGCGCGCGCCCAGCACCGCATCGAAACCCGTGGTCGTCTGTGTGAACGCCGTCTGCGACTGGGTCTTCACCATCCAGACGCACATCAGCAACCCGGAGGCGAGCGCGATGCTCCCCGCCGTAATCACGGTCGAGAGCGCGTGCTGCCGCAGGGAACGGTAAATGATCAGCGGCAGCGTCATCGGCGGACCTCCTTCAAGGCTTCGTTGATGTGGGCAAAGTCCCTCCGGTGCTCGAACTGGCCGAGCACCTCCTCATCGTGGCTAACCAGCAACAACGCCGCCGCGTGCTCACGGCAGACTTCGCGGATGAGCGCGAGGGCTTCGCCGGCGTGCTTGCGGTCGAGATTGCCCGTCGGCTCGTCGGCGAGCACCAGCCTGGGTCGGTTGGCCAGCGCCCGGGCGACCGCCACTCGTTGCTGCTGTCCCGTCGAAAGCTGCCGGGGAAAATGATCGAGCCGGTGCCCCAGCCCGACCCGGCCCAGCACCTCGCGGGCATGGGCCCGGTCCGCCCCGCGCGGCCCGAACGACATCCCGAGCATGACGTTTTCCAACACGGTGTAGCCCTGCAGCAGGTTGAACGTCTGGAAAATGTACCCGAGCTTGTCCGCGCGCAGCCGGTCGCGCCGCGACTCGCTGAGCGCGGTCATCTCCACGCCGTCGATCCTCACCGTCCCGCTGTCCGCGGCGAGGATCCCGGCGATCATGTTCAGAAAGGTCGTCTTGCCCGAGCCGCTCTCCCCGCGCAGGGCTAGCTGCTCGTCGGCCGCCAGCGCGAACGCCGGCACATTCACGATCTCCGTCCGCTCCCCCTCGGGGGACAAAAACGATTTTTTCAGGTCGGTGACTGCGAGCATGGCGGGGGAAAGACGATTCGTCCCGAAAGACGGTGTGCTTCAAAAAGCACAAAATTCGTCAAAGCCGAAACATTTCTTTTGCCGATCGTCGCGCCAATTTCTCCGCCCAGTCACGCGCGGCCTCGACTCGCGCCGCCGGCGGTCGCAAGTTCAAGCGCATGAGTTCGTCTCCCGGGACACAATTTCGCGCGGCCCTCGCGACGGAAAAGCCCCTGCAAATCGCCGGTGCGATCAACGCCTACGCCGCGCTGCTCGCCCAGCGCGCCGGTTTCCGCGCGCTGTATCTTTCCGGGGCCGGGGTCGCCAATCACTCTTGCGGCATCCCCGACACCGGCGACACCACGCTCGCCGACGTGCTCATCGATGTCCGCCGCATCGGCCGTCGCGTGCCGCTCCCGCTGCTGGTCGATATCGACACGGGCTGGGACGACCCCGCCACCGCCGTCCGCGAAGTGGCCGCCGCCGGCGCCGCCGCCGTTCACCTCGAGGATCAGGTGCCCGCCAAACTTTGCGGCCACCTGCCCGGCAAACACCTCGTGCCCGTCGCCGGAATGGTCGCCCACGTGCGCGCCGCGGTCGCCGGCAAACCCGATCCCGCGTTTGTCGTCATGGCCCGCACCGACGCCGCTGGGGTCGAGGGCGTCCCGGCCGCAATCGCCCGCGCACAGGCCTATGTCGCCGCTGGCGCCGACATGATTTTCGCCGAGGCGCTCCACACGCTCGATGACTACCGGAAATTCACCGCCGCGCTGAACGTCCCTGTGCTCGCGAATCTCACCGAGTTCGGCCAGACGCCCTATTTCACCCTCGCCGAACTCGGCGCAACGGGCATCGCGATGGTGCTCTATCCGCTCAGCGCCTCCCGCGCCGCCGCCGCCGCCTCACGCGACGTCTACACCGCGATCCGTCAGGAAGGAACGCAGCAAAACGTCGTCGGCAAAATGCAAACCCGCGCCGAGCTCTACGCGACGCTCGGCTACACGCCTCCCGTCAAAAAGTGATGCGATGGCGCGGATCGGGATGGCGGAGTTGAGCCAGGTCCGTTTCAACACCAGTTTCCCGCGGTAAAACTCGCCCCCCTTACCATGAGCGACCCCACGCCTCCACCCGTTGCCAAAGGCAAGAAATCCGTCGCGCTCTCCGGCGTCATCGCCGGCAACACCGCTGTCTGCACGGTCGGCCACTCGGGCAACGATCTGCACTATCGCGGCTACGACATCGCCGACCTCGCGCGCGAGGCCACGTTCGAGGAGGTCGCGCACCTGCTCATCCACGAAACGCTGCCCACGGCCGCCGGGCTCGCCGACTACCGCCGCCGCCTCGCCACGCTCCGCGGCCTGCCGGCGCCGCTGCGCACCGTGCTCGAACAAATTCCCGCGAGCGCCCACCCGATGGACGTGCTGCGCACCGGCTGCTCGATGCTGGGCACGCTCGAAACGGAGGCCCTGCCCACCGCCGGCGGCAACGCCTCCACCGTCGCCGGGGCCCGTGCCATCGCCGACCGGCTCACCGCGTGCTTCCCCTCGATGCTGCTCTACTGGCACCATTACGTCACGAGCGGCCGGCGGATCCCGGTCGAAACGGCCGCCCCGTCCACCGCGGCTCATTTTCTGGAACTGCTGCATCAACGCCCGGCCAGCCCCGCGCAGGTCCGGGCCCTTGACCGCTCGCTCACGCTCTACGCGGAGCACGAGTTCAACGCCTCGACCTTCACCGCCCGCGTGATCGCCGGCACCGGTTCCGACATGGCGTCCTGTATCAGCGGCGCGATCGGCGCGCTCCGCGGCCCCAAGCATGGCGGCGCCAACGAGGTCGCCCTCGAAATCCAGCAGCGCTACGCCACTCCGGACGAAGCCGAGGCGGACATCCGCGCCCGAATCGCCCGGAAGGAAATCGTCATCGGCTTCGGCCACCCCGTCTACACGATCGCCGATCCGCGCAACGTGATCATCAAGGAAATCGCCCGGGAACTCAGCGCCGCGACGGGCAACCTGAATCTATTCAATATCGCGGAGCGGCTCGAAACGCTGCTCTGGCACGAGAAGAAGATATTTCCCAATCTCGATTGGTACAGTGCCGTCGCCTACTACGCGCTGGGCGTGCCACGCTTGATGTTCACCCCGCTGTTCGTGATCGCCCGCACCGCCGGCTGGTCCGCCCACATCGTGGAACAACGCGTCGACGGAAAGATCATCCGCCCCGGCGCCAACTACACCGGTCCCGCCGACCGGCCGTTTGTGCCCTTGGAAAAGAGATGATCGTGCTCGTCCTCTTGCTCATGATCGTGCTCGGGTGGAATCGAGCTGAGTAAGAGCACGATCACGAGCACGATTTTCAAAAATGTCCTCCCCCATCTCCAACGTCCGCCCGCCCGCCGATGCGCTTCTCGCCGAGATCGCCGACTACGTGCTGAACCAGCGTCAGCCGGGCGACGACGCCCTCGACACCGCGCGCTGGTGTCTCGCCGACACGCTCGCCTGCGGCATCCTCGCCCTCGCCTTCCCGGCGTGCACGAAGCTCCTCGGCCCCGTGGTCGACGGCACCACGACGAAAAACGGCGCCCGCGTTCCCGGCACCGGCTATGAACTCGATCCGGTGCAGGCCGCGTTCAACATCGGGACGATCGTCCGGTGGCTCGATTTCAACGACACATGGCTCGCCGCCGAATGGGGACATCCGTCCGACAATCTCGGCGCCATCCTCGCGGTGACCGACTGGCTCTCGCGCCACCAGGCCGCGGGCGCCGTGCCCACCGCGTTTCGCACGCCGCTGTCCGCCTTCACCGCCGAACAGGTCGCCGCGCCGGGCGCTCCCCGCCGGCCCGCCCGCCCGCCCCTCACGATGCGCGACGTCCTCGTCGCCATGATTCAGGCCCACGAGATCCAGGGTGTGCTGGCGCTCGAAAATTCATTCAACCGCGTAGGACTCGACCATGTGTTACTTGTGCGCATTGCCTCCACTGCCGTTGCCACCGCGCTCCTCGGCGGCACGCGCGACCAAATCATCAACGCGCTCTCGCACGCGTGGCTCGACGGCTCCGCGCTGCGCACGTACCGCCACGCCCCCAACACCGGCTCCCGCAAATCCTGGGCGGCCGGGGACGCCACGAGCCGGGCGGTCCGCCTCGCGCTGATCGCCATGACCGGCGAGATGGGCTACCCGTCCGTGCTCACCGCCAAGACGTGGGGTTTCCAGGACGTTTCCTTCAAGGGCCAGCCCGTGAAACTCGCGCGGCCGCTCGGCAGCTACGTGATGGAGCAGATCCTCTTCAAGATTTCCTTCCCCGCCGAGTTCCACGCGCAGACCGCCGTGGAATGCGCGATCCAGCTTCATCCCCTCGTCCGCGACCGCCTGCACGAGATCGGCCGCGTCGAACTCACCACGCACGAGTCCGCGATCCGCATCATCGACAAGAGCGGCCCCCTCAACAACCCGGCCGACCGCGATCACTGCCTGCAATACATGACCGCCATCGGCCTGATCTTCGGGAACCTGACGGCGGAGCACTACGAGGAAAAGATCGCCCACGACCCGCGCATCGACGCCCTCCGCGCGCGCATGACGGTGGTCGAGGACAAGCAGTATTCCCGGGACTACCTCGACGCCGACAAACGCTCGATCGCCAACGCCGTGCAGGTTTTTTTCCGCGACGGCACGCACACCGACAAGATCGTGGCCGAATATCCCATCGGCCATCGCCGCCGCCGCGCCGAGGGCATTCCGGTGCTCCGGCAAAAGGCCGAGTCGGCCTTTGCGGCCCATTTCGGCGCGGCCAAAGCAAGGGACTTCATGACGCCCTTTGCCGACCGGACCAAACTCGAAGCCATGTCGGTGGAGCAGTTCTGCGGTCAGTTCATCAAATGACCGCCACGCCACCGGCGGGCATGATTCGTGCAGCGTTACGAAGGATAATTCGCTTTGGGCTTTTCATTTTGGATTCGAGCCACGACGTGACCGATCACGGCGTTGCTGGCGCCTACTTGTTGGGCATTTCTGCTTTTATCGCGGCGGAAGAAGGACGAATCGCGTGGCCAAAATAGTGAAAAGCTTCGACTGACTGGCCCACGCCTCTGGTGAATCTCGCATCGCAATGGTGTAATTTAGGCCATCTTTGCCAGTGATGAACTGAATCTGCCGCACGAACACGTCGATACCTGCTGCCGACTGCGTATAGTCGACCACCACAAAATACGCGGCCTGATTTGAGATGGTGGTGTCTCCATGGTCGATAAGTCGAATCGTAGGGGTATACTTTTTCAGAGCGGTAACAAACGCGGCGGTACTCTTTTTGATGCCCGCAAAATGTCCATGCGCGTAGATTACGCATTCCAACGGCTATCTCAGCCGGGAAATCCCGTTTGCCAAACCTCGCCCGCCGACGCAGCGTTTCCACCATGAGCACCGTGCAGGAAATCAAGTCCGCCATCGAGCAACTGCCGCTCGAAGAACGCGCCGCGCTCATCGCCGATCTCTGCGGCTGGAGCGACGACGATTGGGATCGCCAGATGCAGGCCGCCGCCGCCGGCAAATTCGCCGCATTGAACGAGAACGCCGGCCACGCCTATCCGAATCAGCGTCCATGAGCGTAGATTAGCGTTCCAACGTTTTTCCATTCCGTCGTTTCAGCCACCGAAATCCCGTTTGCCAAAACCGGCCCGGCGCACATCGTTTCCGCCATGAGCACCGTGCAGGAAGTGCAGGAAGCCCTCAAGGGCATGTCGCCCGAAGACCGCACCCGCGTGAAGGCGTTTCTGCTGCACCTGACTCGAGCCAATGACCCCGAACACAAGGCCGAGATGACGCGCTGTCTGCAAGCGATGGAACAGGGCGGCGGCGTGCCTCAATCGAAGCTCGAACAACTCCACGAAGACCTTTGCAAGAAGGGCCTATGAACTTGGGCTACGGCTACGCCGTGGACGACGCAGGATGCGAAGCCTTCCACCTGCTGCCAAGAGGCCAACGTGAACGTTTGCTCAGCTTCTTTCGCCAGCTTGCAGATCATCCGTTCACCCGTGGCGACTATCAGGATTCAGACGCACGAGGACAGCCCTTGAAGGTGCCCCTCTTCGACGAGCAGTTTCTCGTCACCTGGCACGCCGATCACGCCGCGAAACAGATCCGCATTGTCGGACTCGAAGCGGTCTGACCCAACCAGACCTCGCAGCCGCAGCGTGAGTTTCTGGCCGTGGTTTTGATGGCCGCTTTTCCCTGCCGCGCGCGGGGACCAAACTCGATCCTTGCGCACGGATCGGCGTTATTCCTGTTTCCTTTACCCATGAAAACCCCGCCCCTTCGCCTCGTCCTCCTTATCGCCACACTGCTCGCCGGACTTTCTGCCCGTCTCTCGGCCCAAGCTTCCACCCCCGCCACGACCAGCGTCAGCGGCCTCGGCTTTCTCGCCGGACACTGGCTGGGCTCCAGCACCTCCGGGACCGCGATGGAGGCCATGTGGACCGCCCCCTCGGGCAACAACGTCCTCGGCACGATGCGCCAGATGAAGGAGGGCAAGGCGACGATGTACGAAATCCTCGTCGCGGAACAGGCGGGCTCCGGCGTGAGCCTGCGCGTCAAACATTTCAACCCCGGCCTCACCGGCCGCGAGGAGAAGGATGCCTCGGATCACTACGCCGTCATCGAACTGGGCAACGACCGGGTGGTGCTGGAAAAAATCGGCGGCACCAATCCGCTTCGCATCGTCTGGGAAAAACGCCCGGGACCCGTCCTCGCCGCGACGCGGGGAACACTGAAGGAAGGGAAGTGGACATTCACCAATCTGTTTTCCTTTAAGCCCGCCCCTTGATCCCACCGGCGGGGACGACCGCTTCATTCCGCTCGCGGAATCCGGCGCCCCGTCAGTCGGCCCTTGCCGTCCGGTCCAGGCCGCGCTACGCAACCCACATCGTTTTCCGCGATCACGTGTGATCGCGCAGCGATGAGAAGATTCCCTCCCCGCCGGCCGTTCCTCCCCTGTATCACCCCATGAAAAAGACCCCAAAAACGACGTCTCCCCATCTGCTCACGCGCCGCGAGTTCGTCGGCAAAACCCTGGCGACAGCCGCGCTCATCACCGGCGCTCCCGCGTTTCTCCGCGGCCAGAATCTGAACAGCAAGCTGAATATCGCGTTCATCGCCTGCGGCGGTCGCGCGAGCGCGAGCTTGAACGAACTCACGATCGTGCCGGGCCGCGGCCAGGGTGGGCGCAGTGGAAAGGGCAAAGCCGAACCGTCGGCCCCGCATCCGGACGAAAACGTCGCTGTGATCTGCGACGTGAACCAGGTGGCGGTAGACTCCGCGGCCCAACGGTATCCGCAGGCCAAAAAGTTCAACGATCTCCGCCGCGTCTTCGACCGCCCGAACGATTTCGACGCCGTCGTGGTCTCGACGGCCGAACACACCCACGCGTTTGCCATGTACCTGGCGCTGACCCATGGCAAGCACGTCTACTGCGAAAAGCCGCTCGCCTATAACATTTGGGAAACGCGCTTCATCCGCGAAACCGCCGCGAAATATCCGCACCTCTCGACGCAGATGGGTAACCAGGGCCACGCCATGGCCACGCGACGTTCGATCCGCGAAATTCTGAACACGGGCGCGATCGGCCCGGTGCGCGAAGTCCACGTCTGGGCCGACCGCGCCTGGGGACTCCAGGATGCCGCGTCCGCCGAGCGCTTCGACAAACCCCACGGATTCTACAACGGCAGCCAGATCGTGGAGCGGTTCAAGGAGGAGATGCCCGTGCCGGCGAACATGAACTGGGACCTGTGGCTCGGGCCCGCGCCGGTGCGGCCGTTTCATGCGACGTATTTCCCCGGTCCCCGGTGGTATCGCTGGTGGGATTTTGGCAACGGCACGATGAGCGACCTCGGCAGCCACGACAACGACGTGCCCTACACCGTGCTGGATCTCTGGCGGACCGATGCCACGGGCCGGCGCGTGCTGGCCCCGGCGACGATCGAAGCCGTTTCGCCCCATGGACCGGCCCATCCGGAACTCGCGCCCGCAACGCTGATGGCGACGTTTGAGTTTCCGGCCGTCGGTTCCCAGCCCGCACTCAAGTTGGTCTGGCACCAAGGTAACAGTAAGCCCCCCGGGTGGGTGCCGGCGTGGGGCGGCCGTTCGTGCGTATTCATGGGCGACAAGGGCATGCTGCTCGGCAACGGGAAGCTGTTGCCCGAGGAAAAATTCAAGGATTTCAAGACTCCCTCCGAGACGCTGCCCCGCTCGCCCGGCCACTGGGTCGAGTGGGTCAACTTCGCCAAAGGCACCGGACCGCGACCCGGCTCGGATTTCCAGTATTCCGGCTGGACGACCGAGGCCAACCATCTCGGCAACGTGGCTTACCGCACCGGCAAGAAGATTATGTGGGACTACGCGGCCATGCGCGCGACGAACGCGCCGGAAGCCGCGCCCTTCATCCGCCGCCCCGAGTATCGCAAAGGCTGGGACGGAATCCTGAAGGCCTAGCGAACACCGCCGCGCGCGTCACCCGGCGCGGCTCAGTTGAGATCCCGGTCCTTCCAGTACTTGTTGCCCTGCAGCGTCGCCTGCAGGGCGAGGCCGTTCTTGGTGACTTGATAGACCTCCACGCCCGGGATCGCCGTGGCCGCAGTCGCGAGCACCGAACCCTTGTCGTCGGATTTGGCGGCGGCATCGGCCTGCCCGCTGAAATCCCAGCCCTTTTCCACGAAGGCCTCGAGTTTCGCCTTGTTGCTGAAGATGAACACCGCCCGAAAATCCTTCACGCCGAGGCCGAAACCGATGCCCGCCGAGCCCATCTTCATGAAGGTCTCGCTGTCCTTGAACGTGCCCGGCTTGACGACGATACCATGGCCGCCGGCAAAGCTCGCCAGCACGAGGTTGATGCCGATGTTGGAGAACACCGCGTAACCGGCGGCCTTCTTGATCTTCGCCTTTGTGCCAGGATGCAGTTGGTAGAGCTCCGCGAGCACCTTGTCACGCATGGCGCGGATGTCCGCCCGCTCCGCTTCGGCATCGGACTTGGCGCGCGCCACGGGACCCGCGACGATGCCGGCAAGGATCAGGGCAAGGAAAGAAACCAGACGGGCGGAAAATTTCATGGCGGCAAGGGACCGGGAAAATCGGAAACGAAAATAGCACCGACACCGACGGTGTCGAGGAGCCACCGGGACAGGGGCCCTGCCCACGGCGGGTTCGCCCTCCCGCTTATCGGAAAGTTGACTTCAATCGCCGCCTTCCGCGTCGTCCTTTCGTCGCCCCTACCCCGATGAAATCCCTCCTGCTGTTCCTGACCGCGATCTCGGGTCTGGCGTGTTCGGCCGCCGCCGCCACGCTTCAACTCACCCTGCCGCCGGCCTGCTACGCCGTGCCGGGCGTCCCCTTCAGCCTCTACTACGACAACGTGGTGCTGACCGAAACGCCGGAGAATTTCCGCTTTGAGATCACCTGCGATATCGGCCAGACTGAGGCGCGGCGCTGGACGGTCACGCCGGCCGATCGTGACGTGGGCAGGCACACACTCGCGATCGTCGTGAAAGATCGCGATGGCACCGTGCTGGAAAAAGCACGTACCGTCCTGCAGATCGTGCCGCGGGACGCAGGCGCCGGCGGCTCGCTGCGGCTGCTCATCGTCGGGGACAGCCTCACCAACGCCACGCACTACCCCAACGAGATCGCGCGGCTCCTCTCCAACCCGGGCAATCCTCGCTGGACGATGCTCGGCACGCACAAGACCGCGTCCGCGGCACCCGGGGTTGTCCACGAGGGATACGGCGGCTGGACCTGGAAATCATTTCTTTCACTGTATTCGCCGGACGCGGAAAAGACCGCCGCGGGGCCGCTGGCGCGCAAACGCACCAGCCCGTTCATTTACGCCGGCGCGGACGGGAAGCCCTCCCTCGACCTCGCCCGCTACCTGCGCGAGGAGTGCGCCAACCAGCCGCCTGACGTGGCGACGTTTCTCCTCGGGATCAACGACTGCTTCGCCGCGAGTCCGGACGATCCCGCGGCGATCGAAAAATCGATCGGCGCGGCCCTGGACAACGCCGAACAGCTGTTGAAGGCCTTTCGCGCCGCGAGTCCGAAGACGGCCTTTGCCGTCGGCCTGACCACGCCACCCAATGCCCGCGAGTCCGGCTTCGAAGCCAACTACAAGGGCAAGTATCACCGCTGGGGTTGGAAGCGCATCCAGCACCGGCTCGTGCAGCGAATGCTCGCGCAGTTCGGCGGCCGCGAATCGCAGGGCATCCATCTCGTTCCGACCGAATTGAACCTCGATCCGGTCGGCGGCTATCCCGACAACAATGGCGTGCATCCGAATCTCGCCGGTTATCAGCAGATCGGGGCCACGTTCTACGCGTGGTTAAAATGGCATCTCCACTCATCGGCGCCGTAGTCCCGCGCGGCTTTCGCAAGCAAACTTCCCCACCCCGTGCCCGCACACCCACCTTCGTCCGACGCCACCGCGCCCATGCCGTCCGCACCGCTTTCGCGTCGCACTTTTCTCCGCGCCGGCGCCCTGACGACCGGGGCGCTGGTCCTTTTGCCCACTCGCAGCCGGTCCGCCACCACACTGGTGGGGAACAGTTCGCTCATCGCCGCCATTGAAAAAAACACGGTGCGCCGTGGCCGCGATGGCGGCGGGCCGACGTGGTTTCATCCCCGCGCGTGCATGATTCCGGGCGCCAGCGGCCCGCGGGCGTTCATGACGCTGCAAACGATCCAAGGCTCGGACTACTTCGGCCCCGTCCACTGGATGGAGTCGCCGGACCTTGGCCGCACCTGGATGGAGCCGCAACCCGTGCCGGCGTTGGGCCGTGTACCGCATCCCACCGAGGGCGAAGAGGGGGTGTGCGACGTCGTGCCGCAATGGCATGCACCGTCGCGCTCCGTTCTGGCGATGGGGCACAACGTATTCTACAGCGGGCCCAAGTTCTCCGCAAAGCAGCCGCCCCGCTGGCCGGTCTACGCGGTCTGGCGTGACGGTCGCTGGGGTCCCCGGCGCAAGCTCGAGTGGAACGATCCGCGCGGCACGGAGATTTACTCCAACGGCTGCGGCCAGCGCGTGCTCCTACCCAACGGCGACATCCAGATGTCGCTCACGTTCGGTTTCAAAGGTGCCCCCCGCTCGGTCGCGGGCGTGATCTGCGGTTTCGACGGCGAGCGACTAGTCGTGAAGCAAGTCGGCCCTGAAATCCGCAACAAGAAGGGCCGCGGGCTGCTCGAACCGTCCGTGGTCTCCTTCCAGAACCGGATCTACCTCACGATCCGCGCCGAGGACGAGCGGGGTTACGTGGCGCGCAGCGACGACGGACTCACGTTCGAACCGCAGCGCGCGTGGGCGTGGGACGACGGAGAGCCGCTGACGATGTCGACCACGCAGCAGCACTGGCTCGCTCATTCGGACGCGCTCTTTCTCGTCTACACGCGCAAGGATGCCACCAACGCCAACGTTCTCCGGTGGCGTTCGCCGCTGTTCATGGCCCAGGTGGATCCCGCGACCTTGCGGCTGCGCCGCGCCACGGAACGCGTCGTGCTTCCCTTGGTCGGCGATGGCATCAAGGACCCCGATCGCGTCGCGATCATGGGAAATTTCCACGTCACCCATGCCAGCCCCGCCGAATCGTGGGTGACCGTCGGCGAATGGCAGCCGCGCAATGGCATCAAGGGCGATCTGCTGCTGGCCCGGATTCGTTGGGCCGTGCCCAACCGGATCGCCGGTTGATCGCGGGCCCGGCGGCGCGGGCCAGCGGATCTTACGGATTTGCGTTGCCGGAGGACGGAGGCTTCGTTCAACCAACGCTTCCGCCATGTACCGCACCCTCGTCAAAGACGCGCTCGCCGCCACCACGCCGATGGACGCCATCCTCCTGCAGGGATGGGTTCGCACCCGCCGCGACGCGAAGGCCTTTTCGTTCATCGAGCTGAACGACGGCTCGTGCCTCAAGGGCATCCAGGTCGTCGCAGACGCCGCGCTGCCCAACTACGCGACCGAGATTGCCAAAGCCAACACCGGTGCCTCGGTGGAAGTGCGGGGCCGGCTCGTCGAATCCAAGGGCCAGGGCCAAAAATGGGAAGTGGTCGCCGGGTCGTTCACCGTCGTGGGCGAGGCCGACGCCACGTATCCGTTGCAGAAGAAAGGGCACACGCTCGAATTCCTCCGCGAAATCGCCCACCTGCGCCCGCGCTCGAACCTGTTCGGGGCCGTCTTCCGCGTGCGCAGCCGGCTCGCCTTCGCCGTGCACCAGTTTTTCCAGGGCAAAAACTTTTTCCACGTCCACACGCCCATCGTCACCGCCAGCGACGCCGAGGGCGCCGGCGACATGTTTCGCGTCACGACGCTCGATGCGGCCAAGCCGCCGCGGACCGACACCGGCGAGGTCGATCACGCGCAGGATTTTTTCGGGCGGAAAACGTTCCTCACGGTCAGCGGCCAGCTCGAGGCGGAGATCTTCGCCTGCGCGCTCTCCAACATTTACACGTTCGGCCCGACGTTCCGCGCGGAGAATTCCAACACCTCGCGCCACGCAGCGGAGTTCTGGATGATCGAGCCCGAGATGGCGTTCTGCGATCTGACGGGAAACATGGATCTCGCGGAGGAGTTCGTGAAATACCTGATCCGCGATGCGAAGGAACACTGCGCGGCCGACCTCGAGTTCTTCAGCAAGTTCGTCGACAAGGAGTTGATGGCGCGCCTCGACTTTGTGCTGGAGCGGCCGTTCCAGCGCTGCAGCTACACGGAGGCGATCGAAATTCTCACCCAATCGGGGAAAACTTGGGAGCACTCCGTTTCCTGGGGCGCGAATCTCCAGGCGGAGCACGAGCGTTTCCTCACCGAGGAACACTTCAAATGCCCGGTCACCGTCTACAACTATCCCCGGGCGATCAAGGCGTTCTACATGCGCGTCACCGACGGCTGCGCCGCCGACCGGCAGACGGTGGCGGCCATGGACCTGCTCGTGCCCGGCATCGGGGAAATCATCGGGGGCAGCCAGCGCGAGGAGCGGCTCGACGTCCTGCGCGAAGGGATGGCCCTGCACCATCTCGACGAAAAAAACTACTGGTGGTACCTCGATCTCCGTCGCTACGGCAGCGTGCCGCACGCGGGCTTCGGTCTGGGCTTCGAACGCATGCTCATGTTCGTGACGGGAGTCGCCAACATCCGCGACGTGATCCCGTTCGCCCGCACGCCGGGCACGGCGGAATTCTGAGTCCGGCGGCGCCTCGCCCATCGCTCACGGCCACCCTCTCGCGGAAAGCGACTGCACCGTCCCCGTCGTCCACCACCGCCGACCCAGTTCGTCGAGGTCAACTATTCGTTGACATCGGTCGCTCGGATCGCGGTTGCACCGGAGCAATGGCGCCGATGGGCTGGGAAAACGCTGGGCGACACGGCCCCGGAAAGGGACCGGTCCGTCAGCGACCCCAGTGGCCCTCAAAGAAGATGTAGTTGCCGCCGCGGCGCTCCCAGCGCGGCTCGACCCATGCGCGGCGGCCACGCGGCGGTTGCTCCCAGTGACCGGCAAACCACACGTGCCGGCCCCCGCGCCACGCCCAATATCCGTTGATCCAGACATATCCGGGTCCGGGTCGCGCGAAGACCACCTCACGGCGCGGTGGCGGCGGTGGGGCCATGACGACGATCTGCCGTGGCGGCGCCTCCGCGACGACCATCGAAGGAGGTGGAGCGCTCATCGCGCCGCCGTCGCGCCAATAGCCTTCGATCAGGACATAACGCCCGCCCCGAAATTCCCAGTGCGCCGGCACCCAGACCACCCTCGGCCGCGGCGGCATCTCCCAGTGGCCGCCCATCCACACGTGTCGACCAAGCCGCCAGCCCCAATAGCCCCCGACCCAAATATGGACGGGCGACGGACGCTCATAAATCACTTCCGATTGCGGCGGCGGCGGGGGTTGCGTCGTGTAGATTTCCTGTGGCGGTTGCGCCGACGCGGCCACCGGCGGTGCCGGAGGGGCCTCGCGCCAATAGCCCTCCTTCAAGACATAGCCGTTGGCCTGCTTCTGCCACTCGGGCGACACCCACGAAACGCTGGGCGTCGGCGGGATCTCCCAACGACCGGACTCCCAAACGTAGGCGCCCTCCTGCCACCGCCAGTGCCCAGGCACCCACACGTGTTGGGGCGTCGGTTGCTCGCCGGGCGTATCGCTCGCGGCCGGGCTGAGTGGCTTGTCGACCATCGGTGCGGGCGCAACCGTCGGGGCATCGGGCACAGGAGTCGCCGAGCGCACGGACGATCCGACAAGCATCAAGGCCAGAGCCAGACTGCCGCAACGAGCGGCGGACACTGGACTCCGCAGCAGATGGCCCCAAGTAACGTTGGTTGGACTCATGGCCAGCTTAGACGCGAAGAATCGCCCAAGGGTTACCCCCAACTAGGACCATTCTCCGCTTGCGACCGCGCTATCCGGCGAAATCCGTCTCCCCCCAGCCGGCCTAGCAGCGGCCTAGACTTCGACCTTGATTCCCTTTTTACGCAGCATGTCCGCGGAGATCCTCCGCAGATTGCCGCCAAAAACCTTCATGCGGTCGGCCCGGGAGATATCGGCGTCCAATACCTTTCCGATCTCGGTGGCGTAGCTGCGACTCGGACCGTGCCCGCCCCAGACGAGCCGCTCGGCCCCGAGTTCCTTGATCCCGTATTCCAGCATGCCCGAATGCGGATCGGATCCGGAGTATTCCATCAAAACATTTTTTTGCGTGCGGATCACCCGGATCCCCAGCTCCCAGTCGCCGCCCGTATGCCCGCAGACGATCTGCACCTTGGGAAACCGTCGCGCGATCTCCACGACATCGGCCGGCGCCGCCTCGCCTTCGCCGTTGCCGCCGCCGGGCAGATAGGGCGAGCCGCCAATTTTCGTCCAACTGTGGATATAAACGTGGCAGCCGAGATCCTCGGCGAGACGCATGATCGGATCGTTGTTGGGATGGTTGCATCTCACGCCGGTTTCCCGGCCGGCATACTTGATCGCGATGCAGGGTCCGTTCCGGATCCATTTCTCCACTTTCTCGCACGACTTGTCCGGAAAGTTGGGATCGACCGGCGTCCTTCCGGACAGCTTGTGCTTGTCCCGCTCCATAATTTTCAGAATTTCAGCTTCGTTGGGTGCGGGATCAAATGGATGATCCAAGGTCCCGCCGATCTCCTGGGCAATGGACCGCTCGATGCCCATGCGCTCCACGTAAAAGTTATTGCGCTCGTACTGCTCGACGGGACGGGGCGAATCGAAGCCGTGAAAGTGATTATCCCAAAGTCGATAGGCCACCAATTCGTCGCGCGACGGCAGTCCGTAGCCGTGAGCGTTGATCAAAAATTCGCGTGAAGTCATGGGATTTCGGGGCTTCGAATTTGCAACCGGGTCAATGTCGCAGCGGAGCGAAAATGAAGACAACCCCGGGAAAAACAACTGTGGACTGGCACGTCGTCCGGCAAATCGATCCCCGGCCGCGGGATCTACAAACGCCCCTCGCCCGACCGGCCGGCGCGCATGAATCAGTCAGTAGGCGAGCGGTCGGGGAACCACCCGCCGCTCGGTTGGCTCCCGGCCTTACCCGGATTTCTTGGTGCGGGAACGTCCGCCCCGCCGGTTTGGCTTTTGTGCCGTCTCACCAGCTCTCGGGGACGGCGCCGCTCTCCCGACCTCGGCCTCGTTCTTGTCCGTGAACTTCGAAGCCTTCGCGTTGACCCACAGCTCGCCCTTCGCGTTCAAGTTCAACCAGAAGATTTCTCCCGCTTGCTCGACGAACACGGGCTTCTCCCGCGCCTTTTCGGGTGCCTTGAGTCCGGCGGCCACCAGCGTGGCGATGAATTCCTCGACCGGCTTGGCGAGCTCGCCGGCGACTCGCTCGACCTTGCCCGCAAATCTGCCGGTCCGGGTTTCCTTCAGCAGCAACCGCACGGCGGAAAGAGCATGGGGGCTGGCAGCCGGCGGCTCAGCCGCAGGGGCGGGTTCCGGGGCCGCCAGGGTGGCCGCCGCCGAGCCATCGGCGGGTGCCGAAGCAGGCGTGGCCGCGGGTTGAGTCGACGCGGGCATTTCGGGCTCGCCGGCCACCGCCGAGAGGGCGGTTTCGCCGGGTTTCTTCTCCCGACCGTTGATCCAAAGGCCGCCGCGGGAATCCGCGTTGAGCCACCAAAGTTCGTCGCCGATTTCGACAAAGATCGGCTTGTCGCCGGACCCCGCGGGCACGGTGAGCCCCATGGCTTCGAACGCAGCCTTCAAATCGCCTTCGCTGCATTTCAGGGCCCGCGCAAGAAAACTCGTGCTGCCGGAGCCGCCCGGACCGCGCCGATTGCGCCGCATATGCGGACGGATCCTGGCCAACAGCGCCGGCCCCTCGGGCAGCGGCGATCTTGACGGCGCCCGCTCGCCCGCTTGAGCGGATCGCTCGACCGGGGCGGCGGGCTCGGTTCCCTCCGGGACACGGGGCTCCGAGCGCTGACCACCCTCCTCCGTGGTTCGACCGCGATCGTCGGGCCGTTGGTTTTTTTCCTCGGACCTCTGGGCGTCGGGCCTGGCTTCCTCTTCCACGGCAACGCGCACCGCCTTCACGGCCCGGAACATCGGACGCGGTTTCTCCTTCGTGTTGATCCAGAGTTCGCCGCGCCGGTTGATGTTCAGCCAGTAAAGATCGCCTTCGTATTCAACGTAAACCGGCGCCGAATCTTCGTCGGCCGGCAGCACCAAACCGCATTCGACCAGCGCACCCTTCACGTCGTCTTCCGACTGATCCCACTTCTTGGCCAGATAATCCGCCCCGACGGACATCCCGGGGCCGCGCTGATTGCGACGCATATGTGGCTTGATCGCTTCGAAAAAGGTCGGGAGGTCGTCCTCCTCCGCGGCCGTGAGTTTATCCCATTCGTCCTTCTCGTCCTCGGGCGCCTCGAGATCCGAATCGCGCGAGGTATCGACCGGCTTGCGAAAGCCGTCTTCGGGCGCGGCCTTCTCCTCGAGGAAACTCGGCGACCGCTCTTCGGCCGCCGCCGCCGTCGTGGAGCCCGCCTTGAATTTTGCCTCGAACTCGGCCCGAAGTTTTTCCGCCTCGACCTTGGCCGCGGCCGCGGCCGCATCCTGCAGCGTCCAGTCGCGCTGCGTCGGCCGCCGCGCCAGGCCGGAAAAAGCCAGCGCGTTGTCGGATTGCGTGCGGAAATCGATGATTTCCCACTCGTCGCGCCCGAGATCGTTCAGAAATTTCTCCAACAAAGCGGGCGTGGCAAATCCACCTTTTCCGCTGCTGATAACCTTGTATTCCCAAAGTGACATAATTGCCCGCGCCGCGCGCGGAATCTCACCCATCCCAAATGACAACACGCTTGCCCAGCATAATCGCGCCCTGCCGGAGGCCTTGCACCTCCGGGGCCGCCCGGTGGCAGGGCGCCACCAACCACGGCCCCCGTCGAGCCGGTTCGGCCAGCCAAAGCCGCGATCCACAGCGTCTTAAACGGTCGGCCCGGCAAACGTCACTTGCCCCATCCGGAAGACTGGCTCATTTCGGGACCGAACCGGCGCCCCGACGATTTGGATTTCGGACCGCCCGGGGAACCGACTTGGTCGCGAGCCCACGCCAAAAAAAGAGCCATTTCCATCGATCCTTCGTCCTGCTCATGATGTCACGCCATTCCGCCTTTCGGCTCATCGCCATCATCCTCGCCACGAGCGCCATTCCGCGGAACGCCCCCGCCCAAACGCCCGCACCCCTTGCCAGCGGCACCGCTCCCGGCACCGTCAACCCCACCACGCTGAGTGCCGTTGTCGTCACGGCCGCGCGGACGCCGCAGGCCCCCGAACATGTCGCTGCCACCGTCACGACCTTCGACGAAATCGCGCTGCGGCAGACGCCCGCCACCACCCTCGACGGCGCGTTGCGGAGCGTGCCGGGGTTCAGTCTGTTTCGCCGCAGCGACAGCTTTACCGCCAATCCCACGGCGCAGGGTGTCTCCCTCCGCGGACTCGGCCCGAGCGGCGCCAGCCGCTCGCTCGTCCTGCTCGACGGCATACCACTCAACGACCCGTTTGGCGGCTGGGTCGCCTGGACAAAGCTGCCCCGCGAGGGTCTGGCCCGGGCAGAAATCGTGCCGGGCGGGGGTGCAACCGCCTGGGGGAACGCCGCGCTCGGCGGCGTCGTGCAATTATTCAGCGCGCCGGCGAATCTCGAACCCGCCCTCCTCGAGCGCGAGCCGACGCCCACCACCGTGACCACTCGCGGCACCCTGCGCGCGATCGCCGCCTACGGCGATTTCGGCACGCGGAGCGGTGAAATCGCCCTCGCCGTGCCCGCCGGCTGCGGAGTTGTACAAGTGCTCGGCGGACTGTTTTCTACCAACGGTTTCTCGCTCGTGGCACCCGAACGTCGCGGGGCGATCGATGTGGATGCCTGGAGCCGCCATCGCTCGCTGACCGCACGCTGGCGTCATCCCCTGGGGGAAGCCCTGGAGGTCACGACCACGGTGCGTGGCTACGAGGAATTCCGCGGCAACGGCACTCCTTATCAACGCAACGGGTCACGCGAAAAATTCGCCTCGCTCGCCGTGAACGGTCAGCCCGCGGCCGCTTTCGCCTGGAACGCGGCCGCCTACGCGCAGGATCAGTCCTTCGCCAGCACCTTCAGCTCGGTCAACGCCACACGCACCGCGGAAACGCCCGCCAGCGATCAATTCGCCGTTCCCGCCACCGCGTTCGGCGGGGCGTGGACCGGCACCTGGAGACACGCCGACGGCGCGCGCACCAGCGGCGGAGCCGACGCGCGTTACGTGCGCGGCGAGACGCGCGAAAACTACACCTTCACGAACGGCGCGTTCACGCGCCAGCGAGTCGCGGGTGGCGAGCAAAACGTCGCAGGGATCTTCGGCCTCCACGAACGGCCGCTCATGCCGGCGCTGCGCCTGACGCTCGGCGCCCGGATCGACACCTGGAGCGAAAGCGACGGCCACCGGCGCGAGAACGATCGTGGAACGGGCGCCGTACTCCGCGACGACCACTACGCGGACAGCGACGGCACCGAGTTCAGTCCCAGCGCCGGCTTGGTTTGGTCGGTGGACACGAATTTCCGCGTGCGCACCAACGTCCAGCAGGCGTTCCGCCGACCCACGTTGAACGAACTCTACCGTCCGTTCCGACAGGGACCCAACATCACGGAGGCGAACGCCGCCCTCCGCACCGAACGCGTCACCAGCGGAGAAATCGGCGCCGACTGGTCGTTTGGCCGAACGGCGGCGACCGCTCAATCCGGCGCGGCGCCCCGCCCCGGGGCAGCGGCCTTCACCCTCGGTGCCAGCGCATTTTGGAACGAGCTGCGCGACGCCGTCGGCAATGTCACGCTGGCGCGCGGGCCCGGCAACTTTCCGCTTTTCGGCGTCATCGCGGCGGGTGGAGTAGGCCGGCAACGGCTCAACCTCGATCGCATGCGCGTCCGCGGCGTCGAGCTTTCGGCCGCGTGGCGCGCCAGCGAGGGGTTGTCGATCAATGCCGCGGCCCTGTTCAACGACGCCACCGTCCAGCGGGCCGCCATCGCCCCCGCGCTCGTGGGCAAACAGGTCGCGCAAGTGCCGCGCCGAAACGTGATGATCGGCGCCACCTGGCAGGCCCCCGGCGGGCTCGTCTTTGCGCCGCGGCTCCGTTGGATCGGGCGGCAATTCGAGGACGACGAAAATACCCTGATCCTCGGTGAAGCGGTCGTGGTGGATCTCGGCCTGAGTCGCGCCATCGGGCGCCACACGGAACTGTTCCTCAATGCCGAAAACCTCGGCAACGCCCGCATCGAGACCGGCCGCAGTTCGGATGGCGTCGTCAACATCGGCACCCCGCGTCTTGTCTTCGGCGGCGTGCGCGCCCGTTGGTGACGAACGCAGGGTGATCCCGGTTGGCGCGAGCGACCACCACTCCGGGAACAACGCAAAATGCAAAGGCCGCTCGCAATTCCTGTGGCAACACGAATAGTTTCCCGACCGGAATAATCCACCCCTTCAGCCCTCCCACGACCATGCTTATCCGCACCCCGAAAGACTGGGAACTACCCGAATCCGCCGTCACCCCCGAACGGGACTTCGCCCTCCGACCCCGTCGCGACTTTTTGAAAACGCTCGGCGGCGGCCTGGCCGGCGGCGTCCTCGGCGGCGGTGAACTATTCGCCGCCACCGCCGGGTTTCCCTCAAAGGAAAATCCCGCCTACCCCGCTAGCGCGCTCAAGCCGACCGCCTACGATCTGATCACGAGCTATAATAATTTCTACGAGTTCGGCACCAACAAGGCGGACCCCAAGCCCAACGCGAACCGTGGCTGGAAAACCGAGCCGTGGACCGTCGAGATCTCCGGCCTCGTCCGGAACCCCGCCAAGATCGACGTCAACGACCTGATCGGAAAACTGGGCGGGATCGAGCAACGCGTGTACCGGTTTCGGTGCGTCGAGGCCTGGTCGATGGTGATTCCGTGGGACGGCTTTCCCCTCGCGAAACTCGTGGCGCTCGCGGACCCGCTCCCGGAGGCGAAATTCCTGAAGATGACGACGTTTCTCGATCCGAAGAGCGCGCCCGGCCAGCGTGCGCGCAACCTCGACTATCCCTACGTCGAGGGCCTGCGCCTCGACGAGGCGAACCACGAACTGGCGTTCATCGCCACCGGCATCTACGGCAAGCCGATCCCGCATCAGAACGGCGCGCCGCTGCGGCTGGTCGTGCCGTGGAAGTACGGTTTCAAGTGCGTGAAATCGATCGTGAAATTCGAGCTGGTCGCGCGGCAGCCGATGAACACCTGGCAGACGATGCAGTCGAGCGAGTACGGCTTCTACGCCAACGTGAACCCCACCGTGGATCATCCCCGCTGGTCGCAGGCCAGCGAACGCGTGATCGGCGGCGGCGGGCTCGGCAGCCGGCAACGGACCCTCATGTTCAACGGCTACGAGAAGCAGGTGGCCGGACTGTACAAGGGAATGAATTTGGAGAGGAACTATTGAATGCAGAAATCAGGAAGTCAGAAATCGGCACTTCGTTCGCCCGTGCCCTCGGAGGTTGTGCGTTTTTATTCCTGATTTTGTGATTTCCACATAGAATTCTTCCGGTGGTCCTGCTCGAAAAACTCCTCCGCTCAAAGCTTTTCGTGTGGACCGCGATTGTCCTGCCGGGCCTGTGGCCCGCGTGGCCGATTTTTGTCCGGCAGGATCCCGGCGTGCTCGCGGACCCGCTCAAGTACGTTCTGCACCACCTCGGGTTCATGGCGTGCGTGCTGCTCGCGGTCGTGCTCGGCTTCACGCCGTTGCGCGTGCTGTTTCCCAAGGCGGGAATCGCCGCCGCCCTCAACCGCCACCGGCGACTCGTCGGCGTGAGCGCGTTTGCTTACGGGACGCTCCATTTCGCCACTCACCTTCTTTACGAAGACGGCTTCGCGATCCTCGCGAGCGACGTGAAGAAGCCCTTTCTGGTCACCGGAATGATCGCCTTCACGATCCTGCTCGTGCTCGCCGTCACCAGTCTGCAAGTCCTCGTGCGCCGGCTGGGCGGCCGAAGATGGAAGAAACTTCACCGCCTCGCTTATGTGGCCGCCGGACTAAGCGCCTATCACCAAGCCGCGGCCCAGAAAATTTTCCCCGTGCAGGTGCTTTGGATCTTTGTCCCGCTGGCCGGACTAGAACTGGCCCGGATCGTCAAGCAACGGGCAAGCCGGCGAGCCGGGCCGGCCGCCACCTGAAGTTCCCGGGTGAAAATTGCGGATCGTGTCGCCGGACATTACCCTGCAAAGGAAAGCTTCGGGCCCGTGGTCGACCTCGATCGTTCCAACGCTGGTGGGTTCGAAACCTTCGCACATGCACGATTCCAAAATCGACGGTCTTGATCGGCGCAGATTCCTTAAAGCGGGGGGTGCCGTCGCTCTCGGATCGCTAGCCGCGCCGTTCTCGTCCGTGGGCGCAGCCGCCGATCAGTCCGCAGCGACAGTCGACCTGCAGGAATCATGGATGTCGTCCCTGACCGATCCCTTCCGTGCCATCCTTTTAAAGGGTGGCACGGGACCGGGGTTTCCGGAGCGGGTCAAAGCGTGTGCCGCGCCACTGCGCGACGAGCCGGCCTTCGATCCCGGAGAGGTCGGCCGGATCGCGGCCCGTGTGCAACTGCCGGCCCAGGCCCGCTTCGAACATCCGATGCTGGAGCGCGTGGTCCGCGTGGGACTCGCTCACATCGAGGTGACGTTCCAGCGCGACCACCCCAAATACGGCATCGGCAAATACGCCTGGGCCAAGTGCGACGGTTTTCCGCCCGTGATCATTTCCGCCGTCGATGCCCTTTCCCTTTGGGGCAACTTCCGGCGGGCGGAGGAGCTGATGGCCTACTGGCTTCGCTGTTTCGTCTTTCGCGACGGCAGCATCATTTTCCAGGGTCCGTCGCTCGCCGAATACGGCCAGCTCCTCACGACGATCCGCCAGTTGGTGGAGCGCAGTGGAAATCGCGAATGGCTCGCGATCCATCGGCCGATCATCCGCAGCCTGGTTGACTATCTGGAGGCGCAAATGCTGGCAGGCGGAGCGGTTGCGCTGCTGAAGGGCATGCCGGAGGACGACACGCGGCAGGATCCGGCCACTTATTTTCACAACAATGCCTGGGTCATTCGCGGGCTCCGGGATTGGGCGGTGCTCGATCCGGAGACTGCCGGAGGCAAGTTGCCCCATTACGCCGACCAACTTCTGGCCAGGCTGCTGCCGGCAATCCGCGACCGCTGGCCCCGCGACCCTGCGGATTGGTGGCTGCCGCCGACCGTCGAGGATTCGCTGCCGCATTCGGGTTCGATCCAGCGGCCCGCGGGTTTCGTGACGGAAAACCGCATCGGGAAATATACGAACTACCGCTATTGGATCGAACTGCTTTCGAGCGGAGTTCTGCCCGCCGAGATGTCCGAGCGCATCATCCGCGCCCGACTCACCAGCGGCGGACAGTTTCTCGGGATGACCCGCCTCGGAAAGGCGAATCTCGATGACTGGCCACTCTTCCATTGGCTGGAGGGTCTCTGGCAAAAAGGGCGTTACGATGACTTCAAACTGAGCCTCTGGGGCCACATTTATTATCATCAAGCGGAAGAGCACCTCACCGCCTATGAAGTGGTGCGATTACCACCGGGCCGTCAGGTGACGCCCTACTGCCTGCCCTGCCAGTTGGTGGCGGTCCGCGCCGCTGCCAAACTGGCGTTCAATGGCTGAACGGATCCCGCGCACGTCTTTTTCGATGTGTCGGCGCAGGATGACGGGATGGCAAAGCAACCGGAGTCAACCACGGCGCGCAGCGGTGTAATCCGCCCAGCTCTGGGCAAAATTTCAGCGGGAAAAAGTCGCAACAGGCATCTTCTCCCGTTGAAATAATTTCTGCCCCGCCGTGCTCCCCCGATTACCCTGATGTCACTTGCCGCCCGTTTCGTCCTGGCGCTCCCCGCCGCCAACCCGCTGGCCGGCATCCTTGTGCTCGCGCTGGGTACGATCGTGAGCCAGGGCAACGCGGCGCCGTCCACCACCATCGATTTCAGCCGCGATATCCTGCCGATCCTCTCGCAAAATTGCTTTAGCTGTCACGGGCCGGACGACGGCAAACGGGAAGCCAAACTCCGGCTCGACACGCACGAGGGCATACTCCGGGAGCGCGAAGGGATTACCGTCGTGACTCCGGGCAAACCGGAGGAAAGCGAACTCATCTTCCGCATCACCTCCCGGGACGAGGACGAGGCGATGCCGCCGCTGGATTCGAAAAAAAAGCTCACGGTCGCGCAGATCGATCTGCTCAAGCGGTGGGTGGCGGAGGGCGCCCCGTGGGGCAAACACTGGGCCTACGAGGCTCCGCGGCGACCGGCGGTTCCGATCGTGCGCGACCCATCGCTGGTGGCCCGCAACGCGATCGACCGTTTCATCCTCGCCCGGCTGGAGCCGGAGGGAATCAAGCCGTCGCCGGGAGCCGATCGCCGGACCCTCATTCGCCGGCTCAACCTCGACCTGCTCGGCCTGCCCCCCGACCCGAAGGTGGTGCAGGCGTTTGTCGACGACCGGCGCAGCGACGCCTACGAGCGGCTGGTCGACACGCTGCTGGCATCGCCGCATTTCGGCGAACGCTGGGGCCGCTACTGGCTCGACCTCGCACGCTACGCCGACAGCGGCGGCTATCTTAACGACACCCTTCGGCCCTACGCCTACCTTTACCGCGACTGGGTCATCGACGCCATCAACCGCGACGAGCCCTTCGATCGATTCACGGTCGAGCAACTCGCGGGCGACCTGCTGCCCAACGCGACCCAGGAACAAAAAATCGCCACCGGTTTTCACCGCAACTCGCTCAAAAACGACGAGGCGGGAGCGGACCTCGAACTCGACCGGTGCAAGGCCGCCGTCGATCGCACCGCGACCACGGGCGCCGTATGGCTGGGACTGACCGTCGGCTGTGCGGAATGCCACACCCACAAGTACGACCAGATCACCCAGCGGGAATTCTACCAGCTCTACGCCTTCTTCAACAGCACGGCGGAACGGGATCTGCCCGCGCCCCGGCCCGACGAGCTGGCCGACTACAACCGCAAGCTGGCCGCGTGGGAAAGCGAACGCACGAAACTGGATGCGCCGCTCGACGCCTATCTCGCAACCATTCTGGACACGAAACTCCCGGAGTGGGAACGCACCCTAAAACTGCCGGTGGCCCGCTGGACTGTGCTGCAACCGACCACGATCACGGTCGCCACGGAAGACGAGGAACACACCCTCACCGCCGGCGAGGACCATGCCATTTCTCCCGCCGTCAGCGATCCGATCAAATCCCGCTTCATCGTCGAAGCCGTGGTAAATTTGAAAGGGATCACCGGCTTCCGCCTCGAGGCCCTCGCCGAACCGGGCCGAAACGTGGGGCGCAGCAAAGCCGGGGATTTCGCGCTGGCGGAATTTTCCGTGATGGCGCAACCCGCCGGCGGAGCGCAACGGAAACTCGAACTCGCCGCCGCCCGGGCCGACTCTGCCGCCAAGAGCGGACCCGCCGCCAACACGATCGATGGCGACAAAAGCACCGGCTGGAGCGTCGGACCGCAGACGTCGCAATCCCATGTCATCGTGTTCGAGTTGAAGGAACCGCAGGATCTTCCCGCCGACTCCAAGCTCTTCTTCGAGCTGGAGCACCGCACGGTCGGGTTGATGAACCGGTTTCGGCTTGCCGCCACCACGACGGCGGCACCGCTCGTGCCCGACACGATGCCAGATGCCATCATGGCCACCCTCGATCTGCCGGCCGCAGAACGCCGTCCCGCCCAAGTGGCGGAACTCGCGCGGTATTTCGCCCAGCATGGGGACGAAACGGGCAAAAAACTTTTCGCACCCATCCTCGCGCACTTCGCCCGCAAACCGGATTTTCCCAAGACCAGCGCTCCCATCCTCGCGCTCAACGAACGCAAAACCCACATCCATATCCGCGGCGACTACCAGCAACCGGGCGGCGAAGTTGAGCCGGGTACCCTCGAGGTGCTTCACCCCTTCCACCCGCGCGGAAAGAAGCCCGACCGGCTCGATCTCGCGCGCTGGCTGGTGGACCCGGCCAATCCGCTGACCGCCCGCGTGACCGTGAACCATATTTGGAAGAACCTTTTCGGCCGGGGCCTCGTCGCGACGATGGAGAATTTTGGCGCCCAGGGCGAACGGCCCTCGCATCCGGAACTGCTCGACTACCTCGCCACCGAATTCGTCCGTCTCGGCTGGAGTCGCAAGCAGCTGATCCGCCTGCTGGTGACGTCGGCGACCTACCGGCAGGCCTCCGCGACCCGCAGCGACCTGGCCGACCGCGATCCGCTCAACGTGCTGTTTGCCCGCCAGAGCCGGCAACGGCTCGAGGCCGAGGTGGTGCGCGACGTGTTTCTCGCGCAGAGCGGCCTGCTCAATCCCAAGATCGGCGGCCCGAGCATTTATCCGCCGCTGCCCGCGTTCGTCACCGCGTTCGGGCGCAACAAGACCTGGCCCGCGACTCCGGGCGCCGAGCAATATCGCCGCGGGCTCTACATTCATCTGCGGCGCAATGTCCCCTACCCGATGCTGCTGACATTCGATGCCTCTGACACGAGTGTGGCCTGCACACAGCGGGAGCGTTCCAACTCGCCGTTGCAGGCGCTGACCCTGCTTAACGATCCCGTTTTCTTCGAATGCAGCGAGAAGCTGGGCGAACAACTCGCCGCCCTGCCGGGGGACATCGACCACCGGCTGCACGCGGGTTTCGAACAGTGCATGAGCCGGCCGCCCAAGCCCGCGGAGCTGCTGGCGATGCGCTCGCTTTACGACGACCAACTGAAGCTCACCGGCGGCGATGCCCGACTGGCCACGGTGGCCGCGACCCGCGTCATCATGAACCTCGACGAATTCATCACCCGCGAGTAACCCCGCAAAACCATGTTCAGCCGGCGAAAATTTCTCATGCAGACCTGCGGCGGCATTGGCGGCCTCGCGCTGTCCCAATTGCTGCAGGGCGACGGCCTGCTCGGCGCGACGCCCGCGACGGGCGGCGCCGCTCGGACTCACCACCAGCCCCGGGCCAAAAATTGCATCTATATCTACCTCGAGGGCGGCCCGAGCCAGATGGATCTTTACGATCCCAAGCCGATGCTCAACCAGCTCGACGGCCAGGCGCTGCCCGAGTCGATGACGAAGAACATGCGCTTCGCCTTCCTCGCGAAGGAATCGGCGCGCATCATGGGCACGCCGCGCACCTTCAAGCCGAACGGCCAGTGCGGCATGGAACTGTCCGACCTCATCCCGCACATCGGTTCCATCGCCGACGATATCTGTCTCGTCCGCTCGATGCACACGGACCAGTTCAATCATGTGCCCGGTCAGTTGTTGATGAACACCGGCTCGGCCATTTCCGGCCGACCGAGCATGGGCTCGTGGCTGAGCTACGGCCTGGGCAGCACGTCGAAAAATCTGCCGGAATTCGTCGTGCTCATTTGTGTCGGCCGCGGCGTGCCCGGAGGCTCGGCCAGCTGGTCGAGCGGATTTCTCCCGTCGAAATATTCCGGCGTGATGTTCCGCAACGACGGCACCCCCGTGCTCAACCTGGATAATCCCGCGAGCATCACCGCCGCCATGCAGCAGCGGAGCATCGAGGGCGTCGCTCAACTCAACGCCCTGCGCAATGCCGAGGTCCGCGACCCCGAAATCAACAGCCGCATCGCGGCCTACGAACTGGCCTTCCGCATGCAAAGCGCCGCGCCGGAACTAATGGACCTCTCCGGCGAATCGAAAGCCACGCTCGACATGTACGGACTCGACCGCCCGGAGCCGACGATCGAAGGGGAGAATCTCGGCGGCACCGGCTTGTTCGGGACGTTTGCCCGCAATTGCCTGATGGCCCGCCGCCTCGTCGAGCGCGGCGTGCGTGTGGTGCAGGTGATTCACGCCTCGTGGGATCACCACAGTCGCATCAACACCCAGCTGCCGCACAACTGCGCGATGGCCGACCAGCCGATCGCCGCGCTCGTCAAGGATCTCAAGCAACGCGGACTGCTCGATGACACTCTGGTGATCTGCGGGTCGGAGTTCGGCCGCACCGCCCTCGGCGAAAACCGTCCCGGAGCCAAGACCGTCACCGGCCGCGACCATCACCCCAATGCCTTCAGCCTGTGGCTCGCCGGCGGCGGCATCAGAGGCGGCCAAGTGATCGGCGAGACCGACGATATTGCGTGGAACGTCGCGAAGGACCCGGTGCACGTGCACGACCTGCACGCCTCGATCCTCCACCTCTTCGGCTTTGACCATACACGGCTGACGTATCGCTTCCAAGGCCGCGATTTTCGCCTCACCGACGTGAGCGGAAACGTCGTCCACAAGCTCTTCACGTAGCGGCGCGGAGCCATTCAGGCCACGCGCTTTGGGCCAGATGTGGCCCAAAGCCTGACAGGCTGGGTAGGAAAACCAGCTGCGACGCTCGGATCGAACTGTAGGAGCGATTTTATGTCGCGAAAAAATCGCGTTCCCTTCTGGAAATCGCGGCATGAAGCCGCTCCTACAGCCAGGCCTTTCGCCCAACTGAATTACCGCCGGGCTTTCATACCGTCTGGTGAGCGCAGGGAGCAGGGCTCACACCCATCCCTGAACTCAGCGCCACGAAACCATTGAGCTCTCGAACCAAGTTTCGGAATCTACGGCGGAAGCATCAACGCGTCACGGCGGCGAGAAACCACTCCATGGCGTAGGTCGTGATCTGGCCACCCGGCCCGTTGAGGTTGTAGTCGAAGGCGTGCGTCGCCCAAGGCAGCGAGACGAAGGCGCGCGGCACGCCCTTCTCCGCCAGTTTACCGTCGAGCCGCTCGCTGTGCCGGTGCCACACCAGGGTGTCGTTCTCGCCATGCAACAAGAGCGTCGGCGGAGCGGCGGCAGTCACGTGTTGCAGCGCGCTCGCGCTGTCGTAGGCCGCCCGCGCCGCCGCGGGAGGACCGCCGAGATAACGCCGCATGAGCGTGGGAGATTTGATCGCATCGTCCTCGCGGGCATGCGCGTAGCCGAAATGCAGATCGGACGGCGCATACAGTCCGACAAGACCACGAATGGCCGGATCGTGTACGGCATAACCCACCGCCTCCACGATCTGTCCACCCGCCGAGCGTCCGAGCAAAACGAGGCGCGCCGGATCGACGCCCAGCCGGCCCGCCTGTGCCTTGACGGCCGCGATGGCCGCCAGCAAATCGTCGCGCTGTGCCGGCCAGATGGATTTTGGCGCGAGCCGGTACGAAATCGCCGCCACCGCATAGCCGCGCCGCGCCAGCCAGTCGTTGAAATGCGCAATCTGCGCGCGATCACCGCTGTCCCAGCCACCGCCATGCACGACGATGACACAGGGCGAGAGGGCGCCGTCAGTTCGCACCGCGCGGTAGAAATCGAGCGCGAGTTCGCCGGAAAACGAGAGCGTTTGCACGGGGACCGGCTGGGGCGCGAAGCCGAACAAGGCAGCGGGTGAAAAGGGGCGACGGCCGACCTCCACCCGGCCGAAGGCGCGTTCGAGCGCGGCAGGCAGCGTCCGCGCCACGCGCCACGCATTGAGCGAAGGTTTTAAAAAGAGTATCACCGCCACCAGGCCCAACAGCATGGCCGCCACCACCGGGACGGTGGGCGGGCGACTGAAATTTCCGGCGAGCCCGACGAGAGCCAGGACCCCCAGCGCGAACCAGTGTCCATACTCGCCCGCCAGCACCGCAAAGCGCCACTGCGACCAGTCGGGCGACTTGACCACAGTGAGGAAGCTGAACGCCACGACCACAAGGGCGGCGGCAAATAAATACCAACGAAGCATGGAGGTGTTACGTCTCGAATGGCGGGAAAGGAGCATCCGGCGCAAAAATATTCGGCCCGCACCCCGCTTATTTTGCGCCGCGAGACGGGGTCCGGCGCAGGCGAGGCTTTCCTTTTCCTGCATTTTTGCCCCTCTTTGCCGCGAATTCCTCGATCCGTGCGCCGCCTCGACCAACTTCTTTCCAATCTCGGCTACTGCTCGCGCCGCGAAGCCCGCGACTGGGTAGCAGCCGGCTGCGTCGCGGTCCGGGGCGAGCCCGCCGGCGATGTCGCGCAGAAGGTTGCAGCGGCCGACGTACGCGTGGACGGCGAGCCGCTCGACCACCCCGCCGGCCTGCTGTTGCTCCTGCATAAGCCGCTCGGCCTCGTTTGTTCGCACGACGGAAGCGAAGGACCGAGCATTTACACCCAGCTGCCGGAGCGTTGGCGGCGGCGGAATCCGACGGTCACCAGCATCGGCCGGCTCGACAAGGAAACCAGCGGGCTGTTGCTGTTGACGGATCAATCGGCCCTCGTGCACCGGCTGACCTCGCCGAAGCACAAGGTGCCGAAAGTCTATCGCGCCACCCTCGATCACGAAATCCCGCCGAACCTCGCGGGGCGATTCGCGAGCGGCACCCTGCAACTTGAGGGCGAGGAAAAGCCCTGCGCGCCGGCGGAGCTTACGATCCTTTCCCCGCGCGAAGCCGACCTGACGCTGATCGAGGGCCGCTACCACCAAGTCCGCCGCATGTTCGCCGCCGCCGGCCTGACCGTGCTCTCTCTACATCGCACGCGCTTTGGCTCGCTGGAACTCGGCGACCTGCCACCGGGCCAATGGCGGGAACTCCCGCTGGACGCTTTCGAGCAGGTCGGATCCGGACCCTGAAGTCGTCCGACGGGAACCAGCCCGCGGATAATTGGCTTCAATCCCCGTACATCCGGGTCCATCCTCTGGTTCGCATGTACGACTTCCCTCTCACGGGCGCCCAGAAATCGCGCCTCCGCAGCCTTGGCCAGACGTTGGAGGTGTCGCTCAAGGTCGGTCGCAGCGGACTCACGCCCGCGTTCTTCATCGAACTGCAACGGCTGCTGCGCGCGCACGAACTCATCAAGGTCCGGTTCCTCGGAGCGGATCGGGAGGAACGCGAGACCCTGTGCACCAGCATCGCCGACGAAGGCCGCTGCGTGTGCATCGGGGCCGTGGGACACACCGCCATGTTCTACCGGCAAAACCCGGACCCCAAGGAGCGGCAGGTGGTGCTGACGGAGTAGCCTGAGGGCCCCCCGCACCAAAACGAAAAGGCCGCCTCTCCGGAGACGGCCGGGTGAAGCCAGTGCGCAGGCCGGTTCAGAACTGGTAGGCGACGATCGAATTCTTCCCCTTGAAGTGGAAAACCCGGTTCATCGGCTCATCGACGGTGCATTCGGCTCCTTCTCCTTCAGCGGCAGGGTCCGGTCGGTCTCGCCGGTCGCCAGGTTCACGCCCACGACACCAATGACTTTTTCGACATTCGTGATGATGTAGGTGTACGCCTCGGAAGATTTCGATCCGCCGGCCCGCTTCTTGGCCTTCTCGGTGTAGCTGTTGTAGCGGTCGAGGTTGCTGTGAATCGTGTTGATGCCGCTGTTGTAGCCGCTCGAACCCCGCCCGCCGCCACCTGACCGTTGCCATAAACCGCCGCGGCCGCCGTAACCGCAAACATCGCGATATTCCCGAGTGCTTCGCTCGGGGCCCCAGAGAAGAGCGACCAGTTCGACGTCTTGGTTTTCGGATCGAAGCCGAGGATGTGCTGCTTGCCCTGCACGACCACGCGCCCGCCCGCGTAGCTCACCGCCACCGGCACATCGAGCAGCGCCTTGTTGGCCGAAATGCCCGCCTTCACGAGACCCGTCACGCCGCCGCGTCGATGCCGTAGCCATTTGCGCCGTCGGCAAAGACCACGGTCTTGCTCGCGTCGACCACCACCATGTTGGTGATGCCCTCCTTCGCCTTGTCGAAGTGGTAGAGGGATTTTCCGTCGGCCGCGGATCCAGGACGACTACCCCCAACGGTTCGCGCAGCGTCGCCGTTTTGCCATCGGGAAAATTACCGCCGTAGCGTGAGAAAATCTTCCCCCGACGATCTCGAGTTGGGCGACGATCGCATTGTCACGCGCCTTGAAGAGGCCGGCGTAGTCGGAGATGCGATCGCTCTTCCAGATCGTCGCGCCGTCGCGGCGCTTGATCGCATACACGCTGCCGCCGCCCCCACCGCAGATCCGGTCGCCGTCGATCCGCAGCGGCGCGTAGGTCTTCTTCAGACCCTTGTTCCCCGGGGCAAACTCGCCCCCCCACTTCACCTTGCCGGCGGCGAGATCGACGCCATGCACGCCGAGGCAGGGCAGATAGAGATCGTTCTCGCCAACCACCGGATCGTGATAGCCGGAAAGATCCATCGTCGGGATAAACTTCCCCGAGTTGTCCGCAATATGCAGCGGAATCGCGCCGCTCTTGGCGAATTTCGAAGACTACTTGGCCTTCCCGTCGGCCAGGTCCAGGGCGTGAAGGTAGGTCCCCGGCTCCTTGTTGTCGGCGCCCATGCCATTGATCAGGAAAAGCACGAGACCCTTCTCGGCGAGCGGGATGGTGCCGAGAAACTGCCCCTGCATCTCCGGGGTCTGCCAGAACGTCTTGCCCGTCAGGTAGTCGATGACAAAGAGCGTCACCTTCTGGCCGGCAAAGCCCTCCGCCGTGTTACAGACGAGAACGGGCGTGCCGGGAATCTCACGCGCACTGAACGGCGACGTCTTCTTGAACTCGCTGCGCGTCCACACCTGCTGGCCGGTATCGGGATCGAAGGCCAGGATCGCATCGGACGTGCCGACCACGAGGGTGCCGAGGGCAGTGCGCGAGTGCCACTTCGCGTCACCGGGGAGCTTGGCGGTCCAGAGTTGCTTGGCGGCACCGAACGCCGTGGCGGAAGCGAAGGCTCCGACCAAAAACACCCAGGCGCGCCAACACCGCAGGAGTGAGGTCATTTTCATGAGGTAGCGGAATGTTTTTTTTGAAGCACGTTGATGTTCACAAAAAACACCCCGCGCGCAGTTGGGATTGATGCGTCGGGGATCTCCCGGGCCGGGAGGGCGCGCCCTTTGGACGCCCCCACCCTGACGGAAACTGGCGCCGCCCCTTCTGACGCCACTCCGCGCCCGCCGCTTGCCCGCCGCCGGGAAGCATCCAACATCGCGCCATGCCGCTCCTCCCCTCGCGCTCCGAGATCGAATCGATCGCCGCCGCCATCGACGCCGTCGTGCCACCGACGCCGCAGTTCAGCTGGCCACTCCTCAACGCCCGGCTCGGCAGCGAGCTTTGGGTAAAGCATGAGAACCACACCGCGATCGGCTCATTCAAGATTCGCGGCGCCCTCCACTATCTCAGCCAGCTGGTCGCCTGTGCCCCCGGCGTCCGCGGCGTGATTGCCGCCACCCGCGGCAACTTCGGCCAGGCGGTCGCCTTCGCCGCCAGACGCCACCGGCTCGCCGCCACCATCGTCGTCCCACACGGCAACAGCGTGGAAAAGAACCTCGCCATGCGCGCGCTCGGCGCCGAGCTGATCGAGCACGGGGACGATTTTCAGGCCGCGCTGGTCCATTCGGAAAAACTCGCCGCGACCCGCGGTCTGCATCCCATGCCGTCGTTTCATCTCGATTTGGTCCGGGGCATCGCGGTCTCCACTCTCGCGTTTCTCGCCGGCACCCCGCCGCTCGATGCGGTCTACGTTCCGATCGGCCTCGGTTCGGGGATCTGCGGGATGCTGGCGGCCAGGGACGCGTTGGGCTTGAAGACCAGGATCATCGGCGTCGCCTCCGAACGCGCGCCCGCCATCGCCCTCTCGTTCGCCGCGCGCCGGCTCTCCAGCCACCCCGCGACCACCCGCATTGCCGATGGCATGGCCTGCTCGACGCCGCATCCCGACGCCCTGGCGCTGATTCTGCAGGGCGTGGAGCGGATCATCCAAGTATCGGACGAGGAGGTCGAAGCCGCGATCCGGATCTATTTTACCGACACGCACAACGTCGCCGAGGGCGCCGCAGGTGCCGGCCTCGCCGCGGTGTTACGCGACCGCGAAACGCTTGCGGGCCGGCGGATCGGCCTCGTGTGCACGGGCGGCAATATCGATGCCACCGTTTTCGCACGGCTGCTCGCCCCAGAATCCGCGTAACCGGCCACGGCCGGAGAGACTGATCCTAGCGCGCTCTCATCGTCCTGCCTTGCTTCGTCGCCCCCGCTGGTCGCGCCAGCCTCGCCTTGACTCGCTCCGCCGCACCTCAACAAGTGGAGGATGGCCCACGACCGAAACCGCACTCCGTTCCGCTTGTCCGTTTTTTTTGCGCTGCGCGTTCTCCCGGCGGTCGCTCTCCTTGCTTGGGCCGGGTGTCGTCCGCCGGGCACCGGCAATCCGAAAGTTCCTGCCGGCGCGAAAAGTTCCGGGGGCCACCATGCGGTCCTCGAAACCGACAAGGGAACGATCGAGATCGAATTGCTGGGAAGCGCCGCACCGAAAGCCGTGGAGAACTTCCGCCTCCTGGCCGAACACGGGTACTACAATGGCCTGCTGTTCCATCGCATCGTCAAAGGCTTCATGCTGCAGGGCGGCGATCCGGAAGGCAACGGGCGCGGCGGCGAGAGCGCCTGGGGCGGCTTTTTCGCGGATGAGATCGAGCGGGATTCGGCCCTGTATAAAGGAGGTTATCGCCGCGGGATGGTCGCGATGGCCAATGCCGGACCGAACACGAACGGCAGCCAGTTCTTCATCATGCATCAGGATTACCCGCTGGCGCCCAATTACGTGATCTTCGGCAAAGTAACGAAGGGCATCGAAGCCGTCGACGCGCTCGCCGGTGTCCCCACCACACTCGGCGCCGATGGCGGACTGAGCAAACCCGTCACCCCGCCGGTTCTGCGCAAGGTGACGGTTCGTCCGTAAGCGTCCATCGCAAGCCCCTGGGCCAAATCTTGTCCGCGGCGCCGATCGGCCGATTCGCCTCCACCCCGCATTTCCGCCCGCGTTTGCAGTTGCCTCAAACGCACCGAATAAAAGACAGATAACTCCATGCACCCCCGCTCGAAACGCCTTCGCTCCGCCTTCTCCCTGTTCCTCGGATCGCTCGCGCTGCTCGTGGGCCTCGCGACCCGGGCCCCCGCCGCGGACGCCGGCTGGAAGGCGGGCACCGCCACCACGGACATCACGCCGGCACCGGGCCAGTGGATGTCGGGCTTCGGCAACCGCACCCGGCCGGCCGACGGCACGCTCCACCCGATCTTCATCAAGGTGGTCGCCCTCGAAGACGCGGCTGGCCATCGGGCCATCATCATGAGCAGCGACCTGCTAGGCATCCCCCAGTCGATTTACAACAACACCTGTGCCGCGCTGAAACAGCGGTTCAGCCTCGAGCCCGATCAAATCATGCTCAACGCCTCGCACTCGCATTGCACCCCGGTGCTGCGTAGTGCGCTGCTCGATGCCTATCCGATTCCCGATGCGCAGCGGCAAAGCCAGCTGGATATCATCAACCGCTATTCGACCGAGCTCGAAGAGAGGATCGTGGAAACGGTCGGCCGCGCTCTCGCCGCCCTGGCTCCGGCGCGCCTTTCGTCCGGTGAGGGCATCACGCGCTTCGCGGTCAACCGCCGCAACAACCTCGAGTCCGCCGTTTCAAAAATCCGCGACGACAACGCCCTGAAAGGCCCCGTGGATTTCGCCGTGCCCGTGCTCTCCGTCACTGACCTGACCGGCCAGTTGAAGGCGGTCGTGTTCGGCTACGCCTGCCACAACACGTCGCTCAGCATCTACCAATGGGCCGGGGACTATGCCGGCTTCGCGCAGATGGCGCTCGAGCGCAGCCACCCCGGCGCCGTCGCCATGTTCTACATGGGCTGCGGGGCGGACCAGAACGCGCTGCCCCGCGCCGGGATCAATGTCTCGGAACGTTACGGCCACATGCTCGCGAGCGCCGTGGAGGAGGTCCTGTTGCAGAACCCGACGCCCCTCGCGCCTAAGCTGGTCACCGCTCACTCGTTCACGACGCTGCCGTTTGGCGACGAACTGAAGGTGGAGGAACTCGAGAAACTCGCCGCCGATCCACGCGGTTCAAGTCACCGCTGGGCCGCCCGGTTGCTCGCCGAAGTGAAGGCCGGCAAGAAATTCGATCGTAGCTACCCCTATCCCCTGCAGGCCTGGCTGCTCGGCGGCCGGCAACTCTGGATCACCATGGGCGGCGAGGTCGTGGTGGACTACTCATTGCGCTTCAAGCGCGAGTTCGGTGCCGACACCTGGGTGGGCGCCTACTGCAACGACGTGATGGCCTACATTCCCTCCGCCCGCATCTTGAAGGAAGACAAGCCGCCCCGTCTGCCGCTGCCGCGCTCGGGCTACGAGGGCAACACCGCGATGTATGTGTATGGTTTGCCGACGCACCGTTGGGGTGACCCGGTCGAAGACCTGATCGTGGCCAGCGTGAAGCAGCTGGTCGCCAGGGTCAGAGCCGAAGCGGCACGATAAAACGAAAGCATCGGGCCGCGCGGCCCGATGCCGTCTTCGGACGCCCTCGTTCGGCTCAAAAGACGCCGAACCCCATCAGCAGGGCGGAGACGCTCAGGATGAGGCCGCTCCAGAGGAGGGTCATCGTCGTGTAGCCCATGACATGCCGGGCGGAAAGCTTCGCGAGCCCGAGCAGCGGCAGGGCCCAAAACGGCTGGATCATATTCGTCCACTGATCCCCCCACGCCACCATCATCGCTGACCGGGTCGCATCGAGCCCCATCAACCGCGCCGCCTCCAGCGTGATCGGCCCCTGCGCTGCCCACTGCCCGCCGCCGGACGGGATGAACATATTGATGATCCCGCCCGCCCAAAACTGGAACAGGTAGAACGTCTCGGGACGGGACGCCGCAGCGAACCAGCCCGCCACCACAGACACCAGGCCCGTGCCCATCATGATACCCTGGATGCCACCATAGAGCGGAAATTGCAGGGCGATGCCGCCGGCCCCCTTGATCGCCGTCTCGACGGCACGGACATAATGGATCGGTTTGCCGTGCAGGATGACGCCGGCGATGAAGAACGTGAACGTCACCACGTTGAGATTGAGGTCGAACCCTCTCGTGCGGAAATGCCAGACGAGATACGTCACTCCCAGCGCGCCAAAGATCAGGTTGATCGCGTAACTGTGGTCGATGCGATCGGCCAGCGTCGGGTGGATGGGCCGCGGCACCAGGCAATCGTTCCTGGCCAGCTCATTCTTCATTTCGGCGGGCAGGGAAACCGTGTCTTCCGGCCGCGGATGAATCAGCGCAAAGAGCAGCGGGAGTGATAGGATGATGAGCAGGGCGGGCACCAGGTTGAAGGCCTGAAAAACGCTCTGGCCGATCGGCACCGTCGCCCCGGTGGTCTGCTCGATGAAATTTTGCGCGTGCTTGGGCGTCGCGACGGCAAGGGGAATCGAGCCGGACGGCCCCATGTGCCAGCAGACAAATCCACTGTAGGCCGCCGCGATGAGGTAGGCGAAGTCGACTTTGGGGTTCCGCTTCGCGATTTCCAACGCCAGCAGGCCACCCACGATCAGGCCGAACGCCCAATTGAGCCAGCAACAGATGCCCGAAAACAGGACAACGATCATTCCCGCTGTCACCGGCGTCTTAGCAAAATTCGCAATGCCGACCAGGATACGCTTCACGGCCGGGGTCAGCGCCAGGGCATGGCCGGTGACGAGCATCAGGATCATCTGCATCGCAAACGCCACAATGCCGTAGATGCCGTCGCCCCACGTTTGCACCAGCTGGAGAAAGCCGGTCGGGGTGAAAACGAGGGCGAGGATGCACAGCAAGAACGTGAGCAGGATCGCGAACAGATACGCGTCGGGGATGCACTGCCGCATGATCAGCGTGAAAAACGCCGCGAGCCTTCTCAACATTGGGGTGTCCTCATGGATAAATTTGTCCGCCGCCGGGGAGGGCGCGCCTTCGCCGGACGTGAGTGGCTACGGGGTTTTGCCCGGAGGACAAGACGATAGGCGGTCGCGCCACCTTTTCCTCATTCGCGGCCGGACCCGCACTCGTTCGTCTTAAATCGCAGCGTGCGAAACGCACCCACCGGCGAACCGCTCGTTTGCCGCGGCGAAACGCTGATCGCGGCGGGTGAACAACAGCAACGGCGGGGATGGGGGTTCGTCTCATCGGCGTAACCATTTCCCGGGCTCGATCGGTCGTCCCCGAGGAAATCGTTCCACTCGATGATCAATCACGAATTTCACTGTCTCTACATCCACATTCCCAAAACGGCCGGCAACAGCATCAACCGGGCCTTCGGCACCGGTTGGGAGGATCACGAGGACCTCCGCCGCTACGCCGCCGAATTAACGGCCACCACGTTCGACGACTACTACAAGTTCGCGATCGTTCGAAATCCATGGGACCGACTCTTTTTCGACTATAACTACCAGAAGAAGAAAAGCCGTGCGCCCGCGTCGAAGCTCTCTTTCCCAGTCCATCGGCAGGTCAAAGGAGTCCGGCAGCCACAGGTTGGGTGTCATCCGCAACAAATAGCGGCTGTTGGTGATCACCGCATAGATGGCGAAACTGCCCACGGTCAGCCCGGCGATGCTGCGCCTGGCATTTTTGCGCGAGACGGGGAAACGTCGGCTCAACAGCAGCGTGGCCGGCGCCGCCGGTATCCAGACGTACCAAGCCAGGCCATCCCAGCCGATCATCACGCCGTGCAAATTGTGCCGCAGAGAAGTCTCCCCGGAGGGCCCGCTGCCAGTAAAAGCCGAGGTTGAGCAGCGTGATGATGACGAAAATCGCCGGCCAGTTGGCGCTTAAATAGGATCCGCTCCTCCGCCGACAACCGGGCAAAAAAGCCAGCAGACGGCTTCATACTGGAACCGGCGCCAGTCGTTCGGTGACGTTCTTCGCCCGGCGGGAGGCGACGCGAGCAGGCCGCCGAAATTCCGGCGGATTTTTAGAAAAATTTGCGGCCCGACGGGAGAGGACGCGGACGCAACAGGGCTCCATGGCGGGCATGGACGTCTGTGCGGTTGACGAAGTTTCGCGGCTCCGGTTGTTTGCGGCATGTTTACGATCATCGGAGGCGACGGGAAGGAATACGGGCCGGTCTCCGCCGACCAAATCCACGCTTGGATCGCCGCCGGCCGCGCCAATCTCGACACGCAGGCCCGCGCGGCCGGTTCGGCGGAGTGGCGCCGCGTCGGCGATTATCCTGAAATCGTGGCCCCGACAAACGAACCGCCGACCTTCGGGTTCGACGATTCCCAACTCGCGGACCTCGGTTCCCGCCTCGGCGCCGCGATCATTGACCGGGTGTGCGCGGTGATCGTCGCACTACCCGGGGTGTTCCTGCTCGGCACGCCGTTTCTGAATGCCGTGGTCGAAGCCAGCCGCGGCGGACACCTGGACCTTGAGAATATCGACACTGCGCGCGTGGCGCTCGGCGGCCTTGCACTGGGCGCCGGGCTACTCGCCCTCACGATCGTACAAATCTGGCTGCTCTGGACCCGCGGCCAGTCGATCGGCAAGCGGATCATCGGAATCCGCATCGTGCTCGCGCGCGATGGCGGCCATCCCGGATTCGTTCACGGGTGGGCGCTGCGGAACCTGATACCCGGCATCATCTCCTTCGTCCCCTGGCTCGGCATGCTCTTCGTGCTGGTCGATATTCTGTTCATCTTCGGCCCGGAACGCCGCTGCGTCCACGACTACATCGCCGGCACGAAAGTGGTAAAAGCGTAACGACGCCCGTCCCGCACGCATCCGCCCGGATTGCCCTGCCCGCCGAGTACGGCGAGGCTCAGACGACGCGGTCCACCATCGCCTCCCCACGAATGAAAGCGCGCAGGTTGCCGAGGAAATGGTTGACGATTGCCTCGTCCTGGTCGCTCCGACCCCCGGCGGTGTGCGGGGTGATGAAGCAATTCGGCGCGTCCCGGATCGGATCGTTCGGGGGCAACGGCTCGGTCGTGAACACGTCGAGATAAGCCGCGCCCAGCCGGCCCGAGCGCAACGCCTCGCTCAACGCCGTCTGGTCGACCGTGGTGCCGCGCCCGACGTTGTAGAAGCGCGCGCCGGGTTTGCAGCAGGAGAGCCGCCGGGCATTCACGTAGTTCCGCGTGCTGGCATTCTCGGGCAGGATGTTCACGACATGATCCGCCGCCGCGAGCGCCGCGCTGACGTGCTCCTCCGAAATGATGCGGACGCCGCGTTCGCTGCGCGTCTGCCGGCGCACGGCGATCAGGTTAACCCCAAAAGGCGCGAGCAATTCCGCCAGCCGGCGACCGATCGCGCCAAAGCCCAACAAGAGCACCGTCTGCCCGGTCAGCAGACGCGAATCGTACCGCCGCTCGGTGTAATGCCACGAACGGTCGGTGATTTGATCGCGATACGACGGCAGCAACTGGCGCCCGAGCGCCAGTATCATGGCCAGCACGTGCTGCGCGCAGGGATCGGCGAAGACCGCCGAGACGTTGGTGAAAGCGGCACCGCGGGCCTGGAAATTCTCGCGGAATTCCGACGTATCGTAACGCGTATAACCGGCCGTCGTGACCTCCACCCAGCGCAGCCGCGCGCACTGCTGGCTTTGCGTTTCATCGGGCTGGCCAAACGCAACGTCGGCCGATGCTAGCAGCGGATCGGCCTGCCCGGCCACGAGCACGGACGCCGAGACCACGTTCGAAAACACCAGATGGTGTTCGCGGGTGCCTTCGGCGAGCAACCGCGTGGCGGCGTCGGAAAACAGGGCGTTGCTCCAGATCGTTAGCTTGGCGGGCCGGTTACTCATCTTCGGAAAATTCGCACAACGTATGCACCGGCAGGCCTCCGGCGCGTAGCCGGGCCGAGCCGCCGAGTTCGGGCAAATCGATGACCGCAGCGACGCCCGCCACTTCCGCCGCCACGATCCGGAACAACTCCGCCGCCGCCAGCAGCGTGCCGCCGGTGGCGATGAGATCGTCCACGATCAACACGCGATCGCCTGGCCGGCATGCGTCCGCATGGATTTCGATCGTCGCCGAACCGTATTCGAGCGCGTAGTCCGCCGACACGGTCTTGTGCGGCAGCTTGCCCTTCTTGCGCACCAGCACGAACGGCGTGTGCGTCTCATAAGCCACCGCCCCGCCGAGGATGAAGCCACGGGCGTCCACCGCGGCCACCCGGTCCACCTTCAACCGCCGGCATTCGATCGCAAATGCCCGCACAATGCTGCGAAAAGCCTCGGAATCGCCGAGCAGAGTTGTGACGTCGCGAAAATTCACCCGCGGCTTCGGCCAGTCGCGAACCGTGCGCACCCGGGCTTTCAGGAAGGCGGCGAGTTCGGGGGGATTCATACTTAAATGCGCCGCGATGAGGAACGTGGCCCTGACGCCCGGCAAGAAAAACTCGCCGGAGCGGCGCAACCGCCATCGGCACCGGGCGGCGACATTCTCCTTGCCGGCCCCCACTGCGTCGCGAAATCCTCCTCGCGCCCTCCGCGTGGAGGGCGCCAACTCCCCTCCCTATGCCCCGTCCCGTCACCCTGTTCACCGGCCAATGGGCCGACCTCTCGCTCGAAACCCTGGCCCCGCTCGCGAAAAAGATGGGCTACGACGGCGTGGAACTCGCCTGTTGGGGCGACCACTTCGACGTCGATGCCGCCGCCTCGAGCAAGAAATACGTCCATGAAAAATGGGCGCTCCTCAAGGACCACGGCCTGAGTTGCTACGCCATCTCGTGCCATCTCGTCGGCCAGGCCATCTGCGATCCCATCGACGAGCGGCACCAGGCGATCCTGCCACCCGACGTCTGGGGCGACGGTGATCCCGAGGGCGTGCGCAAGCGCGCCGCGCGCAAGCTCATCACCGCGGCCAAGGGCGCGCGGGCCTTTTTCGATGCCAATCCCGCGCGCAAAAACGGCGTCAGCTTCCCCACCGTCGTCAACGGCTTCACCGGTTCGAGCATCTGGCATTCGATCTATGCCTTTCCCCCGACGTCGCAGGCTTACTGGGACGCGGGCTACGCGGATTTCGCGAAGCGGTTCGGGCCGATCCTCGAGGCGTTCGACAAACTCGACGTCAATTTCGGCCTTGAGGTACACCCGACCGAAATCGCGTTCGATATTGCCAGCGCGCAGCGCGCCATCGCCGCGGTCAACGGCCACAAGCGTTTCGGTTTCAACTACGATCCCTCCCACCTCGGCTACCAGGGCGTGGACTATGTTAAATTCATCCGGCTGCTCGGCGAGCGCATCTTCCACGCCCACATGAAGGACGTCTGGTGGGGTCACGGCGATGGCACGGTCGGCACCTTTGGCGGCCACGTAAACTTCGGCGATCCACGGCGTGCTTGGGACTTCCGCTCGCCCGGTCGCGGCGACATCAAGTTCGAGGACATCATCGTCGCGCTCAATGACGTCGGTTATCGCGGCCCGCTCAGCGTCGAGTGGGAGGACATTCGAATGGACCGCATGCACGGCGCCGCCGAGGCCGCCGCCTTTGTGCGCAAAATGGATTTCCCGGCGAGCGCCGTCGCGTTCGACGCGGCGTTCGACAAGCAGAAGCGGTAAACGCCAGCGCGCGACGCGAGTGGCGCGCCCAGTCCATCCCACCCGCCCGCAACCCGCACTTCCTTTTATGAACAGAAAACTTCGTTTTGGCATGATCGGCGGCGGCCGCGGCGCCTTCATCGGGGCCGTGCATCGCATCGCCGCCGCCATGGACGGTCAGGCGCAGCTCGTCGCCGGCGCATTTTCCTCCGACCCGGCGCGGTCCACGGCCTCCGGGGCCGACCTCTTTCTCGATCCGGCCCGCGTTTACGGCAGCTACGCCGCGATGGCGAAGGCCGAGGCCCGGATGCCCGAGGACGAGCGGCTCGACTTCGTCGTCATCGTGACGCCGAACCACCAGCATTTCCCGCCCGCGAAGCTGTTTCTCGAAAACGGCTTCAACGTCGTTTGCGACAAACCCGCGACTTTCAATCTCGATGAGGCCAAGCGTCTTCGCGCCATCGTAAAGCGGACGAAAAAAGTTTTCGTCCTCACCCACAATTACACCGGCAATCCGATGGTGAAGCAGGCACGCGATTTCGTCCGTAGCGGTGCGCTGGGCGACATCCGCAAGGTCGTCGCCGAGTACCCGCAGGGCTGGCTGAGCACGCTCCTCGAAAAGACCGGCCAGAAACAGGCGGGCTGGCGCACCGATCCCAAGCGCAGCGGTGCGGCCGGTTGCATCGGCGATATCGGCACGCACGCCGAAAGTCTCGCCCGTTACGTCACCGGCCTGCACATCGACTCGCTGTGCGCCGACCTCACGACGTTCGTGAAAGGCCGCAAGCTCGACGACGACGGCAACATCCTCGTGCGTTTCAAGGGTGGCGCGAAGGGCATCATCCACGCCTCGCAAATCAGCGTCGGCGACGAAAACGCCCTCAACCTCCGCGTCTACGGCACGAAGGCCTCGCTCGAGTGGCATCAGGAGCACCCGAATGAACTCACCGTGAAATATCCGGACAAGCCGCGCGAAATCTGGCGCCGGGGCAACGGCTACGTCAGCATCAACGCCGCCCGCTTTACGCGCCTTCCGGCCGGACACCCGGAAGGTTACCTGGAGGCCTTCGGCAATATCTACCGCGAGGCATTCCGCGCGATCGTCGCGGAAGTCATGGGAAGAACCCGGCCGAAGAATTTAGATTTTCCCACGATTCAGGACGGCGTCGAAGGCATGGCCTTCATTGAAACCGTCGTGAAAAGCGGCAACGCCGGCGCGAAGTGGATGAAGATGCCGGCGGTCTAGCCGTGGCAGAGCGGGCCGGGATTAATTGACCGGCCCGCGATTACCCTCCCGCGGCCGCCGAACCCGAACCGTTGGCTCGGAGCCACGCCTCATACTCCTTCCGCGGCATGAACCGGAGCGAAGCGCTGTTGATGCAATAACGCAGGCCGCCCTGCGCGCGCGGCCCGTCGGGAAATACGTGGCCGAGGTGCCCGCCGTCGATACTGCAGTGTGCCTCCACCCGCCGCATACCGTGGCTCGTGTCCACATGCTCGCCCACAAACGCCGGTTCGATCGGCTTCGTAAAACTCGGCCAGCCGGTGCCGCTCTCGAATTTGTCCCGGCCGTCGAACAGCGGCGTGTCGCTGCAGACACTAAAATAAACGCCGTCCTCGTGGTGATCCCAGAATTCGTTGGCAAACGGTGGCTCCGTGCCCTGCTCGCGCGCGACCCGGTATTGGCGGGGCGTCAGCATTTGCTGCCATTCGGCATCCGTGCGGTGCACCGGCATCCGTGCGCGATCGATCACGACCTGCGAGGGCAGGCCGCAGGCGGAAAGGGCGGACGTGAAATTCTGAACGGGTTTCGTGCTCACGGGTGAAGGAATCTCTCCGAACGTAGCTCAATCGCTGCAATATTCCAGTGCCGGCGGCATCATTCCGCTCGCAACCGCGTCGTGCCATCCGCGAATTCGGCCGCAAGCGCCTGTCCGGATTTTACCGCGGCGCGGCGCGTCACGGGGACGCCCGTGTCGTCGCGGAGCATGACAAAACCGCGGTTGAGCACCGAGGCCGGACTCGCCGCCTGCAGCCGTTTCCACAACGAGAGCAACCGGTGCGATTCGAGCTGCACCCGCTTTTCCGGCGAGTGCCGTTGCAACCCGGCGGCCGCCTCCGCCCAATCAAGCCGGCACGCATGCACCGCGTTGCGCGCCGCCGAGACCAGCCGGTTGGAAAAATCATCGAGCCGCAGATACCCCTGTTCGATCTGCGCCGCCGGCGTCAGCAGGCGCAGCCGGGACCGGGCATGGTCCAGTCGCGCATCCGCCTCCCGCACCGCTCCCTCGGCCCGGGCGAGCAGGGCCTCGTCCGCCTGTCGCAGCCGGTCCACGCCGTCGAGGAAATGGCTCGTGATCAATTCCGCCGCCGCACTGGGAGTTTCCGCCCGCAGGTCGGCCACGAAATCGCACAGGGAAAAATCGATTTCGTGGCCGACGGCGGAAATGACGGGGATGGCGCACGCCGCCACCGCCCGCACCAGCACCTCCTCGTTGAACGCCCACAAGTCCTCGAGGCTGCCGCCGCCGCGGCCGATCACGACGAGGTCGAAGATCCCGAGTTGTTCGGCCAGACGGAGCATGGCCGCCATCTCCGCGGCCGCCCCGTCGCCCTGCACCTTGGCCGGTAACACCACCACCCGGCCGCGCCACTTGCGCCGGGTGATGATGCGAACGAAATCCTGCACGGCCGCCCCCGTGGGCGACGTGATAAAGCCCACCGTGCGCGGCATCGTCGGGATGGGCCGCTTCCGCTCCGCGGCGAACAGGCCCTCCCCGGCCAGCCGGGCCTTCAAGGCCTCGAACTCGCGCTGCAGCCGGCCGACGCCGTCCTCCACGACGGCCCGCACGATGAGCTGATACTGCCCGCGCGCCTCGTAAACGCTGACTTCGCCGAAAACGACGACCTGCGCTCCGTCGCGTAATTGCACCGTCTGGCGTGCCGCATCGCCGCGAAACAAAACGGCCGCCAGCTGCGCCCCGGCGTCCTTCAATGAAAAATAGACGTGCCCGCTGGCCTGCGCCCGCAGGTTGGAAACCTCGCCGCGCACCCAGCCCGGCTGGACGCCGCTCTCCAGCAGCGTCTTCACACGCCGCGTGAACTCGCTGACGCTTTCCGCCCGAGTGCCTTTGTCGCCGAGGTCTATTTCAGCCTTCACGTCGTAAATGCTTTTTGCGCACCCATTGCACGGCGATCGCCCCGACGACGAGCACGCCCAGTCCCGACGCCGCGGCCCGAAAATTGCCGTTGAACAGCCCCTGCCCCAACACGATGGCGCCGATCGCCCACGGCAACACCGCCAGCCACGAAACGATCATGTAGAGTCGAAAGGGCGCCTCCGCGATGCCGAGCACGAACCCTTGCAACGCATAGGGTGGTCCCGGCGTCAGCCGCACCACGAGCAGCACGTTCAGCGCATTGTCTGGAGTCACTCGCGGGATCTGATAGCCATAGCGCTGGATCAGCCACGTCAAGACCGGCCGGAACGCGTAACGGGCGAGCCAGTAGGTCAACGCCAGGTTCACTGCGATCGACGCGAGCGCCGCCGCGATGACGCCACCCATGCCCATCTGTCCGGCAAAGGCTTCACCGGCTGGAATCGTAAAGGCCATCAGCGGAACGCCGACCGACGGCAACACCGTCATGGTCGCAAAATACACCCCGGGTCCGGCCCGGCGCAGCAACTCTATCCCGTGCAAAACCTGGGTCCGCCAGTCGAAACCGCGCAACAGCACCACCGCTCCTGCGAGCACAAGCAGCCCGGCGAGCGCCAGCTTGATGACCGGCACTTTTCGTTTTGGCAGCACCACCTCAGTCGACATCGGGCGAGCCTGTTAGGCCACGCGCGCCAGCGTCAAGCGCCACCCCGCCGTCCCGCGTGCTTGCCGGGATTTGGCGCAGCGGCTCTCATGCCGACCCAAGCGACCGCCATCGGATCTGGAGACCGAGTTCGCCAGCTACGTAACCTTGTGGCGGCAATACAAGGCGCTCCGCGCAATCGCCACCGCCCGGGGCGTGCGGATCTTCAATGCCACGCGCGGCGGCCTGCTCGATGTGTTTCCGCGCGTCGAGCTCGAGGCGCTGTTTCCTACTGCCCGCTGACGCGATCCGCCCAGCCCGCGTTTAAAAATACTTCCCCTGGCGAAGACTGCCCCTACCGTTTGTCCCCACGCGCCGCATGAAGCTCTCCATCGTCATTCCCTGCTACAACGAGGCCAAGACCATCCGCCTGATCATCGATCGCGTGCGGGCGGCGCCGGTGAAGGACAAGGAGATCATCATCGTCGACGATTGCTCGCGCGACGGCACGCGGGACCTCCTCCGCACCCAGATCGCGCCGCTCGTCGACCGGATCATCTACCACGAGGTCAACCAGGGCAAAGGCGCGGCCGTCCGCACCGGCTTCGCGGCCGCCACCGGCGACGTGGTGATCGTGCAGGATGCCGACCTCGAATACGACCCGCAGGAATACCCCAAACTGCTCCAACCGATTGTCGACGGTCGCGCCGACGTGGTCTTCGGCTCGCGTTTCCAAGGCGGCGGGCCCCACCGCGTCGTCTATTTCTGGCACATGGTCGGCAACAAGTTTCTCACGCTGTGCTCGAACATGGCCACGAATCTCAACCTCACGGACATGGAGACCTGCTATAAGCTGTTCCGGCGTGAAGTGCTGAAAAAGATCACCATCGAGGAAAACCGCTTCGGGTTCGAGCCGGAGATCACGGCAAAGGTGGCCAAGCTCGACGTCGTGATCTACGAGGTTGGCATCAGCTATTACGGCCGCACCTACGCCGAGGGCAAAAAGATCGGCTGGCGCGACGGCTTCCGCGCGCTGTGGGCGATCCTGAAATATAATCTATTTCGCTGACAACCGGTGCGGACCGGCCGCGCCGCCGGCGCAACGGCGGTTGATCGAAACCCGTCCCGGCAATCCTTACCTCCGGGTCCGCGCCGGCATGAGCCGGCCGGAAGCATCCTCGGCGTCGGGAGCACCCTCGTGGTATTCCGCATCGGCGTTGACGTTCCAAAGATTAAAGTTTTCGCCCTGCAAATTCCGCACGGCGAGCAACGCCGTCATCATCGAGTGATCCTGGTTGTTGTATTTGTGCATGCCGTTGCGGCCGATCACCTGCAGATTCGCAAAAGCGGCCAACGCCCGGCCCGAGTCGCGGATAGTCGAACGTGTCGATCAGGGTCTTGATCACCGCGCCGCCCTCGCCGTCCGGCTGCGCGCCGCGAAACGCGTTCACAATCGCCTTCGAGAGCGACAGTCCCTTGATCCGCTGCGCCGCCCAATCCGCGCTGAGTTCGCTGGTCGGAATGCCCCAGACCTTTTCCGTATACGTCCGAAAAAAGATATTGAACAGCCGCCGCCCGAAGCGGTTCGTCACCCAGTCTTCGAATGAGCGCTCCGGCCGTCGGGGAAACAGCCGCACCCAAGCATAGCTCGCGACACGGCCACCAGCCGGGCCTATAACTGAAAACGCGAAGGATTTTTGCGATTCTTTCATCGGGACCACCGGCACTTGTGCTCGCGCTGCGCGGCACTTTTCCCATCCTGTCCCCTCGTTCTGCCGCCGAGTCCATGACCATTTCCCGCATCGCTGTCGTCATCCCGATCTTCAACGAGGAAGCCGTCCTGCCGCAGCTCTGTGCCCGGCTGATCGCGCTGTTCGACGCCCAGCCCGGCTGCACCTGGCAGGCCATCCTCATCGACGACGGCAGCCGCGACCGATCCGCCACCCTGATCCGCGCGCAGGCCGCGCGCGATCCGCGCTTCACGCTCGTCGAGCTCACACGCAACTTCGGCTTCCAAAGCGCGCTCTCCGCTGGCCTCGCGCGAGCCGCGGAGTTCGACGCCGTCATCACCATGGACGCCGATCTCCAGGATCCGCCCGAACTCATCCCCGAACTCGTCGCCGCCTGGCGCGATGGCACCGAGGTCGTGCGCGCCACCCGCCGCACGCGCAGCGAAACCGGCCTGCGCCGCCTGGGCTTCGACGCGTTTCACGGCCTGATTAGCCGCCTCACGGATTACCCGATGGACCCGAACACCGGCACCTTCGGCCTGCTCGGCCGCGAAGCCGTCGCCGCGTTCCAGCAATTGCCCGAGCGTCATCGGTTCTTTCCGGGCCTGCGCTCGTGGATCGGCTTCCCGTCCGTCGCCGTCCTCTACGACCGGCAGGAACGCGCCGCCGGCCAGCCGCAGCAAACGTTCCGCCGCCTCGTGCGCTACGCCCTCGACGCCGTGTTTAGCTTTTCCTCCCTCCCGCTGCGCGCGCTCACTTATTCCGGCATGTTCGTCGGCCTCGTCGGTTTCTGCCTCGGCATCTACTACGTCGTGAAGCGCCTGGTCGACATCGAACGCGCGCCCACCGGCTTCACCACCCTCGCCGCGCTCGTGCTCTTTCTCGGCGGCATCCAACTCATCGGCATAGGCGTGCTGGGCGAATACCTCGGGCGCATCTACGACGAGGTTAAACAACGCCCCGTTTACCTCGTGAAATCGCCGCGCGGCCTGCGACCGGCGCCGTCGCGACCGGCATGACCCGGCCTCTCCGGTTCCGTGCGCTCGCCGGCCTGCTCGTGCTGGTCGCCGCCGCCGTCTGGCACAACGTGCCCCGCCTCGCACCCGGCGTCTTCAACTGGGCCGAGCCGGGCAATATCGCCGCCGCCCTCGTCGAGGGGCGCGGCTTCAGCGATCCCTTCGGCGGCGGGACCGGCCTGACCGCCTGGATGCCGCCGGGATATTCGCTGCTCGTGGCCGCCGTGTTTTTCGTCGCGGGCATCAAGACCACGACCGCCGCGGTCGTGCTGCTGATCCTGGCGGTGCTCGGCCTCGCCGCCGCGCACGCCCTGCTCGTCGCCGCCCTTCCCGACGGGCAACGCTGGCTGCGCGAGGGGACCAGCGGCGTGTTTCTTGTCCTCGTCGCCACGATTCCCGGCGAATTTCTCGACGTGCAAAGCGAGGCGTGGCTTGCCGTGCTCTGCTCCACCCTCCTTCTCTGGGGCGCAATCGAATACCAGCGCGGTCCGCGCCCGGCGGCCACCGCCGCGCTGCCGATCGGCGCCACCGTCGGCACCCTCACCCACGCCGGGCTGTTGACGGGTGGCGGCGCGTTGCTGATTGCGCTCGGCTGGCTCGATCTCCGGGAACGCCGCACCCCGCGAGCTGCCGTCATCGCACTCGCCGTTCTCGCCGCCGCCTGCAGTGCCTGGACCGTCCGCAACCGCCTCGCCCTCGACCGCTGGGTGCCGTGCCTGGACCGTCCGCAACCGCCTCGCCCTCGACCGCTGGGTGCCGTTGAAATCGAATCTCTGGTTCGAGCTTCACCTCTCCACCGATGATTTCGCCGAACGGCCTGCTGCGTTCGAGCGAGACCCTGCCCTACCATCCATTTTTCGCGCCGGCGGAATTCGCCCGCTATGCGAGCCTCGGCGAAATGGCCTACGTCGATTCGTTTCGCGCGCCGGCGCTCGCGGCAATCCGGTCGCACCCGGCGGATTTTCTGCACCGCATCTGGGAGCGCGCCGTGGGGGCCTTCGGCGTCCGGGCCGCGGACGAAAGCGTCTCGTTCACGCGTCACACCTTCACGCCGCACGACCGCATGCAGCTCGGACTCGCGCACCTGTTGCTGCTGCCGCCATCCGAGGTCGGCTCGCTCTGGCTCGAGCTCGATGACGCACCCGATGAAGTCATGCGCCGGATGACGGCGCTGCGGCTCAACGATCCCCCCGGCAGTTATCGCGACTGGCTGGACCACCGGCGCGCCGCCGCGGAACGCCGCGGCAGCTGGGTGTCGCTTTGCTCCCGGCTGCTGCTGTCAGGCCTGCCGGTCTTCGCTCTCGGGCTCGCGGTGGTGGTCGGACGCGGCCGCGTGCCGGCGCCCGTCGCCTGGGCCGCCTTGCTGCATTTCGCGACCATCGCGCCTTACGTGCTCGTGCACCACGGCCAGCGCCAGCAATTCCCCAAAACCGCGCTGCACGCGCTCTTCCTCGCCGCGCTGCCGGCAGCGCTCGTCGCCGGGCGCCGCAGTTCGCCGTCATGAGCGCGTTTCGCCGCTTCACCACGCTCGCCGTCACCGCGCTGCTCGCGCTCTACTGGCTGCTCGCGGTCTCCACCTCCCCGCGCGTCGGCGTGACCGCCGACGAGGTCGTGCACCTGACCGCCGGCTACAGCTACTGGAAAACGAACGACTACCGGATGCAGCCCGAGAACGGCACGCTCGCGATGCGCGTCGCCGCGCTGCCGCTGCTCGCGCTGGACCTGCGCTGGATCACAACCGACCACCCCGAGTGGCGCACCTCGATCGTGAACCGCGTGGGCTACGACTTCTTCTTCCGCCTCGGCAACCCGCTCGACCGCATGCTGCTCGCCGCGCGCGGCGCGATCGCGCTGCTCGGCGCGTTCACGCTGTGGCTCACGTGGCGGTGGGCCCACGGGCTCTTCGGAGCGCGCGCCGGCTGGCTCGCGCTCGGGCTCGCGGCGTTCTGCCCGGCGTTGCTCGCGCACGGCGCGCTCGCGACGTCCGACATGGCCATCACTGCCGCGCTGCTCGCCGCCGTCACCTGCTTTTGGCGGCTGCTGCACGTTGTTACCTGGCCGCGGCTCATCCTCACGAGCGTCGCCGGCGGCGCCGTGCTGCTCGCAAAAATGTCCGGCGTGCTCGTCGCCCCGATGCTGGCGGCGCTGCTCGTCGTCCGCTGGATCCGTCCCGCGCCGCTGGTCGTGCGGTTGGGCGCCACGCCGCGCTGGCTGCGGCGGCGCGGCGCCGTCGCCGGCGCCACGCTGGGCGCGACGCTGGCGACCGGCCTCGCGAGCCTCGTCCTGCTGTGGGCGGGCTACGGGTTTCGCTTCGCGATGTTCGCCGGCCCGCAACCCGCGGGCACGCAGCCGTATTTCACGTGGACCCAGATCCTCGAGGAAATGCCCATGCCGAACCCGTGGCCCGACGGCGTGCCGAGCCGCCTGAGTTCGCCGCTCCCCGCGCCGAGCCCGACGGCGGCGACGCGCCTGCTCGGCTGGGTGCGCGACCACCGCCTGCTGCCCGAGGCGTATCTGTGGGGCATGGCGCACACGTATAAATTTTCCCGCTCGCGGCCCGCGTTTCTCAACGGCGAGTTCCGCCTCACCGGGTGGCCGCAGTTTTTCCCGTGGACGTTCTGGCTGAAGACCACGCTCCCCGCGCTCGCTCTGCTCGCCGCCGGCCTCGCCGCCGTGTGCGCGGGCGCCGGCCGCCGCCGCGCGGCGCACTGGCGCTGGCTCCATCGCGCGGCGCCGCTGCTTGCGTTGTTTGCGATCTACTGGGCCGCGGCGCTCGGCAGCCACCTCAACATCGGCCACCGCCACATCCTGCCGACCTACCCCGTAGTCTACGTCTTCGCCGGCGCCGCCGCGCTGTGGCTCGCCCTGCCGGCGGCCCGTCTCGTCGCGCTGGCGCTCGGCGTCGCGGTCGCGGCCCACGCGGCCGACTCCACCCTCGCGCGGCCGCACTACCTCGCGTATTTCCAGCTCTTCGGCGGCGGCACCCGCCATGGCTGGCGGCACCTCGTCGACAGTTCGTTCGACTGGGGCCAGGGGCTGCCCGATCTCGCGCGCTGGCTAGACGCCCGCGCCGCTGCGGGCGACCAGGCGCCCGTCTATCTCACCTATTTCGGCGACGACGCCCCGCAGGAACGCCACCTGCGCGTGAGCCGCTTCGCCGATGAAACCCACGACCTCGGTCCGCGCACGTTCCCCGTGCGCCCGACCGGCGGCTGGTTCGCGATCAGCGCGACGCATTTCCAACGCCTTTACCTCTGGGTCACCGGACCGTGGAACGCCCGCTACGAGGAACACTATCAAGAGTCCATCCGCGCCCTCGCCCGCGCCGGCACCGAAGCCGCGCCCGACCGCGCGCGCCTGCTGCGCGCCGCGATGGACTACGAGGTCCTCGAGTTCGGCCGGCTGTGCGCCTTCCTCCAGGACCGCGAGCCAGACGACGTGATCGGCGGCTCTATTCTCCTCTTCCGGCTCACCGACGCGGAGGTCAGTCTCGCCCTCCACGGCCCCGTCCCGCCGAGCCCCGCCCGATGACGTCCGCGTCCTCCGCCGCCGAAAAATCCCGCCGTCCCGCTTGGCTCGTGCTGCTGGCCGTGACGCTCCTGCTCGCGCTGCACCACGCGCTCGCGGTTGGCAGCAAGCTCCATCAGAGCACGACCTCCGCCGCGAATCCCGCTCTCCCGCCCGCGCTGCAGTTCATCCGTGCCTGGGAGACGATCGACGCCAACATCGGCGCGCAGGGAAAAATCCTCCGCGTGCTCGACGCGATGGATCTGGAGACGCTGCAATTCGGCCGACTCTGTCATCTTCTCGGAGACCGCGCGCCCGATGCCTTCATCGGCGGATCGCTGCTGGTCTTCCGCGTGAGCGATGCCGAGGTGCAGCGTGCGCTCTATAGGCCGCTTGCGCCATGAAGATGCCCGACCGGAATTTTTTTGGCACACCGTGGGGGAACGCCGCCACCACCGCCGGCGTCACGACGTTGCTCGCCCTGTTCTGGTGGTTGGCCGTTTCCGCTTCGATCGAGCAGAGCCACACCTCGGACGAACTTCCGCACATCGCCGCCGGCTATGCGTTCGACCGCTTCGCCGATTTCCGGATGCACCCGGAAAACGGCATTCTGCCCCAACGCATTTTCGGACTGCCCGCCCTCGCCGACGGGGCGCGCATGCCGTTGGACGACGGCAACTGGGAACATTCGAGCTACTGGCAGATCGCTTGGAATTTTTTCTACGCGAACAACAATCTCACCGACTGGATCGTGCTGCGGGCCCGGGCGCTGAATGCGTTGTTCGGCGTCGCGCTCGGAATTTTGATCTTCCGGATCGCCCGCGTCCAATACGGCCGCGCCGGCGGACTTCTGGCGCTCGCCTTCTATACGTTTTCACCGAACTTCCTCGCTCACGCCGGACTGGCGACCTCGGACCTCGCCGGGACTTTTTTCCTCACCTTGGCACCTTGGTTATTCTGGCGTCTGCTCCAGCACCGGGATCCGGCCTCGAATGTTATCTGCGCCCTGGTCAGCGGCCTGACCCTGGTGGCCAAGCACAACGGCGTCCTACTGGCGCCAATCTACCTGGGGCTGCTCGCGGCCGACGCCTGCCTGCAAAGCGGCGGCCCAGCGGCCCGCCGATGGCGGCGTTTCGCGACCAATCTCGGCTTCGCCTTGGGGCAGGCGGTCGGCGCCGCGTTCGTCGTCTGGGCTTTTTTTGATTTTCGCTTCGGCATCCGGGGGGCCGGCACACCTGAGTTGATTAGCATGATGCGCACCTGGTCGTCCATGTTCGCCGGGATCGGTTGGAAGGCTGACGTCATCCAGTTCGCGCTCGACTGGAGGCTGCTACCGGAAGCCTGGCTCTATGGCTTTTCCGACGTACTTGCCGGCACCGTTGAACGACCCGCTTTTCTCGCCGGCGAACACAGTTTGCACGGCTGGTGGCAGTTTTTTCCGGCGCTGTTCATTGCGAAAACGCCACTCGGGATGCTGGGCGCATTGCTCCTCGCACTCGGCCTCGCGATCCGGTCCCTCGTGCGGCGGGGTATCTTTTCCATCGGCCACGGACCACACGATCTCTTGCCACCGGCCGTCACGGCCGTCGTCGTGGGCACCGTCGCCCTCACCAGCCACATCAACATCGGCGACCGTCATATTCTCGCCGTCTACCCAGTCTTGTTCGTGGCACTCGGCAGCCTGGCGATGCGACCCCGCGTCGTCGGGATCGCCCTGATCCTTCTCGCCAGCCAGGCGTGGGCGGCGCGGGCAATTCGACCTCACTATCTCGCTTCGTTCAACACCATCGCCGGCGGCCCGGCGAATGCCTACCGTTTCGTGGCGGACAGCTCGCTCGATTGGGGCCAGGATCTGCCGGCCCTGAAAACCTGGCTCGCCGCGCATCGGACGGCCGGCGAAAAAACCTATCTCGGCTACTTTGGCAGCGCGTGGCCGCCCCACTACGATGTCCGGCCGACCTTCTTTCTACCGTCATCCACCTACCTCGCCCGTCCGCCGTTGGCGCCATACGACTACACACCGGGACTCTATTGTCTCAGCGCGACCATTTTGGACGAAGTCTACGCGCCTTATCGCGGGCCGTGGACATCGCAGTACGAACGTGCTTTCCGACTCCTGCGCACGCATCTCGCGGAATTTCCCAGCACGGCGCGCCCCGGCGAACTGCCGCCCGACTACGAAGTCTACGACCAGCTAAGATTGGCGCGGCTCTGCAAATACCTGCAGGCCCGGCCACCAGAAGCCTACGCCGGCTACTCCATTCTCATTTTCCGGCTAACGGCCGAAGATTTACACGCCGCGCTCGACGCGCCCGTGACGGGAACACATCGCATGCGCCTGCCATAAAAAGTCAGTGATAACGTTCCAGCCCAGGGACTTCGCACTCGACAGGCCGGACGCCGGCCATTGCCGACCAACTCGCCCGCGACTTGCCCGGCATCGTGGTCTGTCACCAGCAGAACCAGGGGATTGGCGGAGCGTTTCGCACCGGAGCCGTCCGGGCCGCGGGCGATTACTTGATGCTCTGGCCGGCCGACATGCCCGCGGAGGCCGGCGATCTCGTCCCTTACGTAGCCCAGTTTGGACGCGCCGAGGTGATCGTCGGCTGCCGGCGGCGGCGCGTCGGCTACAATCCCTTGATGCTAGTGAATGCCTGGTTTTATCCCCGGCTCGTCGCTGCGCTTTTCGGACTGCGCCTGCGCGACGTGAACTGGATCCACGCGTATCGCCGTGACCGATTCCTGTCGATCCGCCTTACCCAGCATGCTGGCCGAGGCGCTCGTGCGCTTGCGCGATGCCGGCGCCACGTTTGTCGAAGTCGACGTGGAGATGAAAGCCCGGCTCGGCGGCGTGCCTTCGGCCTCGCGCCCCTGGGTGATGTGGCGCACTCTCACCGGGTTGTTTTCCCTCTGGTCCACGTGGCGCCGCGAGCCGCGCGCCGGCGGCCCAACTCGATCACCATGACTCCGTTGAAAGTCTCCTTTCAGGACCTCCCACTGCAGATCCGCCAGCTGCGCGCCGAGCTCGATCCCGCCATCGACGGCGTACTGCGCCACGGCCAGTTCATCCTCGGACCAGAGCTGATCACATTCGAAAAGGCTTGGGCGGAGTTTTGCGACACGCAGCATGCGATCGGGGTCGGGTCCGGCACCGACGCGTTGCAACTCGTGCTGCGGGCCTTGGGCATCGGGCCGGGAGCCGAGGTCATTACCGTGGCAAACAGCTTCATCGCCACCGCGGAGGCGATTTCCTACACCGGCGCGAAGCCCGTGCGCGTCGACTGCGAACTCGCAACCTACCTGATCGATCCGGCGGCCGTCGCTGCGGCGATCACGCCGCGCACCCGGGCCATCATGCCGGTGCATCTCTACGGCCAGCCGGCCAACATGGATGCGCTCGCGACCCTCGCCAAAAAACATGGGCTCGCGCTCATCGAGGACGCGGCACAGCCCCACGGGGCGACGTTGCAGGACGGCCGGCGGTGCGGCACCCTGGGACGAGCCGCCGGCTTCAGCTTCTATCCGGGAAAAAACCTCGGGGCGTTCGGCGATGGCGGTGCGGTCAACACGAACGACGAGGCGCTGGCGCGCCAGCTCCGATTGCTGCGCAACTGGGGTTCGGTGGTAAAATACCATCACGAAGTCCAAGGCTACAATTCACGCCTCGATACAATCCAGGCGGCGATTCTCAACGTGAAGCTGCGGCATCTGGCGGCCTGGAACGAGCAGCGCCGGACCGCCGCCAGCTGGTATCGCAGCGCGCTCGCGGATTGCGCTGACTTGGTGCTGCCCGTGGAAGCGGCATGGACCGGCCGGCATGTTTACCACCTGTTCGTCGTGCGACTCGGGCGCGGCCATCGGGACGCGGTCGTCCGCACACTGACCGAGCGCGGCATCCAAACCGTGGTTCACTATCCCGTGCCGATCCACCGGCAGGCGGCCTACGCGGACCTCGGATATCGGGCCGGAGCGTTTCCCTGCGCCGAGCAGGCGGCGGAATCCGTGCTCTCGCTCCCGATGTTTCCGGAGATGACGCAGGACCACGTGGCCGCCGTCGCGGCCGCGTTGCGCGTTGCTCTGGCCGCCTAGCCGCATGGCCGCCACTGGGACATCGAAGGTCTTGGTACCGCTGGCGGTCGCGGCGCTGCTGGCCATCCACGCGGCCCTCGCGCTGTTCGCCGTGTCCGGCAAGAGCGTGACCCACGACGAGATCCTGCACGTCACCGCCGGCTACGCGTATTGGAAACTCGATGATTACCGGCTCCACCCGGAAAATGGGATCCTGCCGCAACGCTGGGCCGCGCTGCCGGCGGTCTTCGAAGCGCCGCCGTGGCCCAAGCTGGAGGGCAATTCGTATTGGAAGACGTCCGAGGCGGCGGTCGTCGGGCACCAGTTTTTCTACGAAACCGGGCACGATCACTTCCCCACCCTGATGGCCGCGCGGGCGATGATCGTGCTTTTCAGCATGGCGACCGGCGCGCTGATCTTCGACTGGTCGCGCCGCCTGTTTGGGCTCCCGGGTGCGTTTGTGTCGCTCATTCTTTTCGTATTTTCACCGAACTTTCTTGCGCATGGCGCGCTCGCGACGTCGGACGTTTGCATGGTGTTTTTCTTCCTCGCGAGTGTCGGCGCCTGGTGGCGTCACCTGCATTCCCCCGGACGGCAGAACGCACGTTGGTGGTGGATCAGCGCCGTCGTGTTCGGGCTGGCGTGCGTCGCGAAATTTTCCGCCGTGCTGCTTCTGCCGATGCTGATTGCAAGCGCGACGGTTCGGGCGCTGCAGGATACCCCGTTGAGCTTGTTCGGCCGGACTTGGACGACGCGACGCAGCCGCTTCGGCGCGGCGGCCCTGTCGGCGCTCGGGCACGGAGCCGTCGCGGTGCTGGTGATTTGGGCATTCTACGGTTTTCGCTACGGTGCGTTCAACGGCGCCCTACCGCCGGCGGATCACTTCGTCCGCCCATGGGAGGCCCTTGACTTGAATCTCGGGGCCTTGGGGAAAATCGTGCGCGCATTGGCGGCGGCGAGTGTGCTGCCCGAGGCATTTCTCTACGGCTTTGCCTACGTGGTGGAAAGCGCTCAGGTGCGATCGGCTTTCCTGAACGGGGACTACAGCACGACGGGCTGGGTGAGTTTTTTCCCGTGGGCGTTTGCCCTGAAAACGACCCTGCCCCTGCTGGCGATTTGTCTCGTGCTGCCGGGGTTGGCGTGGCGGCGCGGGCAGGAGAAGCCTGTCGCGCTGCGCGCCGGCCTCTACCGCGTGACGCCGCTCATAGTGCTCTTTGTGGTTTATTGGATCTCATCGCTGACCACGCATCTCAACATCGGGCACCGGCACCTGTTGCCCGTTTACCCCGTGTTGTTCATCGCGGCGGGCGCGCTCGGACGCTGGCTTGTGTCACGGCGGCCGGCGCTCGTCAGTGCGACCGTGGCGCTACTCGCGGCCCAGACAACGGAAGCCACCCGCATCGCGCCCCATTACCTGGCTTATTTCAACGCACTGGGTGGCGGACCCGGGAACGGCCACCGGCATCTGGTGGACAGCTCGCTGGACTGGGGGCAAGACCTGCCCGGTTTGAAAGCCTGGCTCGCGGCGAATGCGGGCAATACGCCGGTCCACCTGTCGTATTTCGGCACGGGCGAACCCGACTACTACGGCATTCACGCCCGCCGGCTCCCCTTCGTAAACGGCTTCAAGATTTCCCAACCGTATGTGCCACTGGAGCCAGGCCTCTATTGTATCAGTGCCACGATGCTCGAACACGTCTACAGCCCCATGCGCGGCCCCTGGACCATCGAATTGGAAAAGGAGTATCAGAAATTGCGCGAACTCGAACCGCTCTTCGAGACCTACGGACACGATTCCGCACGGCGGACGGAATTCGAAAAAGCTGCTCCGGCCGGCCAGTGGCGCAGGAGCTGGGGACGACACGATCAGCTGCGTTTCGCACGGCTGTGCTACTACCTCCGCCTGCGAACGCCAGACGCGGACATCGGTCACTCAATTTTTATTTATCGGCTGACAGCCGAGGAACTCCGGAAGGCAACCGCCAGTTCGCTGACCGACTGGCGCGGGCTCATCGAGAGCGCGGTCGCGCGCCGGGAAGATCGAGCGCCGTAATACCGTCAGCTAGTAATATTTAGACTTTAAGTTGGGCCAGATTTTACCCAAGTTTTGGCATGGCGGGAAAATTACCGGATTTGGGGGGCGAAGCGGGTGGCGGAAGTCGAGGCGGAGTGGGCCAAACCGCAGGAAGCGTGGGCGC
>SIBR01000054.1 GCA_009695065.1 Opitutus sp. | reverse complement strand
TTCGGCAGCCTGCTGACCCTGGCCGGCGGAGGGTGCATGCGATCGACGGCGCACTCGCTGGCCAATTCACTCCAGCAGCAGAGCGTGGGTCTTTCCCCGCCGTCAGAGATGTCGGCGCACGACACGCGTTGGGGCATCGCGGGCGGCGCGGTGTTTGCGGCAGCCCGCGTTGGTGGCAGCGCTCTCCTGACCCGCGACGCGGCCGCCGGCGGAGCCTGGCGGGCGGCGCAGGCGGAGCCGCTGGGCGGCGAGGTCGATTTCGTGGTCTCCGGCAAGGAGGGAACCGTCTGGTTCTTCCGCCCTGAGCCGGGCGCGGCCGCGGCTGCCGCCTGGTTGCGACCGGACCCCAATGGCAAATTTATCCGCGCCAACCTGCCGGCGTTGCCGGACGGCTTTCAGGCCGTGGCGGGTGCAACCCAGCGGGAGACGCTCTATGTCGCCGCGGCGGATGCCCGCCAAGTCGCCCGGCTCTTCAGAATTCCATTGCGGGCGAACCCCACCGCCACGGCGTGGACGGAGCTGGGTGAAATCGATCCAGCGATCGGTCGCGTCGGCGCGCTGGCCGTGCAGAGCGACGGCGAACGGCCTCGCGTCTACGTGTTCGATGCCGTGAACGGAGCGGTGGCGTCGTACGAATTCAGCCGCCGAGTTTGGGAGCGCCATCGAGCCCTCCGCGAAACCGTCGGTGTTTTCCTTGTCGTTCCAGCTGGCGTCACCCATGTCATGGTCGGCGTACGCCTCCCGCAAGGCGTCGAACAACTTCGGGCCTTCAATACGACGACGGGAGCCTGGAGCGATCCGCTGCCCTGGGAGTTGACGGGCGCGCTCGCCGCCGCTGTCGCGGACGGCCCGCGGATCCTGGCGCTCACCGTTGGCGCGGGCGGCGACGTCCGCCTGGTAACCCTCACTGCCACCGCGCGCACCGGTGGATTGCATGTCCTGGACTACACGGTGTTCGCGCTGTTTTTCGCGACGCTCTTTGCGATTGCCTGGACCCACAAGACCAAGTCGAGCGATCGTTACTTCCGGGGGGGCCGTCGTGTGCCCTGGCTGGCCGCCGGCCTGAGCGTGGTGGCGACCCGGCTGAGCGCGACGTCGTTCATCTCAATTCCCGCAAAGTCGTTCGCGACGAACTGGCAGTATTCTTTTGTCCCGCTGACCAACGTGGTGGGGGCGTTCATTATGAGCCGCTACTTCGTGAAGTTCTTCGTGCGGCTCAACGTCACGAGCGGCTATGAGTACCTCGAGAAACGCTTCAGCCCGCTTGTCCGCACGCTCGGCAGCCTCAACTACCTGCTGTATGAGCTGTCGCGCATTGGGGTCCTGATCCTCGTTCCGGCGATCGCCCTCTACGCCGTGGCGAAGTTCGACCTGCCGCTGACGATTGGAGTGATCGGGCTGATCGTGACCCTTTATACCATGCTCGGCGGCCTCGAGGGCATCGTCTGGGCGGACGTGTTTCAGATGCTGGTCAAGATTGGCGGACTGCTGGTCGCCCTGGTCTTCGTGTTCGGACACCTCGCCGGAAATTTTTCCAGCTCCTTGGCGGAGGCGTGGCACGACGGCAAGCTGCGGGTGGTGGATCTGAGCTGGGACTTCACGCGGGATACCCTCTGGGTGTTCATCCTTTTTTGGATTACCGACGGGCTGAAGAGCTACGTCGCCAACCAAACGATCATCCAGCGGTTCATCAGTACCAAGGACGAGGCGGCGGCGCAGCGCACGATTTGGTCTTCCGCTTTGATTGGCACCGCCGTTTCGTGGCTGTTTCTCCTGCTCGGCACAGGACTCTTCCTGTTTTACCGCGAGCATCCGGGCCGGCTGGATCTCACCATGGACAAGCCGGACGCGGTCTTTCCCTGGTACATCGTCTTTGAGCTACCGGTGGGCGTGACCGGCTTTTTGATCGTGGCGCTGATCGCCGCGGCGATGTCGAGCCTCGCCGGCGCGCTGAACAGCACGAGCACGGTGATCGTGACGGATTTCTACCGCCGCTTTGCCCGCGCGCCGAACGACGCCACCGCGGTGCGCCTGGGCAAGATTCTGACGGCGGCCATTGGGATTTTCGCCACCGGCCTCGCCCTGGTATTGTCACAGCTGTCGAACAAATCTCTTTTCGACCAGACGCTCAGCATCGTGGGGCTGTTTGGCGGCGGCCTCGGGGGGTTGTTCCTGCTGGGGATGCTGACGACCCGCACCAGTGCCGCGGGCGCGCTGGCGGGACTGTTGGGCAGCGTGGCCGTGCAGTATTTTGTCGGCCGTCACACGTCTCTACATCTGCTCACCTATATGTTCACGGGGATGAGCTCCTGCATGGCCCTTGGCTATGCGTGGAGTTGGTTCGCTCCCGAACGCAAGGATCTGACGGGCCTCACCGTCCATACCACGCCGGATATTTTATGAACACGCTCCAGTTTGATGTGGTGATCGCAGGTGCGGGAGTCGGCGGGATCGCGGCGGCGCTGGCGCTGGCCCGCGCCGGACGCCGCGTCCTGCTGACGGAAGAGACCGATTGGATCGGTGGCCAGTTCACGGCGCAGGCCGTTCCGCCGGACGAGCACGGTTGGATTGAGCGGTTTGGCTGCACGGCGAGCTATCGGGCTTTCCGCGAAGGCGTCCGTCGCTATTACCGCGAGCACTATCCGTTGCTCCCCGAGCACCGAACCAATCCGCGCCTCAATCCGGGCAACGGCTGGGTCTCGCCGCTGTGTCACGAACCGCGCGTCGCGCTGGCCGTGCTCGAGTCGATGCTGGCGCCGTTTGTTTCCAACGGACACGTGCAGATCCGGCGCGAACACCGGGTCATTGGCGTTCGGCCGGACGGCCCCGACCGCGTGGCCGCCGTGGTCGTGCGCGATCTTCGCTCGGGAGCGGACGAGGAGATCCGCGGGGCGTTTGTGCTCGATGCGACGGAGAACGGTGACCTGTTGCCGCTGGCCGGCGTCGAACATGTGACCGGCGCCGAGGCGAGGGCCGACACCGGCGAGCCCTCCGCCCCCGAGCAGGCCGAGCCCCGCAACGTGCAGGCGTTTTCCGTCTGCTTCGTGCTGGAGGAGCTGGCGGGGGAGTCGCACATCATCCCCCGGCCCGCGCGCTACGATTTTTGGCGCAACTACCGGCCCGCGCTCACGCCGCCGTGGCCGGGTCCCTTGCTGGGCTGGGCGGGCCTCAATCCCCGAACGATGCAGGTCATGCGGTACAACTTCGATCCGCACCGGGAGAAGCCGGGTTTGTTCTCGGGCTTGTGGGCTTTCCGGCGGATTATCGACCGCGCCCAATTTGCGCCCGGTTTCTTTCGCAGCGACGTCTGCCTCGTGAACTGGCCGATGATCGACTACATGGAAGGTGATTTGCACAGCGCGACCGACGCGGAGCGGACGACGCGTGTGGCGGATGCGCGACAGCTCAGCCTCTCGATGGTGTATTGGTTGCAGACCGAGGCGCCCCGACCCGATGGCGGAGTGGGGTGGCCCGGCCTGCGGCTGCGCGGCGATCTGTTGGGAACCGCCGACGGCCTCGCCAAGGCGCCGTACATCCGGGAATCGCGGCGCATCCGGGCGCTCCGTACCATTCGTGAGCAGGACGTGTCGGCCAAGTTTCGTCCCGGTGACACGCTCGCCGAGCGTTATGCGGACTCGGTTGGCGTCGGATACTATCGGATCGATTTGCATCCTTCATCGGGTGGCGACAACTACATCGACGTGCCATCATTGCCGTTTCGCATCCCGCTCGGGGCGCTGATCCCAGTGCGGATGCAGAATTTGCTGCCGGCGGCCAAGAACATCGGCACCACGCACCTCACCAACGGCTGTTATCGGCTGCACCCGGTAGAGTGGAATATCGGCGAAGCCGCCGGCGAACTGGCTCACTTCTGCCTCGCGCGGGGGACGACCCCGCAGGACGTCGCCCGAAGTTCGGCGGCGGTTGGCGAGTTGCAGGCGGCGTTGCGCGCGCGTGGTTTTGAACTAGTGTGGCCGGAGAACCTGAACCTGGATGACGGTGATCCTCATGCGCATGCCCGTTGACCCGATTGGAAGCTGAACCGCCATGCCTCCGATGCGGCAACGCTATCAGACGCTGTCGGCACAGGTCGCCCTCCGGCTGCAGGCTGGAATCGAAAATGGCACCTGGGGCGGCTGGCTACCCGGGGAGCGGGCGCTAACCAAATCACTGCAGACCAGCCGCAAAACGCTCCGCAAGGCCCTGGCCCAGCTCGAGCGCGACGGGGCGATCCGAACGCGCCACGGGTGTGGACGCGAAATCGTGGCGGTCAGGCGCACCTCGGAGCGACCGGCGGCGCAGGAAGAAAGTGTCGGCCTCCTCGCGCCGGAGTCGCTCGAAAACCTCCGCCCCTACACCGCGCTCTGGGTCGACGAACTACGCGCGTTGCTTTTCGAAAATCAGGTCCGGTTGGTGACGTTCTCCGGGCACCGTTATTTTTCCGGCCACCCGGAGAATGCCCTCGCACGACTGCTGGAACAAAACCCCCAGCGGTGCTGGGTGCTCGCGCATTCGAATGAAGCGATCCAGCACTGGTTCCATGACCGGCGGATTTCCTGCCTCATCGCGGGCTCGTCGCATCCCGGCCTGCCGTTGCCCAGTGTCGATCTCGATTACTTCGCGCTCTGCCGACACGCCGCGGGGGTCATGCTCCGGTTGGGGCACCGGCGGCTGGCATTTTTTGCGCCGCAATCGAAACGCGCGGGCGATCTCGAGTCGGAACGCGGCTTCCTGAGCGGCGCCCGCTCCTCCCGCCACGCGAATGTCGAGTCGGTGATCGCCCATCATGACGGCACCGTCGATGGGGCGTACCGGGCGCTCCGCCGTCTTTTTGCCATGGTGGCGCGCCCGACCGCCGTGCTGGTGACGAATCCGGCCTACTATCTTACGGCCTTTGCCTTTCTCGCGGAGCGCGGGCTGCGGGTCCCGCAGGATGTTTCGCTGCTCAGCCGCGATGACGATTCGTTCCTCTCCTACATTCGGCCGACGCCGGCGCGTTACTCCTGCAATCCGAAGACCTACGCCAAGCGGCTGCAGTCACAGTTGCAGCTTTGTTTCGCGGGAGAGGTCGGCGCGCATTCGATCCAGCGAATCGAGGCAAAATTCCTGGCCGGCGATTCGCTGGGTCCGGCCCCGTGAGGTAGCCGGCCCTCCTGTCGCTTCTAGGCACAGACGGCGTTTCGACCCCAAGAGAACAGCCGCTTGTTCGTAGTCCCGCCTTCAGGCGGAATCCGCACAATTTATTCCTTCCGCCTGAAGGCGGAACTACCAACCTGGCCGCTCACCTTGGGAGGCCTTCTTTCGGTCACGCCAGGTTCACTCTTACGAACGATTGGCCCCTGCCGTCGTCGGCGTGGACGGCTTGACCGCCCCGTTCGGAGCGGGAAAATCGGCGAACGTTTTGGCGAGTTCACGAACCCCGTTGATCATGACCCGCACGTCGCCGCCCGGGCAGATGAGTTGGGCGCCGAGATTGCGGACCAAAGTATAGTGCTCCAGCCCGGGGCCGATTGTGCCCCAGAACTTGCCGTGCCGCCGGCACGAATCGGCCAGCCGCCGCATCGCGCCGAGAACCTCGGGATGCGCAATCTGGCCGAGCTGGCCGATGCGATGGGCGTAGTCACCCGGGCCGAAGAAGATCCCGTCGACTCCCGGCGCGGCGACGATGGCATCGACCTGCGCCATCGCCTCTTCGGTTTCGATCTGACAGATAATAGCGACCTCGGTGTTCTGATGCCGCACGTAGTCCGCTGGCGCGACGGTCCCGTAACGGGCGTCCACGCCGCCGCCGTTCCAGCCGCGGAGCCCCGTCACCTCGCCCGGTTGCGGCGAGGGGTTGTTGAATTTCGCCCACTCCACGATCTGCCGCGCCTCCTCGGCGCTGTTCACCATGGAGCACATGATGCCGCCGACCCCGCTTTCCAGCACGCGCATGACGGTCTGGTAGTCCGACGCCTTAAAGCGCGCCACCGTCGTCACCGGATAGGCGCGGGCCACTAGATTTAGGACCGCCAGCTGCTGGGTGGGGATGTCGAAATGCTCCAGATCAAACCACAACGACGAAAACAGCCCGGTGCCGCAGACGAAGTCGACGTGCCGCGGGGTCGCGTGATTGCCGAGGACGTAAAGATGATCGATTTCGCCGGCCCGCATATGTGCGAGCAATTGATTGCGCCGAAGAGAGTCCATGGTGAGTATGACCCCACTGAGCCGCCGCCCGACGCCCGCCACAAGCGACGCCCAGTGGTCTCCCGCGGGGTCCGCCCTGAAGAGATTTACGGTCTCCCGCCGCCGGCCTCTTTTGTCGCCAATCAGTGAGATTCTACCCTTTGATTTTCCTCTTCGCTGCTCCCGGCCTGGCCACCGCCCCGGGGAGCGAACGAGCCGTTCTTATCGTGGCCGGCCAGTCCAACGCCCTCAACTGGCATGCGTCCGCGGCGCAGCTCTCGCCGGACGCGCGCGATGCCGCGATTCCGTTCTACCATGACTCGGGCGCGCCGCCGCGCGGCGGCGTGCCTGGTCCCGGTCATGCCGGCTCCGGCGGCCAGTGGACGACGCTCGGGGTGCAGCGCCAGGAACCCTTTGGAAAATACGAACGCGATTTTTTCGGTCCGGAAATTTCACTCGCCCGGCAACTGGTCCGACCGCCACGCCCGGTGGCGGTGATCAAGATTGCGTACTTCGGCACTACGCTGGCGGATGACTGGAATCCGGCGGCGACGGGAGATGGGGCGATTTATCCATGGCTGCGCGCGCTCGTCGCCGCGGCGATGCAGCAACTGCGCGAACGGGGAGAGGCCCCACATCTGGGCGGGTTCTTCTGGATGCAGGGCGAGACCGACGGCGCGGATGCGACCAGGGCGGCCGCGTATGCGGCGAACCTTGTCGCTTTCGTCGCGCGGGTGCGCGCGGACCTCGCAGCCCCCGGGTTGCCCTTTGTGCTGGGCCGGGTGGGTTCGCCTCCGCCCAAAGGCTATGAGTTCCAGTCCGTCGTGCGGACCGCGCAGGTTCGCGTGGCGGAATCCGTTCCGGGTGCGGCGTGGGTCGATACCGACGACTTGCGTCGCGATACGGATGGCGTTCACCTGCTGGCGCCGGGGGTAATCACCCTGGGCCAGCGCATGGTGGAAGCGTGGGAACGCCTCGCCGCAACGCATCACTCTCCATGAGGCCAACGGACACCAACGAATTCGACGTGGTCGTGATTGGGGCCACACCGGGCGGGATCGCTTGTGCCATTCGAGTGGCCCGAGAGGGGTTGCGCGTGCTGCTCACCCAATACAATCACCATCTCGGCGGTCTGTGGAGCAACGGGCTCGGCGCCATTGACACCCAGTACGCGGGCCGGCGCAGTCCGTTGTACAGCGAATTTTGCGAGCGGATTCTCGCCGGCTATCGCGAGCGCCATGGCCGGGACTCCGCGCAATACCGGGCCGTCATCACCAAGACTCACTCGCGTTACTCGGCCACGGGCCCGGCGGGGGCCGATGATACGCTCGGCACGGGAGTCGTCGCCGCGCAGTTACCCGAGGTCTACTACGGCAAATTCAATTTCGAGGCGCATGTCGCTGAGAAGATTCTGAATGAAATGGTGGCCGGCGAGCCCAACCTCACGTTGCGGCTGAAGACGGTGCCGATCGCGGTGGAGCAGGCCGATGCCTGCCTGCAGGCCGTAACGCTGCGGGCCGACGACGACGACGGCTCGGAGTTCCGCGTCACCGCGCGGGTATTCGTCGATTGCACTTACGAAGGCGATCTCTTCGCCCTGGCGGGCGCACCGTATCGCGTCGGCCGCGAAGCCCGTGCGGAATTTGGGGAGCCGCACGCCGGCCGGATCTTTACGGCGCTGCACTTTGCGTCCAAGGAAGAGGTGGGCTACCCGCGCGAAGCGGTCGAAGGCCGGCTCAACCTTGAGCCCTACGAGGCAATCTCCCAGCAAGTCTACGCCGGCAGCACGGGCGAGGGCGACCGCAAGGTGCAGGCCTACACCTTCCGCTTGTGCCTCTCGAATGATCCGGCGAACCGGGTGATGCCGGAAAAGCCGGCGAACTATGACCGGGAGATTTTCCTGCGGATGCGCAATCGCTGGAGCCTCGGCTCGCCGATCCCGAACGGCAAACTCAAGTGGAACACCTCGAACCTGCCGGGTGGCAACTGGGAATACCCGGAGGCGGATTGGCCGAAGCGGCGCGAAATCCTCCAACGCCATCGGGATCACGCGTTGGGTTTTCTGTGGTTCCTCCAACACGATGAAGCCGTGCCCGCCTCATTGCGGGAAAAGGCCGCCACCTACGGACTCGCCCGGGACGAATTCACCGACAACGGCCATGTGCCGTGGGAAATGTACGTGCGCGAAGCCCGGCGGCTCGTCGGCCGCTACATTTTCAAGGAGCACGACGGCACGATCGCGCCCGGACTCCAACGCGCCCCGATTCATCGCGACAGCATCGCCATCACCGAGTGGGGCATGGATTCGCACTCCGTGAGCATGGAGATGACGCCGGGCAGCCGGCGCGAAGGAAAGATCCTCCTCACCGAGTTGACGCGGCCCGGCCAGGTGCCTTTTCGCTGCCTGCTGCCGCCGGCCCACGACAACCTGCTCGTGCCGGTCTGCCTCTCGGCCACCCATGTCGGTTGGGGCACGATCCGACTCGAACCGACCTGGATGCATGTGAGCGAGTCGGCGGCCTACGCCGCCGTGCTCGCGATCCGCGACGGAATCGCCCCAGCGAAGATCAAGGTGGCGATGTTGCAGCGGCACCTCGTGGAACACGGCGTGATGATTTCGTTCTTCAACGAATTTGACATGGCCACCCACGAGGCCTGGGTGTCGGCGGTGCAGTTTCTCGGCGCGAAATGGTTTTTCGCCAGCTACGATGCCCGGCCGCTCGAGCCGCTCGATGCGAAGACCGCGGTGATCTGGGCCGGCATCGCGGCCGATTTGTTGACCGGACAGCATCGCCATCTCGAGGACGCACGCTGGGCCGAAATCTATCCGGCGGCCGGCGAAGCGCCGGCGGTCGCCGCGGAGGAATTCCGCCAGGCGATCGAGCAGGCCCTGCGTCAGCGCAATCTTCCGATCGATCGCCTGACGGCGCTTTGGCCAGAATTTGGGCCGTCGAACGGCGTTTGGCGACGGGGCGAGGCGTGCCAGTTGTTCTATCACTTGCTGCGAAAATAGCTCTGCCCTCGTTTTGACATGACGCCCCTGGAAAGCGTGGAGATCCGTGGCACTTGGGGAACAATCCAGCTGCCGCGCAACGCCGACGACTCACTCGATTCCAGCGCAGGTGACCGAGCATCTTCGCTCCTTGGTTCGCCAGGCGGTGCCGGGACGCTATGCCCGCGGCCTCTAACCCCGCCATGAAACTTACCGGCCTCACCACCCGCCTGCTCAAGGTTGCCGCCGCCTCCCGCTATAAGGATGGCGTCGTGCCCGGGGGCCGGCCCAGTCATTGGTATTTTCCATTCGTGACCCTGCACACGGACGAGGGGCTGGAGGGTCACTCGATGATTTACGGGCCGCACGGCGATGGCCGCGCGTTGGCGGAGATTTTGCACGAGAGCTATTGGCCGCAAATCGCCGGGATGGACCCGGGACAAAGCGAAGCGATCTGGCAAAAGCTTAGCGCCCGGCAGCGCCACCTTTACAACCAGACCGATACGCTGCTCGGCGTCATCGACGTTGCGATTTGGGATTTGCGCGGGAAGGCCGCTGGCCTGCCGATTGCCGGGTTGCTGGGACTGTACACGGATCGGATGCGCGCCTATCAAACCGCGCACAGTGAGTTCTACACTCCGGAAGAATTTGCGCAGGAAGCGGCGGAGGCGAAGCGTGCGGGACTTCACGGTTACAAGCTCCAGGTTCGCGCCGGTCCGGCGGCCGACCTTCCGCGCCTGCGGGCTGCCCGCGAGGCGGTTGGGCCGAATTTTCCGCTCATGCAGGATCCGAATTCCGGTTACAACCTGCCTGAGGCCCTCGAGGTGGGTCGCGAACTGGATGCGATGGGGTACCATTGGTACGAGGAACCGCTGCCGGAATCCCAAGTGGACCACTACCAGCATTTGGTGGCCGCGCTGCGCACGCCGATCCTCGCCGCCGAGACGACGCGCCTGGCCGAATTGCCCCGATTTTTGACCGGGCGGACGATGACCATGGCGCGCGGCGACGTGCTGATCAAGGGTGGCATCACGGGGCTGCGCAAGGCCATGGCCGCGTGCGAAGTCTTTGGCTACGACTTGGAGATTCACACGGCCAACACGCCGCTGCTCGACGTGGCCAATCTCCATGTCGCTTGTGCGGCGCGAAATACCACGATGGTCGAGGTCCACCATCCCGTTTTCCGGTTCGGGCTGAAGCAACACCCGTTCGAACCTGATCCGCAGGGTCTCGTACATCTGCCGTCCGGACCGGGTCTGGGCGTCGAACTCGACTGGAGTTGGATCGATCGCGTGACCGACGGAGAGCGGCGAAGTGGCATTGGTCCCGCTTGAGACTTCGATCAGCCACCGGGATCTACCGTAATGTTCTTAACCGTTTTCTCCCTCCTGCGCGCCGTGCTTCGCCGCCCGCCATGTTATTTTGTCGTTCCCTGCGTGAGACTGGTTTGTGGTTTGCTTGGGCCCGGTCTCTTTGGCGCGCAGACACCGGCGGGACCGGTGACCATACCCGTGTGGGACAATCCGGCGGAAGACAGCGTCGTGTATTATCATATTCCGCATATTCTGGTCACCCGATCCGGCATCCTCATTGCTCTGGCCGAGGCGCGCCACGCCGCGGGGGGTGACGGTGAAAAAACCGATATCGTGCTCCGTCGTAGTTTTGATCGCGGCGACACCTGGTCGAAGAGTCAATTTCTTGAACGCGCCAAAGGGCGGGAGAACTACGTGCTGCCAGTACTCATCCAGGAACGTCGGAGCGGGCGGATTTTTTTCCATTGTTCACTGCGCAACGAGGGGCTCGAGGACCGCACCACCGAAAACTACTATCGCTACAGCGACGACGATGGCGCGACTTGGTCCAAACCGGTGGACATCACGTCCGTCCTCGTACGTGCTGACCGGGAATTGCAGCGGGCCATCCGGGAGCACCGGGCCGGCCCGGAATTTGCGGGCGAGTCACCCGAACTCTACGGGCGCGGACTTTTCTTTTCCGGGCCCGGCCGGCCGATCCAACTTGCCGCCCTTCATCCAATCCATCCGCACCGGCTGGCCATCCCCATGCTGGTGATCAAAGATCGCAATTCTCCCCAGCGAAACCAACGCGGTTATGGCAATGCGCTTCTCATCAGCGACGACGCGGGAGCCAGCTGGCAGGTGGCTGGCATCACCCCGATCGGCGACGTCGCAGCCAGCGAGCCGAGTTTGGTGGAGTTGCCCGACGGGCGCTTGCTCCTCAACACCCGCGAGACGCCCGGCCGTGATTTCCTGGCGGCGCCGGCCGGCCGCACCCGCAGCGTCAGTATCGACGGAGGTGCGACGTGGTCCCGCCCGGTCGTGGACACCTCGGGCATTCCCGCATACAGCGAAACCCATTCCGGTCTATACCTGCTGTCCGACGCGCGAACCGATCCCGCCGGGAGGTCGCGGGTCCTCTTCAGCTATCCCGCCGGACCCAGGCGGGCCAACGGCACCGTCATGCTTAGCTACGACAACCACGAGTCGTGGGCCGTCCGAAAACTGCTGGTCGCGGGCGATTTTGGCTACAGCAACATGGACCGGTTACCGGACGGAACGATCGTCCTCATCTACGAGAACCGCAGTTTCGCCACCAAGGAGTTTGCCAGCCGAATCAATCTCGTGCGCTTCTCGCTGGAATGGCTGACCGATGGGCGCGACCGTTTGACGCCGCGCACAAAGTAGTCTGCGCGCCCCCAAGGAGATTCCACCATGATGACGAGCGCAGCCGGGCGGGTTTGGCCGAGGGTCGTTCTGTTCCCACTGTTGGGCGCCATTGCCGGCCTGGGACTCCGGGCGCAGCCCGGCGCGCCGTTGCGAATTCTCCCGCTCGGCGATAGCATCACCCGCGGCTCCTATATCGCTCGCTACGAGACTGGCCCCCGCCAGGGCCAAGCCGTCAGCCTGCCGAATCCCGAAGGAGCAGGCTGGCGCAAGCTGCTGCAGGACCGCCTGCGCGCGGCCGGGGTGCTTTTTGATTTTGTGGGAGAATTGAACAACAACGCCTATGGCCGCGATGGAGTGGTCGATCCGGCTTTCGACCCCGATCACCACGGGCTCGCGGGCTTTGGCAACCGGCGGATGATGACCGGCGGCACGGTTCCGACGCTACCCGATACGCTCGCTGCCCTGGGGGTGAAGGAAGTCGTCGTGCCCGACTTGCCTGCGGTACTGCGCAAGCACAAGCCGGACGTCATTCTGCTCATGTCAGGCGCCAACGGTTTCGATGCGCCGGCCCGCGACGAACTCATCCGCCTGATCGGCGCGAGTTCTGTCGCACACTTATTCGTCGCCACCATCCTGCCGCAGCGACCGCCCCGTGCTGACTGGGACCAGGTCGACGCTTACAACGCGAGTCTTCCCGCGATCGTGGCCGCACAGCAGGCCACCGGGCATCGCGTGACGCTGGTGGAGATGAAACGCGCCCTCAGCGCAGAAGAGGATTTGTTGGCCGACGGTGTTCATCCCAGCCCGTCAGGCATGGCCAAAATGGCGGCGCGCTGGTTTCAGGCCCTGCAGGCCGCGGGCTATGTCAATCGACCGTCATCCGACCGCCTTTCCAATTCCGCCACCCTTCCATGAAATTCCTGCTATTACCGTTCTTCCGAGTCAGCATTCTATTCGCCACCGTCGCTGCCGGCGCGGCACCCGAAACGGCCACGGTGTGGACCGGAGGCGAGAGCGGCAAAGCCGTCTATACGATTCCCGGCCTGCTCGTGACAAAGAGCGGTGTCGTCATCGCCTACGCCGAAGCGCGGGAGCGGCGGGGCGACGGCGGCAAGGTGGATATTGCCATCAAGCGCAGCCTCGATGGCGGCCGGACCTGGTCGAACACGTTTTTCATCGAACGCGCCCAAGGAATCGAGAACTACGTGCTCGCGACGTTGGTTCAAGATCGCGTCAGCGGCCGCGTCTTTTTTTTCACCGCGCTCCGCGACAAGGGCCTGGCCGACACGACCACGACCAATTCCTATCGAACGAGCGATGACGACGGCGCGACCTGGTCCGCGCCGCACGATATCACCGGCCTGCTCTACGCAGCGGATCAAAAGCTTCAGGCCGACCTCCGCGCCGGTCGGGCGCCGGCGGGATTCGCGGGCGACAATCCCGATCTCTTCGGGCGGCAATTGGTCTTTTTCGGTCCGGGCCGCTCCATTCAGCTGTCACCGGGGCATCCCCGTTTCCCCAATCGAATCATCGTCCCGCTTTTCTACATCAAGGACCGCGTCATCACGCCGCGGGCGAAGCGCGGCTATGGCGACGGCGTCTTGGCGAGCGACGACGGCGGGAAGACGTGGTTTGTCCCCGGCATCGTCCCGTTGGGGGATTACGGCTCCAGCGAGGTCAGCCTCGCCGAACTCGCCGATGGCCGGCTGATGATCAATGCCCGCGGATCCCCGCCCGAGTCATCCGGCATGTCCGTCGCCGGCCGCACGGTTTCCTTCAGTTCCGATGGCGGTGTAACCTGGACGCGGCCGCAACCCGACACGTCTGGCATCCCCAACTACATCGAAACCAGTTCGGGTCTGCTGCGGTTTTCGCTTCCACGGACGGACCCAACCTGCACGCCGCGTCTGCTTTTTAGCTTTCCCAATCGGATTCCGCGCGGCGATGAAAAGATCGGCTCGGCCTTGCGGGCGAACGGTACAATTCTTCTGAGCTACGACGAAGGCCGGTCGTGGCCGATCAAGAAGCAGCTCGTTTCGGGCTCCTTTGGCTACAGCAACATGGACCTGCTGCCGGACGGCACGGTTATGATCGTTTACGAGAACGCCACCGGCACGACGGTCAGCGCCACCCGCTTCACCCTCGAGTGGCTGACCGACGGCCACGACACCCTGGCCCAAGGACGAAAATGATCGGCCGTTTTACGACTTACCGACGTTTGTTTCCCCTTTGCCTGGGCCTGGTCGCCGCGGGCAGGGCGGCGCCGGCCGACCTCGAAACGGAAGTCCGGCGAACGGACGAGGAGCGCATGCGTGCGCTCGTAACCGGAGACGTCGCCCTGCTGCGGAGCATCATTCATCCGGAATGCGTTTACACCCACGGCAGCGGACGGGTGCAATCGGGCGAAGACTACCTCGCGCTGCTCAGCCGCGGTGAGTTGCGCTATCTCGCCATGCGGTACGAATTTCCGCCGGAGGTTCGGCTCATTGAGTCCGGCTCGGCCATTGTGCAGGGCCGCGTGCAACTCACCGGGCAGGGCCTCACCGGCGCCGCCAACGTTCGCCTGATGACCGCCACCGCCGTGTATGCGAAGCAGGGGCCGCAATGGCGCCTGATGTCCTACCAGTCTACGCCCGCGCCGGCCGCACCCGCTGTTTCCATCCTGTCCCAGCGCCTGGCGGTGGAAAACGTCTGCGCCTGGCCGAAGCTCACTTTGCTGAAGGATGGCACCCTCATCGCTGCGCTCTACAACCAGCCTTCCCATGGCTTGTTACCGGGCGACGTCGCTTGCTGGGCCAGCAATGATGGTGGCGTCACCTGGCAACGCCGGGGCAATGCCACAAACCACGAGGGTAACTCCGCCTGGTTCAATCACGCGCTGGGGGTGGCCGGGAACGGTGACCTTCTCGTCGCCACCAGCGGTTGGAATTACGCGGCGGCCTCCGGGGCGAAAACGGACACGCCGCTTGTTCCCGTGGTCACGCGTTCCGCGGACGGCGGAAAGACCTGGAAGCAAATTGGACGGTTTCCGGAGGCTCCGGAGTCCGGCAAGTCCCTGATTCCTTTTGGAAACATCGAGCGGGGTGACGAGGGAGTTCTCCGCGTCGCCGCTTATGCCTTTGGCCGCGGCCTGCCGCCGCCGCGCTCCGACACCGGTTACATCGTTTCCAGCGTTGATAACGGCGCCACGTGGTCGATCACCGCGACGATCGGCAAACCTGAAGTCAACGAAACCGATCTTCTCCACGTCGGAGGCAACCGCTGGCTCGCGGCGGCGCGAAACTTGGGGACGTTGAATGGCCGTGGGGCGCACGGCATGGATATCTATGTTTCCGACGACGACGCGCGGACCTGGCGCAAGCACGGCCGGCTCACCTCGCCGAACGAGCATCCCGGCGATCTCCTCAAACTGGCCGACGGTCGTATCCTCCTTGTCTATGGTGATCGCCGCGGCCCCGATTTTGGCGTGAACGCCATGCTCAGTACCGATGGCGGGCTCAACTGGAGTCCGGAATTTCGGTTCGCTGGCGGATTTCTCAGCCGGGACTCGGGCTATCCGTCCAGCGTGCAGCTGCGGGACGGCACGATCGTCACAGCCTATTACGCCAATGGAGCCCGGGAATTCCCCGGCTACCACATGGGCGTGGTCCGCTGGCGGCTGGAGTGAGAGCGCAGGCTCGTGAGTTCGATTCTGAGCTTGGGTGGCTTGTCGTAGCCCTGCCCGGGAGGGCAGGGACCGAAGACTGGTGGAACACCGAAAAAATCCCGCTTCTTGCGAAGCGGCCACACCGGCAATGGCAGAATTCGGGTTAAGCAAAGAGCACCGGCCGGGCTGACTTCGCCGCTTCGCGCGCCGCCTGAAACAAGGCGACGGCCATCCGGCCGTCGTGTCCGGACACCGGCGGCGGCGTACCAAGGCGGATGCAGTCGATGAACCCTTGTAACATCGCGGCGTAGGCTTCGAGGCGGCGCGGGTCGGCCGGATCACGGGGGTCAAAGGCCGGCTGGGTCCAGAGAATTTTGTCACCCTGCCCGTCGCTCGCACGCAGTTGCCCATAACCGTTGAGATCGAGTGCACCGCGCTCCGTCACGACACTCGTGCGGAAAACCTGATCCGATCCCGGGTCCTCCGGCAGATCGATCGCGATTCGCACGCTGGCTTCGACGCCGTTGGCAAAAGTGATCTTCGCTTCAAGCTCCCCTTCCGGCAGCGGCGCGGCGGCCGCGGTCATGGTTGCTGTCACGCTGCGCGGTTCCGCCCCGGCGAGACAGCGGACCCAGTCGAGATTGTGCACGGCCCAGCCCATCAAGAGCCCGCCTCCCGCCGGATCGAGGTAGAAGGGTTTCTTCGCCACGGTGGCGAGCGAGGACGCCCGGGGACTCAGCGTCCAATTGCGGATCGTGCGAAGCGCGCCGAGGCTGCCGTCGGCCAGCATGACCCGCGCCCGGGTATGCACGCCGCGGAATCGCCAGTGCTTCACCACCATGAGTTGCACGCCGGCACGGGTGCAGGCGGCGATCATGTCGTCACACTCGGCCACGGTCGGGGCCATCGGTTTCTCCACGAGCACGTGTTTGCCGGCTGCCGCCGCCAGCAGGGTCTGCTCGCCATGCCGCATTTCCGGCGTGGCGATAATGACCGCGTCCACCCCGGCTTTTTGCAGCAGCTCGTCAACCGACGAAACCGCCGGTACGCCATACGCCTCCGCCAGCGCGCCCGCCCGCTTGCCGCCGCCAACCGCCACCAGCCGGGCGCCCGCCGTGTAGCGCTGAAGGCATTCGGCATAGGCCTTCGCCATCGCACCGGCGCCGATCAAGCCGATGCCGACGGATCGTTGGGAGCTCATTGTCCCCCAGCTGATCGCGGCGGCCAGCTTACTTCAAGGAGGCCAGCGTGGTCCGCGCGGGAAACCACTCGGGGGCGTTTGGCGACCGCGAACGAGACGACGAAAATGATTTTTCCCCTCCATCCATGCCTCGCTTTCATCAAAAAGATTTGACGGGTTTCGGCCAGGCTCTTTTGACCGCGGCCGGCACCCCGGACGATCTGGCCGTGGTTGTGGCCACTTCGCTCATCAAGGCCGATCTGTGCGGCATCGAGTCGCACGGCCTCATGCGTTTGCCGCGCTACATCGGGCGGATCCGCGATGGCACGATGCAGCCTGGGGCGCGTCCCGTGGTGGCCCAACGCCATGGGGCCAACGCGGTCGTGGACGGCGGCGGGGTTTCGGGCAGGTCGCGGCGCACTTCGGCACGCAACTCGCGAGGGAAATATGCGCGGAACATGGCCAGGCCGGCGTGGCGGTGAGCCGGGCTCATCACATCGGCCGGCTCGGCGAGTACGCCGAGAACCTGGCCGCCACCGGGCTGGCCGGGCTCGTCATCGCGGCGGGCGGCAACCGTGGCGGATCGGTCGCGTTGCATGGCAGCCGGGAGCGACTGCTCGGGACGAATCCCATCGCGCTGGCCGTGCCCACGCCCGCGCCACACCCGCCGCTCGTGCTGGATTTCGCGACCTCGGCCGTGCCCGAGGGCCGGGTGGCCGTGGCGCAGGCGAACGGGACCGCTTTGCCGGCCGGCTGCCTCATTGATCGCGAAGGTCGTCCCACGCGCAGTCCGGACGACTTCTACGCGGGCGGTGCGCTGTTGCCTTTTGGCGCCCACAAAGGTTCCGCGCTGATGCTGATGATCGAGATCCTCGCCACCACGCTCGCCGGCTCCATGCCGATTTGCCAGGCTGGTTACCGAATGGGCAATCCCGCGCTGATCCTGGCGTGGTCGGTGGAAAACTTTACTCCGCTGCCCGACTTTCACCGGACCGTGAGTGAACTGCTCGACCAGATCAAAAAATCTGCCCCAGCCGAGGGTTTCAGCGAAGTGCTCTTGCCGGGTGAAATCGAATTCCGTCACCGCCGCGAGCGCGAGATCAGCGGGGTGCCGGTTTCACCCGGAGTGTGGGAGGAGATCTCAGCTCTGGCCCGTTCGCTCAACATCTCGCCGCCGGCGAAACTTTCAACCTGAGCCAAGGCGTAGCCAGCGCGTCAGCGCGTCCACGAAATAATAGTCGCCAAAGATGATCTCGCTGACGACGCCCTGATTCTTGCGCAAAGATTTGCAGCCGTGCCCGAGCAACCCGCGCGGCGCTGCGTCGGACGGATTCTCGGGTACCAGATGATGGTCGAGCAAGGGCTTGAGCAACTGCTCCGCCGACGTGCGCCAGCGGACGCTTTCTTTGCCCGGCGTGCATTGCGCCAGCGTGACCAGTCCACCCGCCGCAATCGCTTGAGCGGAGGTGTCCTTGGGCACGTCGGGTGCCGTCGGGTCGTCCAAGTCGTGAAACACCACGCCGTCGGACGGTACCCGGGACAGAAAATATCCCGCCAGTTTTTCCGCCACTTGTTTGAAACCAATCTCACCCGTGAGCTGATGCAGTCTCGCAAACCCGAGCATGCCCCACGCCTGCCCGCGAGCCCAGCACGAATCCACGTTCACCGCCATGATGGCCTCTCGCTTAACGGTGCGACCCGTGGCCGGATCCAGCCACAGCACCTGACAGGACGAACCGCCCGGCCTGATGTGTTCACGGGCAATGGTGCGCGCGGTTTCGGTCGCGATGTCGGCAAATCGCTTGTCGCCCGTGTGACGCGCCGCCCAAAGGAGCAGCGGCAGATTCATCACCGTGTCGATGATCGCAAACCCGGCCTGTGGACCGTCCAGCGCGCCATGGGCGGGGATGTAGTGTCCCGCCGGCAAATAGCGCGCCGCGAGCCGTTCCGCGGCGGCGAGCGCGGCCGGCAGCATTTCGACATTCCCGGTCGCTTCGTGCTCGAGCACGCACGAGGGTTCGAAGAGGAAACCCAAATCGTGGTCGTCCACGTCCGCCTTGACCCGCGCCACCCATCGCGTGGCCCGGCGGGCCTGCTCGGCCAGGCCCGCGTTTGGTGAGTGCAGATGCAAACGCCACAACAGGCCCGGCCAGAAGCCTTCCGTCCAACCGCCGTTCATCAACCAGCGGCCCGTCGCGACATCGTAATAGTCCGGCATCGCGTCGCCAAAAAATCGTCCCGCCCGTTCCGTGCGCATGCAAAAACCGTCCAAGTGAGCGCGGACCTCGCTGGCGGACATTCCAACGCTCATGGTCAAAGTCCTGCGGCCCGCAGCAATTCCTCCACGGCCACCGGCCGGGCCCGTCGGTGCGATTCCACCGCTGCCAGCACCACGGCCAGATTTCGCGCCGCCGCCGCGCCGCTGATCTCGGGTTCCTTTCCGGTCCGGAGGCATGCGACGAAATCGGCCACCTCCTCGGCGAGCATTTGCCGCAACACCGTGTCGAAGTCGGCCACGGGAGGCGACAGCATCGTCTCCCCGGACGGCCGGAGAAGTTGCAGGCCGCCATCGTCACGGAAGAGCGCCGAACCGGTTTCACCGGAGACACGGATCCAGCGGGCTTTGGCCGTCACGTAGCTGCTCCCAAGGTAGCCGGCGGTTCCGGAAGCAAAATTAAGGCAGAGCGTGGCCGTGTCGGGTTCTACGGCCCCGCAACCCGTTTTGCCCAGCCACGCCGACACCGTCCGGACCGGCCCGAAGAAATGCTGAAAATTATCCACGTAATGGATGCCGAGTTGGATCAGCGGTCCGCCCGGACACTCCGCCGCTTGCGCCCGCCAATCGGCAGGAACCACGTTCAGGCCGGTGGGCGACGACGTATTGCCCTCGATCATCTTCACGGTCCCCAATTGTCCATCATCAATCAGTCGCTTGAGCGCCCGCATCGCCGGATGCCGCCGACTCTGATGGCCCACCGCCAGAACCCGGCCGGTTTCCCGGGCGGTCCGGATCATTGCTGCTGCGTCGGCCAGTGTGGTCGCGATCGGTTTGGTCACCAGCACGTGTCGCCCCGCCCGCATCGCGGCCATGGCCAGTTCGCCGTGGGTGCCATTCGGTGTCATGATGATGATGCCATCGAGCGAATCGTCGGCGATCATCCCGCCGAAGGTCGCGCAGGCGCCCACGCCATGCCGGGCCGCGAACGCCTCGCGGGCCCCCGGGGTGCGTGCGTGGCACGCGGCCAGCGTGGCATCTGGCACGTCGCGGATGGCGAAGGCGACGCGGTCGCCCCAACCAAGGCCCACCAGACCCAAACGCACCTTCTTCGCCGAAGACTTCATGGCGCGGCGTGGAGTCATGCGCGCGCCATCGCCCTCAAAAGGTATAGGTGGAGCTGAACCGGAAGTTGCGCGGCGCGCCGCTGCGCATGAACTGCTGCGAGGTGGAGCCGGCGACAAACCAGACGTCGTTCAAGTTTTCGACGTTCACCTGGAATCGCCACGACCGCCAGGTGTAGTAGCCCAGGAGTCCCACCAGCTGATAACCGGGCAGGAAATAGGTGTTGTTGGCATCACCGGCGCGGCGATCGTTCACAAACTCGTACGACAGGCCGAGCGAAAGGTTTTTCAGCGGGCCCTGGCTGATCGAATATTTCATCAACCCCTTGTAGGTGCCGCCCTGCGGGACATTGGCGATGGACAGCCCGCTTTGCGTCCTGGCCTGAAGCCACTGATAGCCCACCATCATGGTCAGGTGGTCGATGGGCTGGGTCGCGAGGTCCATCTCCCAGCCGCGGGTGGAACTGCTCGGCACTTGGGTGAAATCAAACGTGCCGTCGGGATGAATGATCTTCAGGAACGCGTTTTCCTGCGACATGTTGAAATGCGACGCGGTCATCACGACGCGCTCGCGAAACAGGTCGAGTTTCAAGCCGACTTCGTTGTCCACGCCAAGGAGGGGGCGCAGCCGTTCGCCGGCCTGGTTGACGCCGCCCTGCGGCTGAAATGTTTCCGAATGCAGTCCGAAGATCGAAACCCCCTTCACCGGCTTGCCTACCACTCCGTAGGTGGGCGTCCAATGGGTCACTTTGACCGGCGCGAGGGCCCGGTTCACCAGGTGGTCGAAGACTTTCGTTTCGCCGGAATCATAGCGGACGCCGCCCACGAGAATCAATTTCCCGCGCAGGAGTGCGATGTTATCCTGGACCGCGTGATTGGTGTAGGAGGTCTTGGTCGTCGTCCATTCGTTGGCGAGGGTCTGGGGCCGGCCGTCGAGGACGGTTTCCGGTGGCACGCTGGTGCGGCGGTACAAGCTCGGCTTGGCCGCGATCCAGTTTTCCCGGAAGCGGCGGCCCAACGTCTCGTCGTCCGCCTTGCCCGCATACAACAACAGGGTGTGCTCGGTCGGGCCCAGTTTGAAGGTGCCGGTCAGGTCGAAATTGAACGAGGTCGCCCGGCTGTCGCCATTGCGGATGTCGCGGCGCAGGATATTTTCCCGCAGGTCGTCGAACCCGGCCGCCGTCGCCTGCGCCCACGTCGCATTGTTCGTCGTCATGTCGGCCGTGCCGACTTTGAGGGCGACCCCGTTCCGGAAAAAAATGTTGCCGGAATCGATGTAGGTGCGCCGGGATCCGGACACCTCGTTGCGGCGCACGAGCAGGCGGGCGCTCCACGGCGTGCCCAGAGCGGAGAACGCCCGGGTGATGCCAAATTCCTGCGCCTTGGCGATCACCTTGTCCACCTGGTCGTCGTTGTAATAATTGCCGATCCACGGATTGCGCGGCAGGTGGCCGAAGGGCATGTTGCGCTGGCTGTCGGTCCACAGATCCTGCACGGCGGTGGTGCGGTCGTCGCTGTAGCGCGAACGCACCCAGGCGGCCGTCGCGGCATCCGGGCGAAACTCCAGCGTGCCGATCACGAGCGATTTCCCAAAGCGACCGTGCATGTGGTTGGTGCCGTCTTGGTAGGAGGACACCAAGCGATAGAGAAATTTCTTCCCCGTGTCGATCGGCCCCGTGGTATCGAGCGTACCGCGGGAATAGCTTTCGGAGTCGGCATACGACGTGTAGCCGGCGCCAATCTCGGTGCGGCGCGTCGCGAGGGGACGTTTCGACACGCGGTTGATCAAGCCGCCGAAGGAGTGCGACCCATAGAGCGCGCCCGCCGGCCCCTTGATGACTTCGAGCCGCTCCACTTCGATCGGGTCGGGCACGGTGGCGAGGCCCGCCGCCGAGGTCGACAGCCGGTCGGCGATGCCGTCGCGGTAGCCAATCGCCTCACTCGTGACGCCGCGCAGCGTCACATCGCCGCCGTATTCGCCGCCCGACCCCTTGGTCACGCCGCTCACGAAGCGGAGCGCCTCCATGAACGAGGCAGGTTTGACGTCCTTCATGAACTCCTGGTTGAGGGAGATGATCGACTGGGGCGTGTTCTCGATCGGGGCGTTCACCCGCGTCGCGCCCATCGCGTTCGTGGTGCCATAACCGCGGGTGCCCTTGTCGGAGAGGACCTCGAAAGGGGCGAGGGTGACGACTTCGTCCTCCTTGTGGGGTCCACTGGCCGTGGCGGCAGGCGTGGACGGAGCGGTTTGGGCCGGGAGCGAAGCGAGGGAAAGCAGGGCGAACGCGGCAAGACGCGGGGTCGGGCAAAGGCGGCGGTGAAGGGAGTGCATGGCCGAAGGCAAACGGGGTTGGTGGAAGGCTAGTCTACTGGAACTGTGAGACTGCGGCGGGGCTCGGCAAATTGTATTGCAGTGGTCTCCGCCGGTAACCTGCCACGGACGGGTCAGCTCGTGGTTCGCAGGATGCCGTGCTGATTTGATTTACCTACCCGGTTGGATGGCCGCTCCGGGTCCTTCCGCGCTCGATAGGCTGTAGAGGCGGGCGTTTTTCATCGCGAAGCGAACTCGCAGCTCGCGGGCGGAGAGGGCCGGTCCGCTGAGCCGAAGTACCCAATGGACGTTGTCCGAAGTAAGGAGGCTGCTTCCTTCGATCGCTTCTGCGGGCAATGGTTTTCCCTCGGCCGACAGGA
>SIBR01000053.1 GCA_009695065.1 Opitutus sp. | reverse complement strand
CGCGGCGACCTACGGGCAGAGGGTCTGGCGGTGGATTATCAGTCTGTGGCGCGCGCGGGCGTCAATTTGAAGTCAGGCATGAACGAAACGCGTCCAGCTCCCGCGTTCTCCGGACTGGTTCTCGAACACCTGTTGGGCCTCGCGCTCCAATCCTCCCTCACGAACTATGAACAGGGGCTCAAGGCTCTGCTCGAGTTGTTCGATCTCGCCGCCTGGGCCTGCCTGTTCCCGCCGAGCTTCAGTGCCGGCGGCCGGCATCTTTTCATCGCGCACAATACTAAGCCGGATGCCCCGCTGCTCCGCCAGGCGGCCCGTGAAGGCTGGGATCGGTTCATCGGCGAAACGGATGCGGTGCAACGGTTGAACGACCTGGCGGCGGATCTCGCACCGGTGGCATCGGCCCGGTGGCGAGTCATTCAGTTTTCGCGCGGTCGTCAGGCGGGCTTCACCCTTTTCGTCTATCGGGGCGCCGACCGCGCGGATTTTTCCCCGCCCGAACTGGAGATGCTCGCGGAGGTCGGGCGGCAGGTCGACCGTTGCTTCGTCGCGCTCGCCCGCCAGCAGGAGCAGGAATTTTTCGGCGGGTTGTTCAAGCTCGTGTGCGACCTTCATCCCGACGGATTGTGTGTGCTCGACCAGCGGCGCCGCCCGATTTTGGAAAACAAACTTTTCCGCACCCACATGCTGGTGTGGACCCGGGGGGCGGAGGCCGTTGCTCAGGTTAATCTGCCCAAGCTGACGCTTTTGCCCGCGGTCTGGCAGCAGGCATGTGACGAGGCTTTTGCCGCCTACCAGCGCAATTCGCTTTCGCCCGCGGCGCGGCTGGTGGTTTCGCACGGCCCCGTCGTTTTCCTCGAACAGAAGGTGAATCCGGTCGAAACGCTGGAGGGCACGGTGCGGTATCTGGCGTTCCAGAACACCCTGGGTGCGATCCCCTACGTGTTGCTGACGAGTTCGCAGAAGCGGAGTCACGCGCGGCGGTTGCCTTCGCTCGAACGGCTCGCGGAGCAGCACCGTTTCTCGGCCCGCGAAGTCGAGGTCGCCCGCCTGGTGCTGGAAGGGGCGTCAGCCGCGGAAATCGTCGAGCGACTGAAAGTCGCGATGCCGACGGTCAAAACCCACATCCGGCATCTCCTGCAAAAATCGGGGGTGAAAACCCGTCTGCAGTTCATGAGCCTTTGCCACCGCTGAGTTCCGGCCGCCCTGCCCGATCGCGGTGGAGCCCCGCTGGTTTTAGCCTTCACGCCATTCGACCGGTCGTGCCCGACAGCCGGGCGTTCCGCCGGCTCTTTCCTTGTCGCGTATGCCCGGGCCGCTAGGGTGGCGGCGCTACTTCCAACCCCTCTCGCATCATGATAACACTTTTGGTCGCCCGTTGGCGGCGCGTTTTATTTCTCTGTGGAATTTCGGTTGGCCTCGCACTCTCGTCCGCTTGGGGCGCTGAGAATTGGAAGGCAGGGGCCGCGAAAGCCAACCTTACTCCGGATGGTCCGATGTGGATGGCCGGCTATGCCCGGGATCGTCCCACCGTCGAGAAAACCGGCGAGATTTGGGTCAAGGCGCTCGCGCTCGAGGACTCCGCCGGCCGGCGGTTCGTGTTATTCACCGCCGATCTCTGCGGGATTACAGCCGCCGTTTCCGCCGTGGTGGCGGGCGAACTTTTACGCACCCGCGGCATCCCGCGGTCCAGCGTCCTGGTCAATGTTTCGCACAACCATTCTGGCCCCGTGGTCGAAGGCTACCTTCCCGCGGTCTATGAAATCCCGGCGCAGGATCGCGCCATGGTCACCCGATTCCGGGAGCATCTGGAGCAGACGATGATTCGGATCGGTCACGAAGCGCTCGCGCACCTGGCGCCGGCGAATCTGAGCTGGGGCCGGGGTTGGACGACGTTGGGCGTCAACCGGCGCAACAACCCCGAGCCCGAGGTGCCGGCGTTGCGCGCCGCGGGGCGGCTGAGGGGGCCCGTCGATCCGGACGTGCCCGTGCTTCGGGTCACCGCCTTCGACGGCGAAATCAAGGCGGTGGTGTTCGGATATGCGTGTCACGCCACGGTGCTGCAGACATCGGCGTGGAACGGAGACTATTCCGGCTACGCCCAAGCAGCGCTCGAGCGCCGGCATACACGCGCGACGGCGCTGTTTTTTGCCGGCTGCGGGGCGGATACCAATCCGCTCCCGCGGAGCACTCTCGCCCTCGCCCGGAGCTATGGGGAACGACTGGCCGACACGGTCGACGAAGTTCTGACGGCGCCAATGAATCCGATCGTTGGACAAGGCGAATCCGCCTATGCGGTGATCGATCTTCCGTATCAGCGCGTGCCCACCCGCGCCGAGTTGATCGCCGAAGCGGAGGGTCGGCGGCCGGCCGCATCGGCCTACGAATCCGGTGGACAGTACACGCGGCTGCGCGCGCGGCATCTGCTGGGAATTTTGGATCAACGCGGGCAGCTTCCCCCGGCGCACGCCTATCCCGTGCAAGTCTGGCAACTTGGTCGGGATCTCACGTGGGTGGCCCTCGGCGGGGAGGTGGTGGCCGACTATTCGCTCCGCCTGAAGCGTGAACTCGGAGCCGGCACATGGGTGGCGGGCTACTCCAACGACGTGATGGCCTACATCCCGTCCGAGCGGGTTCTGAAGGAGGGAGGGTATGAAGGCGCCCGCTCCATGATCGTCTATGGGCATCCGAGTCCGTGGGCGGCCGGCTTGGAAGACAAGATCGTGAGCAAGGCCCGGGAGTTGGTGGCGGGACTTCGGCAGCGTTGAAAATACCCAAAGCGGTTCGCGGTAGAGTGCCCCTTTCGGCGTTGGGCAGTGGTGAATGGGGTGGCGGACACGTTCTGCGAGAAGGCGCTTCCCCGGTCGCTGGGTTTGTGCACGCTGTCGGCGGCGGATTATTTTCGATCCGGCCTTCGCGGGACGAATTCCTGAAACCAGGCGCAGAGCTGATCAATTAAAACAAAGATGAGGATCTATTTCATGGGGATTTGCGGCACGGCGATGGGCAACGCCGCGTTGCTGGCGCGCGCCGCCGGCCACGAAGTCCTCGGTGCGGACATGGGCGTCTATCCGCCAATGAGCACCGTGCTCGCGGTGGCCGGCATCGCCTTGCACGAAGGCTACGATCCCGTCCGGCTCGAGCAGCTCGCGCCCGATCTCGTGGTGATCGGCAATGCCATGTCCCGCGGCAATCTCGAGGTGGAATGGCTGCTCGATACCCGCCGGCTGGCCTTCACCTCCCTGCCGGCGCTGCTTCACGACTTCGTGCTCAAGGGCCGGCGTAACCTCGTCATCGCCGGCACGCACGGGAAGACCACCACGACGGCGCTGACCGCGTTTCTGCTGCGGGAGGCCGGCCGCGATCCGGGGTTCTTGATCGGCGGCGTGCCGCAGGATCCACCCGTGGGCAGCCATCTGGGCACCGTGGCCGATCCCTTCGTGATCGAGGGCGACGAATACGACAGCGCGTTTTTCGACAAGCGCAGCAAGTTCATCCACTACGCGCCGTGGATCGCCGCGATCAACAATCTCGAGTTCGACCACGCGGATATTTTTCGCGACCTCGCGGACGTGCAGCGGACGTTCAGCCACCTCGCGCGCATCGTCCCGCGCCAGGGATTCATCGTGATGAACGCCGACGACGCCAATCTGCGCGCGCTCGGGCCGATGGGCTGGACGCGCGTCGTGCGGGTTGGCACCGCCGAGACCAGCGATGCGCACATCGGCGATTTTTCCGAGTCGGCGCGCGGAGCGGAGTTTTCCCTGGCGTGGCGCGGCCGACCCTGGGCGCGCATCGCCTGGTCGCTCCCCGGGCTTTACAACGCGCGCAACGCGGCGATGGCGGCCGTGGTCGCGGGCTTGGCGCTCGACCCCGATGATCCGACGCAGCTTCCGCTGGCGGCGCTCGCACGGTTTCGCGGGGTGAAACGCCGGCAGGAAATCCTCTGGCAGTCGCCGCCGCTCACGGTGATCGAGGACTTCGCGCATCATCCGACGGCACTCGCGGAAACCCTGCATTCGTTCCGGGCCCGGTTTCCCGGGGCGCACCTGGTCGCGGTGTTCGAACCCCGCAGCAACACCGCACGCACCAAGACGCTGCAGGCCGGTTTCATGCGCGCCCTTGCGCAGGCCGATGAAGTTTACCTCGGCGCCGTGAACCGGATGGAAAAATTGAGCGCCGAGGAGCGCTTCGATGCCGAGGCGGTCACCGAGCAACTCGAAGCACAGGGCATCGGAGCGCACCGCGCGGCGACGAATGCCGCGCTGCTCGACCAGCTCGTGGCCAACACGCTGCCGGCGCGGAGCCGTACGCCGGCGGTCGTGGCATTTTTTACGAACGGCAGTTTTGACGGTATCATCGGGAACTACGTCGCGGCCGCACGGCGGTGAGTTTGGGGCGCGCTTGAGTGGGCGGGGCCACCCCGGATGGTTTTGCCGCTTGCGTCAGGCAGGCAGATTGCCTCGCTCCGAGACCTTACCCCTATGAATTTTTCGTCCCGTCGAACTTGGCGCGGTTGGGTGCGGGGTTGGATGTTTTACCTGCTGGCGATGAGCGCGGGCCGGTTCGTGGCGCTCCGCGCCGCGACTGCCGTTACAGCTCCGCCCACCCAGGACCCGATGTTAGCGCGAACGTTTCCGTCCATCGTGCGGATCGAGGCGATCCGGCTGCGACCCAGCGACGGCCGGCTGACGAAACAGTGGACCGGAGGAAGCGGCGTGATTATTTCGGCCGAGGGTCACGTCGTGACGAACTGTCATGTCACGGAGGACGGGGATTACTTCCGGTGTTATTTGTTCGACGGGTCGCACGTCGATGCCAAGCGGGTGGGCGAGGATGCCCTGACCGATCTCGCGGTGTTGCAGCTCGACCTGGCGCAGCGGCAGTCCGGCGCGTTGCCGCTGGTTGTCGCCCGATTCGGCGACTCCGACCAGTTGCTCGCGGGCGATCCCGTGTTCGCGTTGGGCAGCCCGGGCTTTCTCTCGCAATCCGTGACGCGCGGCATCGTGTCGAATCCCTCGCTGGTCCTCCCGGAACAGACGGCGGGCAAGATGATCCTGCGGGGCGAGGATGTGGGCACGCTCGTGCGTTGGATTCTGCACGATGCACGGATTTTCGGCGGTAACAGTGGCGGGCCGCTGGTCAACGCCGGGGGCGAGATCGTCGGCATCAACGAAATCGGCGTGTTCAATCTCAGCGGGGCGATCCCGGGCAACCTTGCGCGCATCGTGGTCGACCGAATCGTCCGGCAGGGCCGGGTGATTCGCGGCTGGTCGGGTCTCACGGTCCAGCCGCGGCTTGAAGCCGAAGGCCACGGCACAGGGGTGGTCGTCGCCGATGTTGCCAGGGCCTCGCCTGCGGCCGGGGCGGGTTTGCAGCCGGGCGATCTCGTGGTGGCGTGCGATGGTCGGGCGATCGAGGGGGCGGAGGAAAAAGCCGTGGCGCACTTCAACCGGCTCGAGGCGAGCCAGCTGCCGGAGCACGATTTCGAGGTCGAGTTTGTCCGTGCCGGCGCGAAGCAGAAGGTGCGTTTCAAACTGGCGCCCCGTGAGGCCGCGCAGGCCGACGACGTCGAGTTGCGGAGTTGGGGTGCCGTGGTGCGCGATCTCACGTCGAATGTCGTGCGTGACGAGCGCCTGCCCAGCGGCCGCGGCGTCTGGTTGGAAAACATCCGGCCGGCCGGCCCCTGCGGTCAGGCCGAACCCACCTTGCGGCGTCAGGATGTACTGATCGCAGTTGACGGGAAGCCGGTTGGAAACGTGCAGGAACTGCGGGTGCTGACGGAAACGCTCATGGCCGGCGCGCGGAATAACAAGCGCGCGGTGCTCGCGAGCATCCGGCGGGACGGCGCGGTGTTGAATTCCGTCGTCGAGCTCCAGGAAAGCCACGAGCGTAATCCGCCGCAGCTGGCGCGGAAAGCGTGGCTCGGGGCGGCCTCGCAACCGTTGACGCCGAAGCTGGCGGCCCGGTTGGGGATCAAGGCGGAGGGCGGCGCACGGCTGACGCGCATCTATCCGGAGACCGAGGCCGACAAGGCCGGACTCAAGGTGGGTGACGTTGTCCTGGCGCTCGATGGTGCGGAGGTGACGGCGCGCCGGCCCGAGGATTCCGATGTGCTCTCGCGGCAGATCCGGCAGTATAAATCCGGTGCACCGGCGGTATTTTCGATCTGGCGCGAAGGCCGGAAAGTGGAGGTGGCGGTAAAGCTGGAAGAGCAGCCGACGCCCACCACGGAGATGCCGTGGTGGGAGGACCGGGATCTGGAATTTTCGGCGCGGGATATCGCGTTCGACGATCGCGTGCGCTTGCAACTGCCAGCGGAGACCACGGGCGTGTTAGTGGAGAGCGCGGTGCCCGCGGGCTGGGCGGCCCTTGCCGGTTTGCGCAGCGACGACGTGATCGAAACGGCCGGTGGGGCGCGCACCGTGAATGTCGCAGACCTCAAGCAGGCACGGGAGCGGGCGTCCGGAAGCGGCCAGACCTGGTGGGTGCTCCTGGTGAAGCGCCGGGGCCAAAACCTTTTCGTCGAAATCAACCTCAAGCCGATCAAATCAAAGCCATGAACCGCGCCTGCACGTTATTTTTCGCGACTGCCTTTACGCTGACGTGGCCGAGCGCGCTCTTGCGCGCGCGACCGGAAACCGAGGCGGCGGCGGGCCGTGCTTTGGTCAAACGGTATGCGGATGCGATCGTCGGCGTGGAGCTGGTCGTGACATTGAAAATGAAAATGGGCGATCGGGAAGGGTCGCCACGCGAGCAACGGATCGATGTCAACGGGACGGTGATATCCGCCGGTGGGCTGACGGTGACGTCGCTGGCCGAGGTCGATCCCCAATCAGCCTTTGAGGCGATGCGGATGTCGCAGCCCGGAGGAGCACGCATAGAACTCGTCGGTGCCGATTTCAAGGAGGTGAAGCTGCGCCTGTCGGATGGCACGGAAGTTCCGGCGCGTTTCGTCCTCAAGGACGCGGATCTCGATCTGGCTTTCATGGCTCCCGACTGGGAAGCCGGAGCGATCAAGCGTGAATTTCCCCACGTCGATCTGGAAAAAGGAGCGGACGGGGCGGTGCTCGGCAGTTATTTCTACGTGGCGCGGGCGCCGAAGGTTTTACAGCGGGTGCCGATTGTGCGGGCGAGCGAGATCATGGGGGTCGTCGAAAAGCCCCGGCGGTTCTATCTCATGACCGATCAGGCGCTGGGTACGCCGATGTTCGATCCTCAGGGCAACGTGCTGGGCATTTCGGTGCAGAATTTTGCCAACGGACGTCGTTCCGGATTTGTCGTGCTGCCGGCGGGCGATATCGCCGAGATCGCGAAGCAAGCCTCCACCCAGTCGACCGACCGGACCCAGGCGGGGGGCGAAAGGAAGTAATTCGCCGCCGTTCGCGGAGCCGACTTCGGCTCACGGTGTCCTACTCGGCCGTGCGATCGGCGGGAGGCTGCGTCGGAGGTTGGGAGGCCGAGGCGATGAAACGCTCGAGGAGAGCTTTGAATTTTCTCAGGTCGAGCGGCTTTGTCAGATACTCGTCCATGCCCATCGCGAGGCATTTTCCCCGGGTTCCCTTGGTGATGCAGGCGGTGAGGGCGAGAATGGGAGTGCGGTGTCCGGGTGGTTCGGCGACGCGGATTCTTTGCGTGGCCGTGAAACCGTCAACATCGGCATCTGCAGATCCATCAGGATCGCGTCGTATTTCTGGGCTCCCGCGAGCCGGATCGCCTCGGCGCCTCCAGCCGCGAATTCGGGTTCGAAGCCGTTGCGAGTCAGGAAAACCTCACGTAGGAACCGATTGGTGTCCACGTCGTCGACGATCAGGATGCAGGGTCGGTGTGCGGAGGGGCTGGACGGCTCGGCGGGCGCGACCAGCATGTCCTCGGGCGGCGCGACGGACGCGGCGGGAATGGTGAAGGAGAATTCCGTGCCTTCTCCCGGTTCGCTGCGAACGGCGATTTCCCCGCTCATGAGCGCCACGAGCCGTTGACAGATCGCCAGCCCGAGGCCGGTGCCCCCGTAGCGCCGTGTCGTCGAGGTGTCGGCCTGCATGAATTTCTGAAACAGATTTTTCAGCTTCTCCGCTGGAATTCCAATTCCGGTGTCCTGCACCCGCACAGCGAGCTGGCCCTGCGATTCAGCCCGCGCTGGCGGAGTCCAGTGGAGAAACAGGGTGACGGATCCCTGCGCGGTGAACTTGATGGCATTGTCGATCAGGTTCAGCAGAACCTGACGGAAGCGCAGCGGGTCACCCGCGATGAGCAACGGCCCGGCGATTTGGGCCTCGAAGCGCAGGTCCAGTTTCTTTTCCATCGCCTGCGGACTTAGCAGGCGCAGCACTTCGTTCGCGGTTTCCACCGGAGCGAACGGGAGCCGTTCGAGGGCGAGCCGGCCTTCCTCGATCTTGGTCAGGTCGAGGATATCGCTAATCAACGCGGTGAGCCGGCGGCCTTCGCGGTTGATCGTTGCCAGATACTCGCGCTGTGCCTCGTCGGGTTTCGTATCGGACAGGAGATTCGCGAAGCCCATGACGGCATTGAGGGGTGTGCGAATCTCGTGGCTCATCACGGCGCTCCAGAGCAGCACGGCGGCGAGGAAAGTCATCACGCCCAGGGCGATCATTCGGGCGCCGAGGGCCGCGGAGGGAACGGAAAAAACGGGCCCGATGATCGTGCCGACCCACTCCGCGAAGAAAATTCCGGCAATCGCCAGCAGCGCCATGATCGGGCAGGTCAGGCGCCAGAACCCTTTCTCCGCCTGCCGCCGCCGCAGGATGATCTGGCAGAGCGTGCACGCGCCCAGGATGACCGCCGCGAAACAAAGTGCGTCCAAACGGAAGCGTAGAAAGAAATTGGGTAGCTCGGTGGGCGGCATCGCAGATCGCGGGGTGAAGCTGCGAGCGACCGGCCGGGCCGACAAATCAGGGACTTACTTATTTTTTACGTAGCTGGGGCGTAGGTGTTGATACGAGTCCGACCGTCCCCGTCACTGCGCCTGCTTGGCGGTTTTCCGCGTCGTGGGCTGTTCGCCGACGGGCAACGCGAGGAGATCGTAGTCCTCGTAACCGGTGATCCGCATCTGGGCGAATTCGCCGATCGGGACCGTGAGCGGGACGTAGACCCGGCCGTCAATGTCCGGCGCATCGGCCTCTCCGCGGGCCACGCCGGGTTCCTCCACGAGCACTTTCAGGGTGCGGCCAACGTGGCTCCGGCTCACCTCGGCCGCGATTTCCTTTTGCAACGCCATGACCCGATGCCAGCGCGCTTCCTTCGTCTTCTTCGGCAGCTGGCCCTCCATCTTCGCGGCGCGCGTGCCGTCTTCCTGAGAGTAGCGGAAAACGCCCAGGCGCTCGAATTTCGTCGTGCGGATGAATTCGCACAGCTCGTCGACGTCGGCCTCGGTTTCGCCGGGGAAGCCCACGATGAACGTGGTGCGGATGGCGATGCCGGGAATGCCGCGGCGGATGCGGCCGATCAAATCTCGAATGTAAGCCGACGAAGTCTCGCGTTGCATCAATCCCAGCATGTGGTCGCTGATGTGCTGCAACGGAATGTCGATGTATCGGGCGACCTTGGGGCATTCCGCGATCGTCCGGATGAGTTCGTCGCTCCAGTGCGCCGGATGGGTGTAGAGGAGCCGGATCCAGAAATCTCCCTCAATGGCGTTGAGCTGCCGGAGCAGGGTCGTGAGTGCGGTGCCCCGGGAGGAATCCACGGGCGTGCGGGGATTCGGCCGCTGTTCCCACGTATCCATGCCGAAGAAGGTCGTGTCCTGAGAGATCAGATTGATCTCTCTTACGCCCTCCTTCACGAGCTGGCGCGCCTCCGCGACGACACTCTCGACGGTGCGACTGCGGTGCCGGCCGCGAATCTGCGGAATGATGCAAAACGTGCAGGGATGATTGCAGCCCTCCGCGATTTTGATGTAGGCGAAATGTTTCGGAGTGAGCCGGAACCGGGGCGTGTCGTAGTCGGGAATGTACGTCGAGCGCCCCTCGATAAACGACGCAGGCGCGGCATCGCCGCGCTCCCGGGCATAGATTTGCTCGATGATCGGTGCGACCTGCGTGACCTGGTCGAGCCCGATGAAGGCGTCCACCTCATCGTGCAGGGACGCTGAAAGATCCTTCGAGAACCGCTGCGACATGCAGCCGGCCACGATCAGCTTCTGGCCCTTGCGGCGTTTCGTCATACCCCGGTGCTGGTGCACCTCCAGGATGTGACCGATGGACTCCTCCTTGGACGAATCGATGAACGAGCACGTGTTGACGATCACGACGTCCGCGTTCTCCGCCTCGGGGATGACCGCCATGCCCGCCTGGTGGAGGTGGCCCACCATGATTTCGGAATCGACCAGATTCTTGGCGCAACCGAGGGATATGAGACTGACTTTGATCATGCGGCAAACGAGCCCGCAGCGTGGCGGCGATCCGATAAAAAGCAAAAACGGCGGTCAGCGACCGCCGCTCCGGAAAACCAACGCGCGTGGCGCGGACTTACTTCTTCTTGGCGGCGAGCTTGGTGCGCTCTTTCCTCCGCTTCAAATAGGCGGCGCGGCGTTTGCGTTTGATGTGCTTGTTCAGTTGTTGGCCCATGGTGATTTCAGTGAGAGCAGCAAAGATCTCAGACGGGGCGCATTCGAGTCAAGCGTGGCGCTTCCACGCCGGAAAGGCAGCGCGCGGGGTGGCGGCGTGAAACTCCGATGCTGGTGGTCGATTATCATTCTCCTGCTGGGTGCCGCGGGGTGGGCCGCCGGGTCCAACGCGCTCACGGCAAAGGAGAAAGCGTTCGGCCCGGAGCCTCTTTTCGACGGTAAAACCCCCTGCCGCTGGCGCAGGCTCCAGTCTGGCCAACCCGGTGACGGCGGCGGGTGGACGAGGGGCGCTCGTGTTGCGGGGAAAGCGGGCGATTTGGTCGCGGCTGCAGCATTCGGCGACAACGAGCCGAGCTTGGAATGGAAAATCTCCGAAACGGGCGGCCGTGGAGGGTTCTACCGTGCCGGCTCGAGGAAGCCCGCGACCACACCGTGTTGCAGGACCACGGCGACCCCGTCAGCTACCGCAATCTCAAGCTTCGGGGGCTGAAATAGTTTCTCCGCCGAGAATTTTTTCGCCTTCCCTCCGCCAGCGATAGACGAGCGGGGCCTTGGTGCGCTCCAGCTGTTTGAAAAGGCCCGGATCCGCGCGCCTGGGCAGTTCGAGCTCGGTCAGCCCGCTGGCGTCGCAATTGAGCACGCGGGCGTAGGGTTTGAAATGTTCCGGCCGGCCGATCACGCGGGAGAGGTTTTCCGCGCGCGGATCGGGCCGGGCGCGATCGAGGGCGATGAACGCGTAGGGCAGGCTGCGTAGGTCGATCCCGGCCCGCTGGCCGAATTTGACCCATTGGGAGTCGGCGAAGATTTCGGAAGGCGGCGGCGCAAAAAAGTGACACCAGTGGCGTTCGTTGCCGGCGGTGAGGATCGGGCAGCCGAGTTGCTGGGTGCAGGGAGCCACGACGTGAAAATCCGATTTCAATTCATCGCGTAATTTGCCGAGTGCGCGGCTGACGTCGTGCGTGCCGGCCTCCACCCAAAGCACCGCTTCCGCCCGGCTGACGAGGGCGCGGAGTCCAGCCAATGCTTCCGGCGAGAGTTCGTTCAGCACATGGCTGACGAGCAAGAGGCCGATCGATTCGTTTGCGGCGAGCAGACCCGGCGTGGCCTGGGCCACGTGCAGCGTGGGAAACTCCCTCTGGGCGGCGTTGGCGGCGAAGTCGGTCGCAAGCGGCGAGTGATCCCAGACCGTGAGCGCGTCGAAATGGCCGGCGCCAAAAAACGAGATCGCCCGTCGCGCCGCGATCCCACTGCCGCAACCCCAGTCGAAAACGGCGCGCGATCGCGGCCGCCAGCCGCGCAGTCGCAATTCGCGCAACACATGGTCCCACTTCCATCCGATGCGTTCACCGTAGGTAAAATCGTAGCTCGCGAGATCGCCGGGCGCCTTCCAGTAGGGCCCTGCCGCCGCTGATCCGCTCAAAAATCCGCCGCGCAGCCGGTCGAGTGCGCTCCAATCGAGGTCGTCCCAAGTCATGGATTCACAGGAAAGCCGGTGGCCGATCCGGGCCAAATAAATGTTGGCCCATCGTTCAGGTTCCGCCCAACGGGAATTGCAGGTGCGTGGCCAGCCGGTGTTGGCGAATCCCGTAGAAGGCGGCGAAATCGCACACGCGTGTCGCGAGGGTGGCGTCGCCGGCCGGTCCGGTTTTGATGCCGGCGATCATCAGATTTTTGGCGGTGTGTTCGGTGGAGATGAATTCGAAAACCTTCGTCTTGTAGCCGGCCCATTCGAGCAGTTGGGCGCGGAGGGCGTCGGTGACGAATTCGGCCTGGCGTTCTTGGAAAATGCCATGGCGCAATGCATCGGCGAGGACGGGCGGAGCGGCGAGTTGCGGGCGCAGTTCCTTCTGGCAGCACGGGGCGACGACCAGCAGGCGGGCGCCGGCGGCGATGCCGCGGGCGAGGGCGTCATCGGTGGCGGTGTCGCACGCGTGGAGTGCGATCAGGACATCGCAGGCGGCGAGCGGGGTATCGGCGATGGCACCGGCGGAAAATCCCAGCCGGTCACCGCAGCCGGTTTCGCGGGCGATGCGGTTGCACAGGGCAACGAGATCGGGCCGCGCCTCGACCCCGCGGATGATGGCACGGTCGCCGAGCAACTCGGCCAGCGCGAAGGTCAGGTAGCCTTTGCCGGCGCCCATATCGACGATTTGCAGTGGGCGGTCGGCCGGAAAATCGGACTCGGCCACGAGGTGGGAGAGGAGTTCGGTAAACTTTTGGATCTGGCGGAATTTGTCCGCCATGCCTTCGCGCGGCTGGCCCCGGTCGTTCGTGACTCCGAGGGCACGGAGCCACGGAGCGCCGGCCGGGATGGGGTGGACTTTCGCGCTGTCATGCGAGGTCGGTGCGGCGGGTGTGCCGGGCGCCGGGGACGAAGCGGCTTTCACCCGCAGGCGCGCGGTGCCGTCGGGCTGGCACTCCAGCTGCGCGTTTTGCGCGGTTGTAAACAGATGGGCGTCGAGGAAATCGTGGCCGAGGAGCGGTTCGAGCGCGACAAGGGCCGCGCCGGGAAGGTGATTCTTGGTCACATCACGCGTGGCATGACGCCAGAGAAAGGCGAGGTGCGGGCCCGTCTTCAGCGCGACCGGACGGACAAACAAATTCCGCAGGGTGGGGTCGGGGCCGCGATATTTGCCCAGCGTGAGTTTTACGAGCGTGCCATCGGCCACGGCGGTGCGGAGCAGATCGAGGAAGCGGTCGAGGGCGGACGGTTGCGGCATGGAATTCGCGGAGAGCTAGGAGGAGATCATGGCGAAAGCCAAGGAACCAGGAGTGGATTCGTCCCGGGCGAAGGGAAGAGTCTCAGTTGCGCAGCGAGAGGGGGCCCAGGTAGATTTCGAGCGGCGTGCGGCGCCACCACTGGCCCGTGCGGGCACGGGTCGCGGCGTCAGTAAAATGGTATTCGTAGCGGATCACCCGGACATGGCGGGGTGGCTTTTCCGCGAAGGGATTTTGGCCGAGCAGGCCGAGGACGTCCGGGGTGCCGCGTAGCAGGTGTTCGCAGAGCGCCAGGACCCAGCGATTTTGTTCCGGTGAGCCGAGCGCGGCGAACCAGAGCTGCCAGTCCAGTCGTGGCTGATGCGGAGCGACCCAGGTGGGGCGGTGGGTGAGTTCCCCGGGTTCGTGCGGTAATTCATAGGCGCCCCAGCTGCGACCATCGTCGCTGCCCTCGAAAATCAGTTCGGGGCGCGGGCGGGTCATGACGGCGAAGAGGCCGTAGTTGTTGAAGGAGCGCAGGGGCGCGACCAGGCGGGCGATGCCGTCGAATCCGGGCAGCGGGCCAAACCGGGGAAGCAGCACGGGGAGCGCCTGGGCACCCGTGTAGACGAACACTCCGACGGCGAACCATCGGGTTGCGAGTCGCTGCAGGCGCGCGATGCCGGCCGGGTGGGCAACGCCCAGTTGACGGCGGGGCCCGCGACGCAGGCGGAAGGTTCACTGGGAATTCCACCACGCGTTGTCGAGGTACAACAGGCAGATTGCGATCGCGAGGAGATTGAAGAAGGTGTAGTTGCCGGTGAGCGCGATCGCGGCCATGAAGGCCGTGAGCAGGAGCGCGGCGTTGTGGCGCAGCGTGCGCGGGGCGAAGAGGAAAAACGGCACGATGAGCTCGAGGGCGAACATCCCGGCGCAGGAGGCGCGCTGCCACGCGGCGGGGAGTTGGTGGGCGAACCACGCCAGCGGGGTTGGGAGCGGCTGGGTTTCGTAGTGCAACGCGAGCGCCGACAGGTCGCGCCACGACGCGTCACCACTGGCCAGTTTCACGACGCCCGCGAGGAACATGAGGCGGAACAACAGCCACCCGAGCAGGAGCCGGCCGGGGCGAGGCGGCGCGTGGGGGCGCCAAAGGGGCCGGCATTTCCACGGGGCAACGAAAACGGCGAGCAACGTGATCTCGAGGAGCAAGGCATCCCACTGAAAGTTGAAAAAGATCTGGCCGGCGCCGGACACGGACAGATAGCCGGCCCACAGGAAGATCAGGCACGCAACGGGGGCGATTCCCGCAAAAAGCAGCGCGGCGGCGACCACGCCAGCGCCGCAGAGGAGGTGAAGGAACGTGCCTGCGCCGAAAATCCAGCATAGCGACGGAAGTTGGAAATAGGCCGAGGCGCCGAGCTGCTCGTGCACGGCGGAGAAGAACCGCGCGGCGGGGAGCAGTCCGTTGGGCCCGACCAGACCGTCGAGCTGACTCTAAAAGGAGGCGAATGCGACCAGGTGAACGAGGGCGAGCAGCCGCAGAAAAAGCGAAGTCGCGAACGTGAACCGGTCGCGCCCGGCTGACGGGGAAAGCGGAGCGGATAGGGCTGAGTCGTTCATCGACTGCCGGTCGGGTCGGGCGCGGTTACGTGACGCCGGGGGATTCCGCGCCGGTTGTCGGGCGGCCGGCGATTTTGGCGCGGCGCGGGCAGAGACATGGCAGGGTTCGGTTGGTTCAGACGGCAAATACCGCGCCTCGTTCCGGCGGGGTGAGCGCGCGCCAGTGGCCGGCGGGAATTTCGCCCAATGCGAATTTCCCGATGCGGGCGCGGATGAGACGCAGCGTGGGATGGCCGACCGCGGCGGTCATGCGGCGCACCTGACGATTCTTTCCCTCGATAAGTTCGAGGGCGAGCCAGGTTGCGGGCACGGATTTGCGAAACCGAATCGGCGGCTCGCGCGGCGGCACCGCGGGCGGCGGATCGAGGCGGCGGGCCCGGCAGGGCAGGGTGCGATCGTCGCTGAGAGTGAGCCCGCCGCGTTCGAGGCGGGCGAGCGCCGCGGGCGGGGGCAGGCCTTCAACTTGCACCCAGTATTCGCGGCGATGGGCGTGCTGCGGATCGAGGAGGCGGGTGTTGAGTCCCGGCTCATCGCTCAGCAGCAGCAGCCCTTCGGAGTCGGCGTCGAGGCGACCGAGGGCGTAAACATCACGGGGCAGCCCGAAATCGGCGAGAGTGCGCCAACGCGAACCGGGCTCCGGCGTGAACTGCGAGAGAACGCCGTAGGGCTTGTGGAACGCAAGAAGCACGGCCGCACTTAATCGCCGGAAACGTCGGGCAGCGGAAGCTCGGAAATTTAACTTCCACGCTTTCGTTTTTCCCGTTTTTCGTGATTTTCCGGGCATGCGCGCCGTCCAACTCCCCGCGATCAATCAACTCGCCCTTGCCGAAGTGCCCGACCCGAAACCGGCGCCGGGTGAAGTGATCGTGGCCGTGCGTGCGGCCGCGCTCAACCACCGCGACGTGTGGATCAAGGCGGGCCAGTATGCGGGCCTGAAATGGCCGTGCATCCCGGGTTCGGATGGTGCGGGCGTGGTGGTGGAGTGCGGGGCGGGAGTCGATGCGGCCTGGCAGGGATGTGAAGTGATCGTCAACCCGGGTTTCGGCTGGGGTGAAAAAGAGGAGGCGCAAGGCGCGCACTTTTCCATCCTCGGGCTGCCGCGCGATGGCACGCTGGCGGAAAAGGTGGCGGTGCCGGCCGTGCACCTTGCGGCCAAGCCCGTGCATCTGACGTGGGAGGAGGCCGCGGCGCTGCCCTTGGCCGGCGTGACGGCGTATCGTGCCGTCTTCTCGCGGGCGAAGTTGGAGGCGGGAGAACGGATCCTGATCAGCGGCATCGGCGGCGGCGTGGCGACGCTGGCATTGCAATTTGCAGTCGCGGCTAAAGCCGAGGTGTGGGTGACGTCCGCCTCGGCGGAGAAAGTCGCGCGGGCCGTGAAGCTGGGTGCCCGGGGCGGATTTGACTACACGCAGCCGGGGTGGGCGAAGGCGGCATTTAAGACGTCGGGATCGTTCGATGTGATCGTCGACAGTGCCGGCGGGGAGGGATTTGAGCAACTGATCGATCTGGCGGCCCCGGGCGGCCGGGTCGTGATTTACGGGGCGACGCGTGGAAATCCGCCGGTGCTGCCGATGCGAAAAATTTTCTGGCGGCAGCTTTCGGTGCTGGGCTCGACCATGGGTTCGCCGGCGGATTGGGCCGCGCTGACGGCTTTTGTTGAACGGCACGCGGTAAAACCGGTGGTGAGCGACGTGTTCCCGCTGGCGCGCGCGGCGGAGGCCTTCGCCCGGATGGAGCAGGGCGGCCAGTTCGGGAAGATCGTCGTATCGATTTAGACTGAACCGCGTGTTCTGACTTGGCGTCGGCCGGCCCGACTGGGACAAAGGGCGCTTCAAGCATGGCCGATCATTCTCATTTTTACGCGTGCATCATGGCGGGCGGCAGCGGCGAGCGGTTCTGGCCGATGAGCCGGTCGCGGGTGCCGAAGCATTTGTTGAAGTTGTTTTCCGGGCGCACGCTGCTCGAGGAAACCGTGCGCCGGATCGGGGCCGTCGTGCCGCGAAAGAACATCTTCGTGCTGACCAACACGGTGCAACTGGCGGCGACCCGCGCCGCGCTGCGGGGACTCGTGCCGGCTGCGCAGATCGTGGCGGAGCCGGCGAAGCGCGATACAGCGCCGGCAGCCGCGCTCGCCACGGCGCTCGTCCGGGCCCGGGGCGGCGAGGGCGCGACGCTAGCGCTGCTGCCCGCGGATGCTTTCATCATCGACGTTAAAGAATTTGGCCGGCAGCTCGGGGCGGCGCTCGCCCGGGGGTCGGAAACCGACGCCATCCTCACCATCGCCATCACGCCGGATCACGCGGCGACGGGATTCGGTTATCTGGAGATGGGCCGCAAGCTGGCGGGCGGCCGGGGTGGGGAGTTGCGTGAAGTGAAACGCTTTGTGGAAAAGCCGGATCTCGCGACGGCCCGGCGCTACGTCAAGAGCGGGCGCTACGCGTGGAATGCGGGCATGTTTTTCTGGCGGGTCCGAACGTTTCTGGCCGAGGCGGAGACCAACGCGCCGGAGCTGGCGGCTTTTGTGCGCGAGTATCCACGCCGCCCGGGAGCAGCGGAGAAATTCCTGGCAAAATTTTTTCCCGGGCTGCCCAAGATCTCGGTCGATTACGCGATCATGGAAAAGGCCCGGCGGGTGGAGGCGCTGCTGGCCGAATTCGATTGGGACGACGTGGGCTTGTGGACCGCGCTGCCGCGGCATTTGCCGCGGGATGCGGCGGGGAACTCCGCCCGCGGCACCGTGGTGACGGTGGACTCGGCCAACAATATCGCGGTCAGCAACGGCCGGACAATCGCGCTTTGCGGCGTCAAGGACCTCGTGGTCGTCGAAACCGCGGATGCGGTGCTCGTCTGCCACCGCGATGCGGTCCAGAACATCAAGAAGATCGTCCAGCAACTGCCGAAGGAACTGCTTTAAGCCGTGGGGCGCGACTTTCGCTCCGGGTGTCCGGGAGATCTGACCGGGCAATAAAAAGGGCCGGCGATTGAGCCGGCCCGAATGAGGGAGTGGCGGTGGGACGCCGACAACGAAGCCTATTCGTTCTGCTGCTTCAGGGACTTTGTGACCTTTTGGCGGGCCGCGTTGTTCAGAATACGTTTGCGCAGCCGGAGGCTCTTCGGCGTGACCTCGACGAGCTCGTCGGTGGCGATGTATTCGATCGCACGCTCGAGCGAAAGCTTCGTCGCGGGGGTCAGAGCGGTCGCGACGCCCGAACCCTGCGAACGGAAGTTGGTGAGGGCTTTGGCCCGGACGGCATTGCAGGCGATGTCTTCGTTGCGGGGATTTTCGCCGACGAGCATGCCCTCGTAAACCTGTTCGCCGGGACCGACGAACAGCTTGCCGCGTTCCTGCACCATCACGAGGGCGTAGGAGGTGGTCTCGCCCGCTTCCGTCGCGATGAGCGTGCCGGTGATGCGGGTGAGAACTTCGCCGGCGTAGGGGCCGTATTCCTTGAAGAGATGGCTGAGCACGCCGCGGCCGCTGGTGGCGTTGACGACGTCGATTTCCATGCCGATGAGGCCGCGGGTGGTGATGGTCGCCTCGATCATGGTGGAGTGCGGGTGTTTCTCCATGTTGGTGAGCCGGCCTTTGCGGTTGGCCAGATTCTGCATGATGGCACCGACGCACTCATCCGGTACCTCGATCCAGACCGTCTCGTAGGGCTCGTGCCGCTGGCCGTCGACGATCTTTTCGATCACGGTGGGGCGGGAGACGAGGAGTTCGAATCCTTCGCGCCGCATCGTCTCGACGAGCACAGCCACCTGCATGGCGCCGCGGGCCTTGACGTTGAAAATGCCGGCCTTGTCGGTGTCCTCGATGTAAATTGAGACGTTAGTCTTCAGCTCGCGCATCAGGCGTTCGCGGAGCTGGCGGGAGGTGACGAGCTTGCCTTCCTGGCCGACGAGCGGGCCGTCGTTGACGCAGAACTGCATCTCGAGGGTCGGTGGATCGATCTGCGTGAACGGGAGGGCGTGGCCGTTTTCGTCGGCAGTGAGCGTGTCGCCAATATCGATGTCCTCGAAGCCGGACAGGCCGACGATGTTGCCGGCGACGGCGGTCTCGGTTTCGCGGGTGCCGAGGCCGGTAAACTCGAAGACCTTGGTAATCTTGGCGCGGACGCGCTTGCCATCGGCATGCCGGACGATGAACACGGCGTCGCCGATGTTGGCGGTGCCGCCGAGGATCTTGCCGACGGCGATGCGGCCGACGTAGTCGCTCCAATCGATGTTCGAGACGAGCATGTGGAACGGCTCGGTGGGCTTGGCGAAGGGCGGCGGGACGTGGTCGAGAACGGTCTGAAAGAGAGGGGCCATGTCCTTCTTCTCCTCGCCGAGGTGATACATCATGTAGCCATCGCGGCCGGAGCCGTAGACGACCGGGGCGTCAAACTGCTCCTCGGTGGCGTTGAGCTCCATGAGGAGTTCGAGCACCTTGTCATACATCTTAGCGGGCTCGGCGTTTTCGCGGTCGATCTTGTTGATGACGATCACGACCTTGAGGCCGTGGGCGAGTGCCTTGCGGAGAACGAAACGGGTCTGCGCTTGCGGGCCGTCGTAGGCATCGACGACGAGCAGCACGCCATCGACCATGCGGAGGGCGCGTTCGACCTCACCGCCGAAATCGGCGTGGCCGGGAGTGTCGACGATGTTGACGATCTTGTCATTCCAGTGGACGGACGTATTCTTGGCCTTGATCGTGATGCCCTTCTCCTTTTCGAGGTCCATGGAGTCCATGGCGCGTTCCTCGACGCGTTGATTGGCGCGATAGACTCCGCCCTCTTTGAGCAGCTTGTCGACGAGGGTGGTCTTCCCATGGTCAACATGGGCGATGATGGCGATATTACGGATGCTCTGGTTCATTGGCGGACGCGGTCGTTTGTTGGAAAAAGAGTCCCAACGTGCGCAGCCGCGGCCTTGAAGGCAAGGCCGAAGGCGGGCGGGAGGCCGCCTTCGGCAGAACCGGCCGTCCCTCAGTCCCGTCCAGGGCCGGACAGAGTTGGAAAATAGCAGGTAAAGCAAGTTCCGGCACCGACTTCGGTCTCATAGCCGACGAAGCCGTTGTGGCGGCGCATCACCCGCAGCACGACGGCGAGCCCGAGCCCCGTCGCCGTTTCCCGCGATTTCGTGGTGAAAAATGGGTCGAACAGCCGATCGCGAATTTCCGGGAGGATGCCGGTGCCGGTGTCGCGTACGCTTTCGGCCACAAAATCACCGGCGGTGGCGTCCGCTCCAATTATGCGGGCTTGGGCGGGTGTCAGGGAAACCGCGGTGACGGTCAGGTTCATCTTGCCACCACCGGGCATGGCATCGCGGGCATTGAGGCACAGATTCAACACCGCCTGGTGCAGGGCGTTGGATTCGCCCAGAATCGCGGGAAGCCCCGGCGGCGCTTCGATGTCGAGCGTGATGCCGTCGCCGAGAAGTTTTCCCACGACAGGCGCAAATTCCTGCAGAACCCACGCGAGATCGATCGGCTTTAATTTTTGATTGGCGTTGTCGGCGAACGGCACGAGCCGGCCCAGCAGGGTGGAGGCCCGCTCGGCGCTCTCCCGGATCATCCCGGTCCTCCGTTGGATCTCCGGCGTACCGGTGGCGTGGAGGATCTCCGCGTTGATGGTCACCGCCGTCATCAGGTTGTTGACGTCGTGGACGACGCCACCCGCCAGTTGGCCGAGCAGACCGATACGCTGCAGTCGGAAAAGCTGCGCTTCGAGTTGTTTGCGGTCGGTGACGTCGCGAAGGATAAATTCAAGGATCGTCCGTTCGGACCAGGGCAGGCGGACCACCGTGACATCAACGTATGTGCCCGGCTCCGCGGCGACGAGAAGCTGGGTCTCAAACGTGTCCACCTGCCGGCCCGGTCGGTCGAGCGTGGCAAATTGCGCCCGCAGCAGTGCGGCCGTCTCGCTGCGAAAGCAGTCGAGTATTCCCTCGGGCGACCGGCCGACGAGGCGCACAAAGGCGCTGTTGGAGTGGAGGATCCGGCCCTCGCCGTCGGTCAGCACAATCCCGTCAGGCGCGTAGGCGACCGCGGCTTCGAAACGCATGCGCTCGTCGGAAAGCTGTCGGAAGCGGTTGAGCCGGGTGATGGTCCTGACCCGGGCCAGGAGTTCGTCGGGATCCACCGGTTTGTGCAGAAATTCGTCGGCCCCCGCTTCGAGTCCACGCAGTTGCGCGGCCCGTCCCTCCAGCGAAATCAGCATGACGATCGGAACTTGAAACAATTTCGGATTCGCGCGGATCTGGCGGCAGACCTCGAATCCATCCATCCCCTCCATGACGATGTCGAGCAACACCAGATCGGGGAGGGCGCGGGCGGCGATCTGGAGTGCCTCGGCCCCGCTCTTCGCGAGCAGGACAGAATGATTTTCCGCGGTCAGCAGGCCATGCAGATACTGGCGGCTGAGTTCGTCGCCGTCCACTACGAGCACGGTGCTGGGCGTGGGGATGTGGAGAAAGTGTCGCGGCGATCAGCGAATGCCAAGTAATCCCCTGCAATTTCAGCCACTTTTTGCGGTCGAAGGAAACGGCGCCCGCTCCGGCGGACGGCACCGGGTCGCCCTGCGATTACTCGACGAACTTCCGCTCCTTGAACCAGAAAAGCAGCTGGTCGGCCCACGGCGGAGCAAGCTTGTCGAGACGTCCGAGACCGAGGCCGTGGGCACCTTTTTCATAGATATGCAGGGAGAATGGCACTCCGGCGCGGCGGAGGGCAGCCGCGAAGAGCAGCGAGTTTTCCACCGGCACCGATTTGTCCTCGACCGTATGCCACAGAAACGTCGGCGGCGTGTCCTTGGTAACCTGGAGTTCGTTGGAAAGATTTTGCACGAGCGAGGCGGGCTGGTTTTCGCCGAGCAGATTCTTGCGCGAGCCGGCGTGGGCGAATTCGAGAAACGAAATCACCGGATAGCAGAGGATCGCGAGATCGGGGCGCGAACTCTCGCGGTCGTAGGCGTCGTTGGCGGCGAGCGCGGGACCGTCGGGCTTGGCGGAGTCGAAATGCGTCGCGAGCGTTGAGGCGAGATGGCCACCGGCCGAAGAGCCGATGACCCCGACGCGGGCCGGATCGAGACCGTCGCGTTGGGCGAATGCCCGGACCATGCGCAGGGCGCGGGCGGCATCGTTCAGCATGGTCGGATGCCGGTAGCCGTTGGCGCCAAGCCGGTACTTGAGCACGTGGGCGGTGATGCCGTGCGCGGCAAAAAACTCCGCGTAGCCCGTGCCCTCGTGCTCGGCGAGGCTGCCGTAGCCGCCGCCCGGTAGGATGAGCATGGTGGCGCCGTTGCGCTTGCTGACCTCGGGCGCGTAGGGCGTGAGGGTGGGGGTGTCCTGAGGACTCTGCCCGCGAGCCCCGGGAGCTGCGCCGTTCCATAGCCGGATGGGGCCGGGAATCAACGGATAGGGCACCACTTGGGATGCGGCCGCGGGGACCGGAGACTTTGCAGTTTTTTCGGCGGCGCGGGTGACGCTGGCCGCGGCGAAGACGGCAAGGGCCAGGAAGAGGCGGGGGAGCATTGGGGAAGTGAAGGAGAGGAAGCGCTGGGGTCGTATCAGACAAGCATGCGCTGGGACCTTCGCGCATGCCGGAATCGCGACTGCGCCCGGACGCGGTTCTTTAAAAACAAAAAAGGCCCCGGAAGTTTTGAGGCTTCCGAGGCCAATTTGTGGGGGTGGGCGTTCGTCACGCGCTCTTTCCCGGCGGCACACGCTTGGACGCGCTCGCTTTCGCGGGCGGTGTGCTTCCCGACGCCACTCTCCGCGGCATGCGGATGTTTCGGTCTCATGGCGGGACCGTCCTGACCGTTACCGGTCGG
>SIBR01000052.1 GCA_009695065.1 Opitutus sp. | reverse complement strand
AGACTTGGCCGAGAGGAATCCCCAATCTCTCACTCGAACTGCTTCACGCCATCTCAATTTCCTTGATCAATCGATGCGCATGACGACGCAACCCGCTGAGACCACCTCTCGCCGGGCTTTTCTAAAACTTTCCTCATCGGCTGCAGTTGTGCGGTGATCCCCCGAAATCGGGGCCACTTGTAATGTTAGTCTGCGGCTCTAAAAAGAGCCCGGACTATGAAAGGCAAAAGACACACTGAGGCTCCCCCGGTTTGACGGACACGCGTTGGGCTCCAAAAAGGAACTCAACCATGACAGCAAAGAAACAGTCTGGGGCAACGCTCCAGCGGATCGGCACCGGCGAAAACGCCACGTTTAACGGCCGGATGGCTGACCTGAGGGTTTACGATCGGGCGCGTTCGCCCACGGAAATCCGGACGCTCAGCCGGTGACGCCGCCGTATGGCGCACGCCACCCGCACCGGCGGCAAAACGTTTTGAAGGCGACGCGAGGGCCCGAAACGCGGGCCATGATTTCCGCCCTGCTTGCAAATTCCCTCTCACGTGTTTGCAAGGAGGCTTCGGCCGAGGTCTCCGTTACCCTCGCTACCCTCAACTCCTCCGTTCTATGATCGTGTCCAAAGTCCGTGTCTTCCTCGGTTTGATTTTCGTCGGCACTGTCGGGGCCGCACCTGCGGGCGATGGCCTGATCGGCCATTGGCCTCTGGCCGGCGACGTGCGCGATATCTCCAGCCAGAATCGCCACGGCATTAATCACGGCGCCGATCTGAGCGTCGTCGGGCCCGATGGCAAGGCGGGTTCGGCGGCCGGCTTCGACGGGTGGGGTGCGTGGATCGACGTGCCTGGCGCCGGGCTGCCGCTGGCCGCTGGCGACTTCACGATCGCGGTGCGGGTGCATCTGGCGAAGGACCTCGATGACGTGCCCGGCGACATCCTCGCGCAGTACGATCCGGTGACACGCCGCGGGGTGAACTTCGGCATCCTCAGTCTCCCCGGTTCGACCAGCAGCCAATCCAACGATCGCAATGTTCATTTCGGCATCGACAACGCGCGGCTTGAACCGTGGGTCGATCACGGCCGCCTCGGGGCCTCCAACTACGTGATGGCGATGGCCGTCTTCGAGGGAAGTCTCTACGCGGCCACCAGCGAGGAGGTCGGCCACGTCTATCGTTTCGATCGCGATCAGAAGTGGATCGATTGCGGCACGCCAGATAAGGCGAACGCGATCACCTCGCTGGCGGTGTTTGACGGCCAGCTCTATGCCGGCTCGGGAAAATATCGCTTCAGCGGCTCGCTCCTTCCTGAAACCAAGAATACGCAGGTGGGCGGCAACGTCTATCGGTACAAGGGCGACGGCCAGTGGGAACACTGCGGCCGCGTTTCTGAAGCCACCGAGACTATCGGCGGGCTCCTCGCCTTCCGGGGCAAGCTGTATGCGACCTCCGCCTATCGGCCGGCCGGCTTGTTTCGTTACGAAGGGGGGACCCGGTGGACGGCCCTCGGCAGCTTGGAGGGCCGGCGGTCCCATGCGCTCGGGATCCACGACGGCCGCGTCTACACCTCGGTATGGGACGGCGGAAGTGTCTTTGAGTTCGATGGCGAGAAATTCTCCGACCTCGGCAGGGTCGATGGCTCGACCCAGACATATGGCTTCATCAACCACGGCGGCGGGTTGATGGTGGCCACGTGGCCAAAGGGGAAGATGTATCGCTGGGGTGGTGGTCAGCGCTGGATCGATGCCGGCCGGCTCGGCGAGGAGGCCGAGGTTATGGGCACGGCCCATTACAACGGGAAGGTGTACGCGGGCACACTGCCGCTCGCGAAGGTGTTTCGCTACGAGGACGGTACGACGTGGACCGATCTCGGGCAGCTCGATCACACGCCCGACGTGAAATATCGCCGCGTCTGGTCCGCGGCGATTTTCAACGGCCGGCTCTTCTTCGGCACGCTGCCGGAGGGCAGGGTGCATTCAATCGCAGCCGGGCGGGTCGCGACCGTTGACCGCTCGCTCGCGCCCGGCTGGCGGCATCTGACGGCGGTGCGTCGGGGCGGGAAGCTGGAGATCTTTGTCGACGGAAAGAAGGCCGCGGAATCCGCGTCGTTCAATCCCGCCGACTACGATCTTGCCAATGGGCATCCGCTGCGGATTGGCATCGGGGAAAACGCCTTCTTCAACGGCCGGATGGCCGACCTGAGAATTTACGGTCGCGCGCTGTCCCCGGCCGAGATTCAGGAACTGGGCCGATGACCTTCGGGTCATGCGCGCGCCGGATTGGCGGGCTCCTAGGAGGGGCGTTTTCCGCGCTCGTTTTGAGCGGGGCCGGCGTCACGGAGATCACGATACCGAGTTCGCGGGATGGCGTGTTGCAGGCCGCGATCTTCCACGTGCCGTCCGGCGCGGAATCCACCGCCGGCGGAGCGCCGGTGCCCCTGGTCGTCAGCCTGCACAGCTGGTCGGCGAACTACGCCAGATACGATTCTTTCGCCAGCACGCTGAAAGGCTGCCAGGATCGCGGCTGGGTTTTCATTTCGCCTGATTTTCGCGGGCCCAACCAGCGTCCCGAGGCCTGCGCGTCGGAGCTGGCGGTGCAGGATGTCTTGGACGCCGTGGCCTACGCCCGGAAGAACGCCCGCGTGGATGCGACCCGCGTTTACCTGAGCGGTGCTTCGGGCGGCGGACACATGGCGCTCGTGATGGCGCATCGCGCGCCGCAGCTTTGGGCGGGGGTTTCCGTCTGGGTGCCGGTGACGGACGTGGCGGCGTTTCGTCGCACGAGCGTGACGGACAAGACCAATTACTGGAAGATGGTGGAGCTTTGTTGTGGTGGTCCACCCGGCACGCCTGCCACCGACGCCGAATACCACCAGCGCTCGCCGGTGCATTATCTCGCCGCCGCCGCGGCGCTGCCGATCGACATCAACACCGGGATTCAGGATGGGCACAACGGACGGGCGGTGCCCATCGATCACAGCCTGCGCGCCTTCAACGTGCTGGCGCAGGCCAATGGCCACGCTGACCAGGCCCTCACGGCGGACCAGATCGAGGAGATGACGGCGACCGCGCTGGTCCCGGCTGCGCTGGTTTGGCGGGGGGCGGCGCTGCCGGACTGCCGCTATCCGACGCTCTTTCACCGGACGGCCGGTGCGGTGCGCGTGACCGTATTTGACGGCGGACACGTTTGGGATGAAGGCCGCAACGGCGACGCCGCGCCCGCGCTCGGCTGGCTCGCCGGGCAGCGCCGCAAAGCGGCGGCTGCTCCGGCCCGTTAGATCGGCGCTCGGGGCAGGGATGCCCGGGACGCCGGGCGGATTTTGCCGTTCGATTTTCCTGTAATCCCGGGAGTTGATATTTCCTTAGGAATTGGTGAAGTCGGCGGCTGCGCTCCGTGGCTCAGATGGTTGAAAAGTGATTTCGCTGCGTGGCGCAAAAAACAAAAACAGTCTGCTCGCTTACTTCCCATGAATTATTCCCCAACGACCCGGCGTCAGTTTCTACAAAGTGCGGCGGTTGGCGCCGCGGCACTTTCCGTGGCCCGCTACGCGCAGGCCGCCACCCGAACGACGCCTCCCGCCTGGACGCTCGGCTGCCTGAATCGTCCCTGGACGAAATGGAGCATCGAAGAGGCGCTGGATGGGGTGAAAGCGGCCGGCTATCGGACGCTCGGCCTGCAGACGCCGACGCCTGCCGATCCGTTTGTCGGGATCAAGGCGACGCCCGCGTATCTTGCGGCCCTGAAGGAGAAGATCGCCGCCCGTGGGCTCCATGCCATCATGGGCCGGGTGGCGACCCGCGAGGCCGCTCCCTATGCGGAGGCAACGGCTGAAATCCGCCGCCAGGTGGACAACGCGCAAGTCCTCGGGCTCAAGGCGCTCATCAACACGGGAACGGGCAAGCCCGAACACTACGAATCGTGGTATAAATTGATGGCGTTTGCCGCCGCTTACGGGGCCGATCACGGCGTTCAGATCGTCATCAAGCCGCACGGCGGTGTCACCGCGGCGGCGGCCGAACTCTTGGTCTGCCTCGAGAAGGTCAATAATCGCAACCTGGCCCTGTGGTATGACGCCGGAAACATCATCTTCTATACGGGTAAGGATCCGCTGGCCGAACTCGAGCCCATCGTCTCGCACGTGTCGGCGTTCACCGGGAAGGACTGCGCGGCCAAGGGCTCCGACGTGATGATCCAGTTCGGCGACGGCAAGGTGGATTTTCCGGCGATCTTCCGTCGCCTCAAGAAGGCGAATTTCAACGGTCCCCTCATGGTGGAATGCTGTGCGATCAAGGGCACGGCCGCGGAAACGACGGCGAACGCCCGGGCCAATCGCGAGTTCCTCGAGAAGGCGATCGCCGCCGCCTGAGTCCGGCCCGCGTGGTCCGAAGATTGCCTTCGCTGCCGGGATGCGCACCGATGTCGCCGGGCCAAATCGGCCCGCCTCTCGCATGAAAGCCTCGGATTTTTTCACCCTGCCTCCCTCGCTGGCTATCTTCGCCCGGCATTTCCCGGCGGAAGCCGCGCCGTGGGAGTGGCTGAAGCGAATCGCGGCCGCACTTGGCGAGGTGTCCGAGCCGCCGGCCGTGCGGACGATGCCGCCGGGTGTGCACGTCGAAGGGGCGGTGTGGCTGCACCCCACGGTCAAGCTGCCGGCTTACGCGACGTTGATCGGGCCGATATGGATCGGCGCGGACACGGAAATCCGGCCGGGGGCATTCATTCGCGGCAACGTCATCGTCGGTGAACAGTGCGTCCTCGGCAACGCGTGCGAATTCAAAAACAGCCTGTTGATGGACCGGGTGGAGGTGCCGCATTTCAGCTACGTCGGGGACTCCGTGCTCGGCAATCGCGCGCATCTGGCGGCGGGAGCCATCTGTTCCAACCTCCGGCTGGACCGCCAGCCCGTGGTGGTGCGCACCGGCGACGCGACCCACGAGACCGGCCTGCGCAAGTTCGGCGCGATCATCGGCGATGAGGCCGAAGTCGGCTGCAATGCCGTCCTCAACCCCGGCACGCTGCTCGGCCGCCGGGCGCTGGTCATGCCCGCGATGGCCTTCGGCGGTCATCTGCCGGCCGCGACGATCGCGCATGCCCGGGCGGCGACCGATTTCATCCCGCGTCGCGACTGAGGCGTCGTGGTAAAAATCTTTCTCGTTCTCGTCATCCTTCTCGTTCTCTCTCACCGGTTCGAAAAAACGAACGAAGTCGAGGACGGGCACGAACTATCACGCATGCGCACTTTGACCGGCATCCAGCCCTCCGGCCTGCTTCACATCGGCAATTACTTCGGCGCAATGCGTCCGGCCATCGAGGCTCAGGCGCGCGGAGAATGCTTTTTCTTCATCGCGGACTATCACTCGATGACCTCGTTGCTCGATCCCGCGGAGCGCCGCCGGAATACGTTCAACGTCGCCCTCGATTGGCTGGCCTGCGGACTGGACCCAAAGCACAGCGTCTTCTGGCGCCAGAGCGACGTGCCGGAAGTCGCCGAGTTGATGTGGATCATCGGCACCCTTACGCCGATGGGACTGCTCGAGCGCGCCCACAGCTACAAGGACAAGACCGCGAAGGGGCTGTCCCCGAATTTCGGGCTCTTCTCCTATCCGGTCCTCATGGCCGCCGACATCCTGCTCTTCGACGCGAATCGCGTGCCGGTTGGCCGGGACCAGAAGCAGCACGTGGAGATGACGCGCGATATCGCGATCAAGTTCAACCAGACCTATGGCGCAACCTTCGTGGTGCCCGAACCTGAGATCCGCGATGAAATCGCCGTGGTCCCCGGGCTCGACGGCCAGAAGATGAGCAAGAGCTACGGCAACACGATCGACCTCTTTGGCGACGAGAAGGCGCTCCGGAAAAAAATCATGGGGATCGTCATGGACTCGCGCACGCCGGCGGAGCCCAAGCCCGATGCGGACAGGAATCTCGCGATCCAACTCCTGCGGCTCGTGGCGCCGGCGGCGGTCGCGCTCGACTACGAAAATCGCCTGCGCGCCGGCGGCCTCGGTTACGGCGACTTGAAGAAGGGGCTCTTCGAGCATTATTGGAATTTTTTCTCCGCCGCCCGCGCGCGGCGGGCCGAACTCGCGGCGAATCCCGACCACGTCAACGCGGTGTTGCGCGAGGGCGCGGCCCGGGCCCGGGCGGTGGCCAGCGCGGTGCTGCAGCGGGCGCGCCAGGCGAGCGGTTTGGGCTGACGCCACTCCGGCGGCGATTTCAGATCACCCGGTCGGACGGCTTCTCCAATCGGGCAATCTCCGCCATGATCCGTTCGCTCGCGATCTGGTAGCGTTCCTTGCCGGCGCGCGGATCGTCGTACTGCGCGGGTGAGATCGGCCGGCCGAAAACCACCGCCAGCGGGGTGCCGAGTTTCGGCAGTTTGGCGCCTTTGCCAAAGGCTTCGAACGAACCAAAAATTCGGGCGGGCACGACGGGCACCTGCGTCTTGCACACGATGAAGCCGACGCCGGGCTTGGGCGGTTGCAGGTGGCCATCGGGCGAGCGTGTGCCCTCGGGAAACAGGATCATCACCTTGCCATCGGCCAGCGCGCGCAACACTCGCTTCAAAGCGCCGACATCTTGGCCGCCGTCGCGATCGACCGGGATCGTGCCCACGGCATCGAGCCACCACGAGGAGGCCGGGCCCCGCCACAGGGTTTTCCGTGCGAAGAAGCACATCTGCCGCGGCACCTGCGAACCGATCATCGGCGGATCGAGGTGGCTGGCGTGATTGCCCGCAATCAGGAACGCACCTGATTTCGGCAAATGCTCCAGACCGGCCACTTCGCCGCGGAAAAACATGTCGAAGGTGACGGCGATGCCATAGTGGCAAACCCCGTAGATGGGAGACATGCGCGCCTGCGGAAAAGCGTCGCTCATTGTCCGAGCCGGGCGGCGATGGAGACCGCCATGGTTTTGACCACCTCGGCGAGCGAGAGGTGGGTGGTGTCGATCGAGAGGGCCCCGGCCGGGACGGCGAGGGGCGCGGTTTTGCGCGAGGAATCCAGCCGGTCACGCTCGGCGATCGAATCCTGCTGGCCCTCGTTGGCCCGGCGGCGGGCGCGTTCCGTGGGATCCGCCTGCAGGAAAAACCGGAAATCGGCGTGGGGAAAAATCACCGAGCCGATGTCACGTCCCTCCATCACCAATCCCTTGAAACCACGGGTGCGGGCCACGCCGGCCTGCCCCCGCTGGTAGGCGAGCAGTGCCGCACGCACTTCGGGAATCGCGGCGAAATGGGAAACCTGTTCGTTGACCTCGCGGCTCCGGATCTCGTCGCCCGCCACCCGGCCCGCGATCTCCATTCGGGCCGAGCGGCCTTCCACGCGCGTGCCCAGCGGCAGGCCGGCCAGCGCCGCCTTGACCGCAACGTGGTCCGCGGCCGCCACCCCTTGCCGGATCAGCTCGGCGGTGATGGCGCGGTAAAACGAGCCGGTGTCGACGTGCAGCAGATTGAATTGCTCACTCAGGGCGCGTGACGAGGACGACTTCCCCGATGCTGCCCCGCCGTCGATGGCCACGATGATGAAGGAGGAAGCCGGCATTCAGGGTGCTAACGTTTTTTGGCGTGCCGCCTCCAGCAACTCAAAAAAGTGCGGAAAGGTTTTGGCGCAGCACGCGGGATCCTTGATCGACAGCCACGGCTTGCCGTCTCCGCCGAGGTCGTGGCAGCCGAGGATGCCAAAACTCATCGCGAACCGGTGATCGCCGTAGGTTTCGATCGTCTGGCCCGCCCGCAGCGGCTGCGGGTGAATCTCCAATGCATCCTCGGTTTCGATGACCCGCTGGCCCAGTCGCGTCAGTTCCCGGGCCATGCCCGCGACCCGATCCGTCTCCTGTTTTCGAGTATGTGCGATCCCGCTGATCTTCGTTGGTCCCTGTAGCAGCGGCGCGAGCGCGGCGAGCGTGAGGAACGTGTCGGAAAATCCGCTGAAATCCCGGGTGACTCCATGACGGATCGCTCCGTTTACGGCGCGCGCCTTGAGGCCCGTCCGCTGGAGGAGCGGCGTGGCGGTCAGTCCGACGCGTTGCAGCACGTCGATGAAACCGGTGTCGCCCTGCAAGCCTTCACCCGGCCCGTGCAGATGCGGCAGGCTCAGTTCCCCGCCCGTGACGAGGGGCAGGGCGAGAAAGTAACTGGCGGCGGTCGCGTCCGGTTCGATGGCGTAAGTCCATTCCGGGAGCTGATACGGCGTGCCCCGGCTGACGCGAAACGCATCGCCGCCGCAGCGCTCGATCGCGGGCTGATCGAAATGCTCCATGAGCCGCGTGGTCATGAGCACGAAGGGCCAGCGAACGCCGCCGACGAGGGTCACCTCGACCGGTGTCTGGGCGAGCGGGGCAACCATCAACAGCGCGGAGAGCAGCTGGCTGCTTTCCCGGGCATCGATCTGCACGGCGCCGCCCTTTAGCCCGCGCGCGTGGATTTCGAGTGGGAAAAACCCCTCGACACCCGGACAGCGGATATCGGCTCCCAGCGTGCGCAACGCGTCGATCAGCGGCTTCATCGGCCGTTTGCGCATCTGCGGCACGCCGTCGATGCGGTAGACACCCCGCGGTGCGGCGGCGCACAGCGCCGTGAGAAAACGCGCCGCAGTTCCGGCGAGGCCGACGAAAAGTTCAGCGTCGCCGCCCGCGAAGGCACGCCCCTGCTGTGAAACCCGCACGGTTTCGGCCGCGGCATCGGCTTCCACGGTGCAACCCAGGCACCGGAGCGCCTCCGCCATCAGGTGCGTGTCCTCGCTGAATAGCGCACCAGTCAGCGTCACTGGCTCTTCGCAGAGCGCGGCGAGCAAGAGGGCGCGGTTGGTCAGACTTTTGGAACCCGGCAGCGTGATTTCTCCGCGCACCGGGTGGGTGAACGGCGGGATCGGGAGCAGGTCGGGCAGCGGCATTGCGGCGAAAAATGAGGGCGCGGCCGGGCGGAGAGGCGGCGCGCCAGATGGATCTAGGGCTGCGGGCGAAACGGGTCGCGATACGCCTTGCCGCGCTCCAATCGGGCGACGACTTCGACGTAGTCGCGGTTGGCCAGCGCGACCTTGAAGCCGTGCAGTTCGTCTTCGAAGGCGCGCAGCGCGTGCAGCACCTCGTCGCGATTCTGCTCCAGAATCGTGCGCCACAATTGCGGGTCGCTCCCCGCGATCCGCGTGGTGTCGCGCAGGCCGCCGCCGGCGTAGTTGCGCCAGGCGGGGTTTTTCTTCGTGAGAAACGAGCACAGGGTCGTCGCCAAGACCTGCGGCAGGTGGCTGATGTGCGCGACGATCTCGTCGTGCCGGTCGGGATCGATCGTCACGACCTCGGCACCGAGGTCGTGCCAGAAGCCCACCGCGGTCTGCACCGCCTGCGGGTCGGTCGAGGCCAGCGGCGTCACGAAGCAGGTGCGGCTTTCGAAAAGGCCCGCGGTGCTGTGCTCCCAACCGGTTTTTTCGGAGCCGGCCATCGGGTGGGCCCCGACAAAGTGTCCCTGCGCGCCGAGGGCGGCCTCGCCGAGGCGCGCAATCTCGCTTTTCACACTGCCGACGTCCGTGACCAGAGTGCCGGGGGACAGTGAGGGCGCGATCTGTTGCGCCAGGGGAATGATTTTGTCCACCGGGGCCGCGATGACGACGACGCTGGCGCCGCGGACCGCCTCCTCAGGCGAGTCGGCGACGGCATCGCACCAGGGTTGTTCGCGCAACTTGAGCCGCGCCTCGGGCCGGCGCGCCCACAAGACGATCCGCTGCGCCACGCCGCGGGCGCGCGCTGCACGTGCCACCGATCCCCCGAGCAGGCCGGGAGCAAGGATCGTGAGTTGGACGTAGGCTGGCATGGCGCGCACACACGCAAAAACCGCGCGCGGTGTCGAGCGGGGATCGCGGCGGGCCGGGGCGATCAGTTCCCCATTTTCACGAGGTGCGCGAATTCGACGGTGCTCACCGGCTGCACCGACAGACGGGAAATACGCAGCAAAACCATTTTGGCCAGTGCCGGCTCCACCTTGATCTGCGCCAGCGTGACGGGGTGGGCGAAGGGCCGGACGGCCTTGAGTTCGACGGCGACCCAGCCGGGTTCGTCCGCGGTGTCGTCGGGGAACGCCCGGCGCGTGACTTCAGCGACGCCCACCACGGCCTTCGTGGTCATGCTCTCGTAGAAGAGCACCTTGTCGCCCGGTTGCATGGCGTTGAGGTGCAGGCGGGCGGCAAAGTTGCGCACGCCGGTCCAGGGGGTGCGTCCGTCACGCGCGAAATCCGCCCACGAGTAGGCCTCGGGTTCCGATTTCACGAGCCAGCAGGCGGGGGTGGGCGACGGAGGTTTTTTCACGGAAATTCAATTGGCAGGCACCCGGATTCATCGCCAGCGAAATGGCGCGGCCGGCGGGACTTCGACCTCCCGGTAGGGTGGTGAATGGGATCGCTTGGAGCGTATAACGTTGTCTTGAGGCGGTGGGTTTGGTGCGCTGGTGCAGATGGAACCCACCGAGGCTGAAAAGCGCACCGCCCGGCGCGCCCAGCTGTTTCTTTACGCACTGATGGCGGTCATGATTGCCCTTCCGTCCATCTTGTTTTTTGCGCGCCTGCGCTGAGTTCCGCGGGACTGAAAACGCATGAACAAGACGTTGTTTCCGATCCGGGCGGTTTTCGTGGTGCTCTGTGCGGCGGCCGGCTGGCTCATATGCTATACGATCACCGAATGGGATCGCTATCACGGGCGCGCCCTCGTCATCGGCCTGTGCATCGGGCTGCTCGTGGTGCTCGTCGACGTGATGCTGAAGGGCTTTTCGTTGCGCGGGCTGTCGGCTTTGACCTTCGGCATCGCCGTCGGGTTTTTGGTGGCGCACCTCGTCGGCACCTCGCCGCTGCTCGACAAGGGCGACGAACAGATCGTTTATCTTGTTCGGCTGACCCTCTTTCTCGTTTGCGGTTATCTTGCGACCGTTATCGCCCTGCGGGGCAAGGATGAGTTCAACCTGATCATTCCCTACGTGCGTTTTGTGCCGCACGAGGTGGATGTGCCCCTGGTCGTGGTGGACACGAGTGTGCTGATCGACGGCCGCATTGCCCGCGTCTGCGAGGCGGGCTTTCTCGGTGCGGCACTCGTGATTCCGCGTTTCGTGCTCAATGAGCTGCGTGCGGTCGCGGATTCGGCGGATCCCAACAAACAGGCCCGCGGCCGGCGCGGGCTCGAGGTGCTGAACGAGTTGCGTAAGATCAAGAACATCGACATCCGTATCTCGGAGAGCGAAATCGCCAAGCGGGAGGACGTGGACGCGAAGCTGGTCTTTCTCGCCCAGTCCATGCGCGCCAAACTGCTCACGACGGACTACAATCTCGCCAAAATGGCGGAATTTCACGGCGTGCCGTGGCTCAACCTCAACGCCCTCGCCAAATCGCTGCGCCCGGAACTGATGCTCGGCGAGCAGTTGGAGGTGGATCTGGTGAAGCCCGGGAAGGAAGACGGGCAGGCGATCGGTTTTATCGAGGATGGCTCCATGGTCGTGGTCAACGGCGGGCGACCGCTGATTGGCCGGCGGGTGCATGCTGAGATCATCAGCGTCCTGCCGACCGCTGGCGGAAAAATGATTTTTGCGCGGCACGTGGTGGATCCGGTTTAAAGCGGTCGCACGGGCGAGGTGCCCCGTGGTTTCCGGGCGCGGCTGGCGGGCGGTTGCGCGGGGTCGGATGCGCGCTTGAAAATTGATGTTTACTTGCGCCCGGTGATTTTCCAATACCTCACCCCCCTCTCATGGGCCCGTAGCTCAGTTGATAGAGCGCTTCGTTCGCAACGAAGAGGTCGTCGGTTTGATCCCGATCGGGTCCACCACTTTATGAAGCCTTCGCGCCGGGCAGTTGGCGCCCGTGGCTGGTGATGGGTCTCCCGCAATTTTCCAAGATTGAGCCGCACGCGATGGGTGTTTTATTTGGAGATGGCAACGGGGGTCGTGATTTAACCGCTATGAAGCGTAGCTAGTTGCGCTATCGTTTCGTCGTAACGCGAATTTGACGCAGACTCGGTTCGCGCGTTGGCCCTCCATTTGCTACGGTAGTCCCTGAATCCGGGGTTAGTCCCGTAGCTTAAAATCACCATGATCACGATAAAGAAAACGAACAAGAAGTCCATCAAGTCGCCCGCCCCAGCGACGAAACCCGCCAAACCTGCCCCGAAAAAGCAGACGGCGAAAGCCGTTCCCGTCCGCGCCTCGGCCGGTGCCCGGAAAAGGTCCGCACTGGTCCCGAAGGTGAAGGCTGCGGCCGCCAAGCCAGTGGAAACCACCATCACGGCGATCATCGATGTCGATTTTGGCAACACGCTTCACGTCCGCGGCGAAGGCCCAGGTCTGAGCTGGGATCAAGGTCTGCTCATGACCTGCGTGGCCGACGACCGGTGGCAAATCACCCTCGGCAAATCGGCCCGGCCCTTTATCCTCAAATTCCTGGTCAACGATCTGACGTGGAGCGTCGGTCCGGATTTGACGATTTCGGCGGGCGGGAGCGTCACGGTGACGCCTGAGTTCTAATCCGTGCGACGCGGGTGGGGGAGATGGTCGGGGTTAAGGGCGAGCAGGCGTTCGCGCAGCCGGCCCGCCGCGGCATCCCGGTCGGCGAGTTGTTCGTTCGTGACCAGCTCGCATCGCATGCGCACACGCGAAAATGGTCGCGGCACGTAGAAACCGTCCCAGCTGCGCAGCCGCCATGCGGCGGTGAACTCGCCCCCGATCAGCAGGACGGGCACGCCGGTGCGCCGCGGCACGACGATGGCGCCGGGTTTCAGCTCGTAGCATGGGCCACGCGGGCCGTCGGGCGTGATGCCGATATCGTGTCCGGCCCGCAGGACCTCCACGAGGGCCGTGGCGGCTTCGCGGCCCAAACGGCTGCTCGACCCGCGCACGGTTCTAAGCCCGGCGAGGGAGAAAAACGCCGTGAGCCAGGCGCCGTCCTGGCTCGCGCTCACTAGCGCATAGGTGGGCCGGCCGCCGCGAAACCGCCGGACGATCTCAGCCGAGAGAAACAGGCGGTTGTGCCAGAGCACGATGGCGACCGGTTCATCCTTTTTCGTGTAATTGCGCAAATCCTCCGGGGAGGTTTCGAAACGCAGGCTCCTGCCCCAGAGGCGCACGATCAGGCCGAACGGCCACAGCAGGGTGCGCCGCCAGCCGGAAATTTCCTGGACGGGCGGCGCGGATCGAGACGGCGGTTGGGCGGACGTGGAATTCAGGCGGTCCGTTGTCACCGAAACCCCCGGCTCCGCCAAGCGAAACCACGCTGGCGCGCGCGGTTGACGTGGCCGGTATTCCGGGCCACGAAGCGCGCATGTCGATGGTCCTGCCCGCCTGCCCGTATCTCCCGCTGCCCCGCCCCGGGCTCGACTGGCGGGCCCTGCACGCGTTCCGGGAGGCGGATCGCGGTCCGGAATTTTATTTCGCGTGCCTTGAATACGGCCACGCCCTCTGGCAGCGGGGATTCGCGGCGCGTTCGCTGCTCTGTCTCGACCGGGCGTTGGGCGCCGATCTGGCCGGCACCGAACCGGTCTTGCGGGAGTGGCCGCTGCCCTACGCGGCGATGGGCTGGTCGATCGCGCAGACGCCGCCGGAGGTTTTCGTCGGCAATCCCCGCGTGCATTTTCAGCACTATGCCGACCGGATGAACGAGCCGCGGCGCGAGCTACGGAGCGCCCGCGCTTGGGCGTGCTGGGCCATCGCCCGCGCGGTCCGGCCCGGGCTGCCCGGTGATCCGAAACACCGCGTGATCGAGCCGACTTTGGAGCAAATCGCGGACGCCCTTCGGAAACAGGGTCACCCCGGAGAAGTGGATTTGTGGCTGGTGGCCATGACCGATGCCGGTCGGGCCTCCGCCTGATCGAGCGCGAGTTTCCGGCGCGATGGACTTCAAGGCGTTCAAGCGCTCGAGGCAGGACCGCTGGCCCGCCGGGAAATTTCGAGCACTCGCCCGTTGACGGCGAATCGGGCCGGGCTTTGCCTCGTCGTCCCCTGAACGTCGCGATCGATCGCCGAATTTTTCCCAGCGGTTCGGGCCTGGTTTGAATTTCCGTCCGTTGCGTTCCCCGAAAAACTTCCCCTGAAAATGCAATTTCCCATTGGTCGGCGAGATTTGTTGAAAGGCGCGGTGGCCGCTTCAATGGGTGCGTTCGCCCGCCCGCTCGGCGCGGCAACGCGGCGAGCGGATGTCATCCGGGCCGAGAATGCCAAGCCGGGCGCGAAGGACTGGCAGTTGACACGCGTGCGGCTGGACAAGGCGGGCGGGTTCCGCTCGCCGTTTATCGAGGGCTATTGCTCGCGCCAGAGCGTCGAGGCCGGCGAGTCGCTCGACATCATGGTCAGCACCAATCCGCCCGGGCGTTTCCAGATCGAGATTTTCCGGATGGGCTACTACGGCGGCTGCGGTGCGCGGCTGATGCAGACGCTCGGTCCGTTTCCGGGGCGGGTGCAGCCGGATCCGGAGATCGGGCCCCGGCGGTTGCGCGAATGCCAGTGGGAGCCGTCGGCGACCTTGAAGATTCCCGGAGACTGGGTCAGCGGCGTTTACCTCGGTCGTTTGACTCTGCTGCCGGACAGCGCCGCGGTGGCGGGCTGGCAAAGCTACGTGATCTTCATCGTGCGGGACAACCGGGCGGCAGACATTCTTTTCCAGTGCAGCGACAACACCTGGCAGGCCTACAACCGCTGGCCCGACAACTATTCGCTGTACCTTCATCCGCGTGGGTCGCTCACCGGCGACGTGGATGTGAGCTTCGACCGGCCCTATGGGAAATACTGCCAGATCTACGAGAATCCGCAGTCGGTCGGCTCCGGCGAATTTCTGTGCTGGGAGCATCCGCTCTGCTACTGGCTGGAGGAACACGGTTACGACGTTACCTACTGCTCGAACCTTGACATGGTGGATCCGGCGCGCGCGTCCCGGGTGAAGGTTTTTCTCAGCAACGGCCACGACGAGTATTGGGACCTGCGGCAATATGAAAATGCCCGGGCCGCGCTCGCCGCCGGCACCACTCATCTGTACCTCTGCGGCGACTCGGTGTGTTTCGTGGCGCCCTTCCGGCCTGCAAGCGACGGGCGCCCCAATCGGATCATCACGCGCGCGGGCCGTTTCGGAAAGTTGCGGCCGGGGGAGGAAGGCTACGGTCCGTTTCAGACCGAGGGACCGGAGCAGAACCTGCTGGTCGGTGGGCGGAGCATGGTGCCGGGCAACGGCGGGGGCGATTGGATCGTCACCAAGCCGGAGCACTGGGTGTTCGAGGGCACGGGCATGAAAAAGGGGGACGTCATCCGCGGGCTCGTCGGCTGGGAATTTCATGGCGATCCGCCGGATTTGCCGGGGCTGGAAGTGCTGGCCGAGGGCATCGCGCTGAGCGGCGGCACGCGGCCGAATCCGTGGGCCGCTACGATCTATCCGGGGCCGAAGAAGAATTTCGTATTCAACGCGGCGACGATCTGGTGGGCGATGGGCCTGGCCTCGCCGCCGGGCCTCATGGTGCCGTGGTCGCACTGGTCGCGCCCGCACGGTCCTGACGGGCGCGTGCAGCGCATCACGCACAACGTGCTGCGCCGCGCGCTGGGCTGAGCGAACGACGCGGTGAGATCGAGGGTCGCGGCGCGGTCCACCCGCCGGCCGGCGCGTTCAGCGAATTTTCCCGCGTGCCGCGACTTTCCACGTTTCCTCGACGCGCCCGTTCCGGCCGAAGGCGACCTCGTCGTGCAGATCGATGGTCTTGCTCGCGCTGGCCGGAATGATCCAGAGCTTCTCCCCCATGCGCGGTTGGCGGTCGGCAACCTTCAGGATGCCGTGCTCCTCGTTCATCTTCACGAAGCTCCAGGGGCGGTCCACGACGTGACCGTAGCCGCCGACCTCGCGGGTCGGATAGGCCGAAAACGTTTTCATGCCGCCGTCGATCACGCACTGCCCGGGCACCGCGGTGCTGACCACACTGACCAACACGCGCAGCGCACAGTCTTCCGGCCTGGCCAGGCCGAGTGTCATCATGCCGGTGTCGTTGAAGACATAGCTGCCCGGTCGCACCTCCGTCGTTTCCGGAATGAACGGCGTGCGGGCGGCGCTCGGCGTGGATCCACCACTGACCACTTCGCCTTTTCGACGGGCGAGGCACGCGTGTACGGTTTCCGCGGCGCGGCACATCGTCGGCTCATCGAGATTGGCCGGATAATAAAACAACCCGCGAAAATGCGTACAGGCGTCGGCCACTTTTTCATAGTCCTCCGGGGACTGTACCCCGGTGCGCCGAAAGCCCACGTCGACGTCCACGAGGGTCTCGATGCCATCGAGCTTCCGCGCCACTTCGACCGAGTCCACCAGCACCGTGATACGTCGGTTCTTCAGCAAAGGCCGGAGCCGGGGGATTTTGTCCGGGAGAATGTTGTAGGCGATCAGCAGGTCAGCCCCCGGCATCACTTCCGCTTCACCGATCTTGGCCACGGTGATTCCGATGGCGCCCATCGCTAGCTGCAGGCGGGCGATTTCCGGAATCTTGTGGGTTTTCGCGTGGGGTCGCAGTCCCACCTTCCAGCCGCGGCACCGTTCCTGCATACGCCCCATGTTGGCCTCGAGAATATCGAGATCGATGTAAACGGAGGGAGTATCGAGATCGAAAGCGTTCATGGCGGCGGTGGGATCGGCCTGGAAATCTTCGGCGGAAAAAAGTTGCGGGCTAAAGGGGATGAGTGAGGGCGCGGAACGAAGGCCGTGATGGCGGGACTTCGTTCTCGCCAGACCACAGTCGGCAGAGGCGTTTTCAGTTTCAAGCTCCCGGTAGGCGGATGATCGGGAGGCGCCGGAGGGCGCGGCCGGCGGCGAGCGACCGAGACGGGATTTGACATGGCGCCGCTTAATGGGCGCCCTAGCGAAAATTGTCCCCGGCCGGTCGCCTCACGGTGGCCCGGCTGCGTTTCTCCCCTGATTTCACTCCGTTTTCATCTTCCCGTTTTCGGGCGATCGCGTTCATCGCGATCGAAAAAATCATCTCCCCAGTCATGCGCCACATCGCGATTGCCCGATTCGGGCACGAAGGAAACAGCTTCGGCTCGGTCCTCGCCAAGCTGGACGATTTCAAAATCTGTGAATGGGCGACGGGGGCGGCGGAGGTGAAGGCGCGCTACGGTGGCACCAACACCGAGATCGGCGGCGCCATCGAATTCATCGACGGTCAGCCGGAATGGACCGCGCATTATTTGCGCTGCGCGTGGGCGACGCCCTCGGGCGAAATCGAGCGGGAGACGTTCGAGATCATCATGGCCGATTTGCTGCAGGGGCTGGCGGGACGCTCGTGGGACGCGGTTTTTCTTGGCCAGCACGGGGCCATGCAAGTGGTCGGAATCGAGTATGCCGACGCCGAGATCATCCGGCGGGTGCGCGGCGTGATCGGCCGGACGCCGTTGGGCGTTTCGTTCGACCTGCATGCGAACATGACGCAGGAGCTGCTCGACCTCATCGACATCTCGGTGGGTTACAAATGCCACCCGCACACCGACATGGCGGTGACGGCGCAAAAGTGCCTTCGCCTGTTGCTGGATGTGGTCGACCGCCGCATCCGGCCGGTCGGCGTCCTCGTGCGCATGAATGCGGTTTTCAATACGATTAACGCGCGCACGACCGACGGTCCGATGGCCGAGGTGGGGGCGTATGCGCGGGGATTGGAGCTCGGCGGCCGGCTCCTGGACGTGAGCCCCTATCAGGGCTACGCCTATGTCGACCGCCCCTATATCACCGCGTCGGCGATCGTGTACTCCGACGGCGACCGGCCGGCGGCCGAGCGTGCGGCGCAAGCCCTCGTCGCGGAGATGAACCGCGTCCTCGACCGCTTGCTGGTGCGGCTGCCCTCTGCGAAAGAAAGTGTAGCGGAGGCGATCGCGCTGGCCCGCCAGGGCCGGGGTCCCGTCGCCGTGATCGACTTCGCGGACTATCCCGGCGCCGGAGCCAACGCCGACACGCCGGAATTACTGCGCACGCTCGTCGAGGCCAACCCGGACGTGCCGGCCGCCTTCGTTTATTTCTGGGACCCGGCGCTCGTGGCGAAGCTCGCGGACGTCGGGGTTGGTGCGACCGTCGAGGTGGCGCTCGGTGGGAGGTTGACCGACGCCTATGGCCCGCCCGTCAAGGTGAAGGTCACCATCGAGCGGTTCACCGACGGCCGGATTGTGCACGTCGGACCCGTTTATCACGGCATGGAATTCAACTTCGGGCGGACGGTGGTGCTGCGCACGAACAATATCCGGATCGTGGTGGCGACCAACTGCCTGATGGCGATCGACCCGTCGTTTTTTACGCTGCACGGCATCGACCTGCCTTCGCTGGGCGTGCTGGCCATCAAGGCCAAGAACCAGTTCCGGGCGGCTTTCACGGAAACTTTCCGCACGATGATCGATTCGGATATCCGGGGGCCCGTCATGCTCGATTTCAACCAACTGCCCTACAAGAACGGGCCGAAGACGATCTTCCCTTTCAACCGGGGCTCCGATGGCAGCACCGCCGGACGTGCTTCCTGACTCTCCGGACGAACGGCCGACCAACGTCCGCCGTCGCATCATCGCCGTCACGATGGTGATGGCGTTCATTCTGTATCTCGACCGCATCTGCCTGGCCGAGATCGTGAAATCGGCTTCGTTTCGAAACGATACCCACCTCACGCCGAGTCAAACCGGCACGCTGCTGGGGATCTTTTTCTTTTCCTATGCGATCTGCCAGCTGCCGACGGGCTGGATCAGCGACCGGCTGGGCCCGCGGCAGATGCTCACCGGTTACATCGTCATGTGGTCGCTGTTCACGGCGTTCACCGGCATGGTGACCTCGTTTCCAGCCCTGCTGGCGATGCGTCTGTTGTGTGCGGCGAGCGAAGCCGGTGCGTATCCGGCCAGCAATGCGGTGATCCGCTGCTGGATCCCGCTCAAGAATCGAGCCCGGGCCAATTCGCTCGTGCTCGTGGGCGGCCGGCTGGGCGGAACGCTGGCACCCTTTCTCACTGCGTGGATGGTCGCGTCGCTCGGCAATTGGCGGCTCACGCTGTGGGTGGACGGCGCGGTCGGCTTGATCGTCGCCGCCGCGTATTGGTCGGTGGTGCGCAACCGTCCGGCGGACCATCCGGGGTGCAATGCCGCCGAGCGGGCGTTGATCGGCGAGCCCCCGGCCGGGACGCCTCCGGCGGCCCGTGAACTGGGCGGTATTTTCCGGTCATTGATGGTTAACCGCAACCTGTGGCTCTGCTCGCTGATGACGTGCCTCGTCGCGGTCGGCTCCGCCTTCCTGATCACTTGGTTGCCGACGTATCTCAAGGAGCAGCGGCACGTGGAAGACCTGGCCGGCGGACGCATGGTTACGCTCGTTCTCGCGTGCGGCATGCTCGGCCAGTTGACCGGAGGATGGCTGGCGGATTTTGCCGCGCTCCGATTCGGGCTGAAATGGGGCCGTATTTTCGCCCTGAGTGTTCCTGGCGTGCTCGCGGGCTCGGGCTACATCGGGTGCCTGTTCGTCAACTCCGCCACCGGCATCATCGCCTGCTGCAGCCTCGTGGCCTTCGCCGCGGACATGGGCAATCCGGCGCTTTGGGCGGTGGCGCAGGAAACGGGCGGACGCGTCACCGGCATCGTTTTCGGCTGGCTCAACATGTGGAGCAACTTTGGTGCGGCCGCGATTTCCCTGCTCGTGCCGCTGTTGGTCGCCGCGGGCAAGACCAGTGAGGCGGGGCAGAATCTGGTGTTTAGCGTCTGTGCCGGCGCGCTTTTTATTTCCGCATTGCTGCCCCTCGGCCTGGTTGCGATCCGGCCGCTGGTGTTCCGGGCCGTTGACGGTGCAAAAACGAGCTGACCTTTCGCCCTGCCCTCGGCCCGGGACTCCCATGGGACTGTGAATGGTGGGTAAAAAGCCGCCGGTTTCATTTTCGGGCTGGGCGGGGTGGCTCCGTCGGAGGACAACGCGGGTATGAAAGGTGGCCCCACGCTCAAAAACACGCTGTTGCGGCCCACGGCGCATTCTTCCCGGGCTGGCGGGATTGTTCGCCGCGAGGCTGCCATGGGGAACTCGATGTCCGAGTGAGGTGGACCCCGTCCGTTGGACAGTGGATCGGGTAAATTAAGTTATGTAAATACCGCATGCCCCCCCTCCACACGGGAAAAAAGAGGCTTCCGCGCTCAAAATGGAGCATCGGGTTACGCGACCTCGTCCAAAAGCGCACTTTCGGTTTTTTTACGAAAGTGGCTCTTTAGTGAGCACGCTCACTTGGAAGAACCTCGCGGCGGAACTCGGCGTCAGTGCGTTCAGCCTGCACCGCTGGCGACATCTGGAGGGCGCACCAGTGGGGCCCGACTTGGAAGAGTGGAAGAGGTTTAAGGCCCAGCGCGGGCTTGGTCGTGACCGAGCTACGCCCGAACTGGCGACATTAAGAGCGGAATTACTAGGTGAGCAGATTCAGCGTGAGCGCTCTCGTAACGCCCGTGAAGCCGGCGAGGTGGTTGACCAGAAAGTGGTGGAGGAAATGCTGGTGATACTTGGCCAAAAGCTGAACGCACTCCTTACGCTCAAACTGGAAGTCGAACTGGGGCCAAGGGTGGCCGGCAAAAGTATGGCCGAAGCCAACGTCGAAGGCAGCGTCATCGTCGATGAGATCCGCGAGGTAGTGAATAACAACATCGCCAACTTTCAGCGAGACTTGGAAAACATTTAACCAGAGCCACGGCACCGAGGCCCGCGAGGTTTCTAGGCGGACTCGATCCCATAGGCGCGGAGTTGAATCCGCGAACAATCGCGCACGTGTTGTCAGTGGCGTTGTCAGTTGGGCGTTTCCGGCCCAACAAAAAACCCGTTAACCATTTAATGCTAGCGGCTTTAAAACTGGCGGGATGGACGGGACTCGAACCCGCGACCTTCTGCGTGACAGGCAGACGCTCTAACCAGCTGAGCTACCACCCCGTGAAATGGGAAAGGGAGCGCATCACAGAGCGAAAATCGCCACGGTCAAGAGCGAAAAGCGATGGCGATGCAAAGTGCCGGGAAAATCTCTCCCGCACTTGCAAAATCCTGCTCTGCCGGGGCTTTTGCCGCGGCGCTGGCCGGTGAACAAACCGCGGGATGCGGTGGCCGTTTACTTCGTCTGGATTTCTCCGGCGAGGCGCAGGAGGGCGGCGACGATCTTCGTCGCCGCGCCGATTTCCACCCGGTTCGTCCCCACCCAGGTTTCGTAGCCGCCGAGGGGGTGTTGGTCGTCGGTGGGCAGGTAGCCGTAGTAGGCGTTGGCCAGCCCGATCGTGAACGCCTGCTTGAAGGGCGCTTTCGCCTTCAACTCCAGCCCGATGGCGGCGAAAGGTTCGGCCGGGATCGTCAGGATCGCCAGGTCGCCGATCCGGACCGCTTGCAGCGGAAAATCGACGAAGGCTGGCCCGGCGGCCTTCTGCATCACCCGGTTCGCATAGCTTCGCTCCTGCGGATGCCAGCCTTTCGTGCCCGCCGGCCGGGCCAGCACCTCTTTCGCGCGTGTCACCATCTCCGGCGTCGGCCGGCGCGAGGCCAGGCTGAGCTCCTCGTAGCGGGCATCGAGCGAAACCCAGTCCTGATGTTCGATCGTTTGATACGCCCGATAGACTTCCGCGGCGACGGCGTTCGCCACCTGGTGCATTTTCTCGAAAGGTGGCTGGCGGCTGGCCTTGCGGCGAAAATCGACGTTGTTGACGTCACCGCTCGTGCCGTTGGCCAACATGCCGACGAAGGGCGGGGCGTCCTGGCTATCCACGCCCAGCAGCTCCCCGATTCGCTGGCAGAACACGCCGAAGTAGTCGGCCGAGACGACGCCGGCGGGCACGCCCCCGACGTAGTGCAACGAGTAAGAGGCGAGCAGCGCCAGCGGGCGTCCGTCCTTCGCCTGCACCGAGAGGATCGAGATTTGCGGATCCGTCGGGCCCGCCGGCTTGATCAGATCGGGCGAACCCGCCGGCGGATTCATCCGGACCTGGTCCACGCCGCCGAACGGGTTGTGGCGGTTGGCCTCCTCGCCGACGAACCAGCGGCGGTTGAACACCTGGCCGGGTTCCTGCCCGCGACCCCAGCCGATGCGCGCGGGCTCGAGTTGCGTGACCGCCCGCTGCACGGCGTCGGCGATGCGCTTGGCGATGAAATGCTGGTAGTCGGCCACGCTGCCGACGGTCGGGCGGCCGGTGACGGGATCCATGACTTGTTTGGGCTCCACCGCGCCGCCGTTGGGCCCCATCGAAATCTCGGTGCCGGCCGAGCCGGCGGAATGCGTGTGCGTGGCCGCGATGAGCACGTGGGCGCGGTCGAGACCGGTGAGCTGCTGCGTCAGGCGCTTGGCCTCGTCGCAAACTTCCTTGGGCAGCCCGATGCTGTCGCACACGACGAGCGCGAGGCGTTGCGCGCCGTCGTCGAGCACGAGCGCCCGCACGTGCAGGTTGTCGTGGATGTGCTTGATGCCGGTCGGGCTGAAGCCGCCGATGATCAACTGGCCGATCTCGGGCGTGATGTCGCTGACGGCCGCGCCCGCCCGGAATAGGCGCGATTCGGTTGGGCTATTGGCGGCGGCCGCGGGATGCGCTATCCACGCCAGCAGCGTGAGGCCAAGGACGAGCGGTGCGAGTCGGGGCAGGCGAATGAAGGAGAACGAAGTCGACATGGGAAAAAGGGGACGGGGTGAGGTTTACTAGGTGGGCGCGAGGACCACGGCAAACTCGATTCGGGACTTTTGCGTAGCGCGTGACTGCGGTGATCCCCCGAAATCTGGGCCAGTTGTAATGTTAGTCTGCGGCCCTAAAAGGAGCCCAGACCATTGAAGGCAAAAGACACACGACGGAACAGAAGATCCGCATTTTGCGGGAAGCCGATGGCGGCAAGAGCATCGTGGCAGTGAGCAAGGAGCATAACATCTCCGAGGTGACATTCCATCGTTGGAAGCGGCAGTTCGGCCAACTCGACGTCAAC
>SIBR01000051.1 GCA_009695065.1 Opitutus sp. | reverse complement strand
GGTGGAAACGGACGACGGCCTGCTGGCCGCGTGGTTCGAGGGCACGAAGGAGGGAAATCCGGATGTCGGCATCTGGTGCGCGCGGCTGGTGAATGGCCGGTGGAGCGCCCCGCGCGAAATTGCGAACGGCGCGGAAACCGAGAATCCGCGCGTGGCCGCGTTCAACCCGGTGCTGTTCCGGGTGCCAAACGGCCCGTTGGTTCTCTTCTACAAGACCGGCGAATGGTGGGCCTACGTGAAGCGGTCGACCGACGACGGACAAATCTGGTCCGCTTCGCAGCGACTCTACAACAGCCGCGTCGATTCCGTTAAGAACAAGCCTGTGCTGCTTCCCGATGGCTCAATTCTGAGCGGCTCCAGCATCGAGCTGCCGTCAGCCCTCGGCGGAACATGGCGCGTGCACTTTGAGCGCAGCACCAACAGCGGCCGGAGCTGGCAGTACATCGGGCCGGTGAACGACGGCCTGAAAATTGGAGCCATCCAGCCGACCTTGCTGCTTCATCCTGGCAATCGCCTGCAGGCGCTGGGTCGCACGAAACAGGGCAGGGTGTTCGACATCTGGTCCAGCGATGGCGGCAAGACTTGGGGCGAGATGTCGCTCACCGAATTGCCGAATCCGAACTCCGGAATCGACGGGGTGACGCTGCGCGACGGACGATACCTGCTGGTATATATAACCATAGCAGCGTCAAGGCCGGTACCACGAAGGGAATTCGCGCGCCGTTGAATTTCGCGGTCTCGGTCGACGGGAAGATGTGGCAGGCGGCATTGGTGATCGAACCACTCGTTGAGCCGGACCGGGCGCCGCAGCCGCAGTATCAGTTTTCGTATCCCGCCGTCATCCAAACCCGTGACGGACTGGTGCACGTGACCTATACGTGGCATCGGCGACAAATCCGGCACGCCGTCGTGAATCCGAGAAAGCCCGTCCTGTTCGACATGGTGCACGGCAACTGGCCGTCGGCAATGGGGGTTGAATCCCGCTGAATTCAAACCGGGATGCGCCCTCGGAGGATCACCCGACACCGTTGCCGGTGATCCGCGCGCGGACGCGGCGCGAGACCCGCATCCGCGCGTGAAAACAACCTTCAATATTCCGGCCACGATTGTCTGTGGGGGCGGCGCGCTCGGCGAGCTGGCGGCCCAGTTGCAGCGGCTCCAGGCCCGATGCGTGCTGCTCGTCACGGACGATTTCATCGTGCGCTCCGGACTCGCGCCGCGCGTCGAATCCGATCTGCGTGGCGGCGGAGTCGAAGTCGCGTTGTTCGCCGGCGTGCAGCCGGATCCGACCGAGGCAAACGTGCTCGCAGGACTCGCCCGCAACCGGGAGTCGCGGGCGGAGGTGATCGTCGCGCTGGGAGGGGGCAGCCGATCGATTGCGCGAAAGCGATCGCGCTGCTCACGACAAATCCGCCGCCGCTCAATCGCTCCATGGGCCGGCACCAGGTTCCTCACGGTGGCGCACCCGTTGTGGCGATCCCCACGACCGCTGGCACGGGCAGCGAAATGACCAAGGTTGCAATAATCACGGACGAGGCGAATGACGTGAAGATGATGATGTTCGACGTGCACCTGCTGCCGGCGGTCGCGCTCGTCGACTACGAGCTCACGCTGTCAATGCCGCCGGCCCTGACCGCGGCGGTGGGCGTCGATACGCTGACGCACGGCATCGAGGCGCTCGTGTCGCGGCTCGCCGAACCCTCTGACCGACCCGTCGGCGCTCTTGTGCCTCGATCAGGCCAACGTGATCTTCAACCAGTTCGAGGAATTCGGGAATCCAATTTTCCACTACAATGTGACCGGCCCGGCGATCGCGGAGGTGTTCGCCGGGCTCCGCGGGGCCGGGCTCCGCGCCGCCGCGTATGTGTCCGCCACCGGATCGGCCGGCACCATCGCGGCGATCGATGACGAGGACTGCCTGCGCCTCGCCCGGCTCTTCAACGAGCCCGCCGGCCGCGACCACCTCGCCTCGCTCGGCGTGACCACCCGCCAGATCCGGCGGCTTCGGCTCCTCGGCATTTCCAGCGTCTGCAACCTGCTCGCGGCGATCAAGACCGCGAAGCATTTCGAACTCGACGGGAACGATGTGATTTTCACCGTATTCACGGACTCGATGCAGCTCTACCAATCCCGCCTCGCGGAGCTGCGGACGCAGTGCGGGGCGTACACCCGGCGCGCGGCCATCGCCGATTTCGCCGGCCCGCTGGCGCACCAAGGCTTCGATAATTTCAAGGAACTCTCCCACCCGGACCGGAAGGCGATCCACAATCTGAAGTATTACACGTGGGTCGATCAGCAGGGGAAAACGCCCGCGGAATTGAACGCCCAGTGGCAGCCGGAGTATTGGCGCGCCCTCTTCGATGACGAGGTCGCTCATTTCGACCGGCTGATTATCTCCTTCAATGGTCCGGCAACCTGACACCTAAAGATGCACGATGCCGTGGCGAATCGCTTCGATCGCCGCCTGGTTGCGGTCGGCCACGCCGAGTTTTTGAAAAAGCGATTTGGAATGGGTCTTCACGCTTTCCTCGCCGATCTGGAGTTCCTGGGCGATCTCCTTGTTGCTGCGTCCATCGACGATGAGGCGCAGCACGGCGAGTTCGCGGGGCGACAGATCTTTTCGCAGCACGCGCTCACGAAAACGCGCGGCGACGCCGGGGGCATCACGGTCTTGCCGCGATGGACCGCCGCGATCGCCGCCACCAATTCAGCGCTGGAAAGTCCTTTCAGCAGATAACCGCTGGCCCCGGCCTCAATCGCGCGATGGATGTCCTCGTCGCCGTCGAAGGTCGTGACGATCAACACCCGCGTGGCGGGCCAACGTCGGCGGATCGCCGACGTGGCGTCCACGCCACCGCCGCCAGGCAGGCGCAAGTCCATGAGCACAACCTCGGGGCGGTGTTCGGCACAGGCGGCAATGGCACCGGAGTTGTCCGCCGCGTCGGCGACCACCTTCAGGTGCGAATGGGACGACACCATCGCCGCCAGGCCGATGCGCAGGGCGAGGTGGTCGTCGACAATCAGGATGCGAATGGGCTCAGACATGAGGGACGAGGAGCTCGAGGCGGGTGCCGCCGGCGGACTCCGGGATGATGGTGAGTGACGCGTGGATCGCCTCGGCGCGTTCGCGAATTCCGGCCAACCCGAACCCTCCGCGGCTCGAGGGGCGGACGCGTTCGGGATCGAAGCCTTTGCCATCGTCGCTGACCACGAGGCAAACCCCGTCCGTCAGATACGACAGGGTAAGGGAAACACGCTTCGCGCCGGCGTGGCGCGTGGCGTTGGTGATCGCCTCCTGGCCGATTCGTAGGAGATTGTTTTCCACATCGGCGAGGAGGGTGCGGGGAGTACCGTCGACGCGAAGCTCGAAGGTGACGTTGCTTCCGTCGGAGAGTTGCTGGTCGAGGCGCGACAGCGCGTGGGCCAGCCCCGCCTCTTCGAGCGCCTGGGCCCGCAGGTTCCAGACGGAGCGCCGGGCCTCGTCGAGACTGGTCCGCACGAGTTCGCGGGCGAGGTCAAGGTGTCGCCGGAGTTTTTCCGGCGCGCCGGGCAGCCGGTCGTTGAGCACCTCAAGTTGCACGGAGATGCCGGCGAAGCCCTGCGCCATGGTGTCGTGGATCTCGCGGGCGATCCGGTTGCGCTCGGCGATGACCGCGACGAATTGCGCGTGGGCGGCCTCGCGGTGCGGGAGGCTTCGCGCAGCCGCACCTTGGTCCGCCACCAAACCAGACCCAGCGCGCCGCCGGAAAACAGCACGGAGGCCGCCAGAAACCAAACGACGCGCGTGAGGTTCCACCACGGCGCGGGTTGTATCAGCACAATGGATTCCGGGCTCTGGGTGAGCAGGGAAACCCCGGTGGGCTTGCGATACGCGACAAACGACTCCCAGTCGCCAATCTCGACGCTGCAGACGCCCGTCGCGCGCACGATCGAGCCTGCGGTCCAATCGCGGCCGGTGGTATTGGAAATGTGGACACGACCGAGCCGGCCGTCCGATTCGAGCGTGAGCGCGACGTCGCGATCGCCCTTGACGATTTCGGTCACGCGTCCTGTCACCGTGATCAGGCGGCCGTCGTGTTTCGTCGCTTCGGCCAGGCATACGACGATGGGGACCGGTGCGCCCCTCTCGCCGGTGGGCCGCCAGTCCGCGTCGCGCAAGACGGGGGAAAAGGCCCCGGGCTCGGGAAACCCGACCACGTCGACGGTCTCGCCCACCACCGGACGCGGAGCTTCGCGCAGGAAGACCTGGATGCCGCGCGATTCGTCCTCGAAGTAAAAGGAATCCCCCTGGCCCACAAAGGTCACGACGCCGCGGGCGCGGAGGCGGAGCCCGGCGCCGGCCACACTCGTACTGCGCATGAGACTGGCGAGAGGCGTGGGCGGCTGATCGAACGGACGAGTGGTGGCCGGGGTGATGACCTCGATGTCGGCCAGCGTGTGTGCGTTATTCATCGGCAGAAACGCCTGCTGCTGCGCATCGGTGCCGTGCAGATTCACGCCGCGAATGCAGACCATGGCGTCGACGAGTTCGGGATGTCCGGTGGCCTCATGGGCCGGATTGCACCCCCGCGCTTGACCGCTCCGTGAACCATGTTTCACTTAGGTTATGGAAACCGTGACCATTCGCGAACTCCGCCAGAACTGGCCCGCCGTCGAGAAACGGCTCGCGGCAGTCGGAGAACTCACTGTGACCCGCGATGGCGCAACCGTGGCGTTGCTGGCGCCGCCGCGATCGGCGGCCAAGCGGTCTGCGAAGCGCTTCGATCCGGCGGAGCATGCCAGGCTCATCCGGAAAATATGGGAGAGCGAAACACCATCCTTCACCTCCGATCAAAGTCTGGCGGAGGAACGGGCGGAGCGCGCCCTTGGCGGTAGATCCCGGTGAGCCTCTACGTCGACACGAGCTGCCTTTGGAAACTCTTGGTGGATGAACCGGAGTCCGCCCGGGTGCGGGAATTGGTCGGAAACGAACCCGTGGTGGTGGTGTCATCCTATGCGGAGTTCGAAGCCGAACAGGTTTTGCTGGCGCTGCGGCTGGGCGGAAAAATTACGGCGCGCCAGGCGGCACGGATCGGCCGCGTCATGGCGGGCTTTCGCGGGATGGACCCTTTCCAACATCGTGCCCTGCCATACGATTTGGCCAGGATCGCCCGGCAGCAGGTCCTGAGTTCCGGCGTCTACTGCCGCACGGCGGATCGTCTCCACCTTGCCGCCATGGAAGCGCTCGGGCTGCGCCGGTTGCTCACCAACGACGAGCTGCAGGCCACGGCTGCCCGTGCCCTTGGCTTCGGGGTAGTGTTGCCGCGCTGACCGCGGCACGAAGGGGACGGCAGTTTTTCACCGCACTTCCCCCAAATGGGGGATGCTTGGTGAGTTGAATTCGCCCGCGGCTTCGTTCCCATCATCGCGAAACCAACCCCATGAGTCCGTTTACGATCCTGTCCGGCGGCCGTCTTCCCGTTTGGCGACATGCCATCGGCTTCGCCGCGCTGGCGTTGATCTCGGCTCCGATGGGAACTGCGGCACCGGCGAATGCCCGTTATCGGATCAACCGCGAGTTGACCCCCGACGGGCAGTTTCTGGTGCTGCGCGATGAAACGGCGGGAGTCGAAGCCGAGGTGGCGCCTGGCTTTGGCGCCGAACTCACCAGTTTGCGCTGCACGGTGCGGGGGCGGTGGCAGGAACTGCTCTATCGCGCCCGCGACTACCGCGCCACCGATGGCTGGCGCGGCAAGGCCCCCATTCTCTGGCCGGCCATCGCACGCAATTTTCCGAAGGACATGAAGGTCGATCTGAATTCCCAGGACTGCGCCTATGATTTTCGAGGCCATCGCTACCCGATTCCGATCAGCGGCTTCGTCCGGAATATGTCATGGAATGTCGTCCGCACTCAGGCGGACAAGCACGGGGCGACGGTTGAACTCGCGCTCTCCGACAGCGCGGAGACGCGCGCGCAAGCCAGTCCTCTGCCAAGAGAATTGGGGAAGCCAATGCACACCCCAAGCCCCGGAAACCCCGTCCTCCCAAAATAATGATCAACACGAAAAGACATTTTGCACTCGGAGCACAACCCCTGGACAGCGGAATCGCCCCGTCACGGCCCATCGTGACTCGCGCAACATCATTCGCTTTCGTCTGGCTCGTTTCCTTCCTCACCCTGCACGCCCAATCGGCGACCGGCATGATCGAGGGCCGGGTCCTAAACCAGGCCAGCGGCCTTTCTCTCGAGCGCGCGCGTATCACGATCGTGGGCACAACGCTGGAGACCTACACGGACGCCGACGGCTATTACCGGATCTCCGACGTCGCGAGCGGTACGTTGCAGGTGAAGGCGTTTTTTACGGGTCTGGCGCCGGATACCGGCACGGTCGTCGTCGCGGCCGGGGGGAGCGTGCGACATGATATCGAGCTTTCGACGATCGCGCCGGGTGGCACCAACCGCGCCGGCACGGTGGTGGAAATGAACGCGTTCACGGTGAGCACATCGCGCGAACTGGACGCCGCCGCGCTCGCGATCAACGAACAGCGGTTCGCGCCCAACATGAAGTCGGTGGTGTCGGCGGATGAGTACGGCGCGATCGCCGACGGCAACGTCGCCGAATTCATGAAATTCCTGCCCGGAGTGGCGATCAGCCTGGTTGGCGGCGACGCGCGCGAAGTCTCCATCGGCGGCGTGCCGTCGGCCAATGTTCCGGTGACGGTGGGCGGCTTTGATTTCGGCAGTGCGGCGCCCAACCAATTGACCACGCGTGCCGCCCAGGTCGGATTCCTCTCCATCAACAACCTGTCGCGCGTCGAAGTGGACTACTCGCCCACGCCGGAATCACAGGGCATGGCGCTGGCGGGCTCGGTCAACATGGTTCCGCGCAGCGCGTTCGAGCGTCTGCGCCCGAGCTTCAACCTCAGCTTCTTCGTCATGATGCGCGACAACTACCGTGACTTTCAAAAGACCCCGGGGCCCACCTCGCAGCCGGAACGCAAGGTCCACCCCGGGTTCGAGTTTTCCGGGATCGTGCCGGTGAACAAGCGCTTCGGATTCACGGTTTCCGCCAACAAGTCGAAGCAGTACTCGAACGAAGTTTTTGCCTCAGCCGTCTGGCGGGGCGTGGGGACGGCGACGAACGGAGCGGCTTTCCCCCACACCACACCGGACAAGCCCTATCTCTCCGCCTACACCGTTGGCGACCATGCGAAGGACATCCAGCGAAGCTCGTTCGGGGCTACGGTCGACTACAAGCTGACCCCCAGCGACCGCCTCGCCCTGTCGTTCCAGTACTCCACCTTTGGAATCGTTTTCTTTAACCGCAATTTGGCGTTCAATTTGAACCAAGTGGGTTCGGACTTCACGACGACATCCGCCCACGGAATCAAGGGCGTCGGGAGTGTGGTCAACTCGAACGGCGGGTTTTACCGGGACAACCGCACCTACCTGCATACGCTCACGTGGCGGCATGATGGGCGGGTGTGGCGCGCCGCCGCGGGCGCGGGTTACGCCCCTGCCACCTATTCGTTCCGTGTCGCCGACAAGAGCTATTTCTCCAACACCTCGGCGCAGCGCACCGGACTGACCGTCGCATTTGACGGCATATCCTATCTGCGTCCGGGCACGATTGCGGTGACGGATGGCGGGACCGGCGCACCGGTCGATCCCTACCAACTCGGCAACTTCGCCCTCGTCACCGCGAACATCGCGCCCCAGACCGCGTACGATATCCGCCGCACCGCCTACGCGAACCTGCGCCGTGATTTTTCCGGACCGGTGCCCGTCACGCTGAAGGCCGGAATCGAATTCCGCGGGGCGGTGCGCGACATCCGCAGTTACAATGAACTCTACACCTATGTTGGCCGGGACGGCCGGGCGAGCACCACCCCCGTCGGCACCGACGATTCGGCGACGCCGTTCGTCGACGCGACCTTCTCGCAGCGCGTTGGCCCCTGGGGATTTCCCCAGATTCAATGGGTGAGCAATTCTCAGACATTTGACTATTACCGCGCCAATCCCGCCACGTTCACCACCGTCGCCAACACCAATTACCGCAACGCCGTCACGGGATCCCAGCGGGCAGGGGAGGATGTATCGGCGGCTTACATACGGGGTGACACGGCCTTTATGGAGGGACGGCTCAAATTCGTCGGCGGTGTCCGCCTGGAGCAGACCAACGTCACGGGGGAAGGTTCGCTCAGCGATCCGACGCGCAACTTCCAGCGCAACAGCCAGGGTCAGGTCCTTGTCGCCGCGAACGGCGTGCCATTGCCGATTACGACCGATGCGCTGGCCGCTTCGCGACTCACCTTCATCGACCGCGGCGCGCAGAGAAAGAAAGAATACCTGCGTCCTTTTCCCAGTCTGAATGCGAGCTTCAACCTGCGGGAGAATCTCGTCTTTCGTTCCGCGTATTTCTATTCCATCGGCCGACCGGACTACAGCCAGTACTCCGGCGGCCTGACGCTGCCGAATCTCGAGAATCCGCCCGGGCCGAACAACGTGATCACGGTCAACAATGTCGGCATCAAGCCGTGGAGTGCAAAATCCGCCACCGTGCGGCTCGAATATTATTTTGCCGGTGTCGGCCAGATCTCCGTGGGGGCGTTCCGGCGTGACTTTCGTGACTTCTTCGGAGGGACCACATTTCCGGCGAATCCCGGCTTCTTGTCGCTCTACGGTCTTGATTCCTCGCTCTACGGCCCGTTCGACGTTCAGACGCAGATGAACATCCCCGGTCTGGTTCGCATCGAGGGCACGACCTATAACTACAAACAGGCGCTCACGTTTCTGCCGGCCTGGGCCCGCGGCGTGCAGGTTTTTGCCAACGCCAGCGCCATGCACGCGGCCGGGAACACGCTGAACAGTTTCACTGGCGCCTTTGTCGTTCCCCGAAGTGGAAGCTGGGGGGTGAGTCTGACCCGCGAACGCTTCGACCTGCGCGCAAGCTGGAATTACAAGAGTAGGTGGCGGGGCAACCGCATCGCCGAGGCGACGGGCATCGCGCCGGGCACTTACGTTTGGACCCCCAAGCGGCTCCAGGCGGACGTGATTGGCGAGTATCGGCTGACGAAGCACATCAGTGTCTACGCCAACTTGCGGAACGTCGGCGATGTTCCCGACGATGTGCAACAAGCGGGGCCGAGCACGCCGGCCATGGCACGCCTTAACCAACGGCAGCAGTACGGGTCACTCTGGACGTTTGGCGTCAGGGGAACATTTTGAAGACGACGGTTTCTCCGGACGGTGACCCGGGTCGCCGGCTTGCAGCGCGGAGATCCGCTGTCCAGCATCGTCTGTGCCGCCTATGAAATTGCCGCAGCCGTCTGCGCCCGGCCCGGGGCCGTGCCGGTCCTCCAATGCCACGTCGCTCCGTTTACACATCATGAATATGAATCCACCAACCCCACTGTCCAGGGTTTGCCGGGCACTCGGCTTCACCTTGATCGCGACGGCCGCGGGCGCGTCGTCTGGCGCCGAATCCCAACCGCGCGACTACACGTCCAAGGTTCCTCAATACAAATTCAGCCGCACCCTTGAGGCGCAGGAGCGGGAACTTCTCACCAATCCGCTGTTGCAGCGGATGAACGCGTCGCGGCGCAAACTGGCCGCGGATCCCCACCGGCCGATCTACCACTATATAAACCCCGAGGGGACCCTGAATGATCCCAACGGACTCTGCTTCTGGCAGGGGCGCTGGCATCTTTTCTATCAGGCCTACCCGCCTGAGGATCCTCGCCAGCATTGGGGCCATGCCGTCAGCAGCGACCTGATTCACTGGCGCGATCTGCCGCTCGCGATCTATCCGAACCCGGAGCGGGCCTGTTTTTCGGGCTCCGCGTTCGTCGAGGACGGCCGCGTGATCGCGATCTATCACGGCACCGAGGTCGGGACCATGGTCGCCGTCTCGGACGATCCCCTGCTGTTGAACTGGGAAAAGGTCACCGGCAAAGCCGTGATCCCCTTCCCCAAACCGGGAGGCCCTCCGCTGCCCTACAACATCTTCGACCCCTGCATCTGGAAAAAAGATGGGATTTATTATGCGCTGACGGCGGGTGATCGGGGCGGAAAGCAACTGCGCTCGGTGTACCTGCACCGTTCCAAGGACCTTGCCACCTGGGAGCACCTCCACCCGTTCCTGGAGAACGATCATCATGGCCTGGTCGGTGACGACGGCGCCTGCCCCTACTTCTGGCCGATCGGCGACAAACATATTCTTCTGCATTTCAGCCATATGAGCGGCGGAAAATATCTGCTCGGCGACTACGACAAGCGGCGCGACAAGTTCGTGGTCACTGACGGCGCCAACTTCAACTTCGGCGCCTTCGGCCCCTCTGGAGTGCATGCCCCCTCCGCCTATCCCGATGGCACCGGGGGCGTCGTGGTTATTTTCAATATGAACGAAGGCAAGCCGGCGAATGGTTGGAACCGGCTGATGTCGTTGCCGAGACGGCTGACGCTTCGGAAAGACAGCATTTTTAATCCGCTGAACATCGAGCCAGCGGGAAATATCGAATCCCTCCGGGGTGCGCATGCTCGCGTCGAGGCGGTGAAGCTTCCGGCCAACCGGGAGGTGGTGCTGGAAAAAGTGCAGGGCAACGCGCTGGAGCTTGTAGCCGAAATCGATCCACAGCCTGGTCAGACCTTGGAAATAAATGTTTTGCGTTCGCCCGGAGGAGAAGAGGTGACGCGGATTCTATTCTTTCGCGATCGGGGCTTCCGGATGGGGAAGATGCCGCTGCCGTGTGTGGTTTCGCTCGATACGTCGCGCTCCTCCCTGGCCCCGGACGTGAAGAGTCGCCCGCCCGAAACGGCCCAGGCGGAAATGGCACCGGATGAACCGTTGAAGGTGCGCGTCTTCGTCGACCGCAGCGTGGTGGAGGTGTTCATCAACGGCCGGCAATGCCTGGCCGCTCGGGTGTATCCGGAACGGCCTGACAGCGTGGGCGTCTCGTTGCGCGCGCAGGGGCGGGAAGCGCAGGTGAGGTCACTGGATGCCTGGCAGATGAAGAACATCTATGAAACCGTCCGTTGAACCTCCGAGCGCTATGAGCAATCCGATGCTTCTCGCGCGCTACGCCAGCAGGTGCGCGGCGCTTCTCGCCGCCTTGATGGCCCTCGCCGTTCCGCCCGTCCAGGCCGCCGCTGCGAAGCCCAATGTCATCGTGCTTCTGACCGACGATCTGGGGTACGGAGACCTGTCCTGCCACGGCAACCCGGTGCTCAAGACCCCGAACTTTGACCGGCTGCATGCTGAGTCGGTCCGATTTACGGATTTTCATGTCGCGCCGATGTGCTCGCCGACGCGCGGGCAATTGATGACGGGGATGGACGCGATGCGGAACGGCGCCACCGCCGTGTGTCAGGGGCGATCGATGGTTCGCTCCGGGATCAAGATCATGCCGCAGTTTTTCCGCGAAGCCGGGTATGCGACCGGCCTTTTCGGCAAGTGGCACCTGGGCGACAGTTATCCCTACCGACCGCAAGACCGGGGCTTTGACGAGGTGCTCTCGTTCCGCGCGTGGGGGATCTCCTCGTTGGCCGATTACTGGATGAACGACTATTTCGACCCTTGGTTGCTGCGCCGCGGCGAATACCAGCGGCAGAAGGGTTACTGCGCCGACATTTTTTTTGCGGAAGCGATGAAATGGATCGCGCAGTGCCAGTCGGAGCAGAAGCCCTTCTTCGTCTACCTCCCGACCAACACGCCGCACGTGCCCGAGTTGGTGGCCGCGCAATATGCGGCAGCGTACACGGGGAAGTACAAGGGCACGGCGATGCCCAGGGATTTTTACGGCATGATCGCCAACCTGGATGAGAACGTGGGCAAGCTGGAGGCCTTCCTCAAGCAGGCCGGCCTGCGCGACAACACGATCCTGATTTTCCTCTCGGATAACGGCACGCAAAACGGCGACGCCGAGAAAATCTTCAATGCCGGCATGCGCGACCGGAAGACCAGCGTATACGAAGGCGGGCACCGCGTGCCGTTGTTTGTGCGTTGGATTGACGGGAAATTGCAGCACGGCACCGACCTCTCGGAATTGACGCAGGTGCAGGACCTGCTGCCGACCTTGGTCGAACTGTGCGGACTTCGAGCGGGAGAGGCCAAGTTTGACGGTGTGAGCTTGAAAGGCCTGCTGACCGGCCGGCAAACCCAGCTGGCTGATCGCATGGGTGTCTCCCAATACCGCGTTGACGGCGGCAAATGGAGTTCGGCCGTTGTGATGTGGAACAAGTGGCGCCTGCTGGCCGGGAACAAACTCTACGACCTCAAGAGCGACCCGCATCAGGACAACGATCTCCAACGGGAACATCCTGAGATCGTCGGGAAGATGAATGCGTTTTATGACGCGTGGTATGCGTCCGCCAAGCCGCTCTTTGATCTCCCTCGGCCCATCACCATCGGCGCTGCCCAGGCCAACCCGCAGACGCTGTACGCCAATGACTGGCAGGGTGACTACTGCGACAACCGGAAAAACCTGGTGCAGGGCGATGCGACGGGAACCTGGGATCTCATCGTCGAACGCGACGGAGCCTACGAGTTCGAGTTGCGGCGGTGGTCCGAGGAGTCCGGCAAGGCCCTGGTCGAGGCGTTTGCGCAGCGGACTGATTCCGGCAGCGGAGCGCGCCCCATTGCCAAGGCGCAACTGCGGGTGGCCAATTTCAACGCCACGATTGACTCCAAATCTGCGGATACGTTGGCCAAGTTCACCGTGCCGCTCAAGGCCGGCCAACACCAGCTGACCGCGAACTTTCTCGATCAAAAGGGCGCGGTCCTGTGCGGCGCGTTCTACGTGAAGGCGACGTTGATGAAATGATCGATGCGGCGCTACCCACGGCAATCGTTGCCCGCAATGCACAATGCCGCCGCTACGCCATCACCCCAGCCCTACCTTCGAGCATCCACTCCCACGCGGGACGCACGGTGACACCCTTGGGGGCTTCGCTTTGCGCCAGGCTGACACCGGTGGAGTCTTTCGTCAGCAGCAGACCTGACAGATTCCTGTGTTCGGTCATGGCGGCGCGCAAGGCGCGGAACTCGCGGGCACGCGTGTCCGCATCGCTCACATCCGCGCAGACCTGCACGAGCGCGGGCCGGCCGGTGAGCGGGGTCGCGAGGAAGTCCACTTCATAGCCGTCTTGAGTGCGCACATACACGCGCTCGCACCGGCGACGTTCCAGTTCGACGAGCACGGCGGTCTCCAACGCATGTCCGGTGTTCGGCTTGCCGCTGCGGTCGAAGGCCGTGATGAGGCCCGAGTCCACGGGATAGGCTTTGCGTGGATTCGATTGCCGCTGGCGTTCGCTCGCGGTGTGCAACGGCACGAGGCGGATGAGAAAGGCGTCCTCCAGGTGTCCGAGCATGGCATGCAGCGCGTCCTTCGACACGGCCACGCCCTGCGACTTCTGGTCGTTGAAAAAACGATGCACGCTGAACAAGCCCGCTGCCGCGCCGAGGAGCTGGCGCGTGAGGCGGCGCAGCGCCAACACGTTGCTCACGCCGTGGCGCTCGATCACATCACGCAGGATGACGGTGTCCACGTAGCCTTGCAGCAGCGGCAGCCGATCCGCCAGCGACAGTCCCTGCGCCTCCGGGAAGCCGCCGACAGTCAGAAATTCGCCAAAGAGTTTCTCCACGGCCGAGCGGGTCGCCTTGGCCAGAAAGGTCGCATCCTCCTTGGGCTCCGCGCCCTGATGCCGCAGAAACTCGCGAAAGCTGAACGGATGCACCACTGTCTCCATGGCGCGACCCCGCAGCGCCGTTGCGATCTCACGGCTGAGCAGTTTCGCCGACGAGCCGCTGACAAACAGCTCCACCTTCTCCGTGTCCATCACCCGGCGCACAAAGGTTTCCCAGCCGGGCACGACCTGCACTTCGTCGAGATAAAAGGCCACCTTCCGCACGTCGCGATGCTCGGGGAAGCGGAGGAAATACTCTTCCAGCACCCAGTGAAGCTGCGCGGCCTCCAGGCCGGCCAGCCGCTCGTCGTCGAAGCTGAAATACACCTGCGTCTCCCGTGCCGCGCCCGCGTCCAACCGCTCGCGCCGGCACTGGTGCAAAAAGCAGGTCTTCCCTGCCCGCCGCATGCCGATCACCGCCTGCACTTTGTTCGGCACCGCCGGCAGCCGCAGCTCGCGCCGGGTGAGCGTGGGCAGTTCCCCGCCCACTGCATCGGCCAGTTTTTGTCGGATCACGTCTTTCATAGTGGTCTTTTGGTGAGGACAGATTCCGTTAATAGTGTCCTTTATGCAAGGACACATTACAGCCCATGCATATCCGCTGCGCGGACGCCCTTCAGCCGGGCTTTCATCCGGCGGCAGCCTGGCAACCGCGCATTGCCTGACCGCGAAGCGATCGCTCCCTCCGGGCCGAGCCGAAGGGTCAGGCTGAGCCGCAGGGGTCAAAACGCGGCTTTCGACAAACGGCAGAATCTGTCGAATGTAGCGTTATGACCCCTGCGTTTTCTGCACGACGTGGCACGAGGCCCTGCCGCTCTTCCGGCTCAGGCTTGAGGCCTATCTCTAACGTCCCGGCGCCTTCCAAAACCGCACCGACCGCTTCCTGCGCGATTCCCGCCCGGCCTCCGGCCCATGCGATTTGTCACTCTAACGTGGATACCGGATACCGTTGATTTCGCCCCCGGGCTGGCACTTGTCTCTTTCTCAGGCACGTGGTCGTTTCCCGTCGCGCTATCGCCCCTTGGTGTCCCTCGCTCCCGTGAATCCCGGGCCGCCGGCGGCCACGTAGCCGTGGCTGGCACCACTCGCATCCGGGCTCACCCAAAAGGCGAAGAGACTGCCGTTCTTCACCTGAAAACGAATCCGCACCGGCTGACCGGCGACCGCGGAGAGATCGGCCGCGCCTTTCCAACGCAGCGGCGCCTTCGTACGGTCACCTGTCACCGGCTCGCAATTTGCCGCGCTGAACGGCGTGACGACGCGTCCGTCCGCCCCAATGATCTCCGCCCGCACTTCGCCCGGGGCCGCGGCGGCGGCATTCACGAACAGGTGCTTTCCCGAAAAACGCACGGGACGCGTAGTCAGCGCGCCCGTCCCGTCCATCGAGGCGAAGCCATCGCGGCGGAGGAAGGCGACGCCGGTCTGCTCCAGCCCTGAGCTGCGGCCGCTGTGATAGAAATACAGCTTGTCACCGACGATGCAGCAGCCGCCGCCGACCGACTGGATGTTCGCGACGTTCCAGGCCTTCGCGTCGTCGGCGACCGGAATCACGGCTTCGCGAAACGGGCGGTCCCAGTGAAACCCGTCGCGGCTGAAACCAAAACCGATGTCGTTGATCTTCGGCCGGCCTGCGCGCGAGTTGTCGTGCAGGATGCTGAACAGCCCGAGCATCAGGCTTTCGTACGGCGTCGCATCGAAGTTGTAGAGCTCCGCTTTCATCTCGCCCTCGGGAATGCCGACCGAATCCAGCCGGTCGCTGGCGAGCCAGTGGACCGGCTCGCCGGGCTGCCACTCGCGGCCGCCGGCGAAGGTTTGCCACTTCGATCCCGGCACGAAATCATCCGCCTCCACGTAGCGGCGGCTGCGGCCGATCGGTTTCACCGGCCGGCTCTTGTAATCCCACGGCCCCTTGAACGCCTCGTCGCGCAGGCTGAAGACCCATTTCTTCCGAAAAGGATTATGGAAAAACGTCGTCCGGTCCGCGCAGTAGCCGGTCCACACCGGCTCCGACCAGTGGATGCCATCCGGCGAGGTGTGGACGGTGCCCATGTAGCTGTCGCGGTTGAACTGAAAAAATTTCCAGCGTTGCGCCGGGTCGGTCGCCTCGTGGTCCAGCCAGATGGTCGACGAATCGCGCTGCGTCGAGAGCATGACGATGTTGGTGCGCGGCCGGACATCGAGCACCGGTTTGTCCCAGTGCAGTCCGTCCCTCGACGTTGCATATGCGGTGCAGCCGAACGACGCGGCCATGTACCACATCTTGAAGAGCTGATCCTTCGGGTCCCACCAAGCGCCGTCGGAAAACGCCATCGCCGTCTTCGGGTTCTGATAAATCCGCTCCCAGCGTTTGTCAGGACGGAGAACGGGATTGCCGTCGTACGGCTGGGTCTTGTGAAACGTTCGCTTCAGCGTCGTTTCCTGAATCAGGAAGTCGTCGACCAAAAGCTGCCGGCCGACGTCGATGGGAATCACCGCCGGCGGGGTTTTCAGATAAGGCACGGCCATCACGTCGCCGCGGCGCAGTTCCTCGATGGAGCGGCGCGGCGGCCAGGGCACGGGGAGCACGATGCCGTTGTAGAGGGTCTCGGCCACGGCGGCCGAAACGCCAAGGAGGAAGAGGATCGCGAGAGCGGGGGATTTCATGGCCGGAGCCGGAAGGGGAAAACGCAACGGCACCAGTCTGCATCGTGCGGCGGCCGGGCGTGGCAGGCAATGGCCGAACGCTTGTCTAACGAAAAGACAAGGCCGCCGCGTACGGAGCTGGAGCGGGAGGAACGGGAAGGATGGACCCGCTTTGCCGGAACCCGGAGGTTTCACCACGAAACACCCGAAAACCAGCCCCGCCTCTCTTCGTGTATTTCGTGGGCAAACCCTGTCTCGTTCGGCGTTTTTCGGCTGTCGTAATCAGGGAGTGTCCGTCTGCTCTTCCGGTTGCCTTTTCCGGCAAATTCGCGAAATCACGATCCCCGATGATCGCGCGCTTCGCCCTCCTCACGTCCCTTGGGTTCGCGGCGCTCACCGCCGCGAGCCCGCGGCCGCCGAATGTCCTGCTCATCGTGGCCGACGATCAGCCGCCGGACACCATCCGCGCCCTCGGCAACCGTGCGATCGAAACGCCGAGTCTCGATCGCCTCGTCCGCGACGGCGCGTCCTTCAGGCGGGCGATTACGGCCAACCCGCTCTGCGTCCCGAGCCGCGCGGAAATTCTCACGGGCGCGAGCGGTTTCCGCAACGGCTCGCCGCCCTTCGGCGGAGCGATCGATCCCGCGATGGTGCATTGGGCGACGGCGATGCGGCAGGCGGGGTATAACACCTGGTACTCGGGCAAGTGGATGAACGACGGCACGCCGCAAACGCGCGGCTACGAGGAGACGCGCGGGCTCTTTTCCGGCGGAGGCGCCGCCGGCCGGCCGCTCACGGTCCAGAAAGCGTACCACGGCCGCGCCGCGAACGGCTACAACGGCTGGACGTTCAAGACCAATGCGGGCGTGCCCGAGCTGGAAAAAGGCGTGGGGCTGACGCCGCTCACCGACCGGCACATCGCCGACGCGGCGATCGGGTTCATCGAGCGCCGGCCGGACCGCCCGTTTTTTCTGCACGTCAATTTCACCGCGCCACATTTTCCGCTCCATTTTCCGCCGGGCTACGAAAAGAAATACGATCCGGCGACGATTCCGCTCCCGCCGAATTTCCTGCCGGAGCACCCGTTCGATCACGGCAACCGGACAGGCGGCGACGAGGATCTTCTTCCGCTTCCCCGCCATCCCGACGAGGTGCGCGCCAACATTGCCGCCGTTTACGCGGTGATCTCTCACCTCGACGCTCAGGTCGGGCGGCTGCGCGAAGCGCTGCGGGCGACCGGGAAGGATCGGGACACGATCATCATCTTCACGAGCGACCACGGCATGGCGAACGGGAGCCACGGACTGATGGGCAAACAGAACATGTACGAACATACGATTGGCGTGCCGCTGATTCTCGCGGGCCCCGGGCTCCCGCGCGACCGGCGGTTCCCCGCCCAGGTTTATCTGCGCGACCTCTACCCGACAGTCTGCGAGCTGGCGGGCGTTCCGATTCCGGCGACGGTCGAAGGCCGGAGCTTCGGGCCCGTGCTCGCCGGTCTCGCGCAGGAGATCCACCCGGAGGTCTACGCCTACTGGCACAAGCCGACGCCCGGGGCCGAACCGCCGGTTCAGCGGATGGTGCGGACGGAGCGCTGGAAACTCATCACCTACTCGCACCTGAACCGCCGCCAGCTCTTCGACCTTGCCGACGATCCGCACGAGCTGCGAGATTTGTCGTCACAGCCGGAGCACCGGGTGGTGCTGGCCGAGCTGCAGCAAAAACTCGACGCTTGGTTCACCCCGCGCATCAAGTCCGCCGGATTGACCGCCGGGCCGCCGGCGAAACCGTAGACGGGGAGAGCGCTGCCGGTGACGGTTGCGAATGAGACAAACCGATCTGAAGTCTTCATTCCTTTGACCCTCTGCCAAATGAACCGGACGTGCGGCCGGGTGCTGACCGTCGTGCGGATGCCAGCCGGCTGGAATTTCACGCTTTCCTTTCGTTGGAAGGGTCGGACACGGAGAGGGTCAGAAGAATGGGGTCAGTAATTCCGGAACGGTCCGCGCGGTTCGGCGGCGTCCATCTCGGCCTTCCAGCTCGCGAAACGCGACCGCAGCCGGGCGAGCAGCTCCGGCTTTTCCGAGGCGAGGTTGTGCTGCTCGCCGGGATCGACCGAGAGGTCGAACAGCTCCTCCTTCGGTGGAACGTTGTCCCGGTTCGCCAGCGGCACGTACGACACCCACTTAAAATGATCGACGCGGGCCGCCTGGTAGGCGCGCGGCCAGTCCCAGAACATTTCGCGGCGCGGCGACGGCATTTTGCCCAGCAGCACCGGGAGCAGGTTGAAGCCGTCGAGGTGCACGTCGGGCGCGCCGGCGCCGCCGACCGCCGCGAGCGTGGGCAGGATTTCGAGCGCGGTGAGAAAATCAGGGATGACCCGTCCGCCGGGAATCACCCCGGGCCACCACGCGATAAACGGCACGCGCAGCCCACCCTCGAAGCCGCTTGCCTTGCCACCGCGCAGTCGCACGCCGTCGACGTTTGCGCCCCGCCGGCCGTTGTCGGCGAGAAACAGCACGAGCGTCGTGCGCTCGAGCCGCAGTTCCCGCAGCGTCGCGAAGACTTCGCCGATCGCCTCGTCCATCGCCGAGATCATCGCGGCATACCGCGTCTCCGGGTTGGCCGGATCGCGATCGGGATAGTACTTCCGCAGATATTTTTCCGGCACCTGCCAGCTTTCCTTCACTCCGTCCTTCGTGCCGAGCGTCGAGGCCGCGTGCGGCGCGTTGAACGGCAGATAGAGGAAGAACGGCCGCTCCCGGCTGCGCCGGATGAACCCGACCGCCTCGCGCCGGAAAATCTCCGTCGCATAGGTGCCGCGATCGGCCGACGAAAGCGCGTTGCCGCGAAACAGCGACGGCGCGCCGTAGCGTTCGTGCGTGTAGTAATCGATCCCGTTGTTGCCGTGTCCGACGAAAAAATCGAATCCGCGCTGCAGCGGCAGGAAACGGCGCGCCTGGCCGAGATCCCATTTGCCGATCACGGCGCTGGTGTAGCCGGCGGTCCGCAACACGTCGCCGATCGTTTTTTCCCGCACGTCGAGACCCAGCGTCATCTCCGGCGAGATGGCGTACTCTGCCACGCTCATCGCGGAGTTCACATTGGTGATCATCTCGTAGGTGCCGTTGCGCTGGGGATAGCGCCCCGTGATCAACCCGCTGCGCGAAGGGGTGCAGACCGAGGCGGTGACGTAGAAGTTTGTGGCCCGAACGCCCTCCGCCGCCATCCGGTCGAGATGCGGCGTCACAAACTGCGTCGAACCGTAGGCGCCCAAATCGAAGCCCTGATCGTCGCTGACGATCAGAACGATGTTTGGCGGCCGGTCGCGCCCTGGGGTCTGGCCGGAAACGGACGCGGCCATGCCCGTCAGGCCAACGATAGCCGGGAGAAACCGCAGCCGTGCGAGGTGGGTTCGCATGGTGCCCGAATAGATTGACCGCGCAGCCGTGCCAAACGCGAAATTCGGGGGATTCCGCCAAAGGAATTGCCACGCCCGGCGTTTCCCGCGATTTGATCGGTCGCTCCTCTTTCAGGTCGACGCTCGAAGTTGCAGTCGAACCCCCAACGCTACCTCCGTGGAAATATACGCCGTCAGACTCCGCCTCTCGGGCATCATCACCGTCGTCGCCACCGTTGCCGGCCTCGCAGCCGGCGCATTCGCCGCCCCCGCGACGCGTCCAAACGTCGTGCTGATCCTCGCGGACGATCTGGGGTTTTCCGACCTCGGCGCCTACGGCGGGGAAATCCGCACGCCAAATCTCGATCGCCTGGCGACGCAGGGGCTGCGCTTCACCCAATTCTACAATTGCGCCGTCTGCGTGACGACGCGGGCGGCGCTGACGACCGGACTCTATCCGCGGCAGGGGAAGGGCGGATTGCTGCGGGACAACATGGTGACGATCGGCGACGTGATGCGGCAGGCCGGGTACGCGACGGCACTGATCGGCAAGTGGCACCTCGGCGGCAAGGCCCCGCTGCGACCGATCGACCGCGGGTTCGACGAGTACTACGGGCTGCTCGACGGCGCCAGCAACCACTTCAACCCCGCCCAGCCGGATCCGAAGTTCTACAACGGCGGCGCCACCCGACTGTTCGCGGACGGCGACCGGCGCGTCACGGAATTCCCGCGCGACTTCTATTCGACCGACGCGTTCTCCGCGCGCGCCGCAGATTTCATCCGGCGCTCGGCCCGGGCGGACCGGCCGTTTTTTCTCCACCTTTGCTACACCGCGCCGCATTTTCCGCTGCACGCGCCGGCGGAGGACGTGGCCCGCTACCGGGGAAAATATCGCGACGGCTACGACGCGCTCCGGGCGCGGCGCTTCCAGCGCCAGATCGAACTTGGCCTGATTGATCCCGCCGTGTCGAAACTGTCGCCCGTGGATCGCAAGACCGGAAGCTTTCGTTACGAGTACGAGGTGCCGCCTTGGGCGAAGCTCGATGCGGCGACCCGGAAGCGCGAGGAGGAGCGGATGGAGGTGTATGCCGCGATGGTGGACCGGTTCGATCAGGGCGTCGGGCGCGTGCTGGCCGCCTTGGACGCGACTGAAGCCGGCCGGAATACGGTGGTCTTCTTTTTGTCCGACAATGGCGGCTGCGGAACGTGGCCGGAAAACGTGGCGGAGTTCCTCGCGCACAACCGCGACCTGCCGGTGGGGGACGCGCGGGGATACGAGTTTGTCGGGCCCGGCTGGGGTTGGGCGCAGAACGCGCCTTTCCGGCGGCACAAGACCTGGACTTACGAGGGCGGGATTTGCACGCCGATGATTGTGCGCTGGCCCGGAGTCGCCGCCGCGGGTGCACTAACGCACGTGCCGGGTCACGTCGTCGACTTCTTCCCGACCCTGCTTGAACTCGCCGGCGGAAATCATTCCGCGACCATCAACGGCCGGGCGACGCTGCCGCCCGAGGGCGAAAGCCTGCTGCCGATCCTCCGCGGACAACCCGCCGCAGCGTCTCCGCGCACGCTCTGCTGGGAACTCTACGGCAATCGGGCCGTGCGGCAGGGCGAATGGAAACTCGTCTGGGGCGCGAGCGACCGGCGCTGGGAATTGTACCATCTCGCGACCGATCGGTCGGAGACGACAAACGTCGCCAGTGCGCATCCGAAGCGCGTCGCCGCGCTGGCGGCCGAATGGGATCAATGGGCGGCCCGGACCGAAGCGCCGAGCCGGTGATCGTTTCGACAGCGGGTCGAAACGGCGCCGCCGCCGTGTTGCGACCCTGCCGACGATTCCAATCGATCGTTCACGAAACACACCAAACACACGAAAGCGGGCCTGATTTTCGTGACCTTTCGTGTGTTTCGTGGGCAACGCCTGCCTTGGTCGGGTGGGTTTGGTGTGCAGAAGATCACCCCGCCCACGTGGCGCGCCCGGAGGTCGCGGCCCTACCTTCCGATCGAATCCTCGTCGCCCTAGAACCGCCCGCCGACGCCGAGGGTGATCGTCGTGCCGTTGATTAGCGTGCGCTGCATGCGGTCGGCGTAGCCGCGATAAAAAACCTGCGGCTCGTTGAAGAGATTCGCCACGTTGCAGGTCAGGCTGATTGCCGGGCGCACCTGCCAGGCGACGCCGACGTCGACAAGCGTCCGGCTCGTTTGAAATAAATTCAGCGCCGGGCTCGCGGCGCTGTAGGTCGAGAGATAGTCGCCATGGTAGTTGACGAGCACCTGCGCGCTCACGGCGCGGTGCCGCCAGAAGAGACTGAAGTTCGCCGTGCGCGGCCGGAAGCCCGCCACCTGTCCATTGCTCAGGCTCGTCGTGCCGCCGAAATCGCCGTGGGTGTCGAGGACCGTGTAATTGATGCTCGCGCTCAGTCCCTTCAGCGCGCCGGGCAGAAAACTGAACTGCTGCTGGTAGCTGAATTCCCAGCCCTGCACGTAGGCCGTGCCGGCATTGACCGAGGTGCGCTCGGAAAACCCGGCGTACTCGCCGTCGTAGCCGTTGTTCGTGCCGCTGGGCACAATGCCGACCTCCACGCCGGTGACGATGTAATCCCTGATCGTCTTGTGGAACCAGCCCGCCGACAGGCTGCCCACCGGCTCGAAGTAATATTCCAGCGCGGCATCCCAGTTTTTCGCCGACTGCGGCAGCAGGCTCGGATTGCTGACGGTGAGGATCTGTGCGGCTTCGTTGGGCGTTTCGGTCTGGATGAAATTGCTCATGTTCGGGCGGCCGAAACTGTTCGACCAACTGAGCCGCGCCTTCAGGTTGCGCGTAACATCGTGCGTCAGGTGCGCGCTCGGAAATGGCTGCGTGTACCGGCCGGTGGTCACGCGATAGAGGTTCGCGTAGTCGCGCCGCGCGGCGCCGACCGGATCGGCCGCCTGCTCGGCCGCGGAGCTCGGGCGTCGTGCGCGCACGAAGCCCGCGCCCTCGGTATCGGTCCGTTCGGTGCGCACGCCGGCGAGATAGCCCGTGCGGCCCAGCCGACCCTGCACCATGGAGTAACCCGCCGTGCTCGTCTCAACCGCGTCGCGGTCGCCGGTGTAGACGTTCTGCTCGTGAAAATAAACGTCCTCGCGCCAGAGCGCGGGCACGACCGGCTTGTGCCCGTTGATGATCATCGACGCCTCCCAGATCGGCATGCGCCGGCCCGTCTTCACCGTGTCGAACGTGGCGAACGTCGGATCGTGCGGCAGCGCGGTCGTGCCGAGATAGCTCCAGCGATAGAGCAGCGCCTCCTGATCGATCACCTGTTCGCGACGCTGGAAACCCGCCTTGAAATCGAGCGCGGATCTCTCCAGCAGCGCGAAGCGGGCGTTGGCGCGGACGTCGGTGACATAGTAGTCGGTGTTGCGATCGTTGTGCGAGAGGAAGCCGTTG
>SIBR01000014.1 GCA_009695065.1 Opitutus sp. | reverse complement strand
ACGCGGACAGAAGACGGCCTTGTGTGACCACTGGTGCTCGGAGCAAGAGTAGTAAGAACCGTAGTTTGCTTCAAAAGTCGAATCGCATTCGCGGCACTTGAGGTTGATGAGCATAGATATTCTTGGTTCAGTTGACGTGGGAAAGAAACGGCGGTCGCTTCCGTTGCCCGGCGCGATACCACAGGGTCGCTCGCGCCAAGCGTAGGATACGGCAAGCACTCCGCCCGGAACACAGGCCGTGTGCCACCACGGCCACAACCATCTGCTTCTTGTGCCCCGGGCTCATAATTTTTTTGCGTTCACCGCCTCCAACACGCGGTTCTTCAGCAGCGAGTCCGCGAGCATCTTTTTCAGCTCCGCGTTCTCCCGTTCTAGTTCCTTGAGGCGCTTCGCCTCGTTGACCTCCATCATGCCGAACTGTCGCTTCCAACGGTGGTTGGTCTGCTCCGAGATGTTCTTCTCCTTGCAGATCTCCACGATGCTTTTGCCGCCGTCGGCCGCCCGCAAAATGCGGATCTGGTCTTCCGTCGTATGTCTTTTGCCTTTCATGGTCTGGGCCTTTTTCTTGGCCCAGACTAACACCCAAGGCGGCTCAAATTTTCGGGGTCAGGTCAATACCAGTGAGTGTTCAAATGAGCACAATTTAGTTGAAGAGCAAGCGAGGCCGTTTTCCGTGGCTTGTTGCGGTCCTGCCTGCGACGAAATGGAGCCCGACCCGTGCGGCGAAGGGCGTTTTCTCTAGCAAGCGCTGCGCCGTTGTTGGCGGACCGTCGTTTTGCCGTCGTAGTCCTAACCTGCGCACTCCAAATCTCATACTCGCCAAGCCGCTCGCTTTGCCGCTCACTTTAATTTTCCCCCATGCGCATTCTCGTCACCGGCGGGGCCGGCTTCCTGGGCTCTCATCTCTGCGATCGACTGATCAAGGACGGTCACGAGGTCGTTTGTATCGACAATCTCTTTACCGGGCAGAAAGCGAACATCGCGCATCTGCTGACCCATCAGCGTTTCGAGTTTGTCCGGCACGACATCACCGACCCGTTCAAGTTTGAAGTGGATCAGATCTACAACCTCGCGTGTCCGGCCTCGCCGCCCCATTACCAGTACAACCCGATCAAGACGATCAAGACGTCGGTGATCGGTGCAATCAACTGCCTGGGGCTCGCGAAACGCCTCAAGGCGCGGGTTTTCCAGGCGAGCACGAGCGAAGTCTACGGCGATCCGCAGGTGCACCCGCAGCCCGAAAGCTATTGGGGCAACGTCAACCCCATCGGCCGGCGCTCGTGCTACGATGAAGGCAAGCGCTGCGCCGAGACGCTTTTCTTCGACTATCACCGCGAAAACAAAATCGATATCCGCGTCATCCGCATTTTTAACACTTACGGTCCGCGCATGCATCCCGACGATGGGCGCGTGGTGTCCAATTTCATCGTGCAAGCCCTGCGGGGCCAGGACCTGACGATTTACGGCGACGGCACGCAGACCCGGTCGTTTTGCTATGTGGATGACCTTATCGAGGGCTTCCTCCGGTTTATGGCGCAGACACAGACGGTTGGTCCGATGAATCTGGGAAACCCCGGCGAATTCACGATGCTCCAATTGGCGGAACTCACGCTCAAGCTGGTCGGGGGCAGGTCAAAAATCGTCCACAAGGTGTTGCCGCCCGATGACCCCAAGCAACGCCGCCCCGATATCACGCTGGCCAAGCAGGTGTTGAAGTGGGAGCCGCAGGTGCCGCTCGAGGAGGGTTTGCAGCGCACGATCGCCTATTTCCGCGCCCGGATTGGCGGGGCGGCGCAGTAGCAGGCTTGTTTCCGGCGCCGGTCGTCGAATTTCCCTCGCGATTGCCAGCCCTCGCGGATTGTCGTGCCCGGGTTGCGGCCCGGCGCCTCAGGTCGGCCCCCATTCTTCATTTGCCAAGCCCCCGGTCGGGGCTATCGTCTCGGCCCTTTCATGCTTTCGTTTCTTCTCAAACGGTTTTCCGGCCGGCACTACAAAAAATTCCTCGAGAAGGCTCGACCCACCGTGGCGCGCATCAACGAGTTCGAACTGAGCTACCAGTCGCTCACCGACGAGCAGCTCCGGGCCAAGACCGATGAATTTCGCGCGCGCCTGGCCGCGGCGGCCGACAAGCGAGCCGTCCTCGAAGAGATTTTGCCCGAGGCGTTCGCGACCGTCAAAAACGCCGCGCGCCGGCTCGTCGGCCGCCAGATCGTCGTGTGCGAGCACGAGTTGACGTGGGACATGGTGCATTTCGACGTGCAGCTGATCGGCGGCATGGCGATTCACGAGGGCAAGATCGCCGAGATGGCGACGGGCGAGGGCAAGACCCTCGTCTCGACGCTGCCGCTTTATCTCAACGCGCTCACCGGCCGGAATACGCAGCTCGTCACCGTCAACGATTACCTCGCCCGTCGAGATTCGGAGTGGATGGGCGCGCTCTACTCGTTTCTCGGCGTCACGGTCGGCTGCATCCAGCAGCAGATGGCGCCCGATTTGCGCCGCGAAATGTACGGCTGCGACATCACCTACGGCACGGCGAGCGAATTCGGTTTCGATTATCTGCGCGACAACGGCATGGCGACGCGCAAGGAGGACCAAGTCCAGCGGGACTACTGGTACTGCATCGTCGACGAAATCGACTCGATCCTCGTGGACGAGGCCCGCACGCCGTTGATCATTTCCGGCCCCGCGCCGATCGAGCGCGAAGAGCCTTTCACGCGCCTCAAGCCGCCGGTCGACCAACTCGTCAACGACCAGACGCGCCTGTGCAACAAGATCGTGACGGAAGCCAAGGAGTTGCTGGAGAAACCCGGGGTATCCGCTGACGACCGCACCCTGGCCTCCCGGAAGATGCTGCAGGTGAAAATGGGGCATCCGAAGAACAAGCAGTTGCTGCGGCTCATGGAAAACGGCGAGTGGCGCAAGCTCCTCGACCGGACCGAGACCGAGCTCAATTCCGACCTCAACAAGGACGAACTCTACCAGCTCAAGGAAGATCTCTATTATGTCATCGACGAGCGGCAGCACCAGGCCGACCTTACCGAAATCGGGCGCACCCGGTTGCGGCCCGACAATCCCGATGCCTTCGTCCTGCCCGACCTCGCGACCGAGTTCAGCGACCTCGACAAGGAGACTTCGTTCACGCCGGAGCAGCGCGAGGAGAAGAAGCTGGCCGCGCAGCAACATTATGGCGACGTGTCGGAGGAAATCCACGCCATCTCGCAGTTGCTCCGGGCCTATTCGCTGTACGAGCGCGACGTCGAGTACGTCGTCACTCCCGACGGCAAGGTGCTGATTGTCGACGAGAACACCGGCCGCGTCATGCCCGGCCGCCGTTGGTCCGACGGCCTGCATCAGGCCGTGGAGGCGAAGGAAGGCGTGAGCATCGAACGCGAGACGCGCACCTACGCGACCATTACGATCCAGAATTATTTCCGCATGTACGAGAAGCTCGCCGGCATGACGGGCACGGCGGAAACGGAAGCGACGGAGTTCAACGACATCTACCGGCTGGCGGTGCAGGTGATTCCGACGAACCAGCCCTGCATCCGCGCAGACCGGAACGATTCCATTTTCAAGACGCGCCGCGACAAGTTCACGGCGGTCGTGCGGGAGATCGAGGAGGCGAACAAGCGCGGCCAGCCCGTGCTCGTCGGTACAGTCAGCGTCGATTCGTCCGAGGTGCTGTCGCGGATGCTGAAGCGCACCGGGGTGATCCACACCGTCCTGAATGCCAAATACCACCAGCAGGAAGCCGAGATCGTTTCACGGGCCGGCCAGCGGGGCGCGGTCACGATCGCGACGAACATGGCGGGCCGCGGCACCGACATCAAACTCGGGGCGGGCGTCCGCGAACTGGGCGGGTTGTACGTCATCGGCACCGAGCGTCACGAATCCCGCCGCATCGACCGGCAGTTGCGCGGCCGTTGCTCGCGCCAGGGCGATCCGGGCCTGACGAAGTTCTACCTTTCGCTCGAGGACGATCTGATGCGCCTGTTCCTGCAGGGCAACCTCGCCTCCAAGCTGATGGAAGGTTCGATGAAGGAGGGCGAGGAGCTGGAGCATCCCTGGCTCAACCGTTCCATCGAGAGCGCGCAGAAGAAGGTCGAGCAGCAGAATTATTCGATTCGGAAGCGCCTGCTCCAATACGACGACGTGCTCAACCAGCAGCGCGAGGTCATCTATGGCATCCGCAATGGCGCGATCCATGCCGACCGGCCGAAGGACATCATCTTCGAGCAGATCGAGGAGGAACTGCACAACCGCCTCGAGGTCGCCGGCTTTGGCGGCAAGGGCGGGGCGACCCACATCGCGGTGGAGAGCCTCGTCGGCTGGCTCAACGCCCATTTTCCGATCAGCATCCGGGTGGACGAGTTGGCGGGGACCGATGAGGACGCGCTCGTCGCCATGCTCCTCGAGCGGATCAAGCAGGCCTATGCGGTGAAGGAATCGGTGGAGATCCCGGAAGCGCTCGGCTCCCTGGAGCGTTACGTGGTCATCAACGCTATCGATCATCACTGGCAGGAGCATTTGACCGAGATGGAAGAGCTCCGGCGCAGCATCGGGCTGCGCAGCTACGGCCAGAAGGACCCGCTCGTCGAATACAAGGGCGAGGCCTACAAGTATTTCGAAGAGCTGATGAACAACGTGCGGCTGCAGATCTGCACCGGTCTGTTCCGCAGCGCTTCCAATCTCGAAAGTTTTGAGAACATGCTCGCGTTGCTGAGTCGCACGGCGCGGGCCGTCGGTCCAACCGACGTGCCGGCCCCCGGTGCGGCCCCGCAGGGCGAAGCGGCCGCCACCGCCGGCCCGGCCAGCGCGCCGGCCGAGGAAATTCAACTCCCGAAGGTGACGATCCGTCGCGAAACGCCGAAGGTGGGCCGCAACGAACCCTGCCCCTGCGGCAGCGGGAAGAAATTCAAGAACTGCCACGGAGCGTGACGAATTTTCATCGCGGAGGCGCGAACGAGCCGAAGCACGGAACCAACCCTCCTGATTCTCCGCGTTTCCGCTCTTTCGTGCCTCCGCGATAATGACCGAGTCCGCTCCAGTTTCCCCCGCCTTCGATCCCTACGAACCGCGGCCCACGTTTCTCCAGCGGAACGCCGAGCCGGTGGCGTCGAGCGTCGTGTTCGTGCTCACGGTGGTGCTCACCGTGCTGGCGTTTCCGCCGTTCAAGACGCCGGAGTTTGCCTACGCGATGCTGGTGCCGGCGGTGTACTGGGCTTACACGCGGCCGCGGTTCAAAGTTTTCGCTTGGACGATGTTTGCGGCCCAGGCGGTGGCCTGGACGATTCTCCTCGGCTGGCTGCATCACGTTACCTGGGTTGGGCTTTTTCTCCTCGGACCCGTGGTCGGAGCCTGGGTGGGGAGCTGGTATCTCGCGGCGTGGTGGATCATGCCGCGGATGGTGGGACGCCCCACGCTGACGCGGTTTGCGGCGATGCTTGGGCTGGCGGCGGCGTGGGTCGTGATCGAGTGGACGCGCACGTGGTTGCTCGGCGGATTTCCGTGGCTCCCGCTGGCGGCCAGCCAGTGGACGATGGTGAGCATGTTGCAAATTGCCGCCTACACCGGGGCATACGGCGTGTCCTTTGTCGTCGTCGCCCTGAACCTCGGCTTCGCCGCGTATGCCCACCGGTTGTTTCGCGAGGGCGCGACCGGCCTCAACAAGCGCAGTCAGGAATTCTTCCTCGCGCTGTTTCTCGTGCTCGCCTGTTTCAGCATCCACATCCAGCAGACGTTCAACCGGGTCGCTTTCGCGCAGCCGGTGGCCCGCGTGGCGTTCGTGCAGCCCTACATCCCGCAGGACGTTAAATGGGATCCGGCGAAGGGTCCGGGCATTCGCGACGTATTGACAGAATACACGCTCGCCGCCGCCGCGACGAGGCCCGACCTGATTCTCTGGCCGGAAGCCGCGACGCCCTGGGCGGTGCGGGGGGATCCCGAGATGAAGTCTTTTGTGGAAACGCTGGCGCGGCGTGCCGGCACGCCGCTTCTGGTCGGCTCGATCGCGATCGAGAAGCAAGCGACGTCCGATGAGAGCTGGTTCAACGGCGCGTTCGTGGTGACGCCCACGGGCGGACTGCAGGCGGACTATTACGCCAAGCGCCAGTTGGTGCCGTTCGGCGAATTTGTTCCGTTTCGTCCGGTCTTGGGCTGGATCACAAAATTTGTCCCGATTGGCGGCGACTTTGCGCCGGGCCTGGACTCCGCGCCGGTGCTGGTTCCGTTGCGGGGCGAGCCGGCGGTGCTCGGGCCGCTGATCTGCTACGAGGATATTTATCCGCAACTGGCGCGGCGCAGCGTGCTGGCCACTTCGAGCGTGCTCGTCGTGCTCACCAACAACGGCTGGTTTGGCGAGGGTGGGGCGGCGTATCAGCACGCGGCCCACGCGGTGCTGCGCGCCGTGGAAAACCGGCGCCCCGTCCTGCGTTGCGGCAACGGTGGCTGGAGCGGGTGGATCGATGAATTCGGCAGCGTGCGGGCCACCCTCACGAATGCGCAGGACAGCATCTACTTTCGCGGCCAGCAGACGATCAGTGTGACCCGCGATGCGCGCTGGCGGGAGCGCAACAGCTTCTACACCGAATACGGCGACTGGTTTGTGCTCGCGTGTGTCCTGCTGGCCGCGTTCGGCGCCGCCGCGCTGCGGATCGACGGAAGCACGGCGGCTCCGCTCGGGTCGCCACGGGAAGAAACCACTCCCGGCAATTGATCCGAAAAGCCGGCTGAACCCTAGCTCACGTTCAGCACCGCGTAGGTCCGCTTGCCCTTGCGCAGTAGAAGATATTTGCCGAAGAGGAGATCGGTCGTGGCGATCGGGCGTGCGATCTCGGCGATGCGGACGTTGTTCAGGTAAATGCCGCCGCCTTCGACATCCTTGCGGGCCTGGCCTTTTGAGGGGGCGAGGCCGGCTTGGACGAGAAGGTCGGTGATGGGCGTGCCAGGAGCAGCGAGCTTCGCGGCCTCGAGATGCTTGGTCGGAACTTCCCCGACGACGTCGTTGAAAATCTCCTCGGTAACGCCGTCGAGGGCGCCACCGAACAGGATCTCGCTGGCTTTCCCGGCGGCGGCGAGGGCGTCGGCCCCGTGGACCAGCGCGGTGACTTCGCGGGCGAGGGCCTTGTGCGCTTCGCGGGCGCCGGGGTTGGCGGCGTGCTTCGCCTCAAGTTCCTCGATTTCAGGGCGCGAGAGGAAGGTGAATTTGCGGAGGTATTCCGCGACCTTCGCGTCCTCGGTGTTCACAAAGAATTGATAGAAGCGGTAGGGGCTGGTCTTTTTCGGATCGAGCCAGACGGAGCCGCCCTCGGTTTTGCCGAACTTGGTGCCGTCCGCCTTGGTGATGAGCGGAAAGGTCCAGCCCCACGCGGTGGCGTTGAGCTTCTTGCGGATGAGGTCGGTGCCGGCGGTGATATTGCCCCACTGGTCGGAGCCGCCGATCTGGAGTTCGCAGCCGTGGGCCTGGCGGAGGTGGAGAAAATCGTTGGCTTGGAGGAGCTGGTAACTGAATTCGGTGAAGCTGATGCCGCTGTCGCCGCCGAGGCGGGATTTTACGGAATCCTTCGCGAGCATGACGTTCAGCGAAAAGTGCTTTCCAACGTCGCGGAGGAAATCGAGCAGGGTGACCGGGGCGGTCCAGTCGGCGTTGTCGACGAGCCGGGCGGGGTTGCCGGGGCGATCGAAGTCGAGGAGCCGGGCGAGCTGGCCCTTGATCGAGGCCACGTTGTGGGCGAGTTGTTCGCGGGTGAGGAGGTTGCGCTCGGCGGATTTGCCGGAGGGATCGCCGACCATGCCGGTAGCGCCACCGGCGAGGGCGATCGGGTGGTGGCCCGCGAGTTGGAAGCGGCGGAGCGTGAGCTGACCCATGAGATGGCCGACGTGGAGCGAATCGCCGGTGGGGTCGAAGCCGCAATAAAGCGCGAGGGGCCCCTGGTTCAGGCGCTGGGCGAGCGCGTCGGAATCCGTGCAGTCGGCATGGAGGCCGCGCCAGTGGAGTTCTTCGAGGAGCGTCATGGCAGGAAAGAGGAGTAAACGCGGCGCGGCGGCGGGCGCGCAAGAGTGTTTCTAATGGGGCGCGCTGCAAACTTAGCAACGCCCCTGCTAGGCGGAAAAACGATTTGCCGCGCCCCGGTGGCCGGTTCAACGTGGTCCTTTCATCCGGGCGAAAGGTCGCGCGGAAAACATCAACCTAAGTCATCCTCCCTCCCATGCCCATTACTGTTGGCTCGAAAGCTCCCGATTTCACTCTTAAAACCAAGACCGCCGACGGACTGAAGGACGTCAAGCTGAGCGACAATTTCGGCAAGAAGCAGACTGTGATTCTCTTCTTCCCCCTGGCCTATACGGGCGTTTGCACGCAGGAGATGTGCGATCAGACTTCCGGTCTGGCGGAATACGAAAAACTCGGGGCCGAGGTTTATGCGATCAGCGTCGACAGCCCGTTCAGCCAGGAGGCTTGGGCCAAGGCGAACAAGATCGGCGTGACGCTGCTTTCCGACCTTAACAAGACCACGATCAAGGCCTACGAGGTGGTGTTTCCCATGCTGGCCGGGGTCGGTGACACGGCGGCGCGGTCGGCCTTCGTCATCGGCACGGATGGCATGGTGAAATATGCCGAGCAGACTCCGACGCCCAAGGACCTGCCGAATTTCGCCGCGGTCAAGGCGGCACTGGCGAAGTAACTTCTGGACCCGCGACGTTGCCGGTCGCGGCTCCATCTTTTTCGGCGACGAGGATGTCGTCGCAGCATTTTCAAGAACACCATGAGTCTCCCGAATCCCTTCAACACGCTGCAGTCGTTCCAAGCGAACGGTGCCGCGCATAAATTCTACTCGCTGCCCGCGCTCGAGTCGGCCGGCTTCAAGGTCGCGCGCCTGCCGGTTTCGATCCGGCTCGTGCTCGAGTCGCTCCTGCGCAATTGCGACGGCAAGCGCGTGGCCGAGGGCGCCATCCGCGACCTCGCGGGCTGGGGAGCGAAGGCACCGCGCACGGAGGAGATCCCCTTCGTCGTCGCGCGCATCGTGTTGCAGGACTTCACCGGCGTGCCGCTGCTGGTTGACCTCGCGGCGATGCGCTCCGCGGTGGCCCGCATGGGCAAGAACCCGAAGATCATCGAGCCGCTCGTGCCGGTCGACCTCGTGGTCGACCACTCGGTGCAGGTCGATTTTGCGGGCAATGCCGAAGCGCTGGCGAAAAATCTCGAACTGGAGTTCTCGCGCAACCGCGAGCGTTACCAGTTCCTCAAGTGGGGCATGCAGGCGTTCGACACCTTCAAGGTGGTGCCTCCGGGCATCGGCATAGTGCATCAGGTGAACCTCGAGTATCTCGCCAAGGGTGTGCTCGGTGACGCGACGGGCGTCTACTATCCCGACACGCTGGTGGGCACCGATTCGCACACGACGATGATCAACGGCCTCGGCATCGTGGGCTGGGGCGTCGGCGGCATCGAGGCCGAGGCGGGCATGCTCGGGCAGCCGGTTTATTTCCTCACGCCGGACGTCGTGGGCGTGCATCTCACGGGCGCGCTGCGCGAGGGAGTCACGGCGACCGATCTTGCGCTCACGCTCACCCAAATGCTGCGCAAGGCGAAGGTGGTCGGAAAATTCGTCGAGTTCTACGGTCCCGGCGCCGCCGCGCTGCCGGTCGTTGACCGCGCGACCATCGCCAACATGGCGCCCGAATACGGCGCGACGATGGGTTTTTTCCCGATCGACACCGAGTGCACGAACTATCTCCGCGCCACCGGGCGGGACGAAAAGCACCTGGCGCTCTACGAAGCTTATTACAAGGCGCAGGGCCTGTGGGGCATCCCGCAGCAGGGGCAGATCGACTACTCGCAGGAATTCGCGCTCGACCTGGGCTCGGTGGTGCCGAGCGTGGCCGGCCCGAAGCGGCCGCAGGATCGCATCGAACTGCCGAAGATGAAGCAGGAATTCCTGGCGGCGTTCTCGAAGCCCGTCACCGAAAATGGCTTTGGCAAGAAGGCCGAGGAGTTCTCGACGGTGTCGGCCGAGGTCGGCGGCACCCGGATCGGTCACGGCTCGGTGCTGATCGCGGCGATCACAAGCTGCACCAACACCTCCAACCCGAGCGTGATGCTCGCCGCCGGTCTGCTCGCGAAGAAGGCCGTCGAGAAGGGGCTGAAGGTCAATCCGCTGGTGAAGACCTCGCTCGCCCCGGGTTCGCGAGTCGTCACCGATTATCTCGGGAAGACGGGCCTCACGCCCTACCTCGACCAGCTCGGTTTCCAGACGGTCGGCTACGGTTGCACCACCTGTATCGGCAACTCCGGTCCGCTGGCGGCGCCGATCGAGGAAGCGGTCGTGAAGAACGATCTGGTCGCGGCCTCGGTGCTCTCGGGCAACCGCAACTTCGAGGCGCGCGTGCACCAGAACATCAAGGCCAATTTTCTGATGTCGCCGCCGCTGGTGGTGGCGTTTGCGCTCGCTGGCCGGGCTGATATCGATCTGAGCACGGAGCCGATCGGCAACGACCGGGACGGAAAGCCGGTTCTGCTGAAGGACATCTGGCCGACGCTGCAGGAAGTGCGCGATCAGATGCAGGCGGCGCTGAAGCCCGAGGTGTTCCGCAAGCTCTACACCAATTTCGCGGCGCAGAACCCGAAGTGGAACGAGATCCCGTCGACCACGGGCAACGTTTATCAGTTCGATCTGAAGTCCACCTACATCCAGGCGCCGCCGTTCTTTGCGAACTTCTCGATGCAGCCCGGTGCGATCGCGGAGATCAAGGGCGCCCGTGCGCTCGGGATCTTCGGCGATTCCGTCACGACCGACCACATCTCGCCCGCGGGGGCGATCAAGAAGAGCTCGCCCGCCGGCAAGTTCCTGCTCGAAAACGGCGTGACCTTCGAAGACTTCAATTCCTACGGCTCCCGCCGTGGCAACGACCGCATCATGACGCGGGGCACCTTCGCCAATGTCCGCATCAAAAACCTGATGCTCGGCGGCAAGGAAGGCGGTAACACGATCGGCCCCGATGGAGCGGAAACTTCGATCTACGACGCCTCGATTGCCCACCAGAAGAACGGCACGCCGCTCATCGTGATTGCCGGCCAGGAATACGGCACCGGCTCGTCGCGCGACTGGGCGGCCAAGGGCACGAACCTCCTCGGCGTCAAAGTCGTCGTGGCGCAGAGCTTCGAGCGCATTCACCGGAGCAACCTCGTCGGCATGGGCGTGCTGCCGTTGCAGTTCAAGGAGGGCACGACGGCGCAGACGCTGAAGCTCGACGGCACGGAAAGCTACGATGTCGTCGGTCTGACGGCTGCGATCAAGCCGCAGCAGGATCTCACCTTGCGCATCACGCGCCAGAGCGGGGGGGGCGAGGACGTGCCAGTGCGCTGCCGCATCGATACGCCGATCGAGATCGACTACTACCAGCACGGGGGAATTTTGCCCTATGTGCTCCGGCAGATCGTCGCACGGACCTGACCATCGCAGCCGCCGTGCCGCTGGCAGAATCCTGCCGGTGGCACGGCGTCGCTTGCCGAATCCTGTAATCCGATCATTTTGTGTCTCGGCCTCCGGGGTCGATCCTTTCCATCGCCGACCATGTCTGACGCCGCTGCCAAACCCGCTTATCTCGTCGATGCCTATTCCGACCCCGTGGTCGTGCGCATCGAGGGCCGCGCAAATTTCCAGAACAGCGCCTGCCTGCGCGATTTCGTTGCCGCGATGCTGGGACAGGGCAAGTCCCGCTTCGTCGTCGATTTTCAGCATTGTGCCAGCATGGACAGCACGTTTCTCGGTGTGCTCGCCGGGGCGGCGATCGAACTGCGCAAGACGGTGTCGGATGGCAGCTTTGTCCTGACCCGTGTGGGGCGGCGCAATCTGGAACTGATTTGCAATCTCGGGCTGCACCGGCTGATGACGGTCGACGCAGGCGATTTTTCGGGGGATTTCGGCAAATGCGACACGGCGCTCTCCTATCCCCAGCGCACGGAAATTGAAAATGCTCGGCTGGTCCTGGAAGCGCACGAAAATCTCGTGACTGCGGATGATGCCAACCGGAGCCGCTTCCAGGACGTGCTGGCGTTTCTCCGCAACCGGGTGGAGCCGAAATAAAGGCGGGCCGTTGGTGGACGGGTCCTGGTTCCCCGGCGGGAGGCCGGGACGTGGTTGGGTTCGCAGCCTTCACCGTTGCCCGCCTGACGGACGGCTGACACACTCTTTTTCTCAATGTTGTTGTACTTGGTCATCGGCCTGGCGGTGCTGGGTTTGGCGGCGATAGGGCTGGCCTTGAGCCGCGCCCGGGCGGCACTCGACCGGGCCGGGGACGAGAATCAAAAACTGGCGCACGACCGCCAGCGATTATTCGATTTCATGGCCTTGATCGCCGGAGCGCAGGGGGAGGGATTGTCCCGGCAGAAACTCCAGCAGCGAATCGTGCATGCGTCGATTTTGTGCACCGGGGCGCTGAGCGGGTGCCTTTTCGAGCGCACCGAGCGCGGCACTCTGCGAGGCGTCGCGCTCGAGGGATTGTTTCCGCCCCATCGGCCGTTGTCAGAGGCCGTGCGGGCCCGATTGGCGACCCGGGCCAAGTTCATCGAGGAGGTGCTGAAGGGGGAGGAATTTCCGATCCACGAAGGCATCGTCGGACGGGTGGCCGAAAGCCGGCGCGGTGAATGGCTGGCCGATGCCCGCTCCGATCCGCAGTTGGTGAAGCACGACGATACCGCCGTGGCCGTGCGCTCGTTGATCGTAGTGCCGCTGATCTTTCGGGACCGGTTTTTTGGCGTACTGGCGGTGGCCAACCCCGTGGGGGACCAGATATTTTCCGCGGGCGATTTTGCGCTGATGCAAGCGCTGGCGGAGCAGGCGGCGCTGGCGCTGCACAATGCGGAGTTGCTGCACTGGTAGATCGAGAAGAGGGTCCTCGATCTGGATCTGTCGATCGGCCAGCGGCATCCAGCAGATGTTGCTGCCCCGCGGTCCGGTTCGGGTCGGCGGACTGGAGATCGACGCGCGTTATGCCCCGGCCCAGCGCATCGGGGGCGACGGGCATGATTTTTTTGCGCTCCTGGAAACACGGCTCGTGGTGGCTGACGTTTCCGGCCAGGGCATTCCCGCTTCGTTGCTCATGGCGATTTGTCGCACCAACGTCCGGCAGATCGCACCGCGCCACACGTCGCCCGCCGCAGCACTGCTCGAATTGAACGGCGCGCTGGCCGCGAATTGCCCCTGATCGTCCGACCTGACCGCGTGGGCGGGATCACTCTCACCCGGTATGTTGGCGCGGGGGGATGGCTCTCGGCATGGTGGGCGAATCCATTTTCAGAGATTCGATTGTCGATCACACGGAACCCTTTGCCGTGGGCGATGGGCTCGTGCTTTACACGGGTGGGATTACCGAGGCGCCGAATGAGGATGGGCAGGGATTCTCGGGCGCCCGGCTGGCCGCCGTCGTTCGTTCGTACCACCACCGGTCGGCACGCGAACTCAACGATGTGCTCCTGGAGCACGTGCGGCGATTTACGGGGAAAATGGCCCAGCGCGACGACGTCACGCTGCTCACCGTCAAGCGGCATTGAAACGGGGCGAGGCTGAGGCGGAAAATCTTTTGCTTCCGCCGCGGCGCTCGGTTCACTCCCCGGCAGTATGTCCTCAACCACCGCCGCACCACTCGACCGTTTCTCGCTCCCCGATGCCGGGGGGCATTTTGGCCAGTATGGCGGGGTGTTTGTGCCGGAAACGCTGATGACGGCGTTGCAGGAATTGGGTGCGGCCTACGAGGCCGTGCGGAACGATCCGGTGTTTCAGTCCGAGTTGGGGCATCACCTCAAGGAGTTCGCCGGTCGGCCCACCGAACTCTATTTCGCGGAGCGTCTGACCCAGCATTGCGGTGGAGCGAAAATCTATCTCAAGCGCGAAGACCTGCTGCACACCGGTGCGCACAAGATCAACAACGCCCTCGGCCAGGCCCTGCTGGCGCGGCGGATGGGAAAGAAGCGGATCATCGCGGAAACCGGCGCGGGCCAGCACGGGGTGGCGACGGCTGCCGTATGTGCGAAATTTGGCTTCGAGTGCGTGGTCTACATGGGCGCGGTCGACATGGAGCGGCAGGCCTTGAATGTCTTCCGCATGCGCCTGATGGGTGCCGAAGTGCGCGGCGTCGAGGCGGGGCAGAAGACCCTGAAGGAAGCAATCAACGAGGCGATGCGCGATTGGGTAACCAATGTCCGCGGCACGCATTACATTCTGGGCAGCGCCCTGGGTTCGCATCCGTATCCCATGATGGTGCGCGACTTTCACCGGGTGATCGGCCGCGAAGTAAAAGAGCAGATTCTCGCGCGGGAAGGCCGGCTGCCGGACGAAATGATCGCGTGCGTCGGTGGTGGCTCGAACGCGATCGGCTTCTTTTTTGAATTTCTCGAGCAGCCGGGCGTCCGGCTGGTGGGGGTCGAAGCCGGTGGCCGCGGGATCACTCGGGGCGATCACGCGGCGCGTTTCGAAGGCGGCAAACTCGGCGTGTTGCAGGGCTGCAAGACGTATATTCTGCAGAATCCCGACGGGCAGATCGAGCTGACGCACTCGGTGAGCGCGGGGTTGGACTACGCGGCGATCGGACCGGAGCACGCGTTCTATCGCGACCGTCAACGCATCGACTTCGCGTATGCCTGCGACGACGAGGTGCTGGAGGTTTTTAAACTTTGCTCGCGGCTGGAGGGCATTATTCCGGCGCTGGAGAGTACGCATGCGCTGGTGCACGGGCTGAAACGCGCGAAGGAGATGAACCGCGATCAGGTGTTGGTGATCAACCTCTCCGGTCGCGGCGACAAGGATGTGAACCAAGTGGCGAAGTTCCTCGGAGTTACATTATGAAAAGCATGACCGGCTACGGACGCGCGACGGGCACCGTGGGCGGACTCTCGCTCACCGTCCAGGTGAGCTCGGTCAACCGCAAGACGCTCGATCTCACGGTGTCCCTGCCGGCGGAATGGGAGAGCCTTGAGCCGACAGTGCTGGAACTCGTGCGGAAATTCGCGGCCCGGGGCAAGGTACACGTGAACATCGAGCTGACGGGGGACAAGTCCGTCGCATCCGCCACGTGGGACGAATCCGCGGCCGCCGACGCACTGAGCCGGCTGGAGGCGTTTGCCGCCCGCCGCGGTGTGCCGTTCGAACCCACGGCCGAGTTGCTCTGGCAGGTAGCCAACGCGCAGAAGCGCTCGACGACTTTTCCGTCGGCGGAAAGCGCCCACGCGGCGGTCACGGAGGCGTTGACCACGGCGTTGCGATCATTTGCCGCCATGCGGGCCAAGGAAGGCGAGGCGCTGTTCGTCGACTTTATCCGACGCAGCGAAGTGCTTCACCGCCTGGTCGATTCGATCGCCGCCCGCGCGCCTTTGGTGCCGGCGAACTATCGCGAACAATTGATGAAGCGCCTGCGCGATGCGGTACTCGAACTCGACCTGAACGACGAGCGGGTCCTGCGGGAGATCGCGCTCTTCGCGGATCGTTGCGACACGACGGAAGAGGTCACCCGGCTGCGCAGCCATTTCGAGCAGTTTTCCGCCTTATTGAAATCGGACGCCGAGATTGGGCGAAAGGCGGAGTTTCTGCTGCAGGAGATCGGCCGCGAGGTGAACACCATCGGCAGCAAGGCCAACGATCTGGGAATCGCGCGCGCGGTGATCGAACTGAAGAACGAACTCGAGCGCGTTCGGGAACAGATGGCGAACGTCGAGTAGGGCGTCGGAGCGCGCAGTCAGCCCGCAATTCCCGCTTTCCCGGGGGCGGGATCAGTGCTCGCGGAGCGACTGCCAGAGGTAGAGGAAAACGCCGACACAAATGCCGGAGTCGGCCACGTTGAACGTCGGATAAATGTAGGTGCCGAAATGCAGGTCGACAAAATCGACCACATGGCCGTGGCGCAGGCGGTCGAGAAGGTTGCCGACAATGCCGCCGCAGAGCAGGCCGAAGGCGATTTGCGGCAGACGCTCGCGCAGATGAAGTGCGCTGCGCCAAAACCAGATGGCGACCAGCGTTGCCGCGGCCAGGACGGCGAGCATTACGCTTTGGCCGGAAAACATGCTCCAGGCCGCGCCCGTGTTGCCGACGTGCACGAGATAGAAAAACCCCTTTACTACCGGAATGGCCCCGCCCGGATCCCCGTAGGTTGGAAAGGGCAGCCGGGCGGCGATCCACGCCTTGGTGAGCTGATCCAGCGCCAGGATCACCAAAGTCAGCGTAAGCAGGACGCGGTAGGCGAGCAAACGATCGAGGGCTGATTTGCGATCCCCGGAATCTCCGGGGGCGGAAGGGGCGCCAAGCGATGACGGCTTCCGGCGGGGCGGACTGGGATCGACCGGATTCAATCGAAAGTCCTCAGGAGTGGCAGCGCTCTTACTCGTCGCCGCGCGAATCCTCGTCCATGATCTTTCCGCCCTCTTCGCCGAAAATCCCCGCCTGGGTGCGGGAGCGGTGGCGATTGCGCTCAAGGTTTTTTTGCGCCTCGGCCGAATAGCGGGTGAACGGAACCGCGAGGAGGCGCTCCTTGGCAATCGGCTTCTGCGTGATCTCGCACACGCCATAGGTGCCGTCGTGAACGCGTTTGATGGCCGCGTCGATTTCAGCGAGCGCTTCCTGCTCGCTGGCCACCATGCTGAGCGCGAAATCACGGTCAAAGGTATCGGTGCCCGCATCCGCCATGTGCTGGCCGTACGAGGAAAGGTCTCCGGCGTCGTCCTTGGCGGAGCGATGGAGAGTCTCCTCGGAATGGCGTTCGATGCCCTCCGTCAGGCTGGAGCGCAGATCAATCAAAAGCTTGTAGTAGCGCTTGAATTTTTCGGGGACGTTCTTGTCGCTCAGCGCGTTGGGGGTTTTTCCCTTCTTCGGATTGAAGCCGAGGATGTCGGCGAGCGAGGCGGCCTTCACGTGCTGGGGTTTGGCGGCCTTTTTCAGCGCGGCCGCGTTTTTTGCCGGTGCCGCTTTCGTGGCTTTTGAAAACGGCGCAGCCGTCTTCGTAGTGACGGTTTTCGCGATGGCGCGAACTTCGTCGAGGCTGAAGGCGATCGGTTTCGTGGCGGCTTTGCGCTTCAGGATGCTGTTGCGCAGCGCGTTTTTCTTAGAGGGCTTTTCCATGGTGGGAGAATGCTTGGCCGGTTTGGCCGCCGGTTTGGCCGCCGGTGCCGGCCGGCCGCTGACCGGCTTGGCGGGCGGGGTTTTACCCCGCGCCGGCGGCGCTTTCCTGACGGCGGACTTTGCGGCGGATGATTTGACGGATGATTTCTTGTGCTTGGCCATGGGGAGTTTTGGGTGAATGCAAACTAGAATTTCAACGCCTCGGCGCAACGGGGACAGACCTCGCCGTGCGAACTGGCGTTCAGCGCCGGCACCCAGCGCCAGCAGCGCGGACAGCGGACAAGACCCAGTTCAGCGCAGGGACGGACCTCCACGTGCAGCGCGGCTCCCGTGGCCGGGAGCAGGGTGACATGTGAAACGATGAAAAGTTCGGGAAGAAAATCACGGTGCTTCTCCAGCACCACGAAAAGGGCATCTTCCGGGGCGATGGTGATGGTGACGGCGGCGTCGAGCGACTTGCCCAGCCGGCCCGCGGCTCGCTGGGGTTCGATCGTTTCATTGACGAGCGTGCGAACTTTCAGAAGCGCGGCCACGTCAGCCTCGATCGCGGTATTCGTCCAGTTCGCGGGCGCGACGGGCCAGTCCTGGAGATGGATCGAATCGTTGATATACTCCGCATTCGCGGTGGCGTAGCCCCAGGCTTCGTCGCAGGTAAACGTGAGTACGGGCGCGAGCAGGCGGACGAGGGTGTGGAAAATATGATGGAGGGCGGTCTGGGAGGAGCGGCGGAGCGGCGCGTGGGTGCCGAGCGTGTAGAGCCGGTCCTTCAGGATGTCATGGTAAGTCGCAGAGAGCGTGACCGCGCAAAACTGGTTGCACAGCTGGTAGACGCGGTGGAACTCGTAGGCCTCATAGGCGGCGGTGCACTCCCGGATGAGGACGGCCGTCTGATGGAGGGCCCAGCGGTCGAGCGTGTCCATCTGCTCCACGGGCACGGCATCGCGCGCGGCGTCGAAATCGAAAAGATTGGAGAGCTGGTAGCGCAGGGTGTTGCGAAACAGCCGGTACGACTCGCCGACGTTTTTGAGGATCTCGTCGTCCACCGGGATGTCGTCGCGGAAATCCTGCGAGGCGATCCAGAGGCGGATCACGTCGGCGCCGTGCTGGGCGATGTAGGCGTCGCTCGTCTGCGGCTTCTGGTAGGTGCTGCTCTTGGAAATTTTCTGACGCGCCTTGTCGACGATGAAGCCGTGGGTGAGGACGGCCCTGTAGGGGGCGGCGTCGAACGCAATCACGCTGGTCCAGAGCGACGATTGAAACCAGCCGCGGTGCTGGTCGCTGCCTTCGAGATAAAGGTCGGCGGGCCACAAGGTGCCGCCTTGGCCGCGCTTGAGGACGGCGGCGTGGGTGGAGCCGGAGTCGATCCAGACATCGAGCGTGTCCCGGCCGGCGGCGAGCGCGGCTGGCGCGGGCCAGTTTGCCGGAAGCGCGATGCCGGCGAGAATCTCGGCGGGCGTGGCGTCATACCAGAGGTTGGTGCCGTGCGTGGCAAATTTGTCCGCGATGGCGCGGGCGACGCCGGCATCGAGGTAGGCGTTTTTCTTTTCGTCGTAGAACGCCGGGATCGGTACGCCCCACGCGCGCTGCCGGCTGATGCACCAGTCGGGGCGCGACTCCACCGCCCCGCGGATGCGGGCCTCGCCCCACGCCGGGATCCAGCCCTGGTGGGCGGCGATCTTCTTGATCTCGTCGAGCGCAATCCCGCGCCGGTTGGCCTTGTCGAGCGAGACAAACCACTGGTCAACCGCGCGGAAAATGATCGGGGTTTTCGAACGCCAGCAGTGCGGATAGCTGTGTGCGTATTTCGCTTTGGCGAACAGGGCATTGGCCTCGGCGAGTTTTTTCAGGACCGCGAGGTTGGCGGGCGACGGCTTTTTGGCGGCGAGATCCTCGACGGTTTCGAGCGTCGTGAGGCCGACGAGGTCGGCGGGCACCTGGCCGTCGTCAAGATAGCGGCCGTCATCGCCGACAGGGCAGTAGATCTCGAGTTTGTGTTTGAGGCCGGTGAGATAATCTTCCGCGCCGTGGCCGGGGGCGGTATGGACGGCACCGGTTCCGCTGTCGGTGGTGACGTAGTCGGCGAGCACGACCGGCGAGGCGCGGTTGATCAAGGGATGGCGAGGGGCGAGTTTCTCCAACTCGGCGCCCTTGCGCTTCGTGGTGATGGTGGGCGCGGCTTCGATCTTCGCGGCGGCGAGCACGGAACCGAGCAGGGCCTCGGCGATGATGATTCGTTCGGCGCCGAGGTCGGCGACGACGTAGTCGATCTCGGGGTGAACGGCGATCGCGAGATTGGCGGGGATCGTCCACGGAGTGGTCGTCCAGATGACAACGAAGAGCGGCTTGTCGGCGGGCAGGCCGAATTTTTGCGCCTCGGCGGCGGGCACGGCGAACTTTACCCAGATCGCGATCGAAGTGTGGTTCTTGTATTCGATCTCGGCCTCGGCGAGCGCGGTTTCGAAGGGAATGCTCCAGTAAACGGGTTTCTTGCTGCGGTAAACGAGGCCCTTTTCGACAAACTCGGCGAAGGTGCGCACGATGTCGGCTTCGAAGGCGGGGGCCTTCGTTTTGTACTCGTTTTTCCAGTCCGCGAGGACGCCAATGCGCTTGAACTGCGCGGTCTGCTTCGCAATCCAGCTTTCGGAAAACGCGTCGCACCGCGCCCGCAACTGCGCGGTCGTCAGGGTGAGCTTTTCGTCGCGGACTTCGCGGGAGACTTTTTGTTCGATGGGCAGGCCGTGGCAGTCCCAGCCGGGGACGAAGGGCGTTCGGAAGCCCCGCATGGACTTGTAGCGGTTGACGAAATCCTTGAGGGATTTGTTCAGCGCCGTGCCGATGTGGACGTCGCCGTTGGTGAAGGGCGGGCCGTCGTGGAGGACAAAGGCGGGGGCGCCGGCGCGCTTTTTCTGGATGGCGTCGTAGAGCCCGGTCTTTTCCCAGTGCACAACCCGCCCTGGCTCACGCTGCGCCAGGCCGGCGCGCATCGGGAAATCCGTTTTTGGAAGCTGCAGAGTGTCTTTCAGGTCCTGGGCCATGCCAAAGAAAAGTGCGCGAGGCTAGGTCCGCTCGAAGGAGAGTCAAGGGGAAGCACCCGCCGGCACGGCCTTGCGTTCGATGCGATCCGGATGACTGCTGGACTCCGCGCCGGCCGCGTTAGCGCAGCCGGCAGACCGCCTCGTTGGCGAATCGAATCGAGTAGTCGAAACGGGTGATCGCCGCCTCGTTCATTTCGAGGACGATCAACTCGGCCGAACGCAACGCCGGCACCGGGACCCGGGCGCCGGCTTCGATGAACAAACCGGGTTCGTTCCAGCGACGAAATTCGTCAAAATAGAACCCGTAGTCCAGCGTCGCGAACACGCTTTGAGTATCGGTGGCGGCCACTTGCAGGAGTTGGCGGCTGAAACTGTCACCGACCCAGAACGTGCGGGGCAGAAAAGTATCCGGTCTTGTTTCGATCCGCCGGTCGAATTTCACGGCCGGATAATTGGTCGGTGGCACGGGAAGGTTCAGCAGGCGTGCGAGATCGGTATCGGTTTTCTCAGGTGTAAAATCCACGCGGAGATGGCTTGCAACCAGCCGGGCCATGGGCCGTTGGAAAAAATCATCCGCCTGCTTGAGGATATTCTGGAGCACCAGGCTGGCCGCCCAGAGGTTCCAGCGCGTGCCTCCTCGCGGAAAGAAAGGCCAGGGCTCACCCGCTTTTCTTTTTTCCACGAGCCGGGGGTGGGCGTCGACGACGGGAATCTTTCTTTCCTTGAGCAGACAAAGAAGCGGTCGACGCCTCGTTCGACTTTTGCGCCCTTGCGTTGGAACCAAAGGAGCGCTTCTTCGGGATGAAACGCGGCCTTGTTCGGAGAGATGACGAGCAGAAAAAATCCCTTTTGCTTGCAGGCACGGTGAAGCCGGGCGATGGCGTCCGCCCGTTCGGTCAGGGCCGACGCGAGTGCCGGCGGCTCGCCGTTGAAAAAATCCCGCAGGTAAAGATCCTCGAAGATCCAGTCCCGCAGACCGAGGCGCAGGGTGTCGCCGTTCATGTGAGAGACGCGGAACGCGGCGTACAGAAAACCATTGTAGTACTTAACGAGGCGCGGCTTCTGGCAAAAATAAGTGCCGAACCATTCGAGGAAATCGCGCTGGAAATGTCCGCTCCACCAGGCCGCCACGGTGAATGCGGGCAGCTCCTGTCGCTCGGCGGCACCGGTCAGACCAAGGTCGATGCCCCATTGGCCGAAGCGGAATCGATTCGCCATCAGATAGCCGCCCGGGAAAAAGAGCAGCACGAAGAACGACAGCAGCAAAATCTTCTGAAATGACGAGACAGCGGGCATGATGGTTCAAAACCGAAAGTAGATGAACGACTGGTCGGAACTGCTGGCCAGACGCGCCACCGCGACCCAGAAGAGCGCGAAACCGGCCGCGAGGCCGAGACTGCGAGCCCAAGGGAACCGGGTATTCGCTTCCCCGGGAGAAGGCGGTCCCCGCAGTGCCGGCCAGAGGCAAATGGCGAGGCTGACGAACAGGAAGGCCCAGATTTCGCCGCTGATCTCCACCCCGGCCGGCCGCGGGCGAAACAGCGCGGTAAAAAACTCCCCGGCTTGCCCGGGGGGTTCGGCTCGAAAGGGAATCCAGCCCAACACCACCAAGAAAAAGGTAAGGCCGCGGTTCACCCCGGCGGGCAGCCGTTGCCGCCTGGCCGCGTCTCAGTAAAACACCGATCGGTCGAGGCTGCGGTATTGAATCGCCTCAAGCAGGTGCGGCGACTCGATGTTCGCGGTTCCGGCCAGATCCGCGATCGTGCGGGCGACCTTGAGGATGCGATCGTACGCTCGCGCTGAGAGGTGCAGTTCTTCCATTGCATGTTGCAGGAGGTCGCCCAGTGAAGCATCGATGCCGCAGAATTTTCGAATTTGGGCTTGAGTCATGCGGGCATTGGACGTGATCCGGGTGCCGGCAAAGCGGGCGTGCTGGGCGGTGCGCGCGGTTTGGATGCGGCCCCGCAACGCGGAGGAGGATTCGCCGGCCTTTTCCGAACGCAATTCCGCGACCGACAGTGCCGGCGCCTCGATGTGCAGATCGATGCGGTCGAGGAGCGGGCCGCTGATGCGGGCCCGGTACCGCTGGATCTGCGTCGGCGTGCACCGGCACTCGTGCCGCGGATCGCCGAGATAGCCGCACGGGCAGGGGTTCATCGCCGCCACGAGCATGAAGGCGCAGGGCAATGTGATTTTTCCCGCGCTGCGCGAGATGGTGACGTCGCCGTCTTCGAGCGGCTGGCGCAACACCTCAAGCGCGGAACGCTTGAACTCGGGCAGTTCGTCGAGAAACAACACCCCGTGATGAGCCAGCGAAATTTCTCCGGGACCGGGGATCGTGCCGCCCCCCAACAGGGCGACGTCCGAGACGGTATGGTGGGGCGAGCGAAACGGCCGCGATTCCCAAATCATCTCGCCGCTGATCGTGCGCCCCGCCGCCGAGTGAATACCGAGGATTTCCAGATGCTCCTCGCGGGTGGGTGCGGGCATGATCGACGGGATGCGTTTCGCGATCATTGACTTTCCCGCACCGGGCGGACCGATCATCAGTAAATTATGGTTTCCGGCGACGGCGACCTCGACGGCACGGCGCAACGCATGCTGGCCCTTTAATTCCGCGAAATCCACCGCACCTTCAGTCGTAGTCACCCCGGTCCGATGGCCGATGGCGGTGGCGGCGAGGGGCCGGACGCCGGCTTCGCCACTCAGGAGGCGGACGGCGGCATCCAGCGAATCCACGCGGTAGATTTCGACTCCGTCGACCAGCGCGGCCTCCTCGGCGGAGCGTGCGGGCAGCAGCACTCCGCGTTTTCCCAGTCTGACGGCCAGTCGGGCCATCGCCAGTGCACCACGGACGGGCCGCGTCGCGCCGGAGAGACTGAGTTCGCCCGCAATCAGGTACTCGGAGAGCTGGGCCGCGTGCAGTTGGCCTGTCGCCGCCAGGATACCGAGCGCGATCGGCAGATCGTAAAACGGGCCCTCCTTGCGAAGATTGCCGGGAGCGAGGTTGATGGTCGTCCGGGTGCGGGGCGGCTTGAAGCCACTGTTGCTCAGCGCCGAGAAAACCCGGTCGTCGGACTCCTTGACGGCGGCGTCGGGCAGCCCGACGAGGATCAGTTTGGGTTCACCGGCCTCGCCGGTATTTACCTCAACGTGCACGACCTCGGCGTCGATGCCTTGGAGGGCGGCCGAAGTGATGGTCGCGAGCATACGATCAACGTGCTACGCTCGGCCCGCGTGAGGCGACGCATACCTGACCGCCCCGCGGCGCGACGCCACCCGGCGTTTGAGCTTCGCGATGTTTTTTTCCACCGCGTCGAGGTAGGCGTTCCGGCCGTGCGGATGGGGACGGGCGAGAAACCGATAGACCGCCTGAAAGTCGCTCTCGAGCTTTGGCAGCACGAACTGCTTCCAGAATACGGGAGTCAGATTGATCAAATCGTCGGCCGATTTGAAGGTTCGCCGCGAGGACGGAAGGTGGATGAAGTTGTCCGACTCCTGGAATTCTTCGAACAGGATTCCGAGTTCGTCGGGATAGTCCGGCGCGGCCATCTGGCCCAGATAATCGGCGGTGGCCAGGGCGCAGCCGATGATCCGTTCGACCTGCTCCCGGAAATGCAAACGGCTGACTTGCTTGGTCGGGGCGGTGCAGTTGATCGCGCCGAGCACGGCTTCCACTTCGTAGTCGGTCGCACCGAGGGTGGGAAGGTACGAGGCGGCAAAGGCACAACTCCGCAGGACGTGGCAAAACGTGTACTTGGCGCCGGTCCCGACGGTGTCGGAGCGCAACTTGATGTAGCCGGCGTCGTGCAAGAGGACGGCCGACAGCGCGAATTCAAACTGGCGGGCGTTCAGCTTGGGTTCGACTCCGGCCTTGTGCCGGACTGCGAGCAGCAGCACGAGGCACAGGGTTGCCTGCAACGTGTGTTCGAAATCTTGGTAGCGAATGTCGACCGCAGCGTAATCGGGATTTCGGCCCGAAAAAAGATCGTCCATATCGGCGAAAAGCCGCTCGAGCCAGTGCAGGCCCGCCCCGGGGTACATTGCCGAGAATTTTCCCCGCGCAAACGCCGCTACTTTGGTGGCGTCCTTCGTGTCGACAGATGGAAACTTGAGCACGGGGAAAGGAGGGGTTTCACCTCGACATGACCGGGGTAAGCGGCACGACCGAGCGATGGCTGATTAAGAATTTGCGGAATCGCGTCGCAAGCCCAAAGCTCTGCAGCAAATACTGAATGATCGCAGGGATTACCGGTGGCCTGGGTTGTGGCAAATCGACGGTGACGCGTCTGTTGGAAGCGCGTGGATTTCGCCGGCTCGATTCCGACCGCATTGTGCGTGAGCATGTCCTGACGACACCTGCCGTGGTGGCGGCCCTCCGCGTCCGTTATGGCGAACCGGTGGTGGATCGGGCCGGGGTGGTGAGCCGGCCGGACCTCGCGGCGCGGGTGTTCACCGACGAGACCGAGCTTGGCTGGCTGGAGGAGCTTACGCATCCGGCGGTTTTTTCCTTCTGGCGGGCGGCTTTCGCGGCCGAACCATCGGCCCATTGGGCGGTCGAAGTGCCCTTGCTGTTCGAAAAGGCGCTGGAGAATTGGTTTGATTTCACGGTGTGCGTCGCCTGTGCTCCGAGTTCGCAACTCGCCCGACTGGAGCAACGCGGCCTTCCGCGCGTGCTCGCCGGGCAGCGAATCTCCAAGCAACTGCCGCTAGCGCGGAAAATCGAGCTGTCCGATCTGGTCCTTTGGAATCAAGGCTCCGCCGAATTCCTCGGGACTCAGGTCGATCACTTGGTCACTGCGCTTCTGGCCAGCCGCTGACGGTCCGCGGCGATCGTGCCTCGCATTCCTTAAGACTCTCTTTTACATGGCCCTTCCTTCCAAATCCGACGGCGAAACGCCGTCTTCCGATACCGCTGCCGGCAAAAAGAAATCCCGTTTGACGCGGAGCGCTCCGCGCAAACCAAAGTCGGAAAAGCCGGCAAAAACGACACGGACGACAAGAGCAAGTTCACCGGTGGCCCCAGTTATCGTGGAGCGTGAACTCTTCCCAGTGCCACCTCCGCCCCGGGAGGAAGCACCGGCTCCGTCGCCGCGCGAGCCCGCCCGGCGGATCGAGGAACAGCCCGTCCGTAACGAACGCCTTCCGGTTGACCACTCACCGGTGGCGGAGGTGCCGCCAGCCCCGAGTGCTTCGCATCCGGCATCGTTCGTCGAGAGCGAGCCTTCGTCCAGCTCCGCTCCCACGGCAGGCGGCCAGGGGGCCCAGGGAGGGCAGGGCGCTCAGGGTGGGCAGGGTAATCGCGGGGACTGGCAGCAGGGCCAGCCTGATCGCGGTGACCGCGGTTTTTGGAAACATGGCAAGCGGAAGCGGGGCCGTCACGGCGGCGGCGGAGGCCATTGGCAGCCGGGTGGGGGCGGTGGAGGTGGTGGAGGCCGGGAGCAAAATCCGCCCCAGCCACCGCCACCGAGCAATATTCCAGTGTTTGGCGACCTGCCGAATCCGTCCCGCTTCTTGGACCTGGCCGCGCTGGATACGCTGGCCACCGAACTTTCGGCCGGGACCGGCGAACCGCTCTGGTTGAACGAGATTTATGCGATGACTCTCGCGGAGCTGACCGCCTATGCCCGCAATCTGGGTACGGTGTTCGAAGGCGCGCCGAACCGTCGCCAATTGCTCGCGGGCATTTTCAAGTTTGCCGCCGAGAACAAACGCACGCTGCGCGACTGCGGCTACATCGATGTCACCGACCGCGGGTCGTTCGTCGTGCACGAAAAGGTCAATTACCGCCTGTATCCGGAGGACGCCTATCTGCCGGACAGCCTCGTGAAGCGTTACGGCCTCAAGCGCGGTCATCGCGTCGAGGTCACGCTCCAGCCGCCACAGGAAGGTGAGCGTTGCCCCTCCGTGGTGCGCATCGACGCGGTGATGGGGGCAAAGCCCGACGACATCTCCAAGGTGACGCCGTTTGAGGAGCTGGTGCCGTATTATCCCCTCAAGCGCATCCTGCTCGAGGCGCCGGAGATTCATGTGAAGGACGTTTCGATGCGGGCCGTCGACATCCTTACGCCCATCGGCTTCGGCCAGCGCGGACTGATCGTCGCGCCGCCGCGGACGGGCAAGACCATCCTCCTCCAGAACATCGCGAACTCGATCTCGGAAAACAGTCCTGAGGTGAAGCTCATCCTCCTGCTGATCGACGAGCGTCCGGAGGAAGTGACGGATTTCCGGCGCCACACCAAGGGTGAGGTGGTTTCCTCGACCTTCGACGAAATGCCGGAGAGCCACGTGCATTGCGCCGAGATGGTGATCGAGATTTGCCGGCGCCGCGTCGAACAGGGGGAGCACGTCGTGATCCTCCTTGATTCCATCACCCGGCTGGCCCGCGCGTACAACGCGCTGGCGGGCAACCAGGGCAAGACCATGTCCGGCGGCCTCGAGTCGAATGCGTTGCAGAAACCGAAGCGGTTCTTCGGCTCCGCCCGCAACATCGAGGGTGGCGGCAGTCTGACCATCATCGCCAGCGCGCTGGTCGACACCGGCAGCCGCATGGACGAGATCATCTTCGAGGAATTCAAGGGCACGGGCAACAGCGAGCTCCATCTCGATCGCGGGTTGGTCGAGCGGCGGATCTTTCCCGCCATCAACATCGACCGCTCCGGCACCCGCAAGGAGGAGCTGATTTACCATCCCGAAGAATTGCAGCGCATCTATGGGTTGCGGCGCGCGATGCAGGGACTCGGTCCGATCGAATCGATGGAGATGCTGATCACGCGGCTGAAAAAGACGAAATCCAACGCGGAATTCCTGCTCAGCCTCGCTCCGAAATAGCCGCGTCCGGTCCCCTGCGATGCCTTCCGCCCTAGATTCCGAGCGCTACGAAGAATCGCCAGTGGCGGGCGGTGGGGCATCTGGCCGGCGACGGAGGCGAAGGCCGTGACGCCTCCCCGTTCGATCGTCGGCGCGGAAATGCACGACTTTGTTCTCGAGCTTGCGGTTGCGCGCGGATTTTTGCGGCCCGACCAGATCGAAGTGGCCCGGGCGCTCGTTGTCGGTCAGCGCGACGAGACCAGGCCTCCGCCGAGTTTACTCGATGTTTTGATCGGGCAGGGGGCGATCGATCACCGACGGGTGGCGGAAATGCTGGCGGCGGAATTTGGCATGGCCATGGCGCCGGACTTGGCTCTGGTCCGGATCGCAGCGGAGGTCCTGGCGCTCGTGCCCCGGGCGCTGGCGGGGCGTTATCGCCTGCTGCCGTTGGCGCGCGCGGGCGAGCGGCTCCGGGTGGCCATCGCCGATCCGCTCGATACGGACGGAATCGACGCCCTTGGGTACCTGCTGAAGATTCCCATCGAGCCGCTGGTCGCCACGGCGGATGAGATTGGCTCCGCCATCGATCGGTTCTATGGTCGTGACGCCGGTTCGATCGATGCGCTGCTGGGCAGTCTGTCTTCCTCGGCAGAGACCAACCCGGCCGCGGTGATCACCGAAACGCATGGGGCGGGCGATGTCAGCGATGCCTCGGCGGACGCGCCGATCATCAAGCTCGTGCACCAAATCATTTTCGAAGCGATCCAGCGGCGCGCGTCGGACATTCACCTTGAACCGCTGGAGAAACGATTTCGGGTTCGGTATCGGATCGATGGGGTCTTGATCGAAGTCGAAAATCCGCCGAAACGTCTGCAGCTGGCCATGATCTCGCGCGTGAAAATCATGGCGAACATCAGCATCGCCGAAAAACGCCTGCCCCAGGACGGCCGGATTCAGATCGGCGTCGGCGGCCGGCAGCTTGACCTGCGGGTCTCGACCCTGCCCACGGCGCATGGCGAGAGCATCGTGATGCGCATCCTGGACAAGGAGGGATTGCAGCTGGGGCTTCCGGAACTCGGCTTCTTTAGCGACGACGCCGCCACATTCGAACGGCTAATCACGCTGCCGGATGGCATCTTGCTGGTCACCGGCCCCACCGGCTCGGGCAAGACGACGACTTTGTACGGCTGCCTGCACCACATCAACAAACCCGATCGCAAGATCATTACGGTCGAGGACCCGGTCGAGTATCAACTCAACGGCATCAACCAAGTGCCGGTGCGCCATGAGGTCGGCATGACGTTTGCCTCGGCGCTGCGGGCCATGCTGCGCCAAGCGCCGAATGTCGTGATGGTGGGGGAGATTCGCGACCTGGAGACGGCGGAAATTGCGATCAACGCGTCGCTGACCGGGCACATGGTTTTTTCCACCCTGCACACGAACGATGCTCCGGGCGCGGTCACTCGCCTGATCGACCTCGGGGTGAAGCCCTTCCTCGTATCGACTTCGCTGCGCGCGGTGATGGCGCAGCGGCTCGTGCGCAAGGTCTGCCCGCAGTGCCGGCGGTCCTGCGGGCCCGACGCGAATGCGTTGCGCGCCCTCGGCATCGCGCCGGCCCAGGTTGCCAGCGCGACCTTTGTTCGTGGCGACGGTTGCGCCGCCTGCAATGCCACGGGTTATCGGGGGCGGATGGGCCTGTTTGAAATCCTCGTGGTCAACGAGGAGATCCAGAAAATGATTTATGAACAGGCGGGCACGGCCGCGTTGCGGGAAAAGGCCCGGGCGCTCGGCATGCGCTCGATGCGGGAGGACGGCGTGCGCAAAGTCACGGCTGGTTTGACCACGATCGAGGAGGTTGTTTCGATCACGGTGGGCGACGCGGATTGAAGCGCGGCCCGTGTTTAAATTTCCATGCCTCCGCTTTCCCCACGGGTTTGTCAGCGGCCCGGCCGGAGCCGTCCGGCGGGCCTCCGGTCGGCGCGCCGCCGGCAGCATTCTGGCGAATGCGGGAGAACTCGTCTCCGGGTTCGGGCTGCTCTTGAGTCGGCCCGGCTTGATCGTTACCATGGTCCCTCGTCTCACTCCCAGCCTGGCTATTGCGCGCGATTTCCATCCCTCCATCCCCCCGCACCATGAGCTACGAAATGAATGATTTGCTCGATCTGATGGTCGACCAGGGCGCCTCCGATCTCCACTTGCAAGTCGGCCAGCCGCCAACGCTGCGGCTTAGTGGTAGCATGATGCCGATCGACGGTCCGCCGCTCTCGCCGGGCGACACGGAGAAGCTCATGCTGGCCATCACGCCCGATTCCCATGTGAGCAACGTGAAGCTCAATGGCGGCGCCGATTTCGGTTTCGCTTTCGGCGAAAAGGCTCGTTTCCGCGTGTCGGTGCTCAAGTCCAAGTCGAACTACGGTATGGTCCTGCGGCAGATCCCCTACAAGATGTTCGGCCTGCGTGACATTGGCCTACCCGACAAGATCCGCGAACTGCTCTTCCGGCCGCGCGGCCTCATTCTCGTCACCGGTCCGACTGGCTCGGGCAAGTCGACGACCCTCGCCTCGATGGTGAACTACATGAACGAGTCCCGCGACGGGCACATCATCACGATCGAGGACCCGATCGAATATTACCACAATCACAAGCGTTGTGTCGTGACGCAGCGCGAGGTGCACGTCGACGTGCCGAGTTTTTCCGAGGCGATCCGGCGCGCCTTGCGGCAGGATCCGGATGTCATTCTCGTCGGTGAAATGCGCGATCTGGAGACGATCGAGGCGGCGATCAGCGCCGCCGAGACGGGCCATCTGGTCTTCGGTACCCTGCACACCAACAGCGCGGCGAAAACCGTCGATCGCATCGTCGATGCCTTCCCGGCAAACATTAAGGACATGATTCGCACGCAGCTCGCGTCGTCGCTGGTCGCGGTCATCTCCCAGGTCCTGTGCAAAAAGGTCGGCGGCGGCCGCATCGCGGCCTACGAAATTATGGTCAACACGACCTCCATCGGTTCTCTCATCCGCGAAAACAAGACGTTCCGGATCACGTCCGACATTCAGACGGGCGCCCAGCTGGGCATGATCACCATGGACACGCATTTGATGAGCCTCGTGAACCGCGAACTCGTATCGCCGGACGAGGCGCTGGACAAGGCGCAGGACCCGAATTTGATGCGCGAGAAATTCCTCCAGATGGGGTTGAAGCTTCGCGAGGTGTGAGTCCCTGCGCCGGTCATGTTCCCCAGCCACAATGCGGCCGTTTACGAGTTCCTGAAGGAACAGCGGCTGGTGGAGACGGCGGACCTCGACGAGCTCAATGCGGAGCATCGTGCCACCGGCAAATCGCTCGCGGACGTCGTGGTCGACCTCGGCCTCATCGACCGGGCTGATCTCTTCCGGCGCATTGCCGATCATCTCGGCTACGACTTCCTGCCCGAGTTGCCGGCCCAGTTTCCTGGCGCGGCCATTGCCGCGGTCACCGGCCGGCTCGCTCGCGACTATGGGGTGATGCCGCTGCAGGCCGACGATCGGAACATCGATCTCGTGGTGGCGGACCCGTTCAGTCCGCATGCGGTCGACGACCTGGCGTTCGCCCTCAACCGGCAGGTGAGGCTTTTTTTTGCCGACCCCGACAAGGTCGAGATCCAGATCAAGCTCCACTATGGTGAAAACGAGGAGAGCCTCGACGACCTGCTCCAGGAAATTCGGGCCGACTGGCTCGCGCCGGCCGAGGATCGGGAGCTCTCGAAACGCGATATCGAGGCGCTGGCCGAACAAACGCCGATCATCAAGTTAGTGAATCTGGTGCTGGGCCAGGCGATCCGGGACCAGGCGAGCGATGTCCATTTCGAGCCCTTCGAGCACGAGTTCAAGATTCGTTATCGCATCGACGGTGCGCTCCACGAAATGGCTCCGCCGCCGAAGTCACTGGCCCTGCCCATCATCTCGCGCATCAAGGTCCTCGCCAATCTCAACATCGCCGAGCGCCGCATTCCGCAGGACGGCCGAATCAAGATCGCGGTCGCCGGCCGGCCGGTCGATCTGCGGGTGTCGACCCTTCCGACCCAGTTTGGCGAAAGCGTGGTGTTGCGGGTGCTCGACCAGTCGGCGGTGCAACTCGACATCACCCAGCTGGAGATGCCCGCCGACGTGTTTGCCGGCGTACAGGAACTCGTGCGCCGGCCGAACGGGATCTTTATCGTCACCGGGCCGACCGGCTCCGGCAAGACCACGACGCTTTACAGCGGTCTGCGGGTGATCAACACGATCGACTTGAAGATCCTGACCGCGGAGGACCCGGTGGAATACGAGATCGAGGGCATGATGCAGGTCCCGGTGAATCCTCTGGTGGGCCTGACGTTCGCGGCGGTGTTGCGGTCGTTTTTGCGGCAGGATCCCGATGTGATCATGGTGGGGGAGATCCGCGACCTCGAGACCGCCCAGATTGCCATTCAAGCCTCGCTCACCGGCCATCTGGTGCTTTCGACGCTGCACACGAACGACGCCGCGGGCGCGGTTACCCGGCTCGTCGACATGGGGGTGGAGTCTTTCCTCGTGGCGTCCACGCTGGAAGCGGTCCTCGCGCAGCGGCTCGTGCGGCGGATTTGCCGGCAGTGCAAAACCGCGTACGATCCCGCGCCCGAAATGCTCACGCAGCTCGGCCTGCGGAGCAATGGTTCCGGCGACCGGCAATTTTCCCATGGGCGGGGCTGCCCCGCGTGCAGCCAGTCCGGCTATCGTGGTCGGCTCGGCATTTTTGAATGGCTGCGCGTCAGCGAACCCGTGCGCGACTTGATCACGGCCCGCGCCCCGACGCTGGTGATTCGACAAAAGGCCATCGAACACGGCATGCGGACGCTGCGGGACGACGGACTTCGCGCCATCTTCGACGGCCACACGTCAGTCGAAGAAGTGATTAAATATACGTGACGCACCCGGCACCCGTCGATTTCCCCCATGGCTAAATTCTCCATTCGCGCCGATGCGCCTCTGACCGCTTCGGCTGCACTCCCGGCGAAGACGGCCGGACGGCCGGGCGGCCGGGTCGGGCCGGCCAGTGCCGCCGCCCGGCGCCGGAGGGGTATTTTCGGCCGGCTGATCAATGCCAAGGGCCTCGCCGTCTTCACCCGCCAGCTGGCGACGCTGGTTCGCGCCGGCATGCCGATTCTGCGCAGCCTGGAGGTGCTCGCGCGACAGGAGAAGCGGCCGGCGTTCCAGGCCGTGATCGAAAACATCGCCGACACCATCCGGTCGGGCGGGAATTTTTCCGACGGTCTGGCGGCGAACGATCGCGTCTTTGACCGGCTCTACGTCAACATGGTCAAGGCGGGCGAGGCCGGCGGCGTGCTCGACACCATCCTCGAGCGCCTCGCGGTCTTCATGGAGAAGGCCCAGCGAATCTCCGGGAAAGTGAAATCGGCGATGATTTATCCCGTGATCGTCGTGTGTGTCGCGGCGGCCATCGTATCCGTGCTGATGATTTTCGTGGTGCCGAAATTCCAGGATATTTTCAGCGGGCTTCTGAAGGGGCAGCCCCTGCCGGCGCTGACCCAGGGGCTGCTCACCGTGAGCAATTTCCTCAAGAACCATTACGTGGTGGCGGGGGCCGGTTTTTCCGCCGCCTATGTCGGTTTTCAACTCGTGGGCCGGACGCGCCGGGGCCGGCGGGCGATCGACTGGGCTTTGATCCGGCTGCCCGTGACCGGCGATTTGTTTTTGAAGGCCGCCATCGCCCGTTTCACTCGGACGTTCGGAACCCTGCTGGCTTCGGGCGTGCCGATCCTGCAGGCACTGGTGATCACCCGCGACACCAGCGGCAATCTGCATGTAGCCAATGCGATCAACGTGGTGCACGACCGCGTCAAGGAGGGCGACGGCGTGGCCGGGCCACTGGAGTCGACCCGGATTTTCCCGGGCATGGTGACCAGCATGATCGAGGTGGGGGAGGAAACGGGCGCGTTGCCGGACATGCTCACCCGCATTGCCGACACTTACGATGAAGAGGTGGATAACGCCGTGGCCGGACTGACCTCCATCATCGAGCCGGTGATGATCGTGCTCATGGCCCTGATGGTCGGCACGATCGTGATCGCGCTCTTCTTGCCGCTGGTGAGCATCATCCAGTACCTATCCTGAGCGGCCGGTCTTTGGCGCGTCGGTGCGACGGATCCGCGTGCAACCTTCCCATATAATTTTCGCGATCCTACTTGCGCCATCATGCCGCCCGACTCCGCCCCACCCCGCCATCCGCTGACGGGCCCGCGCGTTTTTCACCTGCTGCTCGGAGGTTGGACGGCCGCGGTGCTCGTTTTCCTCTATCTGCCGATTTTCGTGCTGGTGGTGTATTCGTTCAATTCGTCGCGGCTCAACATCGTTTGGGAGCGCTTCACACTCGAATGGTACCGGGAGGTGTGGACGCACGCGCCGCTGATGCGCGCCCTGGGGAACAGCCTGATTGTCGCCGGGGTGACGACCGCCGCATCCGTGGTCCTCGGCACGCTCGGGGCCTGGGTGCTGCACCGTTACCACTTTCGGGGCTTCCGCTTGGTGCAAACGCTCGTCGGGGTGCCCGTGATGATGCCGGAAATCATCATGGGCGTGAGTCTGCTCGTGATGTTTGCCACCGTGGGACTGCCGCTCGGATTCGCGACGGTGATTTTCGCGCATATCACGTTTTGCTTTCCCTTCGTGCTGCTGGCCGTGCAGGCGCGGCTCGCCGGACTCGACCCGGCGCTGGAAGAGGCGGCGCTGGACCTCGGGGCAACTCCGGTCCGCGCGTTCTGGCTGGTGATCGTGCCCAGCCTCCGCCCCGCGATCATCGCGGGTGCCCTGATGGCATTCACGCTGTCGATGGACGAAGTCATCGTGACGTATTTCACCGCGAGTCCCGCGTCGGCCACCCTCCCGTTGCGGATCTTCGGCATGGCCAAGGTGGGCCTCAATCCGATGCTCAACGCGCTCTCCGCGATTTTCATTCTCGCGACCCTGGCGGCGGTGGTTTTCTCGGAGTGGCTCAAGAAATCCATCCGCTGATTTATCTTCCCCTTCATGGCCGCGTTTTTTCCCCGCATCCCTCATGGGCGCCTGGCGCTGACGCTCCTGCTTCTGGCCGCCGCCGCCGGCGGCGGCCCCGGCCTGCGCGCCGCCGCGGAGTTGAATCTTTTCGCGTGGTCCGAATACGTACCCCAGGCCGTCATCGCCGGCTTTACGCGGGAGACTGGCATCAAGGTCAACTACGACACCTACGCCTCGGGGGAGGAAATGCTGTCCAAGCTCCTTTCCGGCGGCGCCGCCTTCGATCTCGTGCAGCCGCCGGACTACATCGCCGAGTCGCTGATCAAGCACCGGCTGCTCCGGCCGCTCGATCTGGCGAAGCTGCCCAACTTGAAGAATATCGCGCCGGAGTTTTTGCAGCTGCCCCACGATCCCGGGCAGAAATTCACGGTGCCCTACATGACCGGCACGGTGGGCATCGTGGTCAACACGGCCATCGTGAAAGAGCCGATCCGCGGCTTTCGCGATCTGTTTCAAACGAAGTTTAAAAATCGCATCGTCGTGGTGAACGACAACCGGGAGATCGTGAGCTGGGCGCTCGTCACCCTCGGGCTCGATCCAAATGCGATCACCCCCGCCGCGCTCGCGCAGGCCAGGCCGCTCGTCGCCGCCTGGCTCAAGCTGGTGAAGGTATTCGACTCCGACAGCCCGAAGACGCCCCTGCTCAACGGCGACGTCGACCTGGGCGTGGTCTGGAGCGGCGAGGCGGCGCGGTTGATCGCGCAGCATCGGAAGTTCAGCTATGTGCTGCCGGCCGAGGGGGTGCATCCGTTCGTGGACGTGCTTGCGATCCCCGTGGCGGCGACGAACGTCGATGCCGCCCATCGCTTCCTCGACTACGTGCTGCGGCCCGGCGTCAGCAAGCTGATCTCCGATGAGTTTCCCTACACCAATCCCAACGCCGCGGCGCGGAAACTCCTTTCCCCGGCCCAACTCGCCAATCCGGCCAGTTATCCGAAACTCGAAACGTTCCAGCCGTTTCGCGACATCGGGAAGGCGGCGGCCGACATCGACAAGCTCGTGACCGATTTGAAAAGCGCCCAATGAGCCCGCACGCGATTCGAGTTACTCCGGTGGCGCCGCGTCGCGCACCAGGGGGCCGCCGCGAAACCGCCCCGTCGCCCCCGCCGCGCCCATGAAGCGACTTTCCCTCTGGCTCCTGCTGGCTCCGCTGGTGCTCTGGCTCGTGGCGTTCGTCGTCGTGCCGGCCGGGATTCTCGTCGCGTACAGTTTCGCGGAACGCGACGAGCTGGGTCGCGTGATTTTCACCTTCTCATGGGAAAATTACCGCCGGGTGTTCGATCCGATTTACTTGAACGTCTTCGGCCGGTCGCTCGGCTACGCCGGATTGACGACGGTGATTTGTGCGGTCCTCGGTTATCCCGTGGCCTGGTTCATTGCCCGGGCCGGCGGGCCCTGGCGGAACCGGCTGTTGCTCCTGATCATGATCCCGTTCTGGACTAGTTTTCTGATTCGCACCTACGCGTGGATTACGATCCTCAAGTCGGAAGGACTGCTCAATAGCCTGTTGCTGTCGGCGGGAGCAATCGTCGCGCCGCTTGAACTGCTTTACACGCCGGTGGCGGTGCTCATCGGATTGGTCTACGTTTATCTCCCGTTCATGATCCTGCCGATTTACGGCAGCGCGGAAAAACTCGATCCCGCCCTGATCGAGACGGCCCAGGATCTCGGCTGCGGTCCCTGGCGCGCCTTCGTCCAGATTGTACTGCCGCTCACGCGGCCCGGTCTCCTGGCGGGTATCCTGATGGTTTTCGTGCCGGCCATCGGCATGTTTGCGGTCACTGATCTCATGGGCGGGGCGCGCGTGCCGATGATCGGCAACGTCATCCAGGATCAATTCGTCGGCCAGGCCCGCGACAAGCCGTTCGGCGCGGCTCTCGGCGTCATCTTCCTGCTGCTGTTTGTCGCGGCGTACTGGCTGCTCCAGCGCCGGGGCGGGCGTTTTGGGGAGGTGCGCCGATGAGCGCCACGATCGAGCTGCGCCGTGTCACGAAGCATTTCGGCCTCGTGGCCGCCGTCCAGGACGTCAGCCTGACGATCTACGCGGGTGAATTTCTCACGTTGCTGGGCCCTTCCGGCTGCGGCAAGACGACCGTGCTGCGGTTGATCGCCGGCTTCGATCTTCCGGAGCGTGGCACGGTGTGGCTCGACGGGGCGGACGTGACGCAGCTCCCGCCCTACCGGCGTAACGTGAACCAGGTTTTCCAGAGCTATGCGCTCTTTCCGCATCTCAGCGTACGCGACAACGTCGCGTTCGGCCTGCGCATGCAGCGGCTGCCCGCGCCCGAAATCGTGGCGCGGGTAGCCGAGGCCGTGGCCCTGGTGTCGCTTGCCGGCCTGGAGGACCGGAAGCCCCATCAGCTTTCCGGGGGTCAGCGCCAGCGCGTGGCCCTGGCCCGTGCACTGGCGCCGCGGCCCGCGGTGCTCCTCCTCGACGAGCCGTTGTCCGCGCTCGACGCGGGTCTGCGGCACGCGATGCAACTCGAGTTGAAACGGCTGCAGCGCCAGCTCGGGACCACATTCATCTATGTCACGCACGATCAGGAAGAGGCCCTGACGATGAGCGACCGCATCGCACTGATGCACGCCGGGCGCATCGAGCAACTCGCCGGCGTGCACGAAATCTATCACAGGCCGGCCTCTGCGTTCGCGGCGGAGTTCATCGGCAAGGCCAATCTACTCGAAGCCGAGTTGATTGCGCGCGAGGGTGCCAGCGTGCGCGTGCGCGTGGCCGGAGGACTCACTTTGCAACTCTCCGCCGGCGTATGGCCGGCGCCGGACATCCGGGCGATGCTGGCGATCCGTCCGGAGAAAGTGCATGTCAGCAAGGTTCCGCTTCCCGGTGAAAACACCTTTGAGGCGCGGATTGAGGAGGAGACGTTCAAGGGTGCCACCGACCGGCTGGTGCTAACGACCCTGGCGGGCACGCGGTTGACGGCGGTGGTGGCGAACGAGAGTGCGCTGCGCGAGCCCCTGCATGCGGGCGATCGGGTGTGGGTCTCGATGCACGCGGACGACCTGGTATTGGTGCGGAGCGGGCACGCTTGAGTTGCATCGCATCCTGCCACGTCTCATCGTCCGGCTGTGATCGCTTCGATCGCTTTTCGAAATTTCAAGGCGCTGCGGGCCACGAGCCTAACGCTCGCGCCCTTCAACCTCGTCATCGGGCCCAATGGCAGCGGCAAGACCAGCCTGATCGAGGCGTTCCTGATGTTGCGCTCGCTCTCGAAGCTGCCGCCGGGCGAAGCGCGGACCGTGACCAGGGAGGCCGGCCCGGAGATCGACGTCCATTTCTCCCCGCCGCACGAAACGATCTCGGCGCGACTTGGGTGTGTCGCAGAGGAGGCCTGCGATTTTATCGGCATCGAGCCTCCCGATGCCGCGGGCTGGCCGGCGTTGCGCGCCGAACTCGCCGGCATGCGCAGTTACGCTCTCGATCACGTCGCGATGGGTATGCCGTCGGCGCGGCAGAACGGGGAGAAATTAACCCGTAACGGGAGCAACTTGAGCGCCATGTTGGCGCAGATTCGCGAGCGCGATCCCGCGGCTTTTGCCGGGCTGACGGCCGAGATGCGCCGGATCGCCTCGGAATTTCGATCGGTGGAGTTGGTCGAGCGACCGGATGGTCAGGTCGAACTCGGACTGGAGCTCGAGGAAAACGGCCTGGTGCCGGCCAATGAATTGTCCCAGGGCACGCTCTACCTGCTCGCGCTGCTGGCGCTCGCGTTCGAGTCGGCGCCGCCGCGGTTGATCTGCATCGAGGAGGTCGACCGGGGCATTCACCCCCGGATGCTGCGCGAAGTCCGGGACCTGCTGTATCGGCTGAGTTATCCGTCGTCGCACGGACTGACGCGTCCACCGACGCAGGTGGTGGCAACCACCCACTCGCCCTATCTCCTCGATCTGTTCCGCGGGCATCCCGAGGAGATCGTGATCTCGCACAAACACGGGCGCGCGGCGCATTTCGAGCGACTGGCCGACCGGCCCGACCTGCCCGAGCTCCTGCGCGAAGGTTCGCTCGGCGACATGTGGTATAGCGGCATCCTCGGCGGCGTGCCGGACGAGGAATGAAGCTCGCGCTGCTGAGCGAGTCGCCGGCGGATGAGGCCGCATTGCGCGTGCTGGTCGAGGCCGCCCATGGCGCCCGGCCGCAGTTTGTGGCGCCGGGGTTTCGCGCGCGGGGCTGGCCGAATGTGGTGCAGGTGTTGCCGGCGGTCATCCGGCATTTGCATTTCAACACCGACACCGACGCCCTTGTGGTCGTCGTGGATTCCGACGATTCCGTGGTTCACACCGGGGACCACGACGCGCCGGGCTATTTTCATCCCCAGTGCCGGATGTGCCAGATTCGGGCCGTTTTCCGCCAGACGGCCAAGAAGCTGCCCAAGGCGCATGGCCGCGAGCGCGTGCTGCGCGGGGTGGGCATCGCGGTGCCGGCGATCGAGGCGTGGTATCTTTGCGGCCGGGAACCTTCCGTGACCGAGGCGGCGTGGGTCACAGGCCAGGCGGCGGGACGACTGCCGTATACCCGCGCCCAGTTGAAGTTCCGCGTCTACGGCACCGACCGGCCAAGCTTGCCCCACGAAATCCACTGCGCGCTGCGCGAGGTCGAGCGGCACCGGCGCGACCTGCGCCGGCTGGAGTTCGATTTTCCGGGATTCCACGCGCTGGCGCAGGATTTGCGGGCGCTCAAGACGGCTATGGAGACCAAGATCCGGGTTGAACATCCTCCAAGTTCACCGGCATAAAACGGCGTCCATGGCCCTACCCCTGTTTCGACGGCGCTCGACCCTCCCGTTATTTCTCGAGCTGATGGCGCGTTTCGTCGCCCGGCTGCTTTATCGTGTCCGGGCCAGTGGAACGGAAAATTTCCCCGCCCGCGGTGGCGTGTTGCTGGTCATCAACCACATTTCTTACGTCGATGTGGTGGTGCTCCAGCTGGTCTGTCCACGACCCATCCGGTTCGTCGGTTACAACGGCCTCCGGCATCACTGTTTTTTCGATTTTTGCTTCGACGTCAGCGGCTGCATTCCGGTGGCCCCGGAACGTCCGACGGAGGCGATCCGGGCGGCGGTGCGCGCCCTCCGCCAGGGGGAGGTCGTGTGCATTTGCCCGGAAGGGCATATTTCCCGGACGGGACAGCTGATGGAGATCAAGAGGGGATTCGAGGTGATGGCGCGGCAGGCGGGCGTGCCGGTGGTGGCCGCGGCGCTCGACGGGCTGTGGGGTTCGATCTTCTCGTTTGCGGGCAACAAGTGCCTTTGGAAATCGCCCCGGCTCCTGCCGACTCCCGTCTTTATCGCTTTTGGCCGGCCGACGCCGCCGGAGCAGGTGAGCGCGGCCTGGGCGCGGCGGGAACTGCTCGACTTGGGGGCGATTGCGTTTGGCGAACGGCCCGTGTTGCGGCGCCACCTCGGCCGCGAATGCGTGCGCACCCTGACGAAGCATCCGGGCCGGTTGCTCGTCGTCGATCGCACCGCCGATCGCCGCCCGCTGACCTGCGCGCAAATTTTTGCCGCGGCGGCGGCGTTGGCCGGCCGGCTGCGCCGAACCGTACCGGAAAATCGCGTCGGTATCGCCCTGCCGCCCGGCGCCGGGGCTTTCATCGCCAATCTCGCCGTCATGGTCGCGGGCAAGGTGCCGGTGAATCTGAATTTCACCGCGGGGCGGGCGGCGATCGAGGCCAGCCTGCGCATCGCCGGCGTGGCCACCGTGATCACCGCCGATGCGTTGCGCGCCAAGGTGCCGGGCTTTCCCTGGCCACCGCGCACCCTCGACCTGCGCACCGAAATCGCCGCCGCGGGCGGCAAACGGGCCATGCTGCCGTGGCTCGCGGCCGCCTGGTTGCTGCCGAACCAGTGGTGCGCCGGACTGTTGCGGCTGCCGAAGATCGGCGACCGGGCGGAGGCGGGATTGTTGTTCACCAGCGGCAGCTCGGGCGAGCCCAAGGGCGTGGTCCTGACTCACCGCAACGTGCTCGCGAACTGCGCGCAGATTTCCTCGCTCTCCATCCTGCCCGAATCGTGCTCGCTGCTCGGCTGCCTGCCCGTGTTTCACAGCTTCGGTTTCACCGTGACGCTGTGGTATCCGATGCTGCGTGGCTGCCGGGTGGTCACGGTGCCGAGTCCGCTGGAGACGCGCAAGGTCATCGAGGCCATCCGCGACGAGAAGGCGACCGTGCTTCTCGGGGCGCCGACCTTTGTCCGGCCGATCCTGAAAAGGGCCCATCCGTCGGAGCTGGCTTCGCTCGATCTCGTCGTCACGGGCGCCGAGAGACTGCCGGAGGACCTGGCCCGTGGGTTCATGGAGACCTTTCACCTCGATATCCTGCAGGGCTACGGTCTCACCGAGACCACCCCGGCCACCAATATCAACCAGCCGCATCCGCCCGTGGTGGTCTCGACGAACGAGCCGCAGGTCGGCAAGCGCGCCGGCTCGGTCGGCCGGATGATGCCGGGCATGACGGCGCGCATCGTCGATCCCGATACGGGCGGGGAGCGGGCGCTGACGGACACGGGCATCGTGCTGTTTCGCGGCGCGAATGTGTTCGAGGGCTATCTCAACGACCCGGACAAGACGCGCTCCGCGTTTCGCGACGGCTGGTTTGTCACCGGCGACCTGGGGCGCTTCGACAACGACGGGTTTCTCTTCATCGAGGGCCGGCTTTCGCGTTTTTCAAAAATCGGCGGCGAGATGGTGCCGCACGGCACCGTCGAGCAGATGATCCTGCAGGCCTTCGGCTGGGAGTCGAACGAGGCCCCGACGATTCTGGTGGTGGGCCTGCCCGACGCGACGAGGGGCGAGGCGCTCGTCCTGCTCACCACGCGGCCGGTCACGATCGACGAACTGCGATCGCGGTTGCTCGCGGCGGGTGCGCCCAATCTTTGGGTTCCCCGGATGATCCGGCACGTGGACCAGATTCCGATGCTGGGCACGGGCAAGACGGACTTGAAGCGGGCCCGCGAATTTGCGGCTGACCCGGGCGTGTGAGGGGAGCGCGGGCGTTTCAGCCGGCAACACGCCGCACCAGGCGCCACGGTGCGCTCGGTCCTTCGAGCGGAACGCGGAAGGTTTCCCCGGTTCCGACGGCGAGCAACCGGTGGGGTTCGTTCGCCAACGCCGCGCGCAACCGCGTGGCGGGCTCCTCCATCGGCTCCGAGCTGAGCTTGAATGTCTGGTGGTGGATCGGGACGAAATAACTGGCATGCGCCTGCGCGGCCATCGCGACCGCCTGCTCGGGACTGCAATGGGCCCGGATCCACGGATCGTAGGCGCCGATCGGCATGAGCATGAGATCGAGCGGGCGCCGCGGATTGCGCAGGCGTTTGAACAGGGGCGTGTAAGCTGTGTCGCCGGCGAAGCAGACCGTTCGGCCGTCGCGTTCGAGGAGGTAGCCGTTGTAGCCCCGGTGCTCGTCGCGCATCATCCGGGCGCCCCAGTGTGAGACTTCCAGCGCGGTAATCCGCAGGGATTTTCCCCGCGGCGTGAGCGTGACCGACTGGCCCCAGTCGAGCTCGTGGATCTCCCGAAACCGCAATTTTCGCAGCAAGTCGCCGGTGGCTCGGGCCGTGATGACCGGGGTCGTGCGGGGAAATTTCCGGAGGCTGCCGAGATCGAAATGATCGAAATGGGCGTGACTAAGGACGATGACGTCGGGCGCCGGAAATTCCCGCGGCAGCAGGGCGGGGCGGATGAAGCGTCTGGGTCCCAAGATGAAGGGGGCAATGCCCGGCCCGACTCGCGTGGAGAAGGCGGGGTCGGTGAGCACGGTCACACCAAGGAAATTCAGCAACACCGTGGCATGGCCGAGGCAGCTGCCCGTGATCGCGTCGTCGGTCCAGCGGCCCGGATCCGGGCGGGCCGGCGAGGGCACCGGCGGGCCGCGGCCGTCGAAGAACATCTGGCGGAGAAATTTGATTCGTCCCATGATTTCGGATGAACCCGCGCCGCTGGCGGCGGAGTGGTTGCGCTCCAAGAGAATGGAGTTTCCGGCAGAGTCGAATTCCCGGAAAACATTCTTTCCGGCCGGACATACGTTCGATCGCGCCGTTCCGTTCGGGCCCGATGGTCGGGCGGCCGAAGACCGGGGAGGGTGTGTTCGGACCGCGACCGTGGCGACGATGGGTTCCGGGCGCATCGTCGGCGACTACCGGAATTCCGGTAGTTCAGGTGGTTTCCTTGGCGGTGCGATGCGCAATCCTGAATCCGATCCGCTCCCGGATATTTTCAAGCGCGCCAATGCCCTTTTCCTCCTCCTTCGCTTTGATCAATCGGACCTGCCCGTCATGAAACCGCTTTCCATCGTGGTCGCCGACGATGTCAATGGCATCCGCTATTTGATGGACTACTGGCTGACCGATTTGGGGCACCAGGTCTTCGCCTGCGCCACCGGCAACGAAGTGGTGAAGCTGCTCAGCCTCCGGCCAGTGGACCTCGTGATCACGGACGTACTCATGCCGGATGGCGACGGCCTCGAAGTCATTGCGGCCTTGAGGAAGAAGCAGCTTGCGGCGCGCGTGCTGGCCATCTCCGGGGGCGGCCAATACATGGCGGCGTCGGACTGCCTGAAGGTCGCCCGGGGGCTCGGTGCGCACGCGGTGCTCCTGAAGCCGTTCGACCGGCAAAAGTTTCTCGATGCGATCGCGCAGGTTCTGCCCGATGACAATCGCGCGACTGCGTGACACGGCCGGAGCCAGCGCGCGCGAATGGCGGGTGGAGAATTTCCAAACGGGGATCGCCTCCGGCCCGGATCGCCGTAAATTGACGGGCGTTTCGTGGCATGTCGGCGGCCGTGGCTGCGGCCGTTGGTGTGCGCAGTGGCGTTTACCGGCATCCTTCAACCCCTGATCCCTCGTCCTCCCCATGAATGTCCCGTCTCCCTCCGATCTTTCGCGTCGCGATTTCGTCAAGTTGTCCGGCGCCACCGCCGGTGCCGCCGTCCTGGGCAGCCTTGGCACAAGTCGAGTGATGGCCGCGACCGCGGGCTCGGACACAATCCGCGTCGGCCTGGTCGGCTGCGGCGGCCGGGGCACCGCCGCGGCGCAAAACTGCCTCGATGCCGCGCCAGGCGTGAAGATCGTGGCGCTGGCCGACCTGTTCCAGCGGCAGGTCGAGGCCACCCGGACCAAGCTCAAGGTGGAGATTGATCGCGAGCACTGCTTCTCGGGATTCGACGCCTATCAAAAGCTTCTCGCGACCGACATCGACCTCGTGATTCTGGCCACGCCGCCGGGCTTTCGGCCCCAGCATTTCGCGGCGGCGATCGCCGCCGGCAAGAACGTGTTCATGGAAAAGCCGGTGGCGGTGGATCCGGTGGGCTGCCGCTCGGTCATCGCCACCGCGAAGCTCGCCAAGGAGAAGCGGCTCGCCGTCGTTGCCGGCACGCAGCGGCGTCACCAGCCCAGCTACATCGAGACGATGCAGCGCATCCACGGCGGCGACATCGGCGAACTCGTCGGCGGCCAGTGTTACTGGGTCAGCGAGGACGTCTGGTATCGCGAGAAGAAAGACTGGCTCGCGGACCTCACCGATTTCGAATGGCAGTGCTGGAACTGGTATCACTGGGACTGGTTGAGCGGCGACCAGATCGTCGAGCAGCACATTCACAATCTCGACGTCATGAACTGGGCATTCGGCGGACCGCCAGCGAAGTTCCTCGGTCTCGGCGGCCGGCAGAACCGCGGCGACAAGCCCGGCAACATCTGGGATCATTTTGCCGTGGAAATGGAATATGCCAACGGCGCGCGCGTCGCGAGCATGTGCCGCCACTCGCCGAAATCGGCGGGCCGCATTGCCGAGCGCGTCGTCGGCACCCGGGGAGTCTCCGATCCCAACAACGGTTCTATTCGGGGCGAGAAGCCGTTCGACTATGCGGGGGCGAATCCGAATCCCCTGGTGCAGGAGCACACGGATTTGATCGCGAGCATGCGCAATGGCACGCCGTTGAACGAAGGGCAGCGGGTGGCCGAGAGCACGCTGACCGCCATCGGCGGCCGCATGGCGGCCTACACGGGCCGGGAGATTTCGTGGAGCTGGCTGCTTAACAGCTCGAAGCTCGATATCTTCCCGAAGGAATATGGCCCCGGTCCCGGCCGGTTCGGCCCGGTGCCCATTCCGGGCATGGTCGAACTCGTCTGACGCGGCTGACGTTTTAAAAACGAAGGGGCGCAGCGTGGCTGCGCCCCTTCGGCCTTTGAGGAATTTGCGCGCGGCCCATTCAACGGGCTCAACGCGGCGCGATTACGGAGAGATCAACGCACGACCCGTGCGCCGCCGCCGCCGATGGTCTTCTCGACCTCCTTGCGCGTGGCCATCGAGGTGTCGCCGGGGGTGGTCGAGGCGAGCGCGCCGTGGGCGGCGCCGTACTCGACGGCCTTCTGGGCGTCGTTGAACTGGAGGAAACCGAACTGCAGGCCCGAGGCGAACGAGTCGCCGCCGCCGACGCGGTCGAGGATCTCGAGGCCGGGATACTGGCGGCTCTCGTGGAATTTGCCGTCGTGCCAGAGGATCGCGCTCCAGTCGTTCTTCGTGGCGGTGATGACGTGGCGCAGCGTGGTGGCCGCGACCTTGAAATTTTTGAATTCCTTCACGGCCGTCTCGATCATCGCCTTGAAGGCGTCGGTCTCGATGTGCTTGAGATCCTCGGCGCCCTTGACCTCGAAACCGAGCGAGGCGGTGAAGTCCTCCTCGTTTCCGATCATGACGTCGACGCACTTGGCAATCTCGCGGTTGACCTCCTGGGCCTTCTTCAGGCCGCCGATGGTCTTCCAGAGCGAGGGGCGGTAGTTGAGATCGTAGCTGACGATCGTGCCATGCTTGTTGGCGGCCTTGACGGCCTCAACGGTCAGTTCGGCGGTCGTGGCGGAGAGCGCGGCGAAGATGCCGCCGGTGTGGAACCAGCGCACGCCGAGCTTTCCGAAGATGTGATCCCAGTCGAAGTCGCCGGGCTTGAGCTGTGAGGCGGCGGTGTTGCCGCGGTCGGGATTGCCGACGGCGCCGCGGATACCGAAGCCGCGCTCGGTGAAATTGAGGCCGTTGCGGACCGTGCGGCCGATGCCGTCGTCTTCGCGCCACTTGATGAAGTCGGTGGCGACGCCGCCTTGCATGATGAAGTCCTCGACGAGGTGGCCGACCTCGTTGTCGACGAAGGCGGTGCACACGGCGGTCTTCAGGCCGAAGGCCTTGCGGAGGCCGCGGGAGGTGTTGTATTCGCCGCCGCCCTCCCAGACTTTGAATTCGCGGGCGGTGCGAATCCGGCCCTCGCCGGGATCGAGGCGGAGCATGACTTCGCCGAGCGAAATTTGGTCAAAGGCGCATTGCGCGGATGGACGGATGTTGAGTGACATGAGTTTGGTAGGGACCGAGAGAATGCCGAACGATGTTCCGGGGGGCGCCGTCCGGCGCGCGGCGAGTGCCGCGGCGAAAGGGGAGGGAAAGAAGGACCCGACCGGGGGTCAATCGCCGAGCGCGGCGAAGGACGTGGCGTAAGGTTGCTGCGGTCATTCCGCGTGTTGGGTCTTTACCTGGCTACCTTCATTGTCCTATCGGCATGGAAAAGCCCGACCAGCCGAGCAACACATCGAGGAGGGCATTCCAGTGAATCATGGCGCTTCTGTTCTTCCGGACAGTATTATTCAGCCTCAGCGTAAGGCCTAAGTTGGCGACTGCTCACGGAGGACATCGAGTCGTCTAAACGCCGGACCTTCAATCATCGTTTTCTGAACTCAGGTTTTTGCAGTTCAGGCGTGGTCCCGGCAAAAGTCTAAGTCGTGGCGCAGAGCGCCCGCTCAGCCGAATTGCGGAATTTTCAGTTGCTCGCCGCCCTTGAGCGCCGACTGGTGGGCGACGATGCCCGGCACGGTCAGCGCCAGCGCTTCGTGGATGTTCACGGCGGGCCGGCGGTTGGTCACGAGCGCGTCGATGAACTCGTGGGTCAGGAAGGTGTGCGAATTGGCGTGCCCGCTCGGGTGCCGCAGCGCTTCGGGCAGCAGGTCGGTCTTCCAATACTCCGGAATCGGCGGCTGCCGCAGGGCGACCTTCGCGCGGATGAATCCGCCGTCGTCCTTTTCGTGCGCGGGTGTCAGTTCGCCGACGGTGGCCTTGGCCCCGTTCGGGTGCGGATCGAACAAGCTCAGCTTGGACCCGATCCACTGGCCGCGCTCCGTGCCGCCGGTGGGCGTGTTCCAGTAGACCGCGACGCGGAAGTTGTGGCCCTGGTCGGTGACGAAAAACGCCGTCTCATTCCAGAACGGGTTTTTATAGGCGTTATCCTTGAGGAATTTCGAGTCGTCGCCCCAGCCGGTGCACGACACCCGCGTCAACCGTTCGCCGGTGACGCCGACGAGATAACCCGTGCAGTGGGTCGGGTAGTGCATCGGCGGAAAACCGTAGCGCCAGGTGCGTTGCCGGTTGGCGTCGAAGAAGAGTTCCTCCAGCCCGGTGTGATGATACTCGGCTTCGGTCGAAAAGATCTCGCCGAACCGGCCCTCACGGAACCACTGGCGGGCCAGGATCACGGTCGGGTGATACCAACTCGTTTCCGCCATCATGTAGCTCAGCCCGGTGTTCTCCACCGTGGCGAGGAGCACCTCGGCCTCCTCAAGCGTCATGCAGGCCGGAACCGCGGAGATGACATGCTTGCCCGCCTTGAGGCACGCCAAGGCGTGGCGGACGTGATCCGGCGCCCCGGTGAACACGCCGACGGCCTCGACGTTGCGGTCGAGGATCAGCTGCTCCAGCGAGTCGTAAGCCTTGTCGCATTTGTAGACCTGCTTGAGCTTCGCGCGCCGCTCCGGGATGAGATCGCTGACGGCCTCCACGATGCAGTTGGGGTGTTCATGCCATTGGAACGACGTGCCGAACCCGCCGCCGACCACGGCCATACGAATCTTGCGGCTCGAAGGGGCCGGGCGGCTTTGCGCGGAAAGCAGGTTCGGCGCCAGCAACCCAGCGGCGACGATGACGGCCGAGTCGTGCAGGAACTGGCGGCGGGACGGGGAGGATGGAGTGGGGTGAGTCATGACGGGTTGGGTAAAATTTCGGGGGCGCGGCCCTGCTGCGCTGAGGCTTCGCAGGGTGGGGCAGTCTTCGGGTCGCCGGTAACGGCGAGCGAAGACGGGAGGCGTCCCCATTTCAACCAGAACGAAAGGGGGTAGGTGTCGTCCGACCTCATCGCTCAACGTTGGTTTCCGGCTGCTCCGTGACCCTGCCACGCTCAACTTCGAGGGGCACGGGCCCTGCTACGCTAAAGCTTCGCAGGGCGCAGCCGCGCCATCCGAAGCTCGCAGAGCGAAGGATGGCGGACCCGGAGGGACTCGAACCCCCGACCCCTTGGTTCGAAGCCAAGTGCTCTATCCAACTGAGCTACGGATCCGTTGATTTCCTCGCGGCGCGAACGGCCTATCTGGGTGACGAGGCGGTTGGCAGTCGAGCACAGAACGGCGCGGCGGGCGGACCATGACATGTCTGGGAGTGTTCCCGCTTCGAAAATGCGGGCGGCCATTTGTCCCCGTTCGCGGCCAGTCGGAGCTACGACACCAAAAATAAACGCCCCACCGCGGCAGCGATGGGGCGTTTCAAATCGTGAAAGCGGGAAGAATCGGGCCGGCAAAAAACGGTCGGGTGGCCCGATTTCCCCGCGGCAAGTCCGGCGGGTTACTCCGCGACCTTGAAGTCGGCGAGCTTCCAGCGTGCCTTGCGGCACTCCGCGGCGATTTCGTTGAAGGCGTTGATCTCGGCTTCGGTGAAGAGCAGGCCGCCGTTCTTGGCACTGCGGGCCGCGGCCTCGGCCTCGAGCTGGCCCGGGAGCATGCAGCCTTCGTTGCCATGGCCGAGGATGTCCTGGATCACGGCCTTGACGTTCTCGGTCTGGGTGCGGCCCTTCGCGAAGGCGCCGGCATTCATCGCGTCCGGGTGCCAGACTTGGAAAAAGAACGCGCAGGTGTGCTTTTCATCGGGTTGCTGGTCCCAGCGGTTGCGCAGCGTCGGGATTGAGCCGCCGATGAGCGCGCCGATGATTTCGTTCATCAACGACATGCCGTAGCCCTTGTGGGCGCCGAAAGGCAGGAGGTATTTCGCCTGGTTCGGGTCGGTGGTGGGCGAGCCATTGGCGTCGACGGCGGCGCCGGGGGGCAGCTGCTTGCCTTCGCGGGCGAGCTGTTGCACGCGGCCCATGGCGACGACGGACGTCGCCCAGTCCATCACGATGGGATAGCCGATCGCGGCGGTGGTCGGGAAACCCCACGAGTGCGGGTTGGTGCCGAGCGTGGGGAACTTGCCGCCAAACGGCACCACCTCGGCGAGCGAGGCCGTGCAGTTGGTGTAGGCGATATAGCCGCGCTTGGCGGCGTCCATCACGTAACCGCCGCCCCAGAGGTAGTGGAAGGCGTTGTCGACCGAAACCATGCCCACGCCGTATTTGTCGGCGAGCTTGATGGCGGCCTCGATGGCGGCGTAGCCGGTGGCCTGGCCGAGCTTGCGGTTGGCGTTCCAGACCGCGGCGCCACGGAAGCGCGTCTTCACCTTCTCGATCTTGGCCTTCGGCTTGCAGCCGCCGATCTGGGACCCGAACATGTGATCGAGGTGGAGGGCCTTCAGCGCGTTGTGCGTGCGGATGCCGTGGCGGGTGGCTTCGGCGCAGAACCGCGCGCCGGAGGCAGCCTCCTGCCCGGAGTAGCCGCGCTTTTTATACGCCGACTCGACGAGGGCGTTGTGCTGGGTTTCGGGAACGACGTAGAAGATTTCGGACATGGGATTTGGGAAGAGGGAGAATTGGCTTATGGGGAAATCAGGAAAGGCGGTGAACGGAGGACTTGGTTTTGGCTCGTTCCCGTTTTCCTGAGTTCCCCAATTTGTTTCGTTGGATTTTTCTTAGACCACCTTTTTGACGGCGACCTCGGGGTTGATCTGGGCGAGGGGCTTTTCGCCGTGCATGGCGAGGATGAGGTTCTTGACCGCGGCGGTCGCCTGGCGGACGACGCTCTCGTAGGTGCGGGAGGCGATGTGTGGCGTGCAGACGACGTTCGGCAGCTTGAGCAGCGGGTGATCGGCCGCCGGCGGCTCGTGGTCGAGCACGTCGGTGCCGTAGCCGCCAACCTGGCCGGACTTCAGCGCCTCGATGAGATCGGCGGTGTGGACGACCTCGCCGCGGGCGCAATTCAGGATGAGCACGCCCTTCTTCATCTTCCCGATATTCTTCGCGCTGATCATGTCGCGTGTCTCGGGCGTGAGGTTCGTGTGCAGTGAGAGGTAGTCGGAGACGCCGAAGACCTCGTCGAGCGTCACGGCGCGCTTCACGTTGTTGGCGGTGGCGAATTTTTCGTCCCAGTAAACGTCGAAGGCGACGACGTTCATGCCGAACGCCCGGGCGCGGATGGCGACTTCCTTGCCAATGCGGCCGAGGCCGACGATGCCGATGGTCTTTTCGAGGAGCTCGTGGCCGGTCTTGCGTTTCCAGCCGCCGGAGCGGGTGGAGTCGGTGTGGAAGAGAAAATCCTTTTCGAGCGCGAGCAGGAGGAGGAAGGTGTGCTCGGCGACGGTCGTGTGGTTGACGCCGGGGGTGAAGAGCAGGGGGATGCCGAACTCGGTGCAGGTCTTCACGTCGATCTTGTCGACGCCGATGCCGTACTTGGAAAGCACTTTGAGCCTGGGCCGGGCCTTTTCGAGGACCTGGCGCGTGATCGCGTCGTCGCCGCAGATGTAGCCGTCGACATCGCCGACAAGGGCCATGGTGTCGGCTTCGTTGAGCGGGCCGCGGGCGCGGATGATCTCCCAGCCGGTGTCGGCGAGAAGCTTGTGGTGTTCGCCCGGCGTGTCTTGGAACGAAGTGGTCGTGAGGAGGATTTTGGTCATTGCAGGGAGGGTTCTTCTCGCACACGAGCGCGGGGGTTGGAAAGCGAAACTTTCCGGCGATGGGCCAGGCGTCAGGCGATGCGGGTTCTCCGTGGCGGCGGGGTATCAGCCTGCTTGCAGGAGAATTGGCGTTGGGTTCTCATGCGACCCTCCCGCCGGGAGATTCCATCATGAAGCAATTTTCGGTCGCAACCCGGGCATTGAAACGCAAACTGAGGCGTGGCGTCGTCGTGACCGACGCGCCGGCCCTGCACGAGGCCTCCTTCGACAGTGCGAAGATTCCCTTCCGGCCGGAGGCCGTGATCAAGGTGCGACGGGAGGCTGACGTCGGTGTGGTGCTCGCGCTGGCCAATCGGCACGGCGTGCCGGTCACGACGCGCGGCCGCGGCACGACGCTGACGGGTGCCGCGACGCCGGTGTGCGGCGGGTGGGTGCTCGATACGCTGGCCCTTAATCGGATCGCGATCGACGAGGAGGCGGGCATGGCCCACGTGCAGTGCGGCGCCAAGGTCGCGGACATCCAGCGCGCGGCGGAGGCGAAGGGTTGGTTCTATCCGCCCGATCCGTCCTCGAAGGAGTATTGCACGATCGGCGGCAACATCGCGTGCAATGCGGGTGGCATGCATGGCGGCAAATATGGCGTGACGCGCGATTTCGTCGTGGCGCTGCGCGGGTTTTTGCCGACGGGCGAGCCGGTGGAGTGGGGCACGGCGACGAAGAAGTTTTCCGCCGGCTTCAACATGCGCGACCTTTGGATCGGCAGCGAGGGCATGCTCGGCGTGATCACCGGCGCGGTGTTGAAACTGATTCCGCAACCCGCGGCGCGCTGGACGCTGCTCACCTCGTTTCCCAGCGAGACCCACGCCCTGGAGGCCGCGCTGGCGCTGTTCCGGTCGCGCGTGCAGCCGGCGATCTGCGAATTTCTCGACCGCGAGAGCGTGCTGTGCGCGGAGCGGGCGACGAAGCAGAGCGTGTTTGCGGGCCAGGCCGGGCGGCCGGTGATCCTGTTGGAACTGGCCGGTTCGAAATCCGAGGTGCGCGAACAGAGCGCCGCGGTGCTGGCGTGGGTGAAGGCGCATGCGACGGCCCATCGCGTGGCGAAAGACCGCGAGGCCGCCGAACAACTCTGGGCGGTGCGCCGCAAGTGCTCAGGGGCGATGTTCGAGCTGGGCGACGCGAAGCTCAACGAGGACATCGTCATCCCGATGCGCAGCTACGTGAAGTTCGCGCGGTTTCTCGTGCGGCTGAAACGGGAGTCGGGCTTGTATGTGCCGACCTTCGGCCACCTCGCGGATGGCAATCTGCACGTGAACATCATGTATCACCGCGCCGACCCAAAGGAGAGCGCCGCGGCCGAAAAGGCCGTGCAGCTGCTCATGAAGACCGTGGTGGCGCTCGGCGGCGCGATCTCCGGCGAGCATGGCATCGGGCTGGCGAAGACGCCATTTCTCCGCATCCAGCATTCACCCGCCCAGGTTCGCGCGATGCAGGCCGTAAAGAAAGCCCTCGACCCGCGCGGTATCCTCAATCCCGGAAAGATGTTCGACGTCTTCGAAGTCTGGAAACACGCGCGGCTAGCGGTGCAGCTGCCGTGGGATCACAAATAGGCCGTGATCGCGTCCGGTGATGGCCTTCAGAGGTAGGCGCGGCTGTCGGCCCGCTCCTGGCCGCGGGGGACGGGTCGGGGCGTGCGGCCGCTGATGTTGTTCCCGTCGTCGGGTTGCAGGCTCCAGAACGAGAGGGACGACACGATGGTGATCAGGCCGAGGGTAAAGAACGCCTTGTGCAGCGCCGGGATGGTTTGCGCCGCGTCCGTCTGGTCGACGTGGCCGAGGAACCATGCCGTGGTCAGCGAACCGACGGCGACGCCGAAGCTGAGCGAGAGCATCATCGCGGTGCTCGAAATGCTGCCCGCCTTGCTGGCATCGCGATCCTCGATGTCGGCGTAAATGAGCGAATTCAAGGCGGTGAATTGCAGCGACGAGAAGAAGCCTTGGGTCAGGCTGAGCAGCACGATGGTCCACTCCGGGATGCCCGGTTGCACCTGGGTGAAGAGCATCATCGTGAGGCCGAGCAGCACGGTGTTGCCCACGAGGACCGTGCGGTGGCCCAGGCGTTTGAGCACCGGCTGGGTGATGAGTTTCATGCCCATGGCGGCGAGGGCCTGGGGCATGGTGAGGAGGCCGGCTTTCCAGGCCGGGTAGCCGAGGCCGATCTGGTAAAGCAGCGGCAGCAAAAACGGCATGCCGCCCACGCCGAGGCGCGTCACGAACCCGCCGGCGACCGACGCGCGAAAGGTGCGGATCTTGAACAGCGCGAGTTCCAGCACGGGGGCGGTCATGCCGCGCTCGTGCCAGACATAAGCGGCGAGCAGCGCGAGCGAGACCACGAGCATGGCCAGGATCGCCGAGAGGCTCAGGCGGTGCTCGCCGAACACTTCGAGCGCGTAGGAGAGCAGCGCGATGCCGGTGCCAAAGAGCAGGAAGCCGCGGCGGTCGAGCGGCGGGGCCCGGTCGTCGCGATAGTCCGGCATGTAGCGGCGGATCATCCACAGGCCGAAGAGGGCGAGCGGGAGGTTGAGGAGGAAAATCACGCGCCACGACATCCAGTGCACAATCAGGCCGCCGGCAAAGGGGCCGAGCAGCGGGCCGAGCAGAGCAGGGATGATCACATAATTCATCGTCTGCAGCATCTCGGAACGGGGGAAGGCCCGCACCAGCGCCAACCGGCCCACGGGGGTCATCATCGCCCCGCCCATGCCCTGCAGGATGCGGGCGGCGACAAGGAAGGGCACGTTGGTCGCGAGGCCGCACAGCAGCGAACCGACGAGAAAGACGATTACCGCCGAACGGAACACCCGGTAGGTGCCGAACCGGTCGGCCATCCAGCCGCTGACCGGGATGAAAACCGCTAGGCTCAGCGTGTAGGCCGTGAGCACCCCTTTCAGGCTGAGCGGCGCGACCCCGAGATTCGCGGCCATGGTGGGCACGGCGGTGTTCACGATGGTGGCGTCGAGGTTTTCCATGAACAGCGCGACGGCGACCAGCCAGGGGAGATAGCGACGTGTTTCCGCCGAGATGGGAGCCGGAATGGTTTCGGCGGGCGCGGCGGTTGCGGGCATTTTCCACCGCTAGACGCGAACCGTCGGGAAGCAACTCTGCGCTTCGTCGAGCCGGGCGTTGCCCGTTTGGCGGCCCGTCAAAAAGGCGCAAGACGCATCGTGAATTCCGGGTGAACAATCTTCCGGGTTTTTCCATTGCGGGACCCGGAGGCCGCTCTTCAATGGCCCCTTTTTATCCTGCATGTATCTCAAGGCGCTCAAGCTCCATGGCTTTAAATCCTTCGCGGACGCGACGACGCTGCGCTTCGAACCCGGGGTGACGGCCGTCGTCGGGCCCAATGGCTGCGGCAAATCGAACATCGCGGATTCGATCCGGTGGGTGCTGGGAGAACAAAGCGCCAAGGCCCTGCGCGGCGGCAAGATGCAGGACGTCATCTTCGAGGGCGCCGATACCCGCAAGCCGGCGCAACTCTGCGAGGTTTCCCTTCTGCTGACGGATTGCGAGAAGCAGCTCGGCAGCGAGTTTCACGAGATCGAGATCACGCGGCGCGTGCATCGCGACGGTCAGAGCGAGTATGCGTTCAACGGTCAGCCGTGCCGGCTGAAGGACATTCAGAAGCTTTTCATGGATACCGGCGTGGGCCGGACGAGTTATTCGATCATGGCGCAGGGCCAGATCGACCAGATCCTGTCGTCGAAGCCCGAGGAACGCCGCGCGGTGTTCGAGGAAGCGGCCGGGATCACCAAGTACAAGTCGCAACGGCGCGAGGCGCTGCAGAAGCTGGCGCTGACTGACCAGAATCTCGCCCGCGTGGCGGACGTGATTGGCGAGGTCGGGCGCCAGATCGGCAGCCTGCGCCGGCAGGCCGCGAAGGCGATGCGTTACAAGCGGCTCAACCACCGGCTGCGGCACCTGGCGCTGGCGTGGAGCGGTTTCAATCACGCCCAGTTGACGGCGACGCTCGGCGCGTTGGAAGCGAAGGTCGCCTCCCTGCGTGCCGAGGCGGACGTGCGTCGCGCCAGTCTTGAGGAACAGGAAGCGTCCCTGAACGAAAAGAAGGCGCACCGCAGCCGGCTGAACCAGCGCGTGCAGGATGCGCAGCAGGCGGTGTTCGACTTGCGCTCCCGCAAGGAAGCGTCGGAGAACGCGGCCAACCTCGCCCAGATCAGGCGCAGCGGTCTTGAGGACCGGCTGGCCTCGTCCCGCGACACCCTCGGCGAACTCGACATGCAGCTGCGCGAGGTCGCGGGGCAGGTCGACACCGGGGCGAAGGACAAGCAGCTGCAGCTGGAATTGCTCGGCGGCAGCGACGCGGGTTTCCAGCAGCGCAATCGCGAGCAATCGATCGCCGAGGGCGAGCTGACGAAGCTCGAACAGGAGCTGAACCAGGCGAAGTTCCGCCTGCTGCAACTGGAGAGCACGGTGGCGCGGCTGCGCACCGACTGCTCGGGCTACGAGGTCGACCAGAAAACGAGCGTGCACAAGCACGACTCGCTGGCCCGCGAACTCGAAGGCGTGCGGCAGCAACAGGCGGCGGCGGCGCAAGTCGCGGCCGAGTGCGCGGTGCGGCTGGAGGAGGCGCTCGCGGAAAAATCGCGCACGCACAACGAATCGGCGGTGGCGCAACAGGCGATCACGGATTTAACCCGGGACTTTCGCGAGGCGCAGCGCAAGCTGCAGGACATCGACCGCGCGCTGGCGCACCGCACCGCGCGGCTGAGGCTGTTGCAGCAATTGCAGGAAAAGTGGGAGGGTTTCGGCGAAGGCGCCAAGGCCGTCCTCCAAGGCCGGCTCGACGCTGCGCTCGCCGGCGCAAAGGTTTCCCCGATCATGCAGGGCCTCGGTGTCCAGCCCGAGTTCGGCAAGGCGATCGAGGCCATTCTCGGCTCGGCGGCGGAGGCGATCAGCGTCGCCGACTTGTCCACCGCCCAGCGAATCTTCGCCCAACTCGAGGCCGAGCAGATCGGCTCGGCGGTGCTGCGGGTCACGGACATCGGATTGCGAACGGAAGGGCATTTTGAACTGCCGCCCGGATTGGTGCCGGCCGCCCAAGCGGTGACGGACACGGACCCGGGGCATCCGGCGCTCGGGGTGTTGCGCGAATCGTTCGTGGCCGACGACCTGAACGCCTTTCTCGATTTCTGGAAGGCGAATCCGGCCTTTCCGTTTCTCGCGGTGGCCACGCGCAAAGGCGACCTGGTCGACCGGCGCGGGCTGGTTTACGGCGGGCATCACAGCAGCAAGCGCGCGGCGCACAGCATCGTGCAGCGCGAGATCGACCTGCGCGAAACGGCAAAGGCGCTGGTGGACGAGCAAAAGGCGCACGACGACCAGAAGGCGATCATCGACGGGCTCAACGCCCGGCTCGCCGAGGCGGAGCAGACGCTCGAACAAAAGCGCGCCGAGGTTTTGACGGCCACCCAGACGCTGGCCGCCGTCCAGGCGGAGCAGCGCAACGCGCAGCGCAACGTGGATGACGTCGGCAACCGCCTCGCGCGGATGGAGGGCGAGGTCGTTTCGCTCGAGCACGCCCGCAACGAGGCGCATGCGCGCTGGGAAAAGGCGCAGGCCGGGCTGACCGAAGCCGACACCGCAGCAACGGCCCAGCGCGAGGTGATTCACAAGCTGGAAACGCGAATTGTGGAAGTACGCACGGACCGCGACGTGAAGCGGGAGTCGCTGGCCCAGGCGCGACTCGAACTCGCGGAGCGCCGGCAAAAGGTGGAGGTTCTCGACCGCGGCCTCGGTGAGATGGAGCGGCGCCGCCAGCAACTCAGCGAATTGCTCGTGCAGCGGCAGCATGAAATCGAGACGTGGAGCGAACAGACCGCGGAGCTCGAACGCGAAACCGCCACGCAGCGCGCCAAGGCGGCGCAGCTCGGCGAAACCTTTGCCGTCGCCCAGGCGCAGGTCGAAAAAGTCCGCGTCGAACTGGTCGACATCGAACGCGAAATCAACGGCCTCGAAGCCGCCCAGCACACGGTGCGCGGCGAGTCCGAGGCGGCGCACGACGAACTGAGCGCCCACGAGGTGAAGCTCGCCGAGAACCGCCAGCGGGCGCAGTTCCTCGTCGAGGAAGTGATACGGGAGTTTCAGGCCGACGTGGCGGCGATCGATTGGAAGAGGCAGCTCTGGCAAGCGGACGACGAGCCGGAGGGGCTCAAGCCCCTCGATCTCGACGAGGAGGAGGAAACAGAGGACGGAGGACAGCGGACGGAGGACGGTGCGCAGCCGGCCAATGCCGAGGCGCCGAAGCGCCGGCGGAAGAAGAAGGAAGCGCGGGGCGAGCCGACCGAGGCGGACCTTCAGGCCCTGGAGTCGACGGACTGGACGGTAACCAAGGCCGAGATCGAAGCGTTGCGGCAGCGCCTGAACAGCATGGGCGCGGTCAACCTCGTCGCGATCGAAGAGTACGCCGAGCTCAAGCAGCGGCATGATTTCCTGCAGAACCAGGTAAACGACCTCACAACCGCGAAGGCGGAGTTGATGAAGGCGATCGACGAGATCAACCAGACATCGCTCCAGCAGTTCCAAGTGACGTTCGAGCAGATCAGGAAGAATTTCGAATACACCTTCCACACCCTGTTCGGCGGCGGCCGGGCGCACCTCGAGCTGATCCAGGCGGAGGACATTCTGGAGAGCGGCATCGAAATCGTCGCGCAGCCGCCCGGCACCAAGCTCAAGGGCATCACGTTGCTGTCGGGCGGACAGAAGACGCTGACGGCGGTCGCGCTGCTCTTCGCGTTGTTCATGGTGAAGCCGTCGCCGTTCTGTTTGCTCGACGAACTCGACGCCCCGCTCGACGAATCGAACATCGGCCGGTTTACGAACCTGTTGAAGAAATTCGTCGGCGAATCGCAGTTCATCATCATCACGCACAACAAACGTACGGTATCGGCGGCCGGTGCCATTTACGGGGTGACGATGGAGGAGCGCGGCGTTTCGAAGACGGTCTCGATGCGGTTCAACCAGGAACGGGGCGAACCCGAGGCGCACGCCCCGAATCTCGCCGAGTTCGTGACCGGGGTAAAAGCGCCCGCGCTCGCTGGCGGCTAGGAGGGAGTGACTTCCCGGCGTGAAGATCCCGCGATTGAAATTCGGCTAGGGCGGATCACGCGTTGTTCAAGGTCGCTGGTATCTCGGGCTGTTTGGCTTCTACTCCCGGGTCGAGGGCCGGCGAGACGATGGTCTGGCGATCAGCGGGCGGGGGCTGGTGAAGTGGACGCTGGGCCTCGCCGTCGCCGCCTATGTCGGCGGAGCCACCGCGCTGTTTTTTCTCTGGCAGCGCAATCCCTATGGCGTGCTGAGCTACGCAGACGCGGTTTTCTACCCGTGGCGGCGAGATGCCGTTGCCGCAAAAAAAGGGACAGGCGTTCATCGCCGAGGGCACGGACCTGTGGCGGCAGAAAAAATATCACGAAGCCGCCACGCTGCTGCGGCAGGGGCTGGCCCGCTTGTGGGGAAAAATACCCTCGCGCCGGATGACCGCGTCGCCGACCTCCTCGATCACCTTCTCGTCGATCTCGATTTTCCCCGGCTTCGTGATCAGCGGCAGATCGGTGAGCTTGGACACGAAACGCGCGGTGTCCTCCGCATTGGGCACAAATTTGGGATCCACCATGCGGTGGATGAGGGTGAAGGAGTATTCCGCGACCTCCTTGCGCAGCGCCAAATCCTTCTCGGTAAATTCCCCTTCGGTGCCGGCGGACATTTCCTTGTTCAGCACCTGGATGGCGCCGAGCGTGATGGTCGTCTTAAGCAGCACCGTGAGCATCGAGCACACTTCGAAGCCCGTGGTTTGGGCCATCGATTGCATGAAGGGCGCCTGGCTATCGGTGTTGCGGAAGAACACCGACTCGCCGGTTTCGATGACTTTGCCGACGCTGCCCTTTCCAAGCGGCAGTTTGAGGGCGAGGAGCTTGGCCGCCGTATCTTGAAATTTTTTCTCCTTGGCGGGATCGCCCGCCCAGAGGGTGGCGAGTAATAGATTTGCTTGAAGACGATGTCGTTGCCCTCGACGAGGTAGAACGTCATCGACTGGGCCTATAGGGCTTCGACCACCTTCGAGGCGGTCAGCTCGATGACTGAGGCGACGTCCTCGCGGCTGGGCGCCGGCTTGGAAATGACCTTGATGAGCAGGGAGCGGCGGAGTGTGCCGGCGATATTGGATGACGCCATGGACGAGCGCGGGGAAAGGGGTTGGTGCTTCCGGGATTGTCAGTACGGGCGGGGAGTGTCGCAATGAGAAATGTCCACACTCCGGTGTCAGTGTTGGCCGGGATGTTCGGCGAGGGAAATGTTTCGTTTTCTGCGAAATTTATTCGGCGACGGGCGCTCCGACGCGGGTGGAGAGGGGGAGCGGCTGGCTGCCGACTGGCTGCGGCGCGAGCGTGGATTCGAAATTGTCGCCCGCAACTGGCGCAGTCCGCGCGATCGTCGCGATGAGATCGACCTCGTCTGCCGCGACGGCGGGGCGCTGGTCTTCGTCGAGGTGAAGGCGCGCAGTGCCGCGGCCCTCGTGCCGGGCTATTACGCGGTCGATGCCCGGAAAAAGCGCGTCGTGCGTCGGGCGGCCACGGCTTATCTCGCGGGTCTGGCGCAGCGACCGCCGACATTTCGCTTCGACGTTGTCGAAGTGAGCCTGGCCGGGCCCGCGATGGCGGGTTCCCCGGGCGGGACGGAAATCCGGCATTTCGAAAACGTCCCGCTGTTTTCGAAGTATTTCCGCGGTTGAGGTGCGGGCGGGTTCCCGTGGGCAGATGACCAACGTTGCGCCCGCCATCCCGGTTCATTTCCCTTGCCCGGTCCGGCGCGGGGCCAGACAACTCGACCTGTCATGGCCGATTCCCAACGTCACCCGTTCCTGCACGGGCTGAGCAAGCACCGGGGCGCACCGCCCACGGTGGTGGTAATTTTTGGCGCCTCCGGCGACCTGACCGCGCGCAAGCTGATTCCCGCGGTCTACAACCTCGCCGCCGACAACCTGCTGCCGCCGGATTTTTTTCTGGTGGGCTACGGCCGCACGCCGATGCCGGACGACGCGTTTCGGCAGGTCGCGGTGGACGCGATCAAGGAATTTTCGCGTCGCGATTTGAGCCCGGAAGTCTGGGGCCGCGTCGCGGCCCATACCAGTTACTTGGCGGGCGGCTACGACGAGAAGCCGGCGTTCGACCGGCTGGCCCAGCACCTCGATGCCATCGAGCGAAAGCTCGGGCGCGAAATGCAGCGGCTGTTCTACATCTCGACCCCGCCCTCGGTCTTCGCGCCGATTCTCACGCTGCTGGGGGCCTCGGGGATGGGCGGCCGGCACCTCGGCCAGCCCCTTCATTCAAAGGTGATCATCGAGAAGCCGTTTGGGAAGGACCTCGCCTCCGCGCAGGCGTTGAACGAGACGATACGCTCGGTTTTTGACGAGCATCAGGTTTATCGGATCGACCACTACCTCGGTAAGGAAACGGTGCAGGATCTTCTGGTGCAGCGGTTCGCCAACGCGATTTTCGAACCGCTGTGGAACCGGAACTTCATCGACAGCGTGCAGATCACGGTGGCCGAGGAGGTCGGAGTCGGCACGCGCGGCGGCTACTACGAGCAGAGCGGCGCGCTGCGTGACATGATTCAAAATCACACGATGCAACTCGTCGCGCTGACCGCGATGGAGCCCCCCGTGTCACTGGAGGCGGAGGCCATCCGGGACGAGAAGGTGAAAGTGCTGCGGGCGATCCAGCCGCTGGTCGTGGGCCCCGGGGGCGACGTGGCCCGCGCGCAATACGCCGCCGGGATGATTGGCGGCGGCGCGGTGAAGGGTTATCGCGAGGAGGAGGGGATCGGCCCGCAGTCGCAGACGGAGACCTATGCGGCGATGCGGCTCTCGATCAACAACTGGCGGTGGCAGGGCGTGCCTTTCTATGTGCGGTCTGGCAAGCGCATGGCCCGCCGCGTCTCGGAGATTGCGATCAACTTCAAGCGGCCGCCCGGCACGTTGTTTGCCGAGGGCGAAAAATTCCAGCTCGCGGGCAACACCCTGTCGTTCCAGATCCAGCCCGACGAGGGGTTGAGCATGATCCTCAACACCAAGATCCCCGGGCTCGAGACGCGCACGCAACCGGTGAAGATGAGTTTTCGCTATGCGACGACCTTCGGCTCCAATACCCCCGAGGCCTACGAACGACTCGTGCTCGATACGATGATCGGCGATGGCACGCTCTTCATCCGCGGCGACGAGGCGCTGGCTTCATGGCGGCTCTACACGCCGGTGTTGGACGCGTGGGCGGCGGCGGGCCGGGGCGACATGGCCAGTTATCCCGCCGGCTCGTGGGGGCCGGCGGACGCGGACACCCTGCTCAAGAAATTCAACCACGAATGGCGGCAACCCTGATGAAGCCCGAGCGTTGGACCGCTTGCCCGAGCGAGCACGCCCCGGCGGCCGGAACGCCGGGGACGGCCGCCTGATCCAATCTCTCCGCCGGGAACCACTTTTTGCCATGTCCGCCATTTTCGATGCCCTGCCCGGACTGGAGGTGCCCGTTGGCGAGATTTCATCGCGCCTGGGGGGTTGGTGGGCGGTTTCGGCGGCGGACGGCAGGCCGGCTCCAGCCGCCGAGGACGCCAAGGCGACGCAGGTGAACGTCGTCCTGCATTTCGGCTTGAACGCGAATCCGGAGGATGCGGCGGAACAGTTTCAAATCGTCGTTCGCTTTGCCCATCGCTATCCCAGCCGCATTGTCGTGCTCTGCCCGTTGCGCGGCGGCGACACCGGGGAGATCGCGATGCGGGCAAAAATTTACGGCGAGTGTTATCTTGGGAAATCGAAGAGCGACAAACGGTGCGTGGAATTCGTGATGCTCTGCTACACTCAGGCGGCGCGCCGATTCTTGGAGAACCAGGTCTCAATCTGCCTTTCGACCGACCTGCCGCTCTACTATTGGGCGCATCGCTTTACCGCCAACTCGCGGCTCGCCGACTACTCATTTCTCCTGAGCCGGGCAAAACGCGTCCTGATCGACAGCTCGGTCGCCCCGGAGGGAATCCTGACCTATCCGTGGCCGAATCCGAAGAGCTTGCGCGATCTGGTCTATTCCCGGTTGCTGCCCGTGCGACAGACGATCGGACAGTTCCTCGCGAGCTACCCGCCGGCCGGGCTGCGCTCCGGCCTGCGCGAGGTGATCGTGGCCCACGAGCCGGCACTCGCCGCCGAGGCCCGGGTGTTGGTGGCGTGGTTTGAACGCCGCATCGCCGAGTGCAGCGCGGAGGGGGGCGTGAACTTTCGCACGGCGGCCCTCGATGGTGACGATGCCGGCAGCCTCGCAGTGCGTTTCCTCTACGCGGATCCGGCGCGGCATTTTTTCTGGACGGGCAATCTCGCCACCAAGGTCGCTGCGTTCAAGGCGGATCTCGGTTCCGGGCAGACCACGCTGCCGGCCGCGGTGAGTCTACTGGCGCCGGAAGTCGCCCTGGCGGAAGCAATGTTTTTTTAGCCGGCGGTCGCGACCGATTCCCTGGTAGGGTTGTTTGCCACGAGTGGCCACGAGGTCGCTTCTTTCTTGCTTTACTCCGCGGGTTGACGGACCGGGGTCGGGTCGCAAGGCTGCGAATCGGTCGCTTGCTGGTTTCACTTCGTTGTCCGTCAAGCATCCGCTACCCCGGCCCGCCAAATTTGATCTATGTCCCGCAAATCGGTTGCCTCCTCCTTGACGCCGGCTTGGTTCGCGCGCGTCAGGAATTGAACTCATCTTAGGTTGCCTTTTCCCGATGGCCGCGTTCGGCGTCCGGCGACTCGCACCTAAATTTTCCTGCCAACCTCAAAATAAAATCACCTCCATGAAACGAATTCTCGTTGTTCTCTCGCTCGCGCTGAGCGTCGGTCTGCTCCGGGCGGCGCCACCGCCCGCCGGATTCAGCTCGCTCTTTAATGAACGGGATCTGTCCGGCTGGCGGGGCGGCAAGTCATTCGACCACCGGAAGCTCCTGGAGATGCCGGAGGCGGAACGGGCCGCGCTCATCGCCAAGTGGACGGCCTCGATGAAGGAGGTAAGTGCCAAGACCGGAAAGCCCCACTGGCACGTGGAGGGTGACGAGCTGGTCAACGACGGCTTCGGCGACTACGCGACGACCGAGAAGGACTACGGCAACTTCGAGTTGCTGATCGACTACAAGACGGTGCCGAAGGCCGATTCGGGCATCTATCTCCGCGGCGTGCCGCAGGTGCAGATCTGGGACGTTAATCAAGCCGACATGGCCAAGGCGCCCAACCGGCGGCCGCGCCTCGGTTCCGGGGGGCTCTACAACAACGATCCCAAGTCGCCGGGCCGCGATCCGCTGGTGGTCGCCGACAAGCCGTTCGGCGAATGGAATCATTTCCGCATCGTGATGGTCGGCACCCGGGTCAGCATCTGGCTGAACGGCAGCCTCGTCGTCGATCACGCGATCCTCGAAAATTACTATGACGCGGTCGACAAGAAGCTCCCGGTGGCGCAGCGCCGTCCGATCCCGCCGCGCGGTCCGATCCAGCTGCAAACCCACGGTGGGGAAATCCGGTGGCGGAATCTTCATCTTCGCGAAATCGACAACGCCGAGGCCACCCGCACCCTGGAGAGCCGCGGGCGCGAGGGCTTCCAATCGATCTTCAACGGCCAGAATCTTGATGGCTGGGCGGGCCCGCTGGATGCCGTGAAAGTCCAGCACGGCTCGCTCGTCTGGCAGAAGGGCAAGGGCGGCACCATCTATTGGAACCGTGAGCTGGCGGATTTTAAGGCCCGCCTCCTTTTCAAACTGCCGCCGGCCGGTAACAACGGCCTAGCAATTCGGTATCCGGGAACCGGCAACACGGCCTACGATGGCGTGTGCGAATTGCAGATCCTCGATGAGAATTACGAGACGATAAAAGGGAAGATCGATCCCCGTCAGGTGCATGGTTCGGCTTACGGCATGGTGGCCGCGGCCCGCGGTTACCAGAATCCGATCGGCGAATGGAATTTCCAAGAAACCACCGTGCAGGGTTCGCGGATCAAAGTGGAACTTAACGGCACGGTGATCCTCGACACCGACCTCAGCACCGTGGATCTGGCCAACGTCATGGCCAAATCGCCGCATCCCGGCAAGGATCGGGCCCGGGGCTTTTTCGGCTTCGCCGGTCACACCGACCCGGTTGAATTCCGCGACATCTTCGTCCGGGAGCTCGGGCGCGAATAAGCCGGCTCATTCCGCGAGGCCTCCATCCGAAACGGGGCTTCGCGATTATTTTTCGCCCTCGCCCGTGAGACCGGGGAGGGCAGGAACGCCCCGGCTTGCGCCGGGGCGTTTTGGTTCATGGTCTCGGGCTCGCTGGGTTTCCCGCCCCGCGGAAGTGACAAGGGCCTTCCCCGCAGAGTTGTGGTGGAGACCCGGGCCCAGATCCCGCAGGCGTGCGGGATCGCGGCAGATGCGATCCGGGTTCGGCGCCTCGCCCTCCCATTCCGAGGTGATTAAGGGGCAGGGCATCATTGCGGGGATCAAGGTCGACGCGGGGGCAAAAGTTCTCGCCGGCTTCCCCGGGGAAAAAATCACCGAAGGTCTCGACGGTTTGCGCGAGCGACTGGCGGAGTATGCACGGCTGGGTGCACGCTTCGCGAAATGGCGGGCCGTGCTTACGATGGGCCCCCAGATGCCCACGCGGAACTGCATCGCGGCCAATGTTCACGCCCTAGCGCGCTTCGCGGCGTTGAGCCAGGAGGCGGGCCTGGTGCCCGTCGTCGAACCCGAGGTGTTGATGGACGGGGATCATACGCTGCTCCGCCACTTCGAAGTGACGGAGTCGGTCCTGCGCCAGTTGTTTCACGAACTGCCGGAACACCGCGTGCACTTGGAGGGGCTGTTGCTCAAGGTGAACATGGTCTTGTCCGGCACGACCTGTTCGCAGCCGGCGACGGTGGCGGACGCGGCGCAGGCGACCTGGTGTTGCATGCAACGCACGGTGCCGGCCGCGGTGCCGGGCCTTGTTTTCCTCTCCGGAGGCCAGACGGATGTGCGCGCGACGGAGCACCTGGACGCGCTGAACCGCATCGAACATCTGCCGTGGGAATTGAGTTTCTCGTTCGGCCGGGCGCTGCAGGCGCCGGCCCTTCAGTGCTGGGCGGGCCGGCCCGAAAACGCCGCGGCAGCGCAGGCGGCATTGCTGCACCGCGCCCGTTGCAACTCCGCGGCGCGCTTTGGACAATATTCGGCCGACATGGAACGACCGTCCTGAATCCGGGCGGGTTTTTTCGGAACGAAGATGTTTCCGGAAAAGAGCGGACGGAAACATTTGTCCGCCTGCCCGTCGAACACCCGACACAATGCCGCCTGCACCGACGGCGTCGATCGGTGCGGCGGATCAGCGATCCGGCTGATTTGGCGTTCGATGTTTACGAGCCGCGCGGCTGGCGGGCTTCGCCAGCGACCACATCGAGCCGGGCGTCATGAGCGGTTCCCGGTGCGTGAAAGCGATGGGTCGGATCGCTCAGGTGCTCCGCCACCGTCGTGCGGATGGCAAAGTGAGCGGGCGGGACGTCCGGGACTTCGTGTGCGGTGACCGGCAGCGTGGCGACGGACGACAGCTGCTTCTCGGCGGCAAGCCAATGATCCCAGTCGTTGCCGTGCACGGCGCCGCTGTCGATCCAGCGAAAATATGCGAGTCGGCGAACCGCTTCCTCCGGCGACTCCTGTTCCTGCGGTGACTTTGGGGTGATTTTCATGGGTGCGCTCCCTAGGTTTGATTTCCCCTAACGTAGTCCCTCCAGGCCCGATAAGTCCCCGCATATCTTGCGCTTTGCGGAGCGCTTCTTGGCCGTGGCCGCGCTCCTGGCCTCGAGCGCCGCTTTCGGGCGCGGGAATCAGGGGCCCGCTTTCGGGCGCGGAATGGGAATCGCAATCATGTCGATCGTCGTGGTCCGGTCGGGACGACCCACGCCCTTGGTCATCATGCCGGACGACGCCGGCGGCCGTGCCGGATCGAAATAAACCGCCCGAATTTCGCCGTGCAGCTTACGCGACTCCCCGGTCGTAGAATAATACGTGCCCTTCACCTGGTGGCGGATGCTGCTGCCGGTTTCCCAAAGGATGTCACCGAGCTCGCCAAAAATATCCAGCCACTCCTGGCGGACGCTCCCAGCGCCTTTGCCGTAAAGTCCCGGGATGAAAATGAGCGGGTGTCCGGCGTCGACGGTGACGATGCGCGCGAAAGCCGGCGAGGGTTTGACGCCCGGTTGTGTGAGGAAGGCGAGACCGTCGGCCGTAGGCGCCGCGTCCTTCCGGCCGGCGACGAGCATTTCGATTTCCACGGCGCCGGGCGTCGTCCACTCGACGACGAGACAGGTGGGGACGGGAGCACCGGCGAAGAACGCGGCCATTTCTTCCAGGGCGGCGGCGTGCTCGGGGTAAGGCCGCAGGAAGGCCTTCACCTGGACGACGTCGGCCTTGGTCGCTTTCAGCCAAGTCAGGGTCTCGCCGAGGCTCTGCATCGTTTTGCGAGTCGCGAGGCGCAGGTCTTTTTCCGGATCGGACATGCCCGAGATGAAGATGCGCTGGCCGGCCGGCAGGATTGCCACGTGAGCGCCGGTGATACCCGCCGGCAGCGAACGGGCGGAGGCCAGTTGGACGCCACCGATCTTGCCGGCGGCTGCACCGACGGCATCGACGCCGACCAAGGCGGCGGGCGCGGTCAGTGGCGTCGTCACCCACGAAATTGCCAGCGGTCGGTCGGCGAACATCTGGGCGACGACGGCGTCCACGGCGGCGGTGTCACACTCGCGCGTGAGATAAAAATTCAGCTTCACCGCCTGCGCCAGCGAGGAGCCGGCGGCGATGAGCGCCGCATCGGCGTTCTTCAAGGCTTGAAGCGCCTGGGCCCTGGCATCGCCCTGGATCGCTCCCGAGCCGTCCCAACCGAGCATCATGGTGGTATTCGCCAGCGGCGTGTCGTCCACTCGGACGGCCCGAGCCAGGCCCGGAGTCTGCGAGGGGAATCGTTTGATCTCCTGCGCGCTCAGATCGCTTCCGAGGAAAAGCGCTGCCGCCGCGAGTCCGAACACGGCGATGCTCAAGAGGGCTTGGGAGGACGGGCGGGTCAGCCGGCGTGAAGAGCCGGTTCGTCCGGCGCAGCCAGGGAAGGGGATGGGCGAGTGGTTCATGGCAGGAAGAGAAAGGCGGTTTTTTGCAGCGTCCAGCTTCTCCGATGCGGCGGCGATTCCGCGCGCGCTTTCGATTCTCCGCCGATGGCAAAGCGGAGCGGAGTGCTCCGGGGTCACCAGAACCGCCAGTACAAGTACAGCCAGACGCCGACAAAGAGCGCCCACCAGAGCAGCACCCGGCTATACCACGGGCGCTGGATGCCATCGTCATACGCGGTGAGAGCCGAGAGCGTCCATTGGAAGGGACGCCATTTTTCCTCGGGCGGCATGGGCGTGAGCGACGAAACTATCACGATGCCGAGCATCGTGATGCCCTGCGCGATAGCCCCCACGTACAACCAGTGGAGATGGATCCCCACCACGGGCGCGCCGAACGCGAGCAGCAGCGTGATGGCGCCGCCACCGATCAAGCCGAACAAAGCGCCTTGATAGTTGGTGCGTTTCCACAAGAGGCCGAGAAGCATCACGGAAATGAACGGCGTGGCCAGATAGGTCACCCCATTTTGGAAGTAGCGGAAAACTCCACCCAGCTGGGCGACCGACGGAGCCAGCAGCGTGGCGATGAGCAGTGAAACCAGCGACGCCATCCGCCCCACGCGAACCAGCCGGGCGTCGTCGGCGTCGGGACGAATGACCCGTTTGTAGACATCGAGGCTGAACAGCGTGGCGGTGGAGTTGGCCAGCGCGCTGATCGTGGACATGACGGCGGCGAGAAAACCCGCGAGGATGATGCCGCGCAGACCCCAGTCGGGCGCCAGGTAGCGCAGGGCGAACGAAAAAGTCTCATCCGGGTCGGCGAGCGGGGGCGCGGCCCGCATCACGTTGATCCAGTGATAGACGATGAGGCCGAGGAAGCAGGTGCAGAGCGGGCGGAGGAGATTGATGACCCCAGCCCACCAGACCCCCATCAAGCCGTCCCACGTGGAGCGTGCGGCCAGGATGCGCTGTGCCATGACCTGGTTGCCGGCGGAGTAGAAGATGAACACGCCGAACGTGGCGAGGACGATGCCCGGAAACGGTGCCTCGGGATCGCCCGGTGGGCGATACAGGTGGAATCGATCCGGATTGGCCGCTTCCATCGCGGCCCAGCCGCCGGGGACTTTGCCCAGCGCGAGAAAAAACAGGAGCACACCGCCGCCGACGAGGAGGACGCATTGCAGGGCGTCCGTCCACATGACCGAGGACAGCCCGCCCTTGGTGGTGTAGAGCGCCACGAGGATCACCATGCCCCAAAGGACGAGGTGAAAATTCCACCCGGTGAGTCCGGCGAGCGCGAGGCTCCCGCTGTAGAGAACCGGCACCAGAAAAACGAAGATGTAAGCGGCCAGCATCACCCAGCTGTAGATGTCGGCGCAAAGGGAACCGAATCGCCGCGCGAGGAATTCCGGCACCGTGGTGATGCGATTGCGCAGCCAGATCGGAACGAAGACTACCGTCAGCAGGCCGTAGATCGGCACGATCCACCACTCCCAGTTCGCGATGGCCATCCCGTGTTTATACGTGGCGCCGACCGTGCCGACGATCTGCTCGCTGGACACGCTCGTGGAGACGAACGCCGCCCCGATGATGTACCACGGCAGCCGGCCGGAGGCCAGAAAGTAGCCGCGGGCGGATTTATCCTGATTCCGACCGCTCCATAACCCCACGGCGACGACGGCCACCAGTGAGATTACGACAATCAGTACATCCAAGGTGCTAAGCGCGAAGTTCACGGCGATGGTTTTTGGGGTTGCTGCGATCGGGATGAAGGTGGGGGAGGAGAGCGATGGAACCGTCGGTTCACCGGTATAGCCGGAAAGCGGGCGGAAAACCGGCGCGTCATCCCACGATGAGGACTGCCGATGACGGCGTTCAACGGAATAATCGCAGTCGGGCCACCGGGTCGCCCGCGCCCCGCGCCAACCGCCCGCTCCGGTGCCGCGGATCGCCGGGCCTGGCCTCGTGTCGGAAAATCTCCAGTTGATGTTGCACCGCGCGAAGCGCTGTGCGTTTGGATTGTCCGATGAAGATTGTTGTCACGGGAGCCGGGGGAAGGTTGGGGCGCCACGTGGTCCGCGAACTGGCGGGAGCCGGGCATGAAGTCACGGGCATCGACAAGGTGGCCAGTGGCGAAAGCCCGGTCCGCATGCTCACCCTCGATCTGCTGGACGCACCGCGAATCATGTCGGCGCTGGTGGGCGCGGAGGCGGTGGTGCATCTGGGTAATCACATCGATCCCACGGCCGCCGTGCCCGATCCGGCCTACAATCAAAACGTGGTGATGAATTTTAATGTTTTCGAGGCCGCCCGGGTGGCCGGAGTCCGCCGGCTGGTTTTCGCCAGCTCCGTGCAGGCGATGACGGGCGATCGGCGGCGCAGCGATCCGCCTGCGCCGAGCCGGTTGCCTTGGTTCCCGCTCGATGGCGATCACCCTGCAATCCCCACTAACCCGTATGCGTTAAGCAAAGCGGCGGGCGAGGATATGCTGCGCTATTACGCGCGGAAGGGAGCCGTGTCCGCCGTCGCGATCCGGTTTCCCAAGCTGACCGTTGAGCCGCCGCCGCCGGAGGGCTGGCAGTGGGACGAGGCCCGGCTGGATGAAGCCTTCACGTGGCTGACGTTTGCCGACGGGGCGCGCCTGGTGGTGGCGGCGCTCGCCGCCGCGCCGGTGGGGTTTCGCGTTTATTTTCCGGCGGCGCCGCGGCCGTGGATGGCCGGCGAGGTGGAAGCGCTCCGTCAGCTTTATTTTCCCAAAGTGCCGGTGAAGGGCGGGGGAGCGTTGCGGAGTTTCGTGGATGGCAGCGCGATCTCGCGGGAGACGGGCTGGGCGCCGCGGGATTTGTGACGCCGGCAAACTCATAAATCACCAACCGCTCGATGCGCTCCCAACCGAACCGCAATTACGTCAGCAACGACGAAGTCCAGACGCCACCCGAGCTGGCCCGACGGCTGGTGAAGCATTTTCGGCCGTGGGGCCGGATTCTGGAACCGTGTCGGGGCGACGGCAACTTTCTCGCCGCTCTGCCCCGGAGAACGGTATGGTGTGAGATCAAGGCGGGGCGCGATTTTTTCGCCTGGGACCGAAAGGTCGATTGGATCATCACTAATCCGCCGTGGAGCGAAATCCGGCTTTTCCTCCAGCACGCGATGCGATACTCGGACCACGTTGTGTTTCTGCTCACGATTAATCATGTTTGGACCCGGGCGCGCGTGCGCGACATTCGGAACGCGGGTTTTGGCATTCGCGAAATCGTTCTGGTGGACATGCCGGCGAGTTTTCCACAGAGCGGGTTTCAACTCGGCGCGGTGTATGTTGCGCGGGGTTGGAAGGGGAAGATCACGTTGACCGATTTTACGGGCGCGGTGCCGCAGAAATAGATTCTTGCGGGCCACCTGCTGGCGGCCGGCGAGGGGAGGCCGAGACAGGAGCCACTTTGGGTGGATCGCCGATTATGCCGGCTGCGTAAAAACAGTTGGAACCCGGTTCTCCGTCACACGGCACCCAACAGATGCGAATGGGCCTGATTTGCGCCCCCGGGAGGAAGTGGCTTCACCGGTGGAATAATTTGCAAAGAGATTTTTTGGGGAATCAGCGCGTTCGTCGTCATCGTGATCTCGCTAAAGGCACCGGATTGGAGAATCCAGCTTACGCGATGAAACCGATGTCGATCGTCGTGGCTGACGACGTTCAGGAAATTCAGGACTTGGTCGCGCACTCGCTGACGCCGCACGGGCACAAGGTGGCCGGCGCGTCGACGGGCAAGGAAGCCCTGCGGTTCTTTCGGAAAGACCACTTCGACCTTGTGATCGCCGATGTCCTAATGCCCGACGGAGACGGCCTCGACCTCATCAGCCGGCGCAAGGAGAAAAGCCGGTCTGTCCGTATTCTCGCGATCTCGGGCGGAGGAAAATACATGGCCGCCATGGACTGCGTGAACTTGCGCGTGGCATGGGTGTCCACGCCGCCCTGTTGAACCCGTTCGACCAGCGGCAGCTGCTGGAGGGCATCGATCAGGCGCTGGTGGCGACTCTTCGTCCTAGAGGCGATCGAGGTGAGTCGATGGGTGCCTTTTGCGTGTCCCTGCCGAGGCTCTAACCGGTGCGAGATTGGATTTAGCTGTTCCCCCGCCGCGCGAAAACCCAGATTTGCCCGCGTCGTTGCCGCCCAAAAATCCCCTGCCATGCAGCGCCGCGAATTTCTTGAAACCATGCTGACGTCGGCCGCGCTTGCGACCGCGACCCGTTCCGGATCGGCCACCGTCGCATCCGCCGGTAAACGCCGGCTGGCGATGACCGATACGAACGTCAGCCTTTTTCAGTGGCCCTTTCGCCGGCTGCCGCTGGACCGTACGGCGGCCCTGCTGGGCAAAATGGATGAACACGGCTTCGCCACGGCGTGGGCGGGCAGTTTTGAGGGTGTGCTCCAGCGGAATATTGGCGGAGTCAACGAGCGCCTCGCCCATGAGTGCCGGGAGAGCGGGGGCCGGCTGGTTCCGTTCGGTGCGATCAATCCTACCCTGCCGGACTGGGAGGAGGATATCCGGCGGTGCCGCGAAAAATTTTCGATGCCGGGGATTCGGCTGCATCCCAACTACCATGGCTATGCGCTGCAGGATCCGCTTTTTGAGCGGGTGCTGCGCCGCGCGGCGGAGCGGCGCCTGCTGGTGCAGATTGCGGTCTCGATGGAGGATCCGCGCTGGCAGCATCCCCTGATGCTTCGCCCCGACGTGGACGTCACGCCCCTGCCGGCGGTGATGGAGCGGGTCCCGGGTGCCCGTGTGCTGTTGCTGAATGCCGGACGGATCATGACGGGTGCCGCGATCGAGCGACTCGGAAGCACGCCGGGACTCTACTTCGACAGCGCCCGGGTGGATGGGACCGGTGCCTTGGGAAAACTCCTGCGGGCACTCCCGCCGAAACGGCTGGTTTTTGGCACGCATGCGCCATTTTTCATTTATGAGGCGGCCTTGATCCGGGTCTATGAATCCAACCTGACCCCGGCCGAGGCGGAACGACTTCTCGTCACCAATCCCCGGGCGCTGCTTGAGACGTGAGCGGCCCGCCGCCGGACCATCGCCATTGGGAAACCACACCATGCCCCTGCTACCGGAAGACTACGGACTCGCCTCGCTGGAGCGATTCTCGCGATCGCAGATTTGGGACGTTTTTTATTATCCCTCGTGGCAGGAGCGCGGCAGCCGCCCGCTGAGCGAGACCTATGCAGAAGAGAGCGCCGTCGCGGTCCGCCATCACATCAAGCGCCAGTGTGCGATGCTGCACATTGGCGAGGGAACGGCCGAGCCGGCCCGCGATCGTCTCATCCGGGAGAACCCGCAGGCGATTCGCGATCTGCTTGAGCGGCATCGGGACCGGCTGCTCGGAGTCGCCCGCTGCACCGTGGGTGACGTGAATCGTGCCCTGGGCGTCATCGACGAGTGGATCGTCCGCGGTCCGATGGTGGGAGTGTGCTTTCCGTCCATTGGCCCGGGCGCGCTCGAGTGCAATGATCCGAAATTCGATCCGATCGTTCGCCGGCTGACGGAGGCCGGCGCCATCATCGTTCAGCTGTGTAATTTTGTGGCGGGGAAAAAAGACAGTCCCGACTACTCCACGCCGATCAAGCTGGCCGAACTGGCCGCGCGGCATCCGCAAGCGTCATTCATCTGCGGCCATGCCGGGGGCGATTGGGAGGAGGGGATTCGAGCCGTGCGGGCGTATCCCAATATTTTCATCGAAACCTCGGGCTTCGATCCCACTTCGGGTTTTGTCGAGATGGCAGTCAGGGAGCTGGGGGTGGAGAGAGTGCTTTTCGGCAGCCATCTGCCGGGCCGGTCGATGGGCACCGAACTTTCCAAGGTTCTCGGCGCCGCCATTTCCGACCGTGAAAAGGAACTCATCTTCAGCGGCAATCTGCGGCGGCTGCTGGCGCCGATTCTCCGGCGTAAGGGGCTGGCGGAATGAGGCGGATCTCATTGGGGGTGGGGGGCGTGAAACTGTTCGGCGGATTGTTGGCGCGAAATAGGAGAATTCCGTCTTCCTGCTACGTCTTGGTTCTGCAATCGTGTTGGTTCCCTTGTCCACCATGTGCCCATCCCGCCGTGATTCCGCCCCGCGTTCCGTTTTCGAGAAAACGTTCTCGTTCGCTGCCACCACGATCGCGGTTTTGTTGGCTGCCCTGATCGCGCCCGTTCGGGCCCAGCAACGGCCGGCCGCCGCGCTTCCGTCGGACCAACCGCAATGGTATAAGGGCAATCTGCACACCCATTCGTTGTGGAGCGACGGGGATGAATATCCCGAGATGATCGCCGACTGGTATAAGCAGCAGGGCTATCAGTTTCTCGCGCTTTCCGATCACAATGTGCTGGAGGAAGGCACGCGCTGGTTTGAAATCAAACCGCCGGTGTCGTTTAAGGGCGAAATCACGCAGCGGGGGGGAGGCGCGGTCTTGGAGAAATACCTCCGCCGCTTCGGGCCCCATTGGGTGGAACAACGGAAGCTGAACGGGAAGCAGGAGGTCCGGCTGAAACCGTTGAGCGAGTACCGCTCCCTGCTGGAGGAGCCCGGCCGCTTCCTGATGATTCCCAGTGAGGAAATAACCTCCACGTGGAAACGCGAGCGGACGGCCGTGCATCCGGCCCAGGGCGGTCCGGTGCATATCAACGTGACGAACCCGCGTGATTTCATTCCGCCCGCCAGCGGCGACAACGCCACCGATGTCATGCAGAGTGTCGTGGACGCCGTCGCGGCGCAGCGGGAAAAAACGGGGCAGCCCATGTTTGCGCACATCAATCACCCGAACTTTCAATGGGGCATCACCGCCGAGGAACTGATGCGCGTGAAGCGCGAGAATTTTTTCGAAGTGTACAACGGCCACCCCGGAGTGAACAACGCCGGCGATGCCACCCGGCTCGGCATGGACGCCATGTGGGATGTCATTCTCACCCACCGCCTGTCCGTGCTTGGTCTGGAAGTGATGTATGGAGTGGGCGTGGACGATTCGCACCACTACCAGACAATGGCGATCGGCAAGAGCAATGCGGGGCGCGGGTGGGTGATGGTACGCGCCCGCCGGCTGACCGCGGAGTCGATCGTTCATGCCATGGAGGCCGGCGATTTCTATGCAACTTCCGGCGTGATCCTGAACGACGTCAGGCGGGAACGTGACCGACTCGCGATCGCCGTCCGGCCCGAGCCGGGTGTCACCTACGTGACCCGCTTCATCGGCACCCGAAAAACCTACGATTCGTCCAGCGAGTTGATGGCCTCCGGCGATCCGGCGGCGAAGACGCTGCCGCACCGGCGCTATAGCAGGGACATCGGGACGGTTCTCGCGGAAGTCGCCGGAAACAACCCGGGGTACGCGCTGAAGGGCGACGAGATCTACGTCCGGGCAAAAATCATTTCGTCGAAGCCGAAAGAAAACGGCAGCGTGGCCGGTGAATTTGAAACGGCCTGGACGCAACCGGTGGTTAATTTCGCGAAGTGAGTTCCTTTTCCGCCGCTACCGGCAATTCGAGGCTTTTTTCAACTGCGTCTGTGTTTCGCCCAACATCTCCTGAACCTGAACATCCCATCATGACTAAAACCTGCACTTCCCGTTTACTCGTCTTTCTGGCGCTCGCTGGCTTCGGATTCGTGGCACGCGCGGCGGAAGAACCGGCCACCGTCGTGGTCATCAACGGCAAGGTGCTCACGGTCGACGCGCGGTCCTCCACGGCGGAGGCCGTCGCCATCCGGAACGGTCGCTTCGTTTACGTCGGCACCAATGCCGCTGCGAAGAAATTCATCGGGCCGGGCACCCGGGTGCTTGACGCGGCCGGGAAGAGTGTGGTGCCGGGCCTGTTTGAAACCCATGTCCACAGTTTGGGCGTGGCGCGCGATCAGGCAGACGATCCGTTCCGCCAGTTGAGTTCGCTGGCAGAAGTCCAGCAGTGGGTCCTGGAAAAAGCCTCGCGCACCAAGCCGGACGAATGGATCCGCATCCCGCGCGTGGATCTGACGCGGTTTCGCGAAGGCCGGTTTCCCACGCGCGAGGAATTGGATCAGGCGCTGCGGGATCGTCCCGTGGTGTTCGACTGGAGTTACGCGGGAATCAATCAGGTGCAGGTTTTGAATACGGCGGCGCTCAAGGCCGCGAATATCACCCGGGATACGCCGGATCCGGCAGGCGGCCGGATCGTGCGCGACGCGCAGGGCAATCCCACGGGGATGATTCGCAATGCCCGTGGGCTCGTCGCCTCGTTCCTGCCGGTTCCGCCCAAATTGGAGAAGGAACGGCTGCTCACGGAACTTGAGCGGGTGCATGCGCACTACAATGCGCTCGGGATCACGAGCATCACCGAGCGGCGCAGTTCGCCCGAGGAGTTCAATCTCTTTGCCGAACTCAAGCAGCAGGGCCGGCTCAAGGTGCGTACGACGGTGACGCTCGGAGTCGGCTTCCAGGGCACGGGCAATGCGCTCCGGCAGATCGCGAACATGCCGCTCAAGCCCGGCGAGGGGGATGACTGGCTTCGCGCCGGCCCGCTCAAGTTCCGCGTCGACGGCGGACTGCTGTATGGTACCGCGTTCCTGCGCGAGCCGTTTCTCGCCGCCGGGTCAGCCCGCTTCTACGATTTGCCCAGCGAGACGAACCGCGGTGAGCTGATGACCGCCCGTGAAGATATCTTCGCGATCGTTCGCGCCGGCCACAAGGCGGGTTGGCAGATGTCCTGCCACGTGGCGGGTGACGCGGGTGTCGACACGGTTCTCGATGCGATGGAGGCGGCGGACCGCGACAGCCCAATCGCGCCACGCCGTTTTAACCTCATCCATGCCTATCTGCCGAACCCGGAGACCGCCCGTCGCGTCGCCAAGCTGGGTGCCGTGGTCGACACCCAGCCGGTCATGTATTTCAAGGACGGAGATGCCGTGGTCCAAACCATCGGAACCGAGCGCGCTTCGCGGGTCTACGGACTCCGGGAATGGCTGAAGGCCGGCGTCAAGGTGGCCATCAATGCGGACCACATGATGGGGCTCGACCCCGACCGGGCGCTGCAACCTTTCAATCCCTTTCTCGCGATGTATGTCGCGGTGTCCCGCAAAACCGAGGGCGGCCATATCTACGGCCCGGAACAAAAAGTCACCCGGCCGGAGGCGCTCCGCATGATGACGATCGATGCGGCCTATCTGAGCTTCGACGAAAAATCCCGCGGCTCGATCGAGACGGGCAAGCTCGGCGATCTGGCCATTCTCTCGGACGATTTCATGACCTGTGGCGAAGAACAGATCCGCAGGATCAAGGTCACCGCGACCGTTTTGGACGGCCGGGTGGTCTACGAGAAAAAGTAGGCGACCAAGCCACGACCGCCGGGAAGACCCCCGGCGGGTGGGGCACGTAGTTTCTTTCCGGCCCGCGGACTGTTGCCGGGCGACGCCGCCCGTCAGGGTTTGGGGAGCCGGCTACGGATCTCGTGAACCTTGGCGATAATCGCCTCTTCGGCCGCCGGGGCCCAGGGACCGGGATGGGTGCGGAGGTTGGCGCTGTAGCCTTCGTAGCCGCCCTCTTCGATCACCCGGCGGTTGCCGATATAGGCGTATCCGTCATTGGAATAGCCGGCCACCCAGACCCGGCCAGGTCCGGCCAGCTCGCGTTTGAGCCGGAGGGCGTAGTCGACGACGACCTCGCCGCCGATCGCCACCAGCGTGAGGTCCTGGCCAAACTGCACCACTTGCACCGGGAGGGGATAGCTGCGGGCGACGGTACCCTGGTCGATCTGCTGCAGAGTCCGGCGCATATTGCTCCTTACCAACTGGGCTTTTTCCTGTTGCGTCCGTTTCTCAACTTCGGCGCGCGCGAGGACTTGATAGGGCAGGTCGGCGTAGCCGAGCCCGGCGGAGAGCGGTCCCCGCACCGGTTTGAGTCCGGCGACCAGCGCGGTGGAAACGGCGTTGGCCAGGGCGCGACCATGCTGGCGGGCGAGGTCGAGTTCCGTCTGGCCGGGGACGATGCTGCCCCGCGGCTGGGGATCCTGGTCGCCACCGCACCCGGCCATGAACAGTGCCACGGCGCCACGATAGGTTGCCTCCAGGTTTTCCTGCGCAAACCCGGCGTAGTCGCCGTTGATTTGATATTGGTCACCACCGGACGTCGTATTGTGGCAGGCGTAGCCGAACAGGACGGCCCGCAATTCACCCTGCGCACCGGTCACTTTTAGAATGGGCACTTCGTGGTCGACGGGCCCGGCGGGATAGGGGCTGAGGGAAATGCGGCCAGTCGGATCCGGACGCCGGCGATTCATGGCGAAGCCGGCGCGCGCATGGCTGTGTTCCAGCCGGGCCGGTTCCTCCTTGCGCAAAGCCTCGCCGACGAGATCGGCGAGCCGGCCCTCCAGCCAGGTGCGGTAGCGGATGGCGGCGGCGTTGACCTCTTTGCCGGACTCTTCGTAGAAAATCTCCTCGGTGCGCAACTCCGGTCCGCAATGCGTGTGCGATGCATTGACGATGAGTTGCTCCGGTTTGAGGCCGTAGCGGGTGGCGGCTTGCTTTTCGACGTAGTCACGCAGGCCGCGCGGCACCATGTGCTCGTCCATCGTGACGATCACCAGCTTTCCGCCGCGCTCGTCTTCCAGCGCGAGCGCCTTTGCAAACAGGTCGCGCACGACTCCCTGGGAAGGGTGGTTGCGGGAAGCGTAGCCGGCCATCCACACCGGTTCCTGGGGTGTAACTTTCGCCGTCGCCACGCCCGCCCGCCAGCCGGGCGCGGTGGTGTCAATGGCGGCCGGCGATTTTCTGGTCGGCAACAGGAGCAGCGTTGTCGCGGCGAATGCGGACCGGAAGGGGAGTTGAGGGAGGAAGATTTTCATGAAAGAGCATGACGCAAAATGGCCGGGGGTCTTGTCCTTTGTGCGGCAACACGGAGGGTTCGTCGATTTCGATTCATTTCGCGGCACGACTGGAGTTTCGGGAGGGATCTTCGTTGAGCGGTGTCTCCGTCGCTATGAGCCCGGTGACAGCTCGAGAGGTCAATGCCTCGATGGCGGCATGCCCCCGCCGGTGCGGTTCAAGACCGGGATTATACCTCTGCTTTACCCGAGGGGGGGAGTTTGGGCTGGATTCCCGGGAACGCCGGAGAGACTTTGCCGCCGCCCAAGCGAAGTCCGGTAACTAGGAAAATTTCGATCAAAATCCAAAGGCTATGAAAACCAAGAACCCCATCACCCTTATGGCAGGCTGGATCGCCTTTGCCATGGCGCCGGCCCAGGCCGCTCACGCGGCGGACGTTAATCCGGCGGCCCGGGTGGCTGCCGGACACGAGGCCATCACCGGCGTCGTCACCAATTCCGCGACCGGACGCACCTTGGAGGGTGCCCGAGTTGTGCTAAAAGGCACGGGGCGCGAGACCTTGACGGATAATCAGGGCGCGTATCGGTTTTCCGACGTGGCGACGGGCAGCGCCGTCGTGGTGGTGTTCTACACGGGATTAAACACGGTCGAGATCCCGGTCGCGGTTTCCCACGGCACCGCGAACCGCCAGGATGTCGGCTTGACGTCGGATGTCTACCAATTGAGCAAGTTTGTGGTGGCGGGTGAGCGCGAGGGGAATGCGCTCGCGATCACGATGCAGCGGAACTCCACCGGAGTGAGGAACGTGGTCTCCGCCGATGCGTTTGGTTCGCTTGATGGCAACCCGGCTGACTTGCTGGTGCGCCTGCCAGGCGTTTCCGGCACAACGCAGGATGGCGATTTCCGCTTCGTGCAAATTCGCGGGTTGAACCAACAGTTGAGCACGATCACCCGCGACGGGGATCGGATGGCCAGCGGCAGCCAGAGTGGCACCCGCGAGTTTCAGTTCCTGGCGGTCAGTTCGGAATCGATCGAACGCATTGAGGTAATCAAGTCGCCGACGCCGGACATGGCGCACCCCTCCGCTGCGCAATGGCGAAGCGGAAAACCCTGAAATCCCACCCCGAAAAATGCTGGCGTATCGCGCCGGACAGTGAACCCTCGTCACCATCATGATACCTCGATGATACCTCGATGATACCTCGA